>NZ_JAGGQC010000003.1:0-640857 GCF_018613455.1 Bacillus sp. ISL-78
GGTTTACCCTCCTGGAATCCCGATCTTCATTCCAGGAGAATTGATTACTGAAGATAATATCAATTACATCCGGAAAAACATCGAGGCCGGACTTCCGGTTCAAGGCCCTGAGGACCCGGAAATAAAACATTTACGCATCATAAAAAATTGATTGATCCCATCAAACCAGAGCAGAGTACTGCTCTGGTTTTTTTGAACCTTTTATTATTAAGCACTGGCTTCTATAAAAAGGGTGCTTCAGGTTATAACCCTGAAACACCCTTACATTCTATTAATCTTGAAATCTTTTTTCCATTTATTTTTCAGAGGCAGCTGTATCACAGCTTTGGCAGTTGTGATTGTGTGTGTATAGTACACTTACTTTCTCATCTTCAAAATGTTCAATCGTGCTATTGCAAGTTTGACATACGATAGTTCCCATTTTTACAACCCCTTCCCCTATATTGTATGCATTATTGACGTAATGTAACCGCTTTAAATGAATTATAATATAACACATTTATTATTTCAAGCTAAAAAGTATAACATATATACTTTTTCCCACTTAATGAACGATCATGTTGAAAGAAATGGATGCCAATCGGTCGTTAGACTGATTCTTTTTTTTAGGCTCTTTTCATAAAGATTGTTNNGCAGCGGGACAGGTGAGACCCCTCAGGCGTTTACGCCGAGGAGGCTCACCGCCCGCACCAAGGAAAGCGAGCATCTGGAGGGGAAATCAACCACACCCCACTACTTGGTAAATAGCAACAAAGTATGCGAAAACAGCCTTTTTTTAAAACACCGGAATTTATTTATAAACGAAGGACCCTGGACTCAATGCATCACACTCCTTGCTTTGGCATGGCAAGGTGAAAAAGGAATTTCGCCTTTTCATTTACATATAGATAGGTATATAATACATCCATAAAATGTTAAAATATTCTTACATCTTATCGATTGAAGGGGGATCCACATGACTGAAAATGCCTATATCAAACTCGTTCCTGAGTCCGTGAAAGGAACTGTAACCATCGAAGACGTGAAAGAATTGCTGAACTATTATCAAATGATTACAGCGAAAACCGGAAAGCAACTGGATTGGGACTATGATAAGAAAGCATTTCCTTATGAAATGAAAGAACCGGAAAGAATGAAGGATAAGGCCATATATCTCCAAGCCAAAGAAGATCGATATCACATGATATTGATAGGAGTTGACCAGGAAGTCGTAAAGGATGAAAATGGATCAGATCGCATCCAATCCTATATCCAATTCACCCTCCCTGATACAGCAACTTTCGGTGATAAGGGAAAAGCTAATGAATTGTGCAAATTCCTTGCAAAGAAATTACGGGCGCAGCTGCATCTCTTCAATAAACGGGTGATGTACTATTACCCAAGGAAATAAAAAACCTGCAAATGCCGAAATTGGCTCATGCAGGCGTTTCAATTAATTTTGGATCAAGGAACTCATAGCCTTTCTTTTGAAAACCTTTCACGATATCCTCTATCGCTTCACTCGTCCATTTCCGGTCATGCATCAATAAGTTCGCCCCATTTCCCAAATAAGGGCTGTTCAACATGATTTCCGTTAAAGCTTTTTTATCCTGATACTCTTTTTCCCAGTCATATCCGTAAGCCCAATTCATGACCAACATTTTTTCCTTCTCAGCGACTTTTTTTGATTGCTCGGTATTCGAACCAAATGGCGCCCTGAAGTATTTAGGGCGTTCCCCTATTATTCCCTCAACCAAATTGTTCAATTTTACGATTTCCCGCTCTTGTTCCTTTTCGTTCAACTCTTTTAAATTCACATGGGAATACGTATGATTTCCTATGGAAAAACCCATTTCATGAATTTCTTTCAGCATCGCTTTATTTTCATCATTTTCAAGGAAGTGACCGTTCACGAAAAATATCGCAGGTACTTCAAGTCGCTTCAGGGTTTGGGCGATTGCCAGGGAATATTTATCAGGTGCATCATCAAATGTCAACAACACAACTTTCGGATTTGCATCCCCAATCGGTTTAAATGACCAATTCTCTTTATCCACCCGATATTCTGCCTTCACATACCCTTCGCCAATCGTTTGTGACTTTTCTTTTTCCAAATCTTTCTCTTGCTGACTTTCATCTTGGACCGTTGTCGTCGTTTCCACACTTTTTTCATTCTCATTTTCAGTTTGGCCGGAACTCGGGTCATTACAAGCCATCAATAAAAATGATACTAATGTAAATAATGCCACTACTTTTTTAAACATGATTCCTCCGTGGTTTCATATGTCATCTAAGCTTACGAAAAATTCAATATACGGGTACCAGCGTTTCCAAAAGGATTTGTAAAATCCCGTAACATAATAGACTTATGACAGTAACAAGCATGGTTCGTCTATTGGATTTTAAAATCATTTTACCAATGTAAATGGCTAGATAAGAAAAGACCAGAAACATGAATACTTTGAAAACGAATCGATCGTTAACAGACAGCCATTCAACTAATGTATACCCACTCCAAACGATTAGTTGAAAGAGGATTACCAGATAATTTTTCAAGTGATCCACCCCATTTTAATATGTATATATCAGCCATTATCTTTTTATTGGCAAAAAATATTCCTTTAACAAATCGCTCATCTTATTTTTTATCCCCTATGGACTTTTTCAAACCCTTTAAAGGAAAAAAGTAAGAAGTCCTTTTTATAGCTTATGCCCATTTTGTCCATTTCATTTAACTAGTGAGAAGAAAATCATGAATGGGGAGTCATCCTTCATTTTTTTAAATCCCGCCAAAAAAAAGCGTACTGCATTTAGCAGTACTCTTCAGACTGTAGACATTCTCGATGGAAATCGAGTTTGTCTATTTTTATGCTTGTACAATTTGGACGTTGATTGGAACGTAGGCCACTCGCTTTCCGCAGGCGGGAGCCTCCTCGGCACTCCTGCGGGGTCTCCCCTGCCACGCTTTTAGGAGTCTCGTACCTTCCGCTCCAATCAACTTTGTCTTACCTTTTAGATTGAACACTAGTACTCAACATTAAATAAAGAGGGCCATAGCGAGTATAAATCCCCCAAAACACCTCTGTCCAACATGCTCATTTTTTTTCTCGGTGTGCATATCTGGCAAACACATGTGGAAGTAGCAGATCATATGCGTCATCATCAAGATGTAAAACCTATATATGCGAAGCGTAAAGAAACGATTTTAAGGGGACTAAAAAAATTGTCGATGCATGCGGTCCTTACTTTCGCTGCCATTAATTTAAAGAAGATGGCCAGTTGGACATGGCGAGTTCCAAAAATGGCCTAACATAGCGGGCTCTCTTAACTTTAGGCGAAATTCAGAGGGGATTTCAAAAGGGGTTCGGAATTTTTTAATTCCGAACCCCTTTTGTCTATAAACTTAAAGCGTACTGCATTAGCAGTACGCTTTTAAATAACTCAATTACTTGATGATGTGGATAGGAGTTCCAAGGGCAACTTCAGCTGCTTCCATTGTGATTTCCCCTAAAGTTGGATGTGCATGGATTGTCATCGCAATATCTTCGGCAGTCATTCCTGCTTCGATAGCCAAACCTAGTTCTGCAATCATATCAGAAGCGTTTGGTCCTGCAATTTGTGCTCCAATAACCAATCCGTCTTCTTTGCGAGTGATAAGCTTCACAAATCCGTCCGTATTATTTAATGAAAGAGCACGTCCATTTGCAGCGAATGGGAATTTAGAAGCAAGCGCTTCGATTCCAGCTTCCTTCGCTTCTTTTTCATTATAACCGACAGAAGCAAGTTCCGGTTCAGAGAATACAACAGCCGGAATAGCAAGATAGTCGATTTCAGATGAATGCCCAGCAATGGCTTCAGCTGCAATTTTACCTTCATAAGAAGCTTTATGAGCTAACTGAGGTCCAGAAACGATATCACCGATTGCGTAGATGTTTTTCACGCTAGTACGGCATTGTTTATCCGTTTCGATCAAACCACGGTCAGTCATTTTGATTCCGACTTGTTCCAGGCCGATTTCAGCAGTGTTTGGACGACGTCCAACTGTTACTAAAACGTAATCGGCTTCAACCTTTTTCTCTTCGCCTTTTACTTCATAAGTAACGGTTACACCTGTATCAGTTTCTTCCACGCCTTTAGCATTTGCTTTAGTAACAATTTCAGCACCTTTGTTTTTAAGGTTACGCTTAACAAGTGCTGCCATTTGTTTTTCAAAGCCTGCAGAAAGGATTTCTTCGGTACCTTCAAGGATCGTCACTTTAGTGCCAAAGCTAGCGAATGCTCCGCCAAGCTCAGTTCCGATGTAACCTCCGCCGATTACCACGATCGAACTTGGAACTTCTTCCAAAGCAAGAGCGCCAGTTGAATTAAGTACACGTTTCGTATATTTAAATGACGGAATCTCGATTGGCGATGAACCAGTAGCGATGATTGCGTTTTTAAAAGTATATGTTTGGGCTGAGTCATCATTCATAACACGGATGCTGTTTTCATCAACGAAATAAGCTTCGCCAGTTACAACATCAACATTATTGCCTTTTAACAGGCTACTTACACCGCCTGTTAATTTTTTTACAACAGAACCTTTCCAAGCTTGTACTTTAGAAAAATCAACAGTAACTTTTTCTGCAAAGATACCCATATCTTCTGAATGCTGAGCTTCATGGAAACGGTGTCCAGCCGAAATCAAAGCTTTCGATGGGATACAGCCTACATTCAAACAAACTCCGCCGATTGTTCCTTTTTCAACGACCGTTACTTTCTGTCCAAGCTGTGCTGCGCGAATTGCGGCAACATATCCCCCTGGGCCTGAACCGATTACTAAAGTATCTGTTTCGATTGGAAAATCTCCTACTACCATTGTTTACGCCTCCATTAACAATAATTCTGGGTCGTTCAATAACTTTTTGATATGATTCAATGCATGTTGAGCAGTTGCTCCATCAATCATGCGGTGATCAAAGCTCAGTGATAATGCCAGAACTGGAGCGGCGATAATTTCCCCGTCGCGTACAATTGCTTTTTCGGCAATGCGTCCAATCCCTAGAATGGCAACTTCTGGATGATTGATAACAGGTGTGAACCATTGACCGCCTGCGGAACCGATATTCGTAATGGAGCAAGAAGCACCTTTCATTTCGTTAGGAGCCAATTTGCCGTCACGGGCTTTCGTCGCTAATTCGTTAATTTCTTGTGAAATAGCAAAAGTTGATTTACGATCTGCATCTTTTACAACTGGAACGAGCAGTCCTTTGTCTGTGTCTGCAGCAATTCCGATATTGTAATAGTGTTTATGGATAATCTCACTAGCTTCATCATCAAATGATGTGTTAAGCATAGGGAATTCACGCAATGCACTTGTTAACGCTTTAACAACATAAGGTAGGAATGTAAGCTTGATTCCTTTTTGTGCAGCAATTTCCTTGAATTTCTTACGGTGAGCAACCAATAGCGTCACATCGACTTCATCCATTAATGTTACATGCGGAGCTGTCTGCTTGGACTTAACCATTGCTTTTGCGATCGCTTTTCTCATACCGCTCATTTTCTCACGAGTTTCAGGATATTGCCCTTCTGGAATTGAAACTTTTTGTTTTTCGGTTGTTTCCGTATCATTTTGTTGTGAAGCTTCACTTTGAGCTGCCGGTTGCTGTGGAGCGGTTTTGCCGTTTTTGAAAGCATCAATGTCTTCCTTCATGACGCGGCCGTTATCCCCAGAACCAGTGATCTCACGAATATTTACCCCTTGTTCGCGTGCATATTTCCTGACAGAAGGCATGGCGATAATACGACGTGAAGGATCTGCCTCAACCTGTGGTTGTGCTCCCGCGCCCGTTACTCCGCTATTTTCTTGAACCGGAGCAGCCTCTTTCTTGACTTCCTGTCCAGCTTCAGCAGTTGCTTGAACCTGGGCCTCCGTATTCTTCTCGCCTTCTGCCTTCGCTTCTTCTCCATGATCCCCTTTAAACTGAAGATTTTCATAACCTGGAGCATCGAATGTTACAAGTACATCGCCAACAACGGCAACCGTTCCTTCTTGAACAAGGATTTCTTCAACGGTACCTTCCACCGGTGATGGGATTTCAACAACGGCCTTATCGTTTTGAACCTCGCAAAGCACGTCATCTTCTTGTATCTTATCTCCTGGTTTTACAAACCATTTCACTATTTCACCTTCGTGTATACCTTCTCCGATATCAGGGAGTCTAAATTGGAATGCCACTGAGTTCAACCTCCTATATTAAATCATACTTAGTGCTTTGAATAAAGTCCTTTATCTTGCATTACCGTTAATGCAAAATCACTTTCCCAAGCAGGACATTCATTCCATTACTTAAGATTGTTAAAACTTCAAGACTTTAGTCGCCGTTTCAATAATGTCTTTATAATTAGGGAGCCATACTGTTTCAGCTTGTGAAAACGGGAATACCGTATCAGCTGCCGCTACGCGCAGTACTGGAGCATCCAAGCTCAAAATGGCACGTTCGTTAATTTCCGCTACGACATTCGCTGCTATACCAGCTTGCTTTTGTGCTTCTTGAACAACGATAGCGCGTCCTGTTTTTTCTACAGAAGCAATGATTGTATCGATATCCAATGGTGATACAGTCCGCAAGTCGACCACTTCGACGGAATGACCATCCTTAGCCAATTCCTCAGCTGCCTTGATGGATTCCTGCACCATCGCACCATAAGTAATAATGGATAAATCCGTTCCTTCTCTTTTCACATCCGCTTTTCCTAATGGAATTGTATATTCTTCTTCAGGAACTTCCTGACGGAAAGAACGGTACAATTTCATGTGCTCAAGGAAAATGACAGGGTCATTATCACGAATTGCTGAAATCAATAAGCCCTTTGCATCGTAAGGAGTGGAAGGGATAACTACCTTTAACCCTGGTTGCTGAGCCATTAAGCCTTCTAAGCTATCAGCATGCATTTCCGGAGTATGCACTCCGCCCCCAAAAGGTGAGCGAATTGTAACCGGTGCACTGTAACGTCCGCCTGAACGGTAGCGCATACGAGCAAGCTGACCGCTTACGGAATCCATTACTTCATATACAAACCCAAAGAATTGAATTTCAGGAACAGGACGGAAACCTTGTAAAGAAAGACCGACCGCCAATCCACCGATTCCAGATTCAGCAAGAGGTGTATCGAATACACGATCTTCACCGAATTCTTTTTGAAGATTTTCCGTTGCACGGAAAACCCCTCCATTAAGACCTACATCTTCTCCAAAAACGAGTACATTCTCGTCATTTTTAAGTTCTGTACGTAATGCTTCTGTAATTGCTTGAATCATCGTCAATTGAGCCATGGCTTACTTCGACTCCTTCTCTTTATAAATTTCATATTGTTCTTTTAAGTTATAAGGCATTTCTTCATACATGATTTCAATTAGGTCTGTAACCTTTTGTTTAGGTTCTGCATCAGCCAATTTGATTGCTTCTTTAATATCGTCTTTGGCTTTCTCTATCGTTTCGTTTTCTAATTCTTCATTCCAAAGTTTTTTGCTTTCCAAGAACTTGCGGAAACGAACCAATGGATCTTTCAGTTCCCACTCGTTATCCATTTCGGAAGTACGGTAACGTGTCGGGTCATCCCCAGCCATCGTATGTGGTCCATAACGGTAAGTTAATGTTTCAATCAATGTAGGGCCTTCACCATTGATCGCACGTTCACGCGCTTCTTTAACGGCTGTATAAACGGCCAACGCATCCATACCATCAACCTGGATTCCAGGAATACCTGCAGCCACACCCTTTTGAGCCAATGTTTTCGATGCTGACTGCAAATCAACTGGCGTAGAGATTGCGAAACGGTTATTTTGCACGATGAAGATAGCTGGCGCTTTAAATGCACCTGCAAAGTTAATCCCCTCATAGAAGTCACCTTGTGAAGTTCCACCGTCACCCGTATATGTAATGGCAACAGCTTTTTTACCGCGTTTCTTCAACCCAAGAGCCACTCCGGCAGCTTGGATATATTGAGCGCCGATAATGATTTGAGGAGAAATTACATTGACGTCTTCAGGGATTTGATTTCCCTTAAAATGACCCCGGGAGAATAAGAATGCTTGCCAAAGCGGCAGGCCATGCCAAACGATTTGCGGAACATCACGATAACCAGGTAAAATGAAATCTTCCTTTTCCAGAGCATACTGGGAAGCGATTTGAGAAGCTTCTTGACCGGCAGTCGGTGCATAGAAACCTAATCTTCCTTGACGGTTCAGTGATATGGAACGTTGGTCCAAGATGCGTGTATAAACCATACGGCGCATTAATTCTTGCAATTGTTCATCACTTAATTCAGGCATAGCCGCTTCATTCACGACTTCTCCCTCTTCATTTAAAATTTGAAAAGTTTCAAATTGTTCTTCTACTTTCTTAAGCTGATCCTGAACATTAATTTTAGCTTGTTTAGTTTTTTGAGCCATTTGGCACCTCATCCTTTCATTAAAAAGGTTTGCTATTATTATTCTATAAAGCAAAAATAGTTTGCTTTTTAGTTTCTGCAACAATACATTCTTTTATTTTTCCCTTAAGACCAATCCTCAAACGTGGATATGCTTAATATGTCTCAATCTTATTCTGTACCATAAAAAAAATCAAGGAAAATGATACAAGAATTTTTATAAATTAAGTTTACAAGATGAATTATTATCAAGTCAATCACTTGGAGTTCCTTATAATTTTTGATTAATAGAATTTCCAATACTCATACTTCTTCTCTGTATTAGTTTTCAATTTACAACTGTACTATTAAATTTCCCGTATTTATCAATTTAAAGGTGGCGAAGGATAACATTTCAATTCCCCAGCATATCCCATCGATTCCAAAACCGCTTTAACTAAAGGCATTTGAGCCTTTAAGATAATATTCCGAAAAAATAATCAAACGCTTTCATCTAAGTCTGCTGTTAGATTTTTAATTATCGTTTTTTTTTAGTACAGGTATGAAAATTTCACATCAGGCTGGTTGCCAAAAAAATGACCATTCTAAAATTTCCCAGCTCAAAAATGAACTGGATTAAAAAAATATGGGCTGTGAGTGAGGATCACAGCCCATCATTATTTATATTATTTTGTTGAATCCGCCATTTCTATGCCGGAACTATTATAAAAACTTTCTTTTTTTTGATTTGATTTTTCCGTTAATGCATTAAATTCCTCATTCGCTTTCAAAACTTTTGAATAAGAGGTATTTATTTTCTCGATTTGCACTTGTAATTCATCCATTTTCAAATCCTCTTTTTTGAAAAGATCATATAATTCACGATCATAAGCGAGACTTTGTTGATAGGCATCATATAAATCATCATAAGTGCTATAGCGCTCACTCATGATCTTTTTCATTTCAGTCGCTTCTTTTTTTATCTTTTCATCCTCTATTTTCCCGATTTGTTCATCTATTTGATTGAATTGTTCTTTTGAGGATTGCATACGGCTTTGTTCCTTTTCAATTATTTTTTCCCTTTCGTCGATATTCTTGGTTGCTTCATCTGAAAGCTCGACGATCTGTTCATAATCATCCAATCCAAGTTTAATGATTTTCTCATATTTTTCTTTTTCCTTTTTCTCCAAATCATTAAGCGGCTCTTGATTCTCGGTGAAACCACTTTCCTTTTCTGCAGTTTTCTCCAGGATTTTGTGGATTCTTTCTTCCGGTGAACCATTAAAACAACCAGTCAAGATCACTAAAGAAAGAAGTAAGATAACAAATGGACCAAAACGTTTCAACATAGCCAACTCCTTCTGATAGTTCTTCGAAGATTCATGTTCCTCAATACATTCTTAAGCCGCAGACAATTTGTTTCAATCATATTCCGAACAGGTTTTTTTCATTACTGGGCGCTAGCCTACACCCTTTAAACCATACTGCATAGGCTGTAGGGACCGTTTCAAATGAAAATGGTCAGCATTTTAATAAATACAAAAACGGAGGTATGAAATTATGTATGGAGGTTTCAACCAAGAATGTTGTTATCCGGTTTCCGCTGCACCTAGCTATGGATATGGCGATGGTGGAGGCTGCGGCTTTGGAAGCGGCTTTGCCCTGATCATTGTCCTGTTCATTCTGTTAATCATCGTCGGCGCGTGCTTATGCTAACCAGGTAATTACTATTACCTTTACCCGAAAATGTTAACGATTTACCCTGATTCACAAAAAATGATAATATTTTTTAAATAGACCAACATGCAATTAAAATAATGGCAGGGATAGGAAATCATCGACTTGACTCCATCCCCTCCATTTTTCTTTCATTAAACCATTCATTAACTTTCAGCCTTTTTTTTGTTAAAATAACCCTATACATACTATAAGAATTTTTATGGGGTGAAAGATTATGCTTACCATGGATGATTTTGTTAATGAAGACGACCCAATCTTAAGGCAAGTCGCGGTAGAGGTTCCGCTTCCGGCATCAAATGAAGATAAGCAACTTTTAGCCAGCTTGATGGAATATGTCCAAAACAGCCAGAAACCTGATATTGCCGCTCTATACGGGTTAAGGGCAGGAATTGGCTTGGCCGCACCACAGGTTAATGTTTCAAAAAGGATGATTGCGGTTCACTTAAAAGAAAAGGATGATCAACTTTATAGCTATGCACTTTTCAACCCTAAACTCGTTAGCCATTCAGTCGAAAAAGCATACTTGACATCCGGAGAAGGCTGTCTTTCCGTAAATCGTCCCGTTTCCGGCTATGTGCCACGTTATGCCAGAATAACGGTTGCGGGTACGGACCTGGAAGGAAAACCGGTTCAACTCCGCCTGAAAGGCATCGCAGCCATTTGCTTTCAACATGAAATCGACCACCTTAATGGTATCATGTTTTATGATCATATCAATCCGGAAGACCCCTATGCCATTCCGGAAAATTCAATTGCGGTGGAAAGGTAACGTAATAAGCAATACCCCCGTCTGTTGGTTGACGGGGGCTTTATTTTTTATATCAGTTCAAGTTCCTTCAAACCAAAAAGTATGCCATCATCATCGACATCCTTCGTTACAAAGTCGGCCTCTTGCTTCACAAGCTGACCGGCATTCCCCATAGCCACGCCATATCCCGCTACTTTTAACATCTCTATATCGTTTAAGCCATCTCCAAAGGCGTAAACATCCTCAAGAGCAAACCCGACTTTTTCCATTAATATTTTAATGCCTTCAGCCTTTGAACCCCCGAATGGAAGTACATCCGTCGAATACTCATGCCATCTAATGAAGTGAAAATCATCATATTTCCCAACAAAGTTCCCTTCTTCATCTTCCGAGCAGAATAATAAGGCCTGGTATATATCATGATCCACATAAAAATCCGCTACATGTTCAGGGTGGGGAAACTTAAGGCTGCTTAATGCTTCTTCAATTCTGCTATGATGTGGAACACTCGATTTCATGGTCTCCTCATTCATGAAAACGATCGGTATTTCATTTTTTTCAGCATGTTCGTGAAGGCGTTTTATCTCAGGTATGCTTAAAGGGTTTTTATAAACGACTTTCCCTTCAAAAACAACGTATTGTCCATTGAAACTTACGAATGTATCGATGCCAAGCTCTTCCCTTAAAGACTCGAACATGAACGGAGCCCTTCCTGTGGCAATCGCTACAAAGACCCCGCTATCCTGCAGTTGCTTAATGGCTTCTTTTGTTGAAACAGGTAACTTTTTTTCATGATCAAGCAATGTTCCGTCAATATCAAAGAATACGATTTTCACTTACGATTCACTTCCAATTCATTCATTTTTTCCTTTTTAATATGTACCCATTTAATAATTGTCATCAAGATAAGTCAAGTAACTCTACCGGATCCAACTCAAAGTTACGTTTTTTATTCAGGAATGGGCATATACTATCCTTAATAGAAACCAACTCAGGCTTTCCAGATTACACTTCTCCCACTCTTCGGCCTCTTATATCCCAGTTGCTTGTTTGAAAGAGCCTTTTTTTTCAAAAATGGGCCATGTACCTGTAAAGACGTATTTACATTATTGAATAATCCTATACAATAATAACTAAGGGAGCGTGATCGCCATGTTAAAAAAGCTTCGTAAAAAGCTTGCTAAACAGTGGAATGATCTTTTAAGAAAAAAATCTATCGCATGATTTGCCATTCATTACTGCCTTGGCCGTCATCCATATGCGAATTTTTTTCGGACAGCCCTTCAAAAACTTGCGGAGGGCTTCTTCCTTGTTGTAAAGTTCTTGTTAGGCATTCTTTCTATCTTGGCTTTTATTTGGTCAGGTGAATACATATTTCAATCAATATATGAGTTGCTGTGTTTTCTGAAAAGCTGTACACAGTGGTACTGTATTAACTTAGAAAGAAATCGTTTACGAAAAAAGATCCCATGATTTAAGTTTTACACATGGCAAAAACGGATAGGATATAAGATAGAGGAAGCTACAATTGGATTGATACCAGATTCGGCCATCTATTTTTTTATATACTTTTAGACATTGGTATATTTAATTCATCAAACCCCTTCCGTTTTTATGGCGGAGCTGGGTTTATTTTTACATGATGTTGAAAAACATGAAAAAATTGTTGTTTTTATATATAATGAAAAAAGCAATGCAAACAAGTGAGGAGAGATTAAAATGGTTTTTAAGGTATACTATCAAGTAACCATATCAGAGGTTCCCATCAGGGAGAATACTAAAACAATGTTTGTCGAAGGTGAATCCGTTCGTGACGTTCGTTTAAAATTAAAAAAAGAACCTTATAACGTAGAAATCGTACTACCCGTAACCGGAGCATATTTAGAATATGAAAAACAAAATGAAGATTACAAAGTATTGGAGCTATAATTTATGAAATTCGTAAAAAACGATCAAACAGCTGTATTCGCCCTGGGCGGTTTAGGCGAAATCGGTAAGAACACATATGCTGTACAGTTTCAAGATGAAATCATCATCATTGATGCTGGAATTAAATTTCCTGAAGATGAACTCCTCGGTATTGACTATGTGATTCCAGATTACAGCTATTTAGAGAAAAATGTAGATAAAATCAAAGGTGTCTTCATTACCCATGGTCATGAAGACCACATTGGTGGGATTCCTTATTTACTTAGAAAAGTGAATGTCCCTGTATACGGCGGGAAGCTTGCACTTGGACTGCTTCGTAATAAGTTGGAAGAACACGGCCTTTTACGTCAGACAACCATGATTGAAATCAGTGAAGATGAAGTGATCAAGTTCCGGAAAACGTCCGTCTCCTTCTTCCGTACAACTCACAGTATCCCTGACTCATATGGAATCGTCGTAAAAACCCCACCTGGACAAATTGTCCATACTGGTGATTTTAAATTCGACTTCACCCCAGTGGGTGAGCCTGCAAACCTGACCAAGATGGCTGAAATCGGTAAAGAAGGTGTTTTGTGCTTACTCTCGGATAGCACAAATAGTGAAGTGCAGAACTTTACTATGTCCGAAAGCCGTGTCGGTGATACCATTCAAGACATTTTCCGCAAGGTTGACGGCCGGATTATTTTTGCAACGTTTGCATCGAACATCCATCGCCTACAGCAAGTTGTGGAAGCAGCCGTGGCTAACGGCCGTAAAATAGCCGTTTTTGGCCGAAGCATGGATTCAGCCATATCAATCGGACAAGATCTTGGTTATATCGTTGCGCCTAAAGATACATTTATTGATGTACAGCAATTGAATCGTATGCCTGCGAATAAAGTAACCATCCTTTGTACAGGCAGCCAAGGTGAACCAATGGCAGCACTATCGCGCATAGCGAACGGCACTCACCGTCAAATTCAAATCATTCCTGGTGATACGGTAGTATTTTCATCTTCACCCATCCCAGGTAACACAATCAGTGTTTCCAGAACGATCAATCAATTATATCGTGCAGGAGCAGACGTCATTTCAGGTCCTCTTAATGACATTCATACATCAGGACATGGCGGACAGCAGGAACAAAAGCTTATGCTCCGTTTGATAAAACCAAAATTCTTCATGCCAATCCATGGTGAATACCGTATGCAAAAACTGCATGCCCGCCATGCAGTCGATTGCGGCGTTCCGGAAGAAAATTGCTTTATCATGGATAATGGTGAAGTTCTTTCCTTAAGTGAGAACACAGCTCAAATCGCTGGTAAAATCCCTTCAGGTTCGGTTTATATCGATGGAAGCGGCATTGGGGATATCGGTAATATCGTTCTCCGTGATCGTCGGATTCTTTCCGAGGAAGGCCTTGTCGTTGTTGTTGTCAGCATCAATATGAAGGAATTCAAAATTGCATCCGGTCCTGACATCATCTCTCGCGGATTTGTTTATATGAGAGAATCAGGAGACCTTATCAGCGATGCTCAATCCTTGATCACAAAGCATTTAAATAAGGTGATGGATCGCAAAACTACACAATGGTCTGAAATCAAAAATGAAATTACAGACACTCTATCTCCATTCCTATATGAAAAAACGAAACGCCGTCCGATGATCCTGCCGATCATCATGGAAGTGCAATAAATAATAGAAGAAGCCCAGCCATCATTTGGCTGGGCTTCTTTTGTTTAGGTTTGTAAATCCCCAACCTTGAATTCCACTCCAGACACACAATTTCCGCGGCTGTCCGGGAAGCTCCCCGGATCCTTAGAAGCCTGTGGGTTCTACCTGGACACTTTACTCCCGCAGGAGTCTCGAATACCCGCTCCAATCAACTTTGTTTTAACAGTAGATAGAACTCCTTTTGCCTACAGTCTTTTTTGTTTTAAAAAAGGATTGTTAAAACTTGAGGTGACAAGGATGCTTGAATAGATTTTCTATTGCGTCTTAATGGAAAACATCCGAAAGTAAGCTGATACGAAGCATGTATTTGTTGATTCCACACTGCGGAAAGCCAGTGCCGGAAACACGAGTTTATCAAGTATGCAGAAATAAAAAGGGGATTGAAAAATTGTCGATGCAGGCTATTCTCTATAACTCCTTAAGATCCAATTAAAAAACAAAAAGGTTTCGGAATGAGGCCATTCCGAAACCTTTTTGTTTTTTAATTGATAAAAGCGCTACTCGATTTTAGCAGGACGCTTACTTATTCCACAATTTTCTTTTCAAAGCGATTGATGTCCGAATCCGCGCCGATGACGATCAATATATCACCTTTATGTATTAAATCGCTCGCCTGTGGGGAAACATTAATTTCGTTCCCTCTTTTGATTGCGACTATATTCAGTCCGTAGTGGGCACGGATATCAAGGTCAATTATCGAGTTTCCATTCATCTTTTGGCTTGCAACAATTTCGACGATGGAGTGTTCATCAGAAAGCTCCAAATAATCGAGAATATTATTGGAGACGATATTATGGGCAATCCTTCTCCCCATATCCCGCTCGGGGTGCACGACAAAGTCGGCCCCGATTTTACGAAGAACCTTCTCGTGATAATCATTTTGCGCTTTAACCGTAACATTTCCGACACCCAATTCCTTAAGCATGAGAGTCGTCAATATACTAGCCTGAATATTCTCGCCAATCGCTACAATGACGTGATCAAAATTTCTAATCCCTATATTCCTTAGTACATTTTCATCTGTCGTATCCCCTACTACGGCATGTGAAGCTATTCTGGCAAATTCATTCACTCGATCTTCGTCGGCATCGATAGCCAGAACCCCTAATCCTTCTTCAGCTAATGTCTTGACTATGCTGCCGCCAAAACGGCCAAGTCCAATCACCGCAAATTCTTTTTTCACAATAAGCCCTCCAACGTCATTCGTTCTTTCTTTAGAGCATGTACTGCACTGAAAATCATTTTTATGCTTCGCTTCCTTTAAACGTTATATAATCCGTTAAGTGATCGATCGCGAGTTCAATCGCTTTTTCATCCGGGCTTAACTTGGCGTGATGCAATCCGTATTCCGATGAGACCCCCAGCCAGAACATGAATCCTGGAATCTCCTTTAACATATAACCAAAATCTTCACCAGTCATTGCTTCAGTACATTGATGCAAATGAACAGAAGTTGACTTCTCTGTGAATTCCATGAATTCCCGGGTCAACCGTTCTTCATTATATACCTGGTGATACATCGCGCCATAGTCGATTTCAGCCAAGCACTCATATCCTACTTGTATACCATCCACAAGCGCTTTTATCCTAGACTTGACCTTTACCATCGATTCGGGGTTAAGAGTGCGTATTGTGCCCTCTAACCTCGCTGTCTCCGCAATAATGTTTTGAACGGTGCCTCCAGTAATCTTCCCAACTGTAATGACAGCTGAATCTAGCGGATTGACATTCCTGGAAACGATTGTTTGAAGCTGCCCTACAAGCGAGCAGGCCGCAATGACCATGTCATTTGTTTCGTGCGGATAGGCTGCATGTCCTCCTTTCCCCCTCAAATCGATGAATAACTCAGATGTATTGGCAAATAGAAGCCCTTCTTTAACGGCAATCGTCCCAACTGGATACTCCGGAGCAATATGTAAAGCAAGAATCATATCAGGCTTCCATTTTTTCATCGTTTCCGACTTAAGCATTGGTTCAGCTCCGCCAGGACCCTCTTCTGCAGGCTGGAAGATGAACAGCAAGTCATCATCGATCGGATTTTCCGTGAAATATGTCAACAATCCCAAACCTATGCTCATATGAAAATCATGACCGCAGGCATGCATATATTCCTCGTGGTTGGATGCAAACGGCAATCCGGTTTCCTCTTTTATCGGCAAACCGTCTATATCAGCTCTGTAGCCAATGGTTTTTCGCGGGTTCATCCCCTTCACTTTCACGAATACCCCAGTTCGCCAAGTTTCTATTTCCATTCGCTCCTGGGCCAGATTCGTTATGTAATTCAGTAGGTATTGCTGCGTCTTGAATTCTTTGAACCCTATCTCCGGTATTTGATGCAAATCACGCCGGATCTTGGCAAAAGGATTTATTTTCACATTATTCCCTCCCTATACAGAAAGCGTGGATATAGTTATCCACGCTTCAGGCAATATTCACTAAAGAAATTAAAGTTGACGAAGTTCTTGCATGATTTCTGTTTTTGATTTTGTTTTTTCGTCAATTTGTTTAATGACCCTCGCCGGGATACCAGCAGCCACGGAGTATGGAGGAACGTCTTTCGTTACGACCGCACCAGCAGCAACAACGGAACCTTCTCCGATTTTGACACCTTCCAGTACGACCGCATTGGCTCCGATCAATACATCATCTTCCAAAATGACCGGCTGTGCGGAAGGCGGCTCGATGACACCTGCTAAAACGGCACCAGCACCTACGTGACAGTTTTTGCCCACTGTTGCACGTCCGCCCAGTATTGCGTTCATGTCGATCATTGTACCTTCACCGATGACAGATCCAATATTGATTGATGCACCCATCATGATGACTGCGTTATCCCCAATGGAAACTTGGTCACGGATTATTGCGCCCGGCTCGATACGGGCTTTGATGCCTTTTAGGTCCAATAAAGGAATGGCAGAGTTACGACGATCATTTTCAACTACATAATCCTCGATTTTTGTTCCTGCTGCCTTGATCGCTTCTTCGATTTCAGACCACTCACCGAATACAACCCCTGTATTTCCTGTTATGAAAGTTTTAGAAGCTGGACCAAAATCCAGGCCTTCTAAATCGCCTTTGACATATACCTTTACAGGTGTGGATTTTTTACTATTCGAGATAAAAGAAATAATTTCGTTTGCATCCATTTTATTCATTCCGGGTAAACCTCCTAAATATGTATCATTACTCGTTTTAAATTTACCAGACAACAGCCGGCAAGACAAGTTGAATGTCACTCATATATATTATTCTGCCCTATTGACATTTTCGTCGGCGGACCTATAACATTCCTTGGTCGCGAATATGCTCTTTAACCACTTCCGTGAATGCCTGGACTTGCTTTAACTGGAAGGCAGATTCATAGCCGCAAAGCCATGTATCACGTTCGATTGAGTGGTTATGCCCATCCAGTAGAGGGATTTTAAATACATTCGTATCTTTATCATGTAAAGTGATGGCTGGCAGGATCGCATATCCAATACCATTAAACACCATTTGTTTGCATGTTTCGATTTGATCAACGACTATGGTGTTTTTTGGTGTCGTTTGAAATTGCCGATGCCACCAATCTTGGATTTCCTGATAATAATTCGAATCGCTTTTAAACTGAATGAATGGACGGTCCGTTTCGAACACTTGATTCAGTTCCTTCATTTCAGTATCCACCAAATACAGCATATCCGTGAATAAATGCTGTTTTACGCCTTTCCAATCCGGTGCTCCCCTTATGATGCCAATATGCACTTGCCCTTCATACAAAGACTTTAAAATCTCACTGCTCCAGCCAGTGATCAAGGAAATTTTTGCATACGGATATTTTCGGACGAACTTTTTCAATACTTGCGGCAGCCAATTTTGACCGACAATCGAGGCACAGGCTATTTTCAAAGTGCCATATACTTCATGGTCCATGGCTTGAATACTTTCCCTGACCTTCTCTTCTTTTTCTATAACCTCGTTGGCCAAACGAATTACCGCTTCGCCTGCAGGCGTCAGTGACAGCCCTTTTTGAGAACGCAGAAACAGTTTCGAGCCCCAATCCTTTTCTATTGATTGTAAACGCTGGGATAAAGCCGGCTGGGAAACGAACAACCGCTCAGCTGCTTTTCTCATATTCATTTCCTGAGCAAGCACTGATAATAAATGAAATTCTGAAAATGACATACACACCAACCTCTTGATAATTAATTCTTATCATGATGATTTAATTTATTTAAATTTTATTATCAACAAAGTCCTCTTATAATACAAGAGAAAAGAAACGGAGTGAATATCCTTTGACAATCATTTTATTGCATGCCATCAGTTTTGCAGCATCCTTTGTCGGCACATTGGCAGAAAGCGGCGGTCTCATGAGCATGCCGTCCCACTTTTGATAGGTCTACCCATTCACCAGATTATAGGATAGTCAAATTCCCCAATACGTTTCCTTCTTTTTCTAGTTTTTAAATTTTACTCAAGAAAAAGCAGCTAAAATTGAAGGAGACCCTCCAGTTAATCCCATTTGCCCTTTTTTGGTGGCTTATGCGGCGGCCCGCTTGCTAATTCATTCTCCGAGAAGGCAATGAATTTGTTAGCCTTCTGCCTTTTGACTGCCGCTTTGATCGCTTTTCATCAAAAAACCGCGACCTTCAGATGAATCGGATTGGCATCTCCCAATAAAAGTTTATCCATCCCTATTCGGAATCAGTGTCTATGACGAAATGTTCGGACCGGGACAGGCGACCATGCTCATGTATACCTTTTTAAGAAATGGCGCCACCTACCTTCAATCACTGGACTTTACTAGATTCCAAACTTTCATTAGCTGTACACAGGCATTCATTACCTATTTCATGGCCGGTAACATTGCAGGGGGAATTGCCCTTTATTACACGTTCGGTTCCCTGATTGGATCACAGCTGGCCTTGCGTGTGGCTCAAAAAATCTCCACTGGACAGTTGAAATTCATTTTACATTCGTTCACGATTCGCATAATTGATTCAATTGGTCATCAGGGTTGCGTAAGGGAAAATCCATTTAACGAGCCATCCCTTTTCCTATGCCTTCCTTTTATCCCTTATTCCTCCTTAGCCTCGTTAGTAACAGGAAGCTGATTACAGAGAAGACTAGAACAATGAGATAAATCGTCTGTAAAGACAATGTAAGTCCTTCCTGTAAAACATTTACCACATTTTCAGGAAGCGACGTGCGTTCTTCACTGTTCAACAATTTATTTGCCGTATCTATCGACACTCCCGATCCGGCCGGAGCATGCTCGTTCAGATAGGCGTGAAGCCTCATATTCATGATTCCTCCAAGTAATGCAGCACCTACAGTATTTCCTAAATTACGCATGAACATATTGGAAGCTGTCGCAATACCCCTTCGTTCCCAGCTGACAGTTTTTTGAATGACGACAATGAATGAGGTAGAAGTCAAGCCCATGCCTACACCGACAAAGAAGGATCCCATGGCGGCGATAATGGGCCCAGCTTCCGGCTTCATCCATACTAGGATCAGACTCCCAAGGATCAATGAACACCCTCCAAGAAGGGAGGTTGATTTAAATCCTATTTTCAACAATAACTTGCCTGACACCATAGATGCGATCGGCCAGCCAATTGACATGGCTGTCAATGTAAAACCAGCTACCGTAGGTGAGCGCTCCATCACGCCCTGAACGAATGTGGGGAGGAAACTTGATAATCCAATCATCATCACCCCTGTCGTCAAGGATACTAGGTTCGCAATCAGAATGGAACGCTCCTGCCAGATTTCAAATGGCATCATCGGTTCGGGTGCTTTCTTTTCCTGAAGAATGA
Source organism: Bacillus sp. ISL-78 (assembly GCF_018613455.1). NCBI lineage: Bacteria > Bacillati > Bacillota > Bacilli > Caryophanales > Bacillaceae > Bacillus > Bacillus sp. ISL-78. Next base: position 20,308 of record NZ_JAGGQC010000003.1, read on the forward strand.
ATAGGATAAAGGTGATGATGGCCACTAATGCCAAGGATATGACCGGAGCTGAAGTCCATGACCATTTTACTCCTCCTTCTACGAGCAGCACCATGAGAGTGGATATGGACAATGTCAATAGCGTTGCACCTAGGTAATCGATATCACGTTTTTTCTTTTCGATATTTTCATGAAGGAATATCCAAATTCCAATAAAAGATAGTACGCCCAAAGGGATATTAACCCAAAAGACAAGTTTCCAAGTCAGGGATTCAACGAGCAAGCCGCCCAACGCTGGCCCCATGACCGCAGAAATGCCCCAAACGCTCGATAGATACCCTTGAACGCGTGCCCTCTCTTCATTTTTATAGATATCACCAATAATTGTCGAGGCTACAGGTGCTACAGCTCCCGCCCCAAAGCCTTGTACAAAGCGATAAATGATGAGTTCCGTCATTGAATTGGCAAAGCCGCAAAGAAGGGAGCCGCTTAAAAAGACAACGATTCCAAATAATAAGACGGGTTTTCTCCCGAGTATGTCCGATAGCTTTCCGTAGATCAAAACTGTTACGGCGTTCATTAACAAATAGCCTGAAAACACCCAGCTGTATAGTGAAAAACCACCTAAATCACTAACAATGGCCGGCATTGCCGTCGAAACGATCGTTCCTTCAATAGCATTCATAAACATCGCCAACATGATGGCAGCCAATATGAAGGGCCGTTTCAATTTTTTATTCTGCACATTTGCACTATCCATTGCATGGCCCAATTTTTGCATCCTCTCCTAATAGATCCTACCTGTTAATAGACTTCACCACTAACTGGATCAAATATGTAAAAAAACAAGAAAACTCGCCAACTGGCGAGTCTTGAGGTTAACCGTCATTTTATGCCTTGCTTATTTATCAGGTGTATTTTGTTTAAATACTTTTTTCAAGATTGCCCTTCTTGTTAAGATGCCTTCAAATACATGTTCGTCATTCTCTACACAGACAAACGGATGATCAATCAACAATTCCACACCCTTGGTCAATGTATCTTCAATATGAAGGCGAGGTATTTCTATATTCATTATTTCGGAAACTTTTTTATGCTCAAGATTATCAAATTCAATTCGTTCCAGTCCCAAGATTGAATCGAGAATGACTGGTGTGCTAATTAAACCATGCAGTTTATACATCGGATCTAACACAGGAATGGCCGTATAACCGCTCTTTGTTAATACCAATAGTGCATGTTCTAAGTTATTGGTTACCTGCACGTGGGCCACGCGTTCAGAAGAAATCATTAAGTCTTTAACGCTGGATTCCAATAAATCCCCATCATGAGTACCGATCATGTTAAAACCCCTTACCATATGTTTTTATATACAGCTCTTTCTATAGTTTAACATATGTAAGCAGAAAAGGCTCATTCCTAGACCAATAAAATCCCAATTGGCGGGATTCGTGAGAGACCCTTAGCCCTTACTAGTTTTGATGTTAACCTGCTTAAAACCGCATTCCGGGCATTGATAAATCACATTTTGGTTGGATTGTGCCGTTAATACATTTTCCATTTCCCTTTCCTCACCGCATTCCGGGCATATTACCATCGGATTTTTCATTTACATCCCTCCAACTAATAAGATGTCGTAAAAATCACTACTTCATTCAATAAAAATTGACCGTTTTTCACAATAAAAAAGCCGCTTCCAATGGAAGGCGGCTTTTTGTGTTTTTTTAAGATTGAAGAAGATCAATGATTTCAATGGTAATCATATCAATATTATCAAATTGATATTTTGATGATTTCCCTTTATCACTGTATACTTCAAGCTCGAACATTTCTGTTTTGCTGAAATATGTAACCTGGCACTTTTTCACACCATCTATTTCAAAAAAACGTTGAGCAGATTCAGATTCCTTCGCTTGCTCTTGAAGACTTTTCAATCTGGTAAGGATGCCCTGTAATTGAGACATACTCCCTCTCCTTTCTGAATAAAACCTTTTCGATAGGTTTCACTATACCATACTTTTCTATCCAGTAGCCACGCGGAAATAAATTCAGAATAATTTAAAACTTCATTCTTTACATGGCACTATTAACAGAATAAAATAAGGAATGGATTTTGTACATGAAAAATTTTCTGGGGGTAGATTCTGTTGCAAAACATTAGTGAGCTTGGTTTTCGAATTTCATTGATTGATGGTTTTGATTTGGATAGAAGAAATCGTACAGGAACATATGTAATTGCCGATGAGGACATCACCTTAGTCGAAACTTCCGCCAGCCCTTCCATCCCCCACTTAATGAAGGGGCTCGAACATTTGGGAATCGCCCTCGAAGATATTACATATATCATTCTTACCCATATTCATTTGGACCATGCAGGTGGAGCTGGACTTTTTCTACAGCATTGTCCGAATGCAAAAGTGATCGTCCACCCAAAAGGCGCAAGGCATCTAGAAGATCCGACGCGTTTGATCGCTGGGGCTAAAGCAGTCTATGGTGAAGAATTCAACAAGCTTTTCGATCCGATATTACCTATACCTTTTGAAAGAATGCTGATTAAACAAGATAGGGAATCCCTAAAAACAAGTGATACTTCCACGTTGACCTTTTATGATACGCCAGGGCACGCGAACCATCATTTAAGTATATACGATTCGGTTTCAAAAGGGATGTTTTCAGGTGACACCGTAGGCATCTATTATCGTGAACTCGATGAAGAAGGTTTGGAATTTTACTTACCGTCCACATCGCCAAACCAATTTAATCCCGACTCGATGCTCGCTGCAGCGGAATTGTATGAAAGCATCGGCGTCGAACGTATATATTTTGGCCATTACGGCGTATCGGAAAACCCTAAGGAAGTATATAAACAACTTCATTACTGGCTGCCTAAATTTGTGGAGACTGCCAAATCGGCATATAGGGAATACGCTAGCTTCGAGGATCAAGTGGCAGCAACCAGTAAAAATATTTTCACGGAAGTAGCTGTTCATTTAGGCGAAAAAGGAATCACTGCTGATCATCCAGTTTTTGAAATCATTGCCATGGACTTGAATGTTTGTTCCATGGGATTGATAGACTATCTTGTAAAACAGGAGAAAGATCGGTAAAACGTCCCTTGAGGTTTATCCCTATTCAAATGTCTTGGCATTCTCTATAATGAAAAAGTACCTTACTAAAGCATATATGGAGGAATGAAATGAAAGACGTTACACTCTATACCCAACCTGATTGCCCTCCCTGCAAAATCATGAAAATGTTCTTTGATGATAATAATATAGTATACAAAGAAAAAGATATTAAAGCAGATGGGCATGCACGTAAAGAACTAACCAATAGATATGGGGCTTATTCCACACCAACGGTCGTCATCGACGGGAAAGCCATTATTGGTTTTGAATTGGACGAAATAAAAAAGGAATTGAATATATAACAAAAAGCCTAGAGAAGGCTGTGGCCTTCTCTAGGCTTTTTCATTTCAGCTTCCTTTAAAAATCCCCAATTCTATTTTCTGTTTTCATACTTTACATCCGTTACCTTCCAAGCTCCATTTTCCTTTTTCAAAGTAACTGCTTCAACATGTTTTTCCATCGATACAGGTCCGTCCCCATTGTCCTGGAATTCTTCCTGAACATAAATGACATCACCATTTTTCCCATATACAATTTCCGTATTCTTATCGTAACTGAAGAAAGGGATATAATACGGAGCAAAATCTGAACCAAATGCGGTATAACCGCCATCCACTTTCACTACATTCGCTTGGACGAACTTCTCGATGAAATCACCAGTGAAATGTTTTTCCAACTTCCCTTCAATCGCTTCCTTAGAACGTACTTCCTCACTGATCGAAACCTGATTCTCCATGGCATCATGTATTAAAGATAGTACTTCCTCTCTATGTAAGCCCTCCGCCGAAGCAGTGACCTCCCCACTTAAAAATAAAAGGACGCTGGCAAGACATGCAACTAAATACTTACTCATTACAATCATCTCCTCGTTATAGAATTTCTCCTAATGATTCGGATTTTTGCCTATGTCTTTCAATACCCGTCCAGATCAAAGCCAAACTACAAAATCAAACCTTGAACCCATCGCCCATTTTTCACAATAAAAAAGAAGATTTCATGATATTGAAATCTTCTTCTTACAACTATCGAAAAGCATAGTAAAAAATAAAACCGGCAACCAAAATCGTCCCAATAAATAGAGAAACGAATATCGGGTTCTTTAAATAAGGATGTTCCTTAACTGAATCATCGATAGTCGAATCATAACTGGCTTTCACTTTCTGTGCCCTTGCTACAGAATAAGTATAAAAGAGCAGATATAACGCCATGACTGTAACGATTATGATTAGAATCCAGATGTACGTGCTCAAAATATGTCTCCTCCAAGCGCATCATTTCTGCTTATCGTTACACATTTAAAGCGATTATATTCATGAATCGTTTTTTATAATAGTGCTTCATTTTCATATAAATAACTATAAGAAAGATCACAGAAAATATATTCTTTATTATTCAGTGGATAGGAAAAGGTCCGAATGGTTTCCCCCGTTTCAATATCACTGTATAAATCGGATAGCCTTCCTTTTTTCTCGTTACGCATCTTTACAATATTTTCGAGGAAATAAGGTCTCCAGCTCCAATTTTTATTCATATAACTCGGTTGGACTATCCATTGACCGTCCTTATGGAGGATATTGGGGGATTTTTGATACCCCTCTTCATCACATATATATAGACGAAAACATATGGAATCCAATTTTTCCGCCAAAACTCCGAGAAACTCTTCATGGGAGCCGGCCCGCTTATGATGTTTTAAGAAGTTTTGCATATTCTCGTTGAATTGCAAAGTCTTTTGATAAACGGCTTCAAGCTTCTTGGTCTCTAAAGAAATGAAGGACTGGCATTCTTGATGGAATTTTTCACGAAGTAAATCTTTATTAATGAATTCGCCCTCCGGTTTCGCCAAGAAATACCCTTGATAATACCGTCCCCCATTCTTCCATGCAAAGCGAAGCTGGTATTCGGATTCAATGTTCTCAAATAGTAAGTTGGCGCCGATTTTACGTGCGAGCATGCTTAAAGAAAACAGGATGACCTGATAGGCATCTCCACCTGAGATGCGAAGCTGGTCCAGGTTAACTTTTAAAATATTCGGAGAAATCTGTGCGATTCGGTCCAGTTGTGTATCTTGTCCTAAATGATCTAAAGCTATCTTAATCCCATATGTTTTAAAGTAAGCAAGCACATGCTGCAGAGGATCTAAGTTTTCCGGACTGATCGTGTCTGATAATTCCAACACGACCCGGTGCATTTCCTCCGGTTGAAAATGACGATGTAAAATCTCCATGAATTCTTCGCCATGATCCAGCATAAGCAAATTAGGATCTCTGTTGATAAAGATAAGAAAATCTTCACCATAGTCCTTTATTCTCTCCAAGGCAATTTCAAGTACGTAATTATCCACTTCCACCCTATACTCTTCCGGCACTGCAGAATCGTGAAAAAATGGGCCAAGGCTTTTATATTCAGATTGTTCCTCATAGCGCCCTAGAATTTCATACCCGATTACCTGATGTTGATCTGCACTGAAAATCGGTTGAAAGAATGGTGTCACCCTGTCTAAATTCTTTAATATCTTTTCTGTATCCATGATGCATCTTCCCCCTAATTACGAAAACACCAATATGCCAAAATTATACCATTAGTTTCTTGCATTGATAATAAATAATTTTAATTCCTACTGCATAACTCTTTTTTCAATACACTAAAATTCCCCATTCATCCTATCGTTTTGAAAAGAAATACATTGAAAAGGCATTGTCCGGAACAATGCCTACCATTTTTTATGGTTTGTAAATGAACGCTGATTTCCTCTCCAGGCACTCGCTTTCCGCGGGCGGTCCGGGAGCCTCCTCGGCGTCTTTGCGCCTGCGGGGTCTCCCCTGGCCTCGCTTTTCCCGCAGGAGTCTCGAACACCCGCTCCAATCAACTTTGTTTAACTTTTAGATAGAGCCCTTTGCCTAAAGTCTTCATGGTTTTAAATAGAATTAATAAAACTAGATATGACAGGATGCATATCTTTGTCATCATCAAGATATAAAACCTATATATGCTAACGTAAAGAAACGATTGAGCTTGTATCCGCAGGTGCAAAAGAAAAGCATGGTATGCATTGAATACCTTAAGGGGACTTAAAAAATTGTCGATTGCTGCGATGCTTACTTTCGCTGCGATTAATTTAAAGAAACTGAAGGCATTGTCCATAAATGGAACAATGCCTTCAGTCTGATCAAAAAGGGAAGAACCATGGTATCGTGATCACCATGATAACGCCAATGAAAATCTGTATGGATATCCCGAGCATGATAAAATCTTTATGCTTGTAATCACCTGCCGTCATGACAAGCGCGTTGGTAGTGGCAACCCTTGGAGTGGATAACGCCAAACTGCCAGCAACGGCAAGGCATAGAAACACAGGAAGTGGATCGATTCCTTGATTAACCGCAGATGTCAGGGCGATGGGCGTCATGATAACCGTCGCGGCTCCATACGGGATGAATTGGCTCAGGATCAGTGTCAGGAGGTAAAAGACCGCTAAAGTGCCGTGTGCTCCGATATTACTGAATAAAACGGCGAGCCAATCACTTATCATTCTCACTCCACCCGTATTATCCAATGCAGCCGTTATTCCGAACATGGCGGCTATCAATAGCACAGGTTCCCAGTTAATCTTTTGGTAAGCATCCTCCATCGAACGGACACAGCCAGTAACCACCATCAATAATGCGGCCGTCAATACCGACAGTACAGCAGGGACGGATTCCATCGATAAAAGAATGACCATCAAAGCAGTGATTCCCAAGGCAATCCACGCTTTGCCCCTGGAATTCACCGGAGAGCCATCTTCCGATGTACTCCCAATAACGATGACATCCTGCAAATCCGAGGAAATCCTTTCAATGTTCTCCCATTCTCCATGTATCAGGATTGCATCCCCCGGTTTCAGGCGTTCCGTTCCGACATCCGCTTGAATATATTCACCATTCCGATTGATTGCCAGTACATTACATTGGTATTTCTCACGAAAATGGACATCTATCAAAGTTTGATTTTCATAATCCGAGTTCGGGACGATCAATATTTCCGTCAATCCAAATCTACTGCTAAGAAAATGTTTCTTTATTTGTTCGGTATTGAAATGTTTAAATTCCAGTTCATAGTTAAGTGCCAACCTCTCAACTGCTTCTTCTTCTCCAAACACCAAAATGATATCTTCAGGGTGAAGAACCTCATCCGCCCTGGCTGAAATCGTCTGCTGCCTTTGCAGCAGCGGCAGTTGCTTATCCTTTGGCTTCCGCTGGATTTCAATTAAAGTCAATTCATACTGAATAGGAAGCTGGAGGTCCGACAGCCTTTCCCCAACAATATCGGAAGTAGCGGGTATATGCAGATAATGCAATCGGTCATATACTTTGTACATGCCGGCAAGCTCCCCTGCCGACAGTCCCTTTACACTATTGTTCGCTGCAATGGTCTTCTCGGGAAGCAACAGGCGTCCGAGTGTCAACATGAAGAATACCCCTGCTGCAAAGGCGACTAAGCCCACAGGCGTAAAGTCAAAAAATGATAAATTCCCTATTCCATTTTGCCGTAGTACATCAGCGACGATCATATTGGAGGGAGTACCCGTAAGTGTTAATAGCCCTCCAATACTGCTTGCATAGGCAAGGGGCAATAAATACCTTGTAGGACTTGTTTTTTGTTGTAAGGCCATGCTCATGACGAGCGGTAGCAGTATGGAAACAATTCCAGTTCCGCTTAAAAAAGCACTTAATATTCCTGCTGTCAGCATGACGATAAGCAGCGATTTCCATTCACTGCCCCCACATAAACCCAACAACTTATTACCTGCTTTTTCAACGATCCCTGTATTTAACAGGCCTGCACCGACTATAAATAACCCAGCCAGCATGATGACCACTTGATTCGCAAATCCTGCCACTAGTTCATCCAATGTAAGAATCCCCAGTAACCCCAGAATGGATAGTGCACTAAGTGCAATTAAATCTGCTCGAAATTTTCCTTGTATAAAAAGCGCAATCGCGCATAGAAGTATAATCAGTGTAATAAACATTGGTTCGGTCATCATGTTACCTCCGTATAGATGTTCAATTTCAAACCGGATACGGTTTCATCAAACCCCAGTTTACATGTTTTTCATAAGCTTATAGAAGATATTTTCTTCAATTTATGTATATTGTTTGTTAGTATGAGGAAGTAACATTTTTATATTAGATAGGTTGATTAATTTGAATAAACCCATTTCCAGAAGAACATTCCTAAAGAAAAGTCTTGGTACTTTGGCTACCTTAACTGGTTTAGGTATTGGCGGAAACTATTATGCCCATAATTTGGAGCCGAAATGGTTGGAAACCAAGCATAAAATCGTCAGCCATCCGCTTATTCCAAAAGGTTTTCATGGCATGAAAATGGTCCAATTCAGCGATACGCATTTAGGCTTTCAATTTCAGCTTAAAGATTTACAAGCAATTGTCAATAAGATAAACGAACTGGACCCTGATGTCATTTTATTTACTGGAGATTTAATGGACCAGCCTAATAAATACAAGGCTCACCAGAAAATCCCTCTCGTTTTGAATCAGCTCAAAGCACCGCTTGGCAAATTCAGCATCTACGGTAACCATGATCATGGGGGATATGGCTCAGAAATTTACAGCGATATCATGGAAAAATCCCATTTCACCATGTTGCAAAATACTTCAGCTACGATAACCTTATTAACGGCTGAAGAAATAATCATTGCCGGTGTTGATGATGCCATGCTAGGAAAGCCGGATTTTGAAAAAGCCCTTTTCGGCATCCCGAAAGAAGTGTTCACCATCATGCTTTCACATGCACCTGACCTTGCCGACATATCAAGGACTTACGACATCCAGTATCAAATAAGCGGTCACAGTCATGGAGGTCAAGTGCAAATTCCCTTCGCCGGTGCCCTGGTAACTCCCCCATACGCTGAAAAGTACCGGGAAGGCACGTATGAAATCGATTCATTAACGTTACATGTTAATAGAGGCCTTGGCACTACCCGTCTCCCCTATCGTTTTCTTTCACGTCCGGAGTTAACTGTTTACGAATTCCAAGCTGAAAAATGATAGAAAAAGAACACAGGTGAAAACCGCCAGACTTATTAACAAAACCTGTGCGGATAAAACAACTAGTTGCCATGAATCATTTGTAATCGACTCTTATGAATTATAGCATTAGATGTATATCTGAGAAAACCAGGTTTTTTTTACCAGCACCCATGGTAATTGCCATAAAGGTTATACCGTACTTAAATACCCACATAGGAAAGTGCCGATACAACCTAAAACAGACACCGTTATATAGATAAGGCAATCTATATAACGGTGTTTTCTAATAAGTTCAAGTGTTTCCATACTGAATGTTGAAAAGGTCGTAAAAGCGCCCAGGAAACCTATCGTCAGAAAAACCTGCAAAGATAAAGCCCAGCTTTCTTTCTGTGGCAACACCATTCCCAGCCCAAAGGATCCTATAAGATTAATCAGTAAAATGCTAACGGGTATCGAGACGGCTGGCAATAGCCTATTAAAAATAATCTGCAAGACAAATCTAGAGGCTGCCCCACAAAAGCCTCCTATAAAAACTGAAAGAACCTCAATCAAAGAGCCTCACCTCTCCGTTTTTTAAACAGGCCCAGTCCAAGGAAACCAGCGGCCAAACCAAATAAAAGCGTGGCTCCAAGATACATTGCCGCCAATGGCAGAGAAGTCTGCAGGAGATTCACCACTTCCTGAGAAAATGTGGACATCGTGGTGAAACCGCCGCAAAACCCGCTGCCTAGCGCCATAAAAACCAACGATTTCTTTTTTGAGGCGAAATACCCATTTATCATTCCAAGTAAAAAGCTGCCTACTATATTTATTAAGAGGGTTCCAAGCGGGAAGAAGGAATGCCCGGCAGTCAAGATTACGTAATAACGCAATATCGCTCCAGCCGCTCCTCCAAAACCGACTGCAAAAATGCTTTTAAAGCGATCCATCAAGGTCACCCCAAATTTTTATCATAAGTAGCTTCATTATAACAGATTATGATGAAACAGGCTCTTTTCTTTAAAAAATCCATACTATGTAAAGAATTTGAGAAAAGGAGGCTAATTATGCAAACACAGTATTTACCTTACTATCATTATCCACAAACCATAATGCTGCAAAACGATTACAGAAATGCATATGGGAATGAATATGGACCTGAATATTGGAATGACGAGCGCTTCTTTCCTTTCTTTCCGCTATTGGCTCCTGTAGCTTTTGTGGCAGGATTGGCAATTGGACCGTTGCTATTCAATAACCGTCCACCTGTCTATCCTCCATATCCTCCTCCATACCCCGCCTACCCTCCTTACCCTGCTTATCCAGCGTACCCTCCCTATCAAGGCTTTCAGGGTTACCAGCAACAACAATTCGGCGCACAGGCTGGGGTATCTGAAAATATCAATATCTACACACAATAAGAGTTGGACAGAAGGCGACATAAACGCCTTCTTTTTCTTGGACCAAAAGGGAGTCCGATTGAATTTTACTTCCCTATATATTTTGAAGTGGTATAATATGAAAATGAATAGATGGTAAAGTGTTGGGAAATGATGGTCATACCCTAGAGATGTACATGCTTAATCTTTTCACTATTTTCTGCCTAGTTGCACACACGTCTCTATTTCAACCAATAAGCATATAAAACGGGTTTTTCCTGAAGGAAGTCTGTATGTAACGTCCTTCTAACCTTATTAAGAAAAGGAGTTTCCACTAATGAACCAAACGAAAGGACATTCTGAAAGGGATGAGTTTTCGATAAACTCCCTTGCCCAAGCCGTGTTTATTGTCAATAAACATGCAAAGACTGCATTGGAGCCAAAGAATTTATATAATTTAAAAAGGCTCGCATTAAGCAAGCTTATGCAAGAAGGAAAAGCGAAGAAGATTGGACTTCATTTCTCTGATAACCCTCGCTTTGCAGCACAACAATCCGACGTCATTGTCGAATGCGGATCATATGTTTTTCATTTACCTCCCACTAAGGAAGATTTGAAAAAACTACCCCATCTCGGCAGCCGGGCAGCCTCCATACGGAACCCTAAAGCCGCGTTGTCATTATCAAAGGCCAAACAGATCCTGCAATCTTACGTTGGACAAGCAGGTGAAAAACAACCGAACACAACCAATACCGAGAAAAGGGCTCACGGGCGCAGGTCGGTCAAGCAACCTTTTCACAATCCATTCCCATCCTCCTTTTTAGGAAAAGGTTCCAAGTATTGATCATTGATAAACTAAACGGGCCGTGAGGTAACGCCTCATCGGCCCATTTCCACATTCATAATACCAATCTGTCTATCAACTTTATAAGCTCTGCAATTTCAGGCTTGCTGATTTGCGCGTCAGCCCCTACGACCTGACCTTTATGACGCAGGCTGTCAGTAATCAAAGAAGAGAAAATAATCACCGGCAGCCCAGCGAGTTCCCCGTTTTCCTTTATTCTTCTAGTCAAATGATGTCCATCCATCTGAGGCATCTCAATATCGGTAATCACCAGTTGCACTTCATCTTCAACCACTTTTCCTGATTCAATCAAATTTTCAAGATAATTAAATGCATCAAGTCCATTCTCATAAAACTCCAAGTACTTGAATCCTGCTTCTGACAATGTATCGAACAGCAGCTTTCTCAGTAATGGTGAATCTTCAGCAATCAGGATTCTCTTGTCAGAATTTTGCCTGATACCAAGCTTTTTTACCTGCTGGATGTTTATTCCTGATTCTGGATTGATTTCGACCACTATTTTTTCAAAATCGAGTAACAGTAACATTTCACTATTTAATTTTATTACTCCGATAATCTGACTTTCAAGGCCCTGATACATATCCGAAGGCTTTTCGATTTGGGACCAGGAAATACGGTGGATCTGTGTTACCGTATGGACATGGAAAACCACTTTTTGCTGATTGAATTCAGCCACTATGAATTTATCCTGCTCAGGAGTTTCAGATGGAGGAAACCCTAAAGCATCCGCGACATTCACAACTGGCAGGACTTCTCCGCGAAGCTCGATGATCCCCTCCACATTTGGATGGGAATGAGGGACAAGCGTGATGGGGACAGGATTGATGATTTCCTTCACCTTAATTACGTTAATGCCGAATTTATTCTTTCCGAGACCGAATTCCACTATCTCAAGCTCATTCGTTCCACTTTCCAGTAATATTCCTTTATTTGCTTCCACTGTTTCATCTCGCCCTTCTGCTTTTTCATTTCAAAATTCCATAAATCATTAAACCGCTTGGAAAAATATCATGGTTTCATCAATGAACTTCATACCTAATAATTCGGTTAAATATTTCTTTTGTTTAGAGCATGGATAAAAAAAATCCAGAAGTGATCATTTATTAAGGCTGTTTTCACATACTTTGTTGCTATTTACCAGGTAGTGAGTTGTGGTTGATTTCCCCTCCAGATGCTCGCTTTCCGCGGGGCGGGCGGTGAGCCTCCTCCGGCGTAAACGCCAGTGGGGTCTCTCCTGTCCCGCTGCTCCCGCAGGAGTCTCGCACTTCCGCTCCAATCAACCTTAAATCGTTTCGTTTTAAAAACAACAATCTTTACGAAAAGAGCCTTTATTAAAGCCCAAACCAAAAAGGGACCCCTCTGAGTCCCCCTTATTCCAAGCTATTTTTCACCACTGTCATTCCGCCACCATTTCGTTCGTAAGCCTATCCCTTCAAACCCCTCCGTGCAAACAAAATACTGCATACTCAACAATTTCCCAACTAATTCTTATCTCTTTCCCGACCTTTTCTTTGGATTGAGCCAACCTTTTTTTACAAAGAATAAAAACATCATCAAGCCAATACCGCCCATCGTTCCAAGAATGAGAAAATATCCATAATGCCAATTTAATTCGGGCATATATTCAAAGTTCATCCCATATACGCCCACTATGAAGGTCAGCGGCATGAAAATGGTAGTGATGACAGTCAATGTCATCATCGTCGAATTCATATTATTAGAGTTCACAGACAAATAGCTATCACGGATATCGGACGAAAAATCTCGATACGATTCAAGCATTTCAGTCAATTTAAGAAGATGATCGTACACGTCATTAAAATAAAGATGCTGATCTTTCAAGTAATTCAGACGCTCCGATGAAATCATCCTGTACAATAAGTCACGCATCGGCAATATGGTCCGACGGAGCCTGGACATATCTGTACGTAAATCAAAAAGCTGATCCATCAATTCGTTAATCGCGTCATTTTCAGTATTTTCCTCTATGCTGCCCAATTCGCTTTCAATTTTATAAACAGGCGGGAAGAATTCGTCGACGATCCTGTCAATTATCCTATGCAATAAGAAAAATGGACTTTGCTTCAACATTTTATTACCGGCAATTTCTTCCCATACCTTTTCCAGTTCAAGTAAATCTTCCTTATGAAAACTGACTATCCATTTTTCACCAACAAACATATCCAATTCCACTGCTTTAAATACCTTCTCCCTTAAAGCATGAATCACTAGAAATTGGTAGCCTTCATAAAAATCCATTTTGGGACGTTGATTAAAATCATCCAGGCAATCTTCAATTGCCAGCGGATGAAAGTGAAAATGATTGGTTAAAAGTTCGATTTCCTGGTTTGTTGGATTGGAAAAATCCACCCAGTACCACTCGATATCCGGATTATCCATTTCCGTTAGCGGTAAACCAAAACTGACTTCATGATTTGAAGTAATTGCGCAAGTCCTTATCATATGTATCAACCCTCAAAATTTTCTTATCATACATTATACCTTTAATTCATGAATCTCAAAAAGATTTCTCCCCCTACACACTAAATGATAAAATAGAATGAATGAGTCAAACAGGACATCATTCATGTAGTTAGAAAAGGGAGGATATTCATAGATGGAACATTTAATAAACCCTCTAGTAAAAGACGTTCAAATATCAGGAATCCGTAAATTCTACAATATGGTCGCTGATATCGAAGGCACCATTTCCTTAACGATAGGGCAGCCTGACTTTCCAACTCCGATGCATATCAAAGAAGCGGCAAAACAAGCCATCGATAATGACCATACCGTTTATACTCACAATGCGGGCTATCTGGAATTAAGGGAAGCCGCTTCAAATTATGTAAAAGATAAATACAAGCTTAACTATGATCCGGCGAATGAAGTGATCGTGACCTCTGGTGCCAGCGAAGGCATAGACATTGCCTTTCGGACGATCCTCATCCCAGGGAACGAAGTAATATTACCGGGTCCGGTATATCCGGGATACGAACCCATCATTAAGATGTGCGGCGCAACACCTGTTTATGCCGATACAACAAAAAATGGATTTCGTTTGACGGCAGATATACTTGAAAAGTACATAACTCAACACACTCGGTGCATCGTTCTGCCCTATCCATCGAATCCGACCGGAGTTACATTAACTGCCGAAGAATTATTGGACATCGCAGAACTTGTTAAGGGCAAGGACATCTTCATATTGGCTGATGAGATATACAGTGAGCTGGTATTCGATCAGGAGCATGTTTCGATTGCCACTTTCTTAAAAGAACAAACCATCGTCCTGAACGGATTGTCCAAGTCCCATTCCATGACCGGGTGGAGGATCGGCCTTCTATTTGCGCCTGCAGCCATCTCTCAGCATCTCCTGAAGGTTCACCAATACAATGTGACATGTGCCGCCTCCATATCGCAGAGAGCTGCCTTGGCAGCATTGACGGCAGGCAGAAATGATGCAATACCCATGAAGACTGAGTATGCACGGAGACGGGAATACGTGTACGGTCGCTTACAAGCGATGAAACTGGAAATAGTCAAACCGAATGGTGCCTTTTACTTCTTTATAAAGCTGCCTGAAGGCTATGCCTCTTCCCTTGATTTTTGCCTCAAGCTTGTTCAACAGGAAAAAGTGGCAGTGGTCCCTGGAGATGCATTCTCTCCCCTTGGCGAAGGGTACTTCAGGATATCTTATGCCTATTCCATGGAGACCCTGGAAAAGGCCTTGGACCGTATTGAAGCATTTTTAGCTAAAAAGTAGTCGCAAAAAAAATAGTGGCCTTCAATTGAATGGACAATTGAAGGCCACTTTCCAATTTTCAAGGATGTCAGGCTACCTAAGGTTTTTCACCTTGCCACCAACTAATACAATCTTCGTAAAAATCGAATTTCCCGATATCCTTCTTCCTTATTTGTCGTGGTAAGGCTCACTTCAACGATGGACCCAAGTAAATCAGCCATCACTTCTTCAAATTCCTTTGCGGAGCGCGGCTTTGAAAAACCTAAGCTCTTCAATTCGCGCATCAATATCTGAAAACCGGCATTCGTTTCGATATGACTGAATTTCACCGGCAAGATTAGCGGACTTTCATTCATTAATTTCAAATCCCAACGAATGGGCTTTGTTTGATGAATGGTTTTTTCTCGTTTAAAACCTTCAATCCTTACAATATATCGACCATCTTCTAATTCCTGGAATTTCATATTGATATCATCGAATTCGCCCATAGCTTTCACTCCTTTTTGTAAAGGCTGTCGCTATCAGCTTATTCATGTTAAAGAAATGCTAGCACTTAATTGTAATGTTTATATAATGCCTGTGTACCGCTATTTTCTTCGCCAGCTTCTGCCAGCCCCTCATACAGGGATTTGCTCAGGCTTAATCCAGGAGCGTCCATCCCCATTCTTTCCGCTTCATCAAGTGCAATCTTCATATCCTTGATAAAATGCTTAATATAAAAACCAGGTTCAAAATCCCCTTCAACCATCCGCGGTACGAGATTGGACAATGACCAGCTCCCGGCAGATCCCGATGATATGCTTCTTAATACCCGGTCCGGATCCAACCCCGCCTTTTTGGCATAGGAAATCGCTTCAGTCACTCCGATCATGTTGGATGCGATGGCGATCTGATTGCACATTTTCGTATGCTGTCCTGAGCCAGCGGGGCCTTGATGGACAACATTGCTGCCAAGGATATCAAAAATGGGCCGGACCGCTTCAAATGCCTCACTAGACCCGCCGACCATGATCGTTAGCTTTGCATCACGAGCACCGATATCCCCTCCGGAAACCGGTGCATCCAATGATTCCATGCCCCTTTTCTTCGCTTCCTCTGCTATCTTTACTGCCAAAGTTGGAGTCGAGGTAGTCATATCGATTAAATAGGTTCCTTGTTTCGCGTTCTCGATAAGGCCATTTTCCCCAAGATAGATTTCTTCCACATCACTGGGGTATCCCACCATGGAAATGATCACATTAGCTTTTTGCGCAATTTCCTTTGGAGCAGCTGCCCACTTCGCTCCCTGTGAGAGCAGTTCACTTGCCTTATCTTTAGTCCTTGTATAAACAAATACCTCAAACCCCGCCTTAAGTAGATGTGCGGCCATGCTTTTTCCCATAACTCCTAAACCAATGAAGCCGATCACTTTGTTCGATTGCATCAATGCAGATTCCTCCCAATCATTTTGTTTCAAAAAAACTTAAATGGACTTTATCATTCCTCCGTCAACTAAATAGGACTGCCCCGTTATATATGTATTAGCACCTGAAACAAGGAAAGTAACGAACTTTGCAAATTCCTCGGGTTCCCCATAACGCCCAAGAGGGATTTTGTTAATGGATTGTTCAGTCATCTCCTCAGGAGTGACGCCTTGTTTCTCTGCATTCATCTTATCAAGGTGCTGAACGCGATCCGTTGCGATTCTTCCTGGACCGACTGTATTGATCAAAATCCTGTCTGGTGCTAATTCTGAAGCTAACGTCTTCGACATACCAACGATTGCCGTCCGGAATGTATTCGATAATATCAGTCCCGAAATCGGCTCCTTAATGGATGAAGAAGCAATATTAACGATTTTCCCGCCTTGTTTTTTTAAGTGTGGCAAGCTCTCGCGGATCGTCCTTATGAAGCTTAGTAAATTAAGTTCAAAAGATTGTTGCCATTCTTCATCATTGAAATCTGAAAAAGAACCTCCTGGAGGACCTCCGGCGTTATTTATAAGAATATCGATACCGCCGAATTCTTCAGCGGTTTGCGCAACCAGGCTTTTAATATCTTCAGCTTTTGTTATATCCGTTATCATATAAGAAACTTTACCCGTCCCAAGCTGCGATAATTCCCTTTGTACGGCGGCTAGCTTTTCTCCATCACGGCTGGCTAGCATGACATTTGCTCCTTCTTTAACCAATTCGGCTGCCATAGCCTTTCCCAAACCTTGACTTGAAGCTAAAATCAAGGCATTTTTCTTTTCCAGATGTAATTCCATATCATATTTAACCTCCATCTTCTTAAAAATATAATTCCATTATATCGTTATAACCGTAAAGTGAAAAATCTGAATAATCATTCTCATGCTTTTTTATTTGCAAAAAAATAGCCGGTTGGATAACCAACCGGCTTCAAAGGGGGAAATGAGAATGTCAGCTGCCCTAAAAGAGCTAAACAACTGTGCTTGGTTTTTATTTACCCCTATTTTGGTGCAATAAACATTTTTTCTTTAAATTAAACCATTACAGGACAGCACCCCATCCGAAGGTTCTAATTGATGCGGTGCTGTTTTCCTGATTTAATTACTTCTTCAAAGCGTTAACAACCGCTTCTTTCACATTATCATTCGTGTCCAGCCCTAGAACTTCCTGTGATAGTTTTTTCATCTCTTCAAGCGAAAGTTGGCTAATTAAAGAACGTGCTTTTAAAATCGAAGTGGCACTCATTGAGAATTCATCAAGGCCCAATCCGATTAAAATCGGGATGGCCACTTCATCTCCAGCCATTTCCCCGCACATTCCGGCCCATTTCCCCTCTTTATGAGCTGCATCTATGACCATTTTAACCAAGCGTAAAATCGCTGGATTGTATGGTTGATATAAATAAGATACTCTCTCATTCATTCGGTCAGCGGCCATCGTATACTGAATCAAGTCATTAGTGCCTATGCTGAAGAAATCGACTTCCTTAGCAAATATATCCGCCATCACTGCAGTTGAAGGGATTTCAACCATGATTCCGACTTCAATCTTTTCAGCAACTTGAATACCATTATCAAGCAATTCCTGCCTGACTTCAGCCAAGACGGCTTTAGCTTCGCGGAATTCCGCCAGTGTGGCAATCATCGGGAACATGATCTTCAAGTCCCCGTAAATGCTTGCACGAAGCAGGGCACGGAGCTGAGTCCGGAAAATCTCCTGCTCATTTAAGCAAAGGCGAATCGCACGGTAGCCAAGGAAAGGGTTCATTTCCTTAGGAAGCTCTAAATAAGGCAACTCCTTGTCTCCGCCTATATCAAGCGTCCTGACGACTACAGGCTTCCCTGACATTCCTTCCAGCACCGCTTTGTATGCCTCGAACTGTTCTTCTTCACTTGGAAAGTCATTTCTGCCCATATAAAGAAATTCCGTACGATATAACCCGATGCCTTCACCGCCATTTTGATGTACGCCCTCCAGATCTTTCGGCGTGCCAATATTGGCTGCCAATTCCACATGATGGCCATCCTTCGTAACGGTTTTTTCATGAACAAGTTTCGCCCACTCAGCTTTTTGCCTAGCATAGGCTTCCTGTTCCTCTTCGTAGCGTTTCACGAGTTCAGGAGTGGGATTGATGTGGACTTCACCCTTTAACCCGTCAATTATGACCAGGTCACCATTTTCAATGGAAGAGGTCACTGACTTCGCTCCAACGACTGCTGGAATTTCCAATGAACGGGCCATTATGGCTGAATGGGATGTACGTCCACCGATATCGGTCGTAAATCCTTTAACATATGCCGGATTCAACTGTGCTGTATCGGATGGAGTCAAATCCTCCGCAATGATGATCACTTCTTCAGCAATCATGCTCGGATTAGGAATATGAACACCTAAAAGATGTGACAGCACCCGTTTCGTGACGTCACGGATATCCGCTGCTCGTTCCTTCATGTATTCATTATCCATTTGTTCAAACATCGTAATGAACATGCTTGCGGTTTCATTTAAAGAAAACTCTGCGTTGACGTTTTCTGATTGAATTTTATCCTGAATTGGGGTGATAAGTTCCGGATCAGCCAAAACAAGCAGGTGTGCGTCAAAGATTGCGGCTTTATCGGCCCCTAGATCCTTTTCGGCTTTATCCCTGATTATTTCCAATTCATTTGTTGACTTTTGAATAGCTTCCTTAAAACGGGATATTTCAGCCCCGACATCTTCTATGCTTCTTTTTACAATCGATAAATCTGGCTCAGTCAGTCGATAGGCTTTAGCGATGGCTATTCCGTTTGAAGCTGCTATTCCACTAATCAAAGTGGACATTATTCTGCTAATCCTTCTCTGTTCAACGTTTCAGCAAGTGTGTTCAGTGCATCGTTTTCATCGCTTCCTTCAGCAGAAATCGTAATTTCCGCCCCTTTGCCGATACCTAGGGACATTACACCCATAATGGACTTAAGGTTCACTTTTTTCTCTTTATATGCAAGGTTTATTTCTGAATCAAATTTTCCTGCAGCTTGTACTAGCAATGTTGCCGGACGAGCATGAATTCCTGTTTCTGCAGTTACTGTAAATGTTTTTTCTACCATATAAATCAATCTCCTTTAAGATAAATTAACTAAAATAGGTTATGTAAGGGGTTTTCTCTATCCAAATGAAAAAAGAAATGCCCTTTTCCTTATCAGGATAGCATTATCATTCCCAACAAACAAACCAAAACTATTGGTACCTACAAAATAGTACAAAAATATAGATGGAACTGCAACTATTACTTTTCAGATTCTTCAATGATTAAATGGACAGTTGGGCATTTTTGTTGAAAAAAGCCCTGAAACTCAGCATAATGAAAAGGACCACCGTTAATGAAACACTTCCGAGAATACCAATCAGAATCGCAATCTGGTACTCAATAGCAATTAGCGGGCTTATCCCCGACATGATTTGCCCTGTCATCATTCCTGGAAGGAAGATAATCCCCATCCCGAGCATATTGTTCAAAGTCGGGAGCACAGCCGAGTCGAATGCAGCATCCACATAATTCTTCACAGCCCTCGCTGGAGTCGCTCCAAGCATCAACATCGCTTCTACCTTTTCACGATTACCGCTAATCCCATCATGGAGGTTTTTAAGCGCCAATGTCACTCCGGTCATGGCATTCCCCACGATCATCCCTGCAATTGGAATGAAGTACCTCGGCTCGTACCATGGCGTGAAATGGATCACGACCACATTAAAATAAAACAATGCAGCCATGGGACCTGACAACATACTTAAGATAACCATCCTTTTAATTTTCTTGTTAAGAGTATGGGACACTTGCTTAAAAATATTATGGATGGAAAACAGGGCCATCGCACATAAAAATCCTAAAGAAAGTAATGGATGCGGATTTTCAAAGATATATGTCAAAACATATCCTGCGAGAATGAGTTGGACAGTCATCCGCACCGTGGCGAGCATGATTTGCTTTTCCCGTGCAATCCCGCGCCATTTCACGATTATGAGCAGAATCACTACAAACACGTAGGCCGCACAAAGACGCCAGAACTCAATATCTATTATCCCATTCGACTCCATTAATAGTCACTCTCCCTCGCCTTTTTCAGAATGATCCTCTGTTCAGCACACATGTCCGCCAGCTGTTTTGAATGGGTTATCATGATGACCGTTCCTTTTTCCCGCTTTACTTCTTCTAAAAAACGGCCCATTACCGTCAGCTCGGCTTCCTCATCAAGAGCTGAAGTCGGCTCATCCAGTAAATACACCTCGGGTTTCAATAAAAGTAACCTCGCCAGTGCCAGTCTCTGTTTCTCCCCGCCAGAAAGATTCTCCGCACTCTCGTCTAAGGACTTCTGCAACTGGACGGTTCCTAGTGCTTTAACCAATTCTTCTTTATCCTTTTTCTCCCGTTCTGTCAGTTCCAGGCCAATCTGAAGATTTTCTTCTATCGTACCCGGTAAAATGAATGGTGCCTGAGAAAGCATTGTGACTTTACGCCGGAGCTCTATCGGGTTGAATTCATCCAGCAACTGATCATGATAATAAATCGAACCGCTATCCGGGTCATCCATCCTGTTCAATAATCGTAGCAGTGAGGTTTTTCCTGCACCGCTTTCCCCAGTCAAACAAGTAACCATACACGCCGGTATTAACAAATCATCAATATTCAAAATCCCTTTATATTTAATATTTTCCAGCCTAAATATCATTTGAACCGCCTGCCTCCCTTACTCCACCATATCATTATAAGAAACAATCCTGATCCGGGGTAGCGATGCATGTAAAGATTTTCATTTTCTTTCGCATTTTTATAGGTTAGTATTATTCCTGCCGAATATATCCATGACGGACGTGGAAAACACCTTAATAAATGGAGGGACTTATCATGAACGGAAATTCCTTTTTACATTCTTACCTGAATGTTTTTCTCCTTACTGCACTTTGCCTGATCACGTTGTCTGGCTGCCAGGCAGCTTCAGATAACGTGATCAATCAATCCCAACAGGAAAATTCACTTTCCAACGAAGACACCCGTTCCAGTGCGGATTCTTTAAATGAAGAAAAAGGCAAGACATTCACAGCCGAAATCATCAAAGTTATTGACGGAGATACAGTAAAAATCAAAATGACTAATGGAAATGAAGAAACGGTCAGGCTCCTGTTGATAGATACTCCAGAAACCGTGCACCCATCCAAGCCCGTTCAGCCTTTTGGACCTGAAGCAAGCAAGTTCGCAAAGGGACTCATGCCTACGGGCTCTAAAGTGGAAGTAGAAACCGGCATAGGTGAAAGAGATAAATACGGCCGGCTGCTGGCCTATTTTTATGTTGATGGTAAAATGGTGAATAAACTCCTGCTGGAAAAAGGCCTGGCAAGGGTAGCCTATGTTTATGCACCGAACACGAAATACCTTGATGAATTGGAAAATATTCAAAAACAAGCCCAACAAGACGAAATCGGTATTTGGTCAATTGAAAACTATGCAACTTCAAAAGGGTTCGATGATTCGAAGTCAAAAGAAGCATCCGTGGAAAAGCCCACTGGGTCTTGCAATAACCCGCAAATTAAAGGGAATATTAATTCCAAAGGCAATAAAATTTATCACATTCCTTCGGGCCAATATTACGAAATAACTAAACCAGAAGAAATGTTTTGTACGGAAAAAGATGCACAGGATGCTGGATTCAGAAAATCGCAAAGTTAACAAATACATTGGTTTTATTAAAAAAAGATCGAGTTGATTTCAAAAATCCGCTCCCCTTCCGCCTACTGTCTGCCAAGCCTACTCGACGTAAGCGTCTGCGGGGTCTCGGCCAGCCAGTTATTCGGCTGGAGTGTAGCAAATTCCATCCATTAAGGATTACAGAAAAAAACATGAAATACAAACTAGTCTTAAATAGGATTTGGGATAAGACGAGCCAGCTGTTTTTTTAAATAACACAAAGTTGATTGGAACGGAAGGTACGAGACCCCTGCGGGAAAAGCTCGTCTAAGGAGACCCCCGCAGGCGCGCCGAGGAGGCTCCCAGATGATGAAGTGGAAATCAAAGTTGAACTATAAAATATATCCTTGTTTTAAATGAGGCCATTCCAAACTCCCCTTGTCGACAAACGGAACATCATGTTTCGGCACATCCAATCTTAGGATGTGTTTTTTCATTTGGTCCCACACACTCATCATTTCCTCAATTATCCTTTTCTCATCAATAAGGTTCTCTTTAGCTCCTTTAAAACCCACTTATTAATACCGCCATTTTTCGGTTATGCCATTTGGCTTTATCCGATCGATTTATTTATGGTATAAGCACCCGGGAATACAGGAAAGTGCACTTTCTAAAGGTGACTTGCTTAATGAAAGATTTCTCGACGCTAACGGAAGACTTCACCCCGATGATCCATCATATTATCCGCTCACTTTCCATCTATAAAAATAAGGAAGAATATTTTCAAGTAGGCTTGATCGCTTTATGGGAGTCATTAGGGAATTTCAATGAGGAATACGGACACTTCTCCAACTATGCCTATACGGTAATCAAAGGCAAAATTCTGAACGAATTAAAGCATCATCATAAATATGAAATCCGTACCGCCCCCTTTGATTCTTTCCTATTAGAAATGATTAAAGATCCTTTTTCAATGCATGAAGAAGCCTTTGCCATCGATAATATATTAACCTACACGGAAGGATTGACACTGAATCAGCAACGCTGGCTTTTACAGACATACCTTGAAAATAAAACCGTGACTGAAATCGCTGAGATATATCAAGTTACTACTGCAGCCGTCAAATCATGGAGAAAGTCCGCCTTAAATAAATTAAGGAAACAATTGATTTTTCCATTATAAATAATTGGGGGTGGCTCAATCATGAGCCACCCCCAATTATACATCCATCAACTTCTCGCTTCTTCTAAATACGTATAAATTATCACACCGTTATGTTGAGCATTTCCCCGAAAATGTTTAAAGTCATCCCTTTTAACAAGAACCTCACGAAAAGCTAAAAACTCTTCTTTTGTTATCCGGAACTCTTCCATTTCCCGATTTGCCAATTTATCGAGTACTTCTTTTGCTTCCTCTGCATTCATATATTATCCTCCTTAATTATCGAATGTTCCATCATTTTCAGACAGGAGAAATTCCGTTTTCATTTTAACATAAGCTTGCCACTTAATATAAATCAGAATTTTTTGTTGCCCACTTACTACATTATTCTTTACGAATGCTTTAAAATAGTGCAAACTGTATATTAAAATATCATAATGTAAAATGATTGGCATTTTTTGTGCATATAATTACATACTGGTACGCATAACTGCGTTTGCAAGAAATACCAAATTATGCCACATCTTTACAACGCTCCATTACAAGAATCGTACCTCCTTTTAAAAGTTTAGCTTACTGTACCGACATAAGAGATAACTAATTCTCTTACTAGCACTTCCCACGTCAAAATCTAAACGGCAAGATGTTCGAAGAATCCAATTACTCCATTGTTACTTTTTGATCATTGGAAACAAAATGGGAAAGGATGATTACCATGAAGAAAGCGGAAGTTGGAAATATCATTGAATTTAGAGAAGGCTTAAAAGGAATCGTCGAGAAAGTGAACGAGAACTCAGTAATCGTGGACGTCACGTATATGGAAAATTATCGTGATTTGGAGCTTGAACAAAAAACAGTCGTAAACCATAAAAATTATAAAATCATAGGATAATTCAATTTATCAAACGGGATGGTTACTAGATGACCATTCCGTTTTTCACTTTTTAGCAATCGTCCCATTCGATTCCCCCGCTTTTTGTAACCATTTCCATTTCATGCCGTCTAATTCATTAAAGGGCAAAGCACCTGTATGTGATTCAGGTATATCCAGTTTGAAATTTCTATCAGAAAGATGGGGGAAACACATGACTTGTTGGACACGTTATATTGGCAGTGTCACATTCGCCGCTTTTCTGCTGACTGGCTGCGGTACGACCACAGGCGAAAATGCAGATGAGCCACAGGAAGATTCAATAAAAGAGGAGAACGGAGGCAACACTTCTCAACGAGGCAATCGTAATAACCGAAGCGATAACAAAATAAGACTGATGGAGCAAAACCTGCAGTATACAATGAATGGGGAAGCAAAAGAAAAAACAGCATTCCTAAAAAAAAGCGATAATCAACCGTTCAGCCTCTATGTTTTGCAACAATTCAGGTTAAGTGCCGAAGAACCTGGAAAAGATATTGTGTTCCTGATTGAAGATGCCTCCATTTATATGAGAATCGAATTGTTGAAGGGCGATGTCAGTTGGGATGAGGTGGAAGAAAACGTTCAAGCCCAGCTGAAAAGCATTTCAGAAACGATTAGGGATCCTTCATTCGATATCGAGAGCGGCACAGGATTTGAAGTGGAAAGTGGCGATGATGTCATCACTTCCATTTTGCTCAAGGATGAAAAAGCACCCGTCCGCTTAACTATGTTCACGAAAAAAGATAAAGATTACCGGGATGCTTTTCTAGAGATGGCTAAGACGCTGATGAAAAGGTGACCCTAGCCCCCCCTGGTACGGAGGGCTAGGGTCAGGCCCCCCGTTCTCCATTACTCCTTGCCTGCCTTGCTCTTCCAGACCAGCACTAAAAAAAGGAGGCTTATGTATCCAAAAACCGGATAAATATATCCTAGTAACCTTCCATATCCGAATTCACTAATGATTAATGCTATTAAAAAAATCACCGCTATGATCAGCATGCTTGGCAATTTAATATAACTGCTGATTTGCCTCTGTAAGCCATATATGTTTCCGATGACCGAAGTGAATATCTCGCCGTATATCACCAAAATGAACATCCAATACAACTGACTGGCCGCCGTTCTCATAATAACTGCTGAAGGAATTTCATAACGATTCACGTCGGAAAGTGTCATAAGTGAAAAATGCCCCGTCAATAAAATGATGGTCAGGAATATCCCTCCAAGAATTGCTCCATGCTTAATGACCTTCTCATCTCGAACTTCATAAGCAACCGGAACCAGCACAGCCTGTGCCAAAGCGAGGTTAAAGGCTGTGTAGGCAAAGGGTGACAAAATCATTTTCACGGTGATCACTTCATCCGGAACTTTTGTAAGGGTCTTAAAGAAATCCCCATTACCTAAAGTCGAGAAAAAAAGAATCACGCTAAAGCAGATCATGATTGGCACAACAAATGAGTTCACAGTGAAAACACCACGCATGCCCATCATCAGGACCAAGGATGCCAGGATGATCGTAGACCAACTTCCTATACTTTTAGGCACGCCAAGTTGTTCTTCGAAAACGGCTCCTGAACCCGAAATCATGACAGCCGTCACCCCTAACAGCATGATAAGGAAAAAGAAGTTGATGATTCCTGCTATTTTCTTCCCAAATAGAAATTGATTGAACTCCTCATACGAAGATGCTCTGATCCTTGCTGAAATGATCATGATTTTCGTCCCGGTGAAAATGAAAATATAACCTGCTATTAAAATCCCGATAAAGCCATAAAAACCATAACGGGTAAAAAACTCGACAATCTCTTTTCCAGTTGCAAATCCTGCACCGACGACTGTGCCTACATAAACCGCTGCAATCTGAAAACTCCCTGACCACCTTGACAGCATACTCTCCCCTCCTCCCTACATTTATATGTAAGGAAGGGACATTTAAGACAAGCCGGGCAATATTCCTTTCGTCGGCTGTTTTTTTCCTCGGTTTCATTCTCTCACAGTGCAGTCTGAAACCCCCTATGCATTTCACTTTGAAGCATCATTCCAAATGCATGAAGATTTAAAAAAACGCTTGGAATAATCTCCAAGCGTTCAGATTGTATACTAATTAATAAACGTACCAGTTGATTCCAGAAATTCGCTCCCTTTCCGCCGGCTGTCTTTCATGCCGCATCATTGAAAGCGCCTTTGAGGTCTCGGCTAGTCAGTGATTCGGCAGGAGTGTCGCAAATTTCTTCAATCCAATCTTTCTATAAAAAAGTGTTCATGAAGGATAACCAAGTCTTCTTTTATAATCATGGTTCGGAGTTAGACGGTTTCATAATGCCTTATCATCAACAGTGGAGAGCCATTCGTCTATCACCTTCACAACGGACTGTACAGTACCGTCAACAAACGGGGATTTCAGATTCGCGGATTCAACTAGATCAAGGAAGGACTTGCTGCCTCCAAGTTGGCACAGATTCAAATAATCCTCCCAAGCCGTTTCATCTTTTTCAGTCGACCTTTTCCAGAATTGGAAAGCACAAATCTGGGCCAATGTATAGTCGATATAATAAAAAGGTGATTGATAAATGTGGCTTTGCCGCTGCCAATACCCGCCATTCTCCAAGAATTCATTTCCTTCATAATCGCGATGCGGCAAATATTCCATCTCGATTTTACGCCAAGCCTGCTTTCTTTCAACGGGGGAGGCATTAGGATTTTCATAGACAAAATGCTGAAACTCATCAACCGCTACCCCATACGGGAGGAATATGAGGGCACCGCTTAAATGGGAAAACTTATATTTTTCCGTATCTTCCTTGAAAAATAGCTCCATCCATGGCCAAGTTAAAAATTCCATGCTCATCGAATGGATTTCACATGCTTCATATGTAGGCCAATAATACTCAGGTATGTCAAGATCACGGCTGCGATAAACTTGGAATGCATGACCTGCCTCATGTGTCAAAACATCAATATCCCCGGAAGTACCATTGAAATTAGAAAAGATGAATGGAGCTTTATAGTCTTCTATAAAAGTACAGTAGCCACCGCTTTCCTTTCCTTTTTTCGCCACAAGGTCCATCAGGTCATTATCAATCATATAGTTGAAAAACTGATTCGTTTCAGGCGATAGTTCCTGGTACATCCTTTTCCCATTTTCGATGATCCACTCAGCATCGCCTTTTGGAATGGCATTACCCGTTCTGAAATGAAAATTCTCATCATAATAGTTCAGGTTCTCCAATTCAAGACGTTCCCGCTGCCGTTCCTTCAGCCGGGTGACAAGCGGTACCACTTCCTCTTTCACCTGCTTGCGGAATGCAGCAACCATATCAGCGTCATAATCAGTCCTTGTCATTCGATAATACCCAAGTTCCACGAAATTCCCATAACCCAGCGCTGTTGAAATACCATTCCTCACCTTGACAAGTTCATCGAATATACGATCCAATTCCTCCTGCTTTTCTTCAAAGAAACCGTAATATGCCTCACTTGCATTTTTCCTTAACTCACGGTCCGAGGACTCCATAAAAGGCTGAAGCTGCGCAAGTGTTAATTCTTTTCCATCAAAGTGAATTTTTGCAGAGGCAATTAATTGTGAATACTCACTTGATAATTTATTTTCTTTTTGCAGCTGTGGTATGATTTCGGGCGAAAAGGTTTTGAGTTGGGCCTCTGCCAGGTCAAATAGTTGAGTTCCCCATTTCTCCTCAAGCTCCTTACGGAATTTCGAGCGAACGAGTTCATTGTAAAATTTCGAGGTCAATTCTTCCATTTCAGGGGAGAAGTCATCTAAGTAATCATTCTCCGCTTTATAAAAAACATCATTGGTATCTATGGAATGCCGGATATAGACCAAATTAAACATCGTACCTACATAATTTCGAATTCCGTTAATTTCTTCCATGGCTTTTATTTGTGCATCGGCATTTGCAGCCTCCGTAAACTTTTCCAAAGCTTTCATGAACCGGGTTTTAATTTCATCCATTTCAGGACGTTTATATTGATACTCATTAAATTTCATATGTAGGCTCCTTTTCGAATATAAAACATTTTTTATAAACCATAGTGACATTATCCAACCGAATTCGTTTCCAAGAAACATTGACAATTATCACGGTTATCGTAATGTAATTTAATTCGCCACAGCGTTATTAAAAACCTTTTTATGTCGCTAAAACAAATTCATGTTTTATCAGACATAAAAAACCAGCACCTGTAGTCAAATCCAGGTGCTGGTTCTTTAGCTAATTTTGAGCGGAGTACCCAATCTTTTTAAGCAATTCAATCACGGTCGCCTTTTCCTCTTGCGTAAGTACACTCATGATATCATCAATTCTTTTTTCATGCTCAGGAAATACGCCTTCAATAAAGGCCTTTCCTTTGTCGGTTATCTTTGCAAAGGTTACACGGCGATCCTCTTTACATGCTATGCGCTGCAGATATTCCTTCTGTTCAAGTTTATCCACGACATAGGTAATGCTGCCGCTGGCTAGCAGGATTTTTCCGCCTATTTGCTGAAGAGGCTGATCCCCTTTATGATAAAGCAATTCCAGTACTGCAAACTCAGTTGGATTCAAACCCTCTTCAGCTATATGTTTATTAACTACATCATTAATGGATCGATGAGCTCTAGACATCACAATGAACAGTTTCAAAGACTGTTGGATGTTATTATTCTCCATAACTTCACAACCTTAAAAATTTTTAATTAAAATATCTTGAATTAAAAGTTATTATATGACATAAAGGATTTTTTGTCAATCTGCCCTGTTAGTATGCACTATTGTTTAATCAATCATTTTGATATACTTGAAAAAAAAAGCTAAAGTAGTGACAAACATGAAAACGAGGCATAAATTCACCACATATCTACTTATTGTTATTTTACCATTAATTTTTCTCTCTATCATTTATTGGATGCATTTAGAACGTTCCCTTCTAAAAGAAAGACAGGAACAAGCTGAATGGGCGGGAACGGTTTATCAAGAATACATAGATCAAGTTATAAGGGAAACGAAGGAAAACCTTGAGCTGCTTAGCCTTAGCAGTTCCGTGCTTTATATGGATGACAAAAAAACCGAACTTCTAATGAAATGGATCAAAGATACAGATTCCCGGTATGCCGGAGTATATTGGCTAAATCGCGACGGTGTTTCCATTTCGGGTACGAATAAGAATTTCCATCATTACTATTTAATTGAACAAAATGATATGGAACGTGCAGTAAAAACTAAAAAAGCAGTTGTTGCAGGAACAAATGAGCTTTATAACGCTCATTTTAATTATTTTTCCATTTTTGCTCCCATACTGGATCAAGATAAAAAAGTGCAAGGGTTTTTATTGGCACATATCAGGCTGGATCATATGGAAAAAATATTAAAAATGCTCAGCCCTGGTCATTCCTTTATATTGGAAACACAGGACAAAACCCGAATTTTAGATATAAATGCCGAGGGATTCAATGGACATTCAACATGGGTGGATGTTCCTTTGACCGAAGTCGATTGGACACTGTCCGTCAAAGTGCCCGACAAGATTGGCACAAATAACATGAATGTTTTTTTAATGCTTGTCTTTTTCACTTTCTTTATTACTCACATGATTTATATCATCATGGAGGAACTGATCGTTCGCAGGCATGACAAAAAACAAAAATCACTAAACGATAGCCAAAAAATAGATTTTGTCGGTACATTGGCTGCAAGTACTGCACATGAAATAAAAAACCCACTTACTGGCATAAAGGGGCTAGTGCAGTTACTGGTTGAAAAACACCCTGAGGAGCAAGATCAGTTCTATTACTCTGTCATCATGAAGGAAATTGAACGGATCAATAGCATCGTCAGCGAGTTTTTGATTTTAGGGAAGCCAATGATACAAACTTTATCCTTATATGATATTCGCAGTATCATTGCTGAATTGAGACCAATAATAGAATCAGAAGCACGTCACTTCAATATTGAAGTGGAATGGAATATCATAAAGGAGCCAATCCTGGTTCATTGTACAAAGGACCAACTCAAACAAGTCATTCTCAACATTGCCAAAAACGGTTTCGAGGCCATGGAAGTTGGGAAAAAGTTAAGGATTCGAATTCACCATGAAAATGATCGGGCTAAAATCATGATCATCGATAACGGGCAAGGACTGAATGAAAAAGATATAGGGAAAGTGTTCGATCCCTTCTATACATCGAAGAAAGAAGGAACGGGATTGGGGCTATTTGTGTGTAAACGAATCATTGAATCTTTTAACGGCACCATCGAGTTTTCAAGTAAACCTCTGGTAGGTACAACCGTTACAATCAGCTTGCCGCATATAAAAGACCAAACTTAGCAATACTTTGAAAAGTTTTCGATTTCTTCATGAAGACTAGTGACGATCCCGATTTAGTTAAAGGTGTCATGCATACGGTGCATGCTTCTTGAATCTATTTATGGAATAGGTAAAAATCTTAATCAGGAAGAAGGATATATACAGATGGGAAGTATCGCTGCCATTAAAACAAAACCGCAAAAACAAGATATGACTCTGAAAATCATGATCATCATAGGCATATGCCATTTAATGAATGATTCTCTTCAGGCCGTCGTACCGGCCATGTTCCCAATCCTCGAAAAATCAATGTCGCTTACGTATACACAGCTTGGAATGATTGCATTCTGCCTGAATATCGTCTCCTCGCTCCTGCAACCGGCAGTTGGTTTCTATACGGATAAAAAACCATTTCCATATGCATTGCCCATTGGGTTGACCAGTACCTTAATAGGTGTCATCATTCTCGCAATTGCCCCAAACTATACCATTATCCTTGGTGCAGTCATCCTGATGGGTTTAGGGTCGGCCATATT
The DNA here is from genome assembly GCF_018613455.1 of Bacillus sp. ISL-78. NCBI lineage: Bacteria > Bacillati > Bacillota > Bacilli > Caryophanales > Bacillaceae > Bacillus > Bacillus sp. ISL-78. The sequence continues at coordinate 51,442 of NZ_JAGGQC010000003.1, forward strand.
CCACCCGGAAGGCTCCAGGGTCGCCTACATGGCAGGCGGACCGAAGAGAGGCCTGGCACAATCCATTTATCAGGTCGGCGGGAATAGCGGGCAGGCACTTGCCCCGCTCATCACAGCCATCGTACTTGTTCCATTTGGTCAAAAGGGCGCACTCTGGTTTGCCCTGGTTGCCTTAATGGCCGTTATCCTATTGCTGTATATCGCCAATTGGTATTCCCAAAAATTAGTTCACTTCCAGCCTAAAAAGCTTGCTGCAAAAATAATCAATAAAGAGCGGTCCCACAAAGTGGCCAAAGCCCTGGTATTGATTTTATTCATAATCTTTGCCCGTTCCTGGTATGTATCGTGCATGACGAACTTTTATAGTTTTTATTTGATCGATCAGTATTCATTCACGATAAAAGCCGCACAATTTTTCCTATTTGCCTTTTTGGCAGCTGGTGCTGTAGGTACATTTTTCGGAGGCCCGCTTGCTGATAGATTCGGACGTAAAAACATCATTTTCTTTTCTTTCGCTGCCAGCATACCAATAACCGCACTTTTACCATTCGTACCTCCTACAGCCGCTTTTATCTTATTATTGATAGCGGGATTCATTATAATGAGCAGTTTTTCCGTCACGGTAATATACGCACAGGAATTGGTCCCGGGAAAAGTCGGTACGATGGCAGGCTTGACCGTAGGTTTAGCCTTCGGAATGGGTGCCATTGGATCCGTTTCATTGGGAGCCATTGCAGATATAATTGGAATTGAATCCATGATTAAACTAGTGGGATTCCTGCCATTACTGGGAATCATCAGCATATTGCTACCGTCTGATCTAACATTGAAAAAATGGTATGCAGAAGATTGATGCAAAATGGTTTTTTCCAGGAACATATTCTTTATGTCTAAATACAATGAATTATTGTTTCACCCAAAAATTCGCAAAGAAGTAACGATAAGTACCTTATAAAGGAGAAATTTATGAGTGGAGTTTTATTAGGAAGCATCCTATCTGCTATGTCTACAGGGTTTGGTGCGTTACCGATCTTGTTCATTCAAGGTTCAATCACACATCGATTCAGAGACACGCTACTGGCATTTACCGCTGGGATCATGATGGCTGCTTCGTTATTGAGCCTGATCCCGGAGTCTCTGGCCACCGGAGGGTATATTCAGCTGGTAATTGGGGTTTTTCTCGGGGTAATGACATTAACGATCATGGAACAAAACATTCCTCATATCGATCTCAGCCATACGAAAAGTGGTATTCAGTTCGATGAAAAGGCCTTGCTCATCATCACTGCCATTACACTCCATAATATTCCTGAGGGGCTTTCTGTCGGGGTCAGTTATGCCTCTGATACAGCTGATACAGGTAACTTGATCGCTTTTGCCATCGGCCTGCAAAATGCTCCGGAAGGCTTACTGGTCGCCTTGTTTTTAATTAATCAAAAAATCGGTAAACTCACAGCATTCCTGATTGCAACCTTAACCGGCACCATCGAAATAATTACAGGCTTACTTGGTTATTATTTAACCTCTTACATTGGGTTCCTGGTTCCATACGGCCTAGCTTTCGCCGCCGGGGCCATGCTTTTCATCGTTTATAAGGAACTGATTCCCGAAAGCCATGGGGATGGTAATGAACGCACTTCCACCTATTCCTTCATTATCGGCCTTTTGTTCATGGTCATATTATTGGAAATTTTATAATTGCGGTACTTCCATGGCTGGCTCCATCAAGTGAGTCAGCTCTTACTTTTTATTTATCCGTTTAATCCATTTAAGACTTATAAACCAATCCGATGCACGAAGGACACCTTCTGGTGACCTCCCCTCGATATATACCCCAAATCCAAAGGAAATTCAAAAGATATATTCTTGTTTATATAAGTCTTTCTTTATTTGTTTTCAGATATGATTCATTTCACCAGAAATCACACAAAGTTGATTGTCTCTTGCCTGCTAATATAAAAAGTCATGGGCATTCATTTCCTTCTAAAAGGAAATGTCTTCATTAAAGGGCTGCTGTACAATAACAACCATTTCATCTCGCTTATTTCTCACTTCCACTGATGAATGATGTTGAAGGATCAGATACTCATTTATAAGTTTGTCAAGCTGCTCACTTTGGCGAAGGGTATACTCATGGCCAAGTCCATACATTTTCGCCAACTCCATCATTTCCCAACGCTTCATTCGAATCTCAGAACAAATTTCCGTTGCACACCTAGAATTCATAACTACATTCACTACTCCTGCCCTTTTAAAGTTACATTATCATAAAGAAGTATTACAAAATATGCCTTATATGTAAATAGATTCGCAAAAAAAGACAAAACTTCTTAAATTGCGATATGGCTTGGTCCATCAGCAGACAGGATATGACGGAAATTCCTAAGCATAAGCATCTATATTGATCAAGAAGATTTCATATGAAGACAGCTCCGAAAATCGCTTTGAAAGATTCCCCTATTTGGATGCTATTATTAGTTTTCGCTTATTCGAGCAAATAACTTCTCAATGATTTAAAAGCAGGACAGCTCCTTAATTGAAGCAAAAATATTTATCATTGTCACAACCCTCATTTGTAATCCCATGATGATAATAATGATGGAACAAAAAAAGGAATCCGATAAAGGATCCCTAATGGAATATCCATGCTTTCCGTTAACTTAAGAAAGGTATAAGGCATCCCCTTCTACATTACTCGAATGGCAAATAAATATGAAAGCTTGTCCCTTTTCCCACTTCACTTTCCACTTCTATATAGCCATTGTGTTCTTCAATGATTTTATAGCTGACCATGAGCCCCAGCCCTGTTCCCCTATCCTTCGTCGTATAAAATGGTTCCCCCAATTTTTTTAGCATTTCCGTTGAAATCCCCATGCCTTTATCAGTAATTGAAATGCAAACGTATTTCTCTGAAAATCGGCTTGTTTTAATATGAACAGATCCGCCATCCGGCATGACTTCCAATGCATTTTTGATGATATTAATGAACACTTGCTTTAACTGGTTCGCCTCACATAAAACCTTACATTCATCTTCTTCAAAGTTTGTCTCGAATTGAATATTTTCCAACAGTGCCTGAGCGGCCAGTAATTCCAGTGTCTCTCTCAATATGGTATGAACATCCTGTTTGAAAATTTTTAGCGCCTGCGGCTTTGCCAGTACCAAAAATTCCGTGATAATGGTTTCGATTCGTTTAATTTCGGATGTAATCACATGAAAATATGTGGAAAACTCCCCTTTAACACCATCCTCAAGCAACTGGATAAAACCTTTTAATGCTGTCATTGGATTCCTGATTTCGTGAGCAATGCCCGCCGCCAATTCACCAACGACATTCAAAGTATCCGATTTACGGATTTGTTCCTGCATTTCGAGATTTTTACTCACATCACGGAAAATGCTTAAATTCAGGTTCGAATATAAATTTTTCCTCGTCAAAAATTCAATATGCTTAACTCTTCCATCTTCGAATGTTATCGGAATGATGGAGGAGTATACCTCATGCTTATAAACATTTTCAATGTGAGAGTTCAAGTCTGGAGCATTTTCAGGAATTTTTTCGATGAACCCCTTAACAGATAAAGAAAGCAGTTTGCGCTTCGAAATCTCCAATATTTTCTGACCCGCTTCATTAATATCCGTGAACCCTTCATGATTCCATAAAATCAGGCCGTCTAATGTGCCCTCAAAAATCTTCCTGAACTTCTTCTCACTATCCCTTAATTCCTTCTCAATCAGCCAGCGCTCACTGACATTTCGAAAGATCGTTACGTTATATCCGTCACCTTCATGTTTTTTTGCAGTCAATTCTAGCAATTTAATTTGGTTATTAGGCATTTTATAGATCAGCTCACCCCGCACCTGGGTGTCTCTTTCAAACGTTTCCATCATTTGGACGAAATGGTGATTATTGCTGTATACGTATTTCCAGATATAACTGCCAATCAGATCCTCCCTGCTGGATTCGAATATTTTACATGCTGAATGATTGACCCGAAAAATGATCCCGTCATCATTCCAGAATATGATTGCATCCATGGACTGGTCGAATAATTCCGCAAAAATCCGTTCGCTCGTCTCTAACTTTTTTTCTATTATATTTGATTCTGTAATTCTTCGAAGCACAGACATATATAGTTCATTTCCTACCGTTGAACTTATCGAAAAAGTGAAATGAAGCAGTTCATCCCCGACCTTTATCTCTACCTCCCCTTTATAGTTCGACTCATCAAAGGCTCTTTGTATGCTCTCATCCCAATATCCCCTATAATCTGGGGAGATGAGGCCCCTCATATTCTTACCGACAATCTCTTTTTTCGGAATGCCCAAGGCATGGATAAAGGCATGGTTCACTTCCATTATTATTCCTGAACTGTCGAATAGAACGATGCTTTCTATGGCTGTGTCGAAAATGTCCAAAAACATCTGTCTTGACATCCCTGTTTCCCTTGACGAAGAAACATCCAATGTCACATCCCCCAAACGATAGAACTGCTGTCCTTCGGAAAGAGATCCCATTCGTATAAACTCTATTTGCTTAAGGGCTCCGGTATGTAGCTGGATAATTTGCCTTTCACTTTCGTTCGAGGTTTTTAGGGTGCTTGACACTTCCTGGTTATTTAAAGGGATGACATCGAGAAAATCAGTTATCCTCATGGACTCCAGTTGATCTTTAGGTGTTTCCAGCAGGGCACAAGCGGCATCATTGGCATAAGTGAGACGCAGTTCCTCATCAACCCTGATATAAGGCTCTGACATTGAATCGAACATATTCAGAAACCCTTCGATCTGTTTATTCAATTTTATAATTTCCTGTTTATATTCCGTTTCATTCTCATAACCGATATTCATATTAACCCCCCTCATCAAAACCCATACCTACCCAACTTTATTCGACATCCATCTTGATTTTCCTCGGTATTTTTCGAAAATCGGCACAAACACCTTTATCCAAAATTAACCTATATATCAAATGATAGTATATTGAATGCTGAAAAAATTAGCGTTAAGCTTAATTTAAGGTTTTTATAATAATTTAATAAATAATGATTTAGTACAAGGTATTTAGGGAATAAGAAATAACAATGCTTTCTAGCTACCTTAAAATTTATTAAATGGAGGCAATAATGAAACAACGTGATTTTTTCTTCGATAACGCCAAGTTCATTCTCATGGCATTTGTCGTCTTTGGTCATTTGCTGAATACGTATATACATGACAGTGAAACGATATATGCTTTATATAAAACCATTTATTCCTTTCATATGCCTGCCTTTATCCTTGTTTCAGGATTCTTTGCGAAAGGTTTTTATCAAAAAGGGTATTTGGGTAAAATTACTAAAAAGCTAATTTTACCCTACATCATTTTCCAATTGATATATACCGTTTACTATTATTTCTTATATGAACGTTCTGCCATCACTGTAGACCTGCTTGACCCCCAATGGTCGCTATGGTTCTTGATCAGTTTATTCTGCTGGAACATCATGCTGCTTGGTTTCTCAAAGCTAAAGCCACCAGTAGGCATAGGTTTATCTTTAATAATCGCATTATTGATTGGTTATATAGACAATATTTCCAATTACCTTAGTCTCTCCAGAACATTCGTTTTTTTCCCGATGTTTTTGATCGGATACCATTTAAGCAAGGAACATTTAAAAAAACTATTCACTCCCAAAGTTCGTTTGGCATCACTTATTGTCATGTTAGTGATTTTTATCGGTTTTTATTTTAATACCGATATTAATTATAAATGGCTGCTCGGTTCGAAACCATATGCCGAACTTGAAGATGCGACAATCGTGTCCATGTTTAAACGACTGGGATTTTATGGATTGAGCATCATTTCAGTGTTCAGCTTCCTTTCGTTCATCCCACGCAGACAATATTTCTTTACGAATTGGGGGAAACAAACCCTTTATGTGTATCTGCTGCATGGTTTTTTCATACGGTTCTTCCGCGAAAGCACCATACAAGAATACTTCAGCAATACAGAGAGCTTTATCATGCTCGCCGGACTCTCTTTCTTGATTACCGTGTTATTATCAAGTGAAATGATCGCTTCCATGGCACAGCCGATCATCGAATTGAAGGCGACCAAAACAAAACGATTCATGACTAAAACGAAAGACTATATTAAACAAGCTTTTTAAATAAAACGGATGAAGCATTTTCTGCTTTATCCGTTTTTTTAAATTCGATTTCTTGTCCGACTTTCAAGCAGAAAAGATTCCCCTTCAATACCATAACTCATTTTTCAAATGGAGCACGCTATGGTAAAATTACTCGTTAGTGCTTGTTGGCTTAAAAAGACATGTACACGAAAGGAGCCAGGCGTTTCTTTTACGCCCTTTAACATGAATATAATAATCAGTACTCTTAACGCAAAATATATCCATACATCGCTATCCATCCGATATTTAAAAGCATACGCCCAGCCTGATTATGATGTACAGCTGGCAGAATATACGATAAAAGATCCAATTATGAACATAGTTGGTGACCTTCATTCCAAAAAACCTGATGTCATAGGGTTCAGCTGCTATATTTGGAACATCGAGGAAACAATGAAAGTCGTAGCCATGCTTAAAAAAATCAACCCGGAATTGGTCATCATTCTCGGCGGACCTGAAGTCACCTATGATGTTGGGGAATGGCTTGATCAGATTCCCGGAGCTGATTTCATCGTAATCGGTGAAGGTGAAGTCACCTTCAAGGCACTTTTATCTGAAATTGAAGGTTCGAATGACTATAAGAAGATCGGCGGCATTGCGTACCGACAGGATGGAAAAAAAATCATCCAGCCTCAGAACGGCAAGGTTGATTTAAAATCCCTCCCTTCTCCATATCGTTTGGAGGAAGACCGCGGCGACCTATCTAAACGTGTTACCTATATCGAAACTAGCCGAGGTTGCCCGTTCAGCTGCCAGTTTTGCCTTTCATCGATTGAAGTGGGTGTCAGGTATTTTGATCGTGAAAAGATTAAAGAAGATATCAGGTACCTTATGGCTAATGGTGCAAAGACCATTAAGTTCGTTGACCGAACCTTCAATATCAGCCGAAGCTATGCCATGGAGATGTTTCAATTCTTAATCGATGAGCATCTTCCCGGTGTGGTTTTCCAGTTCGAGATCACGGCGGACATCATGCGTCCGGAAGTTATCCAGTTCTTGAACGACAATGCCCCTGCAGGACTGTTCCGCTTTGAAATAGGGGTACAATCGACGAATGATCATACGAATGATCTAGTAATGAGAAGGCAGAATTTCGAAAAACTGACCAGGACCGTAACCATGGTAAAAGATGGTCAGAAAATTGATCAGCATTTAGACCTTATTGCCGGTTTACCGGAAGAAGATTATCATTCTTTCCGAAAGACCTTCAATGATGTTTTCGAGCTTAGACCCGAAGAGATGCAACTTGGTTTCTTAAAGATGCTTCGTGGAACCGGCTTACGGATACGAGCCGATGAACACCAATATATATACAGCGAACATGCTCCTTATGAAATATTGGGGAATAATGTTTTATCCTTCGATGACATTGTCCGCATTAAACAAGTTGAAGATGTACTTGAAAAATACTGGAACGATCATAGGATGGATCATACTACGGAATATCTTGTCAAAACGGTATTTCAATCACCGTTCGACTTCTTTCAAGATTTCGGTACCTATTGGGATGAACAAGGGTGGTCACGAATCGGCCATCAGCTTGAAGACTTGTTCAGACGTTTACAGCAGTTTTTGGCTTCCCGGGAATCTGCCGAACTGAAAAACATTATCGGACTCATGAAATTGGATTATTTCATGAATCAAAAATATAAACCACGTAAACCTTGGTGGGAAGCTTCATTAGATAAAAGTGGTCGGAAAGAGATATATGAATATATTCTCAATAAGCCTGAACAGCTTGGTTCCTCTTTCACCGCTTTGGCCCTAAATGAAAAAGAAATACACAAACACACGTTGCTCGAGGCACTTCCCTTTGATTTGGAAACGTATTTAGCCGAGGGAACAATCGTCGATAAACCTTCATTCATGCTTGCCTATTTTGATCCGAGTGGTAAGGGATCAACGATTTTCCCTCTTTCAAAATCAGGCAGCATCATGCTTTAATAAAAAAGACGGACCCAAGGCTGGGTCCGTCCTTTTTTACTTATCACTTTCACGTTTTTTATTTTCTTTTGCCAAAATTTCATAAATCTTAGTTGCGTTCATATCCCCGCTGAATTCGATTCCAAATTCAGTTCGTACATGTTCACCCATCTTTTCCCCGCTGTTCCGTTTTTCTTTATCCATTACTTCTTCCTTTTCTGCCTTGCTTTGAATTGCGGTTGGCACCTTTCATTGCATTTTCCTCCATTGCGAACTCATTGGAAAATTCATTTTCAGCTTGATTTCTTTTTGGCGTTTTACTTGCTTTGACAGCTCCATCCACATTGGCTTTCCGTTTCATTTTCATCCACCCTTTTTAATATAGTTTACCTTATAGAATGGGGTAAACATGCCGGAAATTATTCAGGGATAATATAGGGACAGACGAGAAAAATAACCGTAAAACGAAAAGGGAGACACTACATGAAAAAGAAATTGGATTCACCAATTATCGACGATACACAACCACACCAAATTAACGCACCAAGCTATAAAGGGACCGGCATAAAACCACAGGCTCCATTCGTCAATGATTATGGAGTCGTCATTGGCGACAGTAAATATGCCTCTGATAACTCACCACTCGAAAACTGGAGCGAAGATATAGACCCGGAAATCATGGCTGGAGACGAATGGATACACCCCACCAACGATATAGGCTGGAATTCAACTGAAAACCGTGAACTGTTAGAGTCTAAAAAAGCGCCGCAGCCGCCTTTCATGCATCCAGATAAAGATGTTAGCACTGATACGGATTGAGGCGTGCTTTCTTTAGGTTCAAATGAACTAAGTGAAATCCAATAAGGGGTGCATCATACACCCCTTATTCTCATTTAACCTGCAAAATCAACTTCCCTTTCGTTTGACGGGCGTTCATTTCCTCATGAACGGCTGCTGCCTTTTCAATTGGGTAGATGCCCCCGATAGTTAACTTAAGCTCCCCAGACGCAACGTATGCAAAAAGGTCTTGAATGCTAGGCAACAGCAAGTCCGGGTGTTTCATGATCTGTGGCAGGAAAAAACCCACGACGGATTGATTACGCCTCATTAATTGCTGCGGGTTCATCGTATAAGGCTTACGGCTTGCATTACCAAAAACAACAAGACGTCCAAAGGGAGCCAAACATTTCAACGTTTTATTGAAAATATCCCCTCCAGCCATTTCCAGCGCGACATCTACTCCCTTTCCTCCCGTGACCTCACGGACTTTCATTTCCCATCCTTCTTGCGTGTAATCAATAAGTTCATCTGCCCCCATTTCTTTAGCCAGTTCCAACTTTTCCACTGTGCTGGCGGTGGCAATCACTTTTCCAGCCCCGAAGATTTTGGCTAACTGTACGGCAATCGTTCCCACTCCCCCAGCAGCAGCATGGACCAAAACCGTTTCCCCCTGTTGCATGCGTCCCATTGTCTTAAGAATATGATAGGCGCTCAGACCTTGGAGGGGCAAGGCAACAGCTTCGTGGAACTGAATGGCATCGGGAAGCGGAATGGCCAAGAATTCATCAGAAAGGGCATATTCTGAATATCCACCAGATTCAATTAAGCTGACTACCCTTGTACCAGGTTTGATTTTGGTCACCTTTCCACCAACTTCCACCACTACGCCAGCCACTTCCGCACCTGGAATGAACGGAAGCGGCGTAGGCACTACATATTGCCCTTCCCTTCTGGCTGTATCTGCATAATTGACGCCTACACAATCGATTTCAATCAGAACTTCATGCCCTGTTGGCACAGGTCTTTCCATTTCAGTCAATTTCAGTACTTCCGGTCCGCCGTATTCTTCAAAATGAATTGCTTTCATCTTTATCCCTCCCTTAGTTTCCTGTAAATTCCGGCTTTCTTTTTTCTTTGAATGCTGCAACCCCCTCCTGATGATCTTCCGTGGAAGCCATCAAGGTTTGCGTTATACGTTCCTGTTCCAGAATTTCAGCAAGTGTAGCCGTAAATGAATGGCTGACGAGCTTTTTCATCATCCCATATGCTTTTGTCGGTCCATTTGCCAGTTTTACCGCAAGCTTCAATGATTCCTCTTCAAGTTGATTGAGTGGATATAAATAATTAATGACCCCCAGCTGATATAAGCGTTCCGCAGAAATTGGCTCGGCCGAAAAGAAGAGTTGCTTTGCAAGGTGGGGCCCGACTAATTTAGGTAAAAAATACGAACCCCCTCCATCAGAGATCAGGCCTACCTGTGAAAAACTCATGGCAAATTGACTATCATCGGAAGCCACGATCAGGTCACAGGCGAGTGCCAAATTGAATCCGGCACCAGCAGCAAATCCATGGACGGCAGCGATTACCGGAACCTCGGAAGCATCCAGAGCCAATATGCATTCATTCATTCTGCCAACATGATCATACAATTGACCTGCAGAGGCCTGCCCCATTGACTTGACGTCGCCTCCTGCAGTGAATGACCTTCCCGCCCCTTTGATGATGACTGCCCTTATATGCGGTGTTTGTTTTACATCCTTAATCTCTTTCGTTAAGCTTGCAATCATATCCGGACTAAATGCATTCAAGCTTTCAGGGCGATTCAAAGTCAGGATCATTACATTATCGATTACTTCTTTCAATAAGTGTTCTTTTAACATTTACCCATCCCCTTTTTCTATTTGATCAACCAGCCGCCATCCACCAATAAGTCCGTCCCAGTCATATAGGAAGCCTCCGGGGAAGCAGCAAAGGTAATGACATTACTTATTTCCTCCGCTTTCCCCACTCTTTCCAGTGCCGTGTTCCGTTGAATGGACTTTACGAATTTTTCATTTTGCAGACCATCTTCCGTCAATGGCGTTTCAATGAATCCCGGTGATACGGAATTGACCCGAATGCCGACTGCAGCGAGTTCCAGTGCCAAAGATTTCGTTAAACTGATGACGCCGGCTTTAGCAGAGCTGTAATGGGGGATGAACGCTCCTGCCTGATGTCCTGACAGTGAAGCCACATTGACGATTGCCCGATTGCTGGAACCTTCATTTCCGCTGCTGGCCCCTTCTACCATCAATTTCCCCAAATACTTGGAAACTAGAAAGACACTTTTCAAATTGACATGTTGAATCATATCCCAATCAGCTGCGGATGTATCCAGGAGCTTCGAGGACTTTGAACCACCTGCGTTATTGATTAAAATGTGAAGGTCACGATATTGTTCCTTCACATACTTGGCCAGCCCCATTACTTCTTCCTCGACGGTAACATCTGCAGGGAAAATATCAGCAGCTGGAATCGGGTGCCTGGCATTGATTTCTGCAGCTGCTTCCTCCAGCTTTCCTTTCGTCCGCCCTACCAACAACACTTTTGCCCCTTCGTCGGACAAGCGCATCGCCGTAGCTTTCCCAATACCAGAGCCTGCACCTGTCACCACCGCTATTGACTGCGAAAACCGCATCCCCTTCACTCCTTATCTGTATTTTTGAACAACGCTACGTTTCCTGCCTTTTCAATTCCGCTTCAATCCTTCCATCCACCAACTCTGGGACAAGATCCAACGAACCTTTTCGCGCCGCCAATTCCAAATCGGCGCTCAAACTATGTTTGTCAAACAACTGTCCGACATACGATGATTTCAGGATATTAAAGGCATTTTCGCTATTCGTGCGATAAAGCGCATTGGCAGCCTTTGCTGCATCGTTGAGTATGAACGTACCTTGTGATCCAGCAATCAGGCAATCTATCAAATGGCCTGCACCGTAAAAGTCTTCCAGACTGAATTCACCTGAATTCCCCGAACAAACGATGAGGATCGTTTCTGTTTTATGATATTTTTTTATTTTTTCCGCAACAGACGGATTATTCAACAAAGAAGCAATATAAACCCTTTTGGCAGCGGCTGAATTCCTCAACGCGACCGTTCCATTAGTAGTGGACAATATTAAAGTTTTGCCGCGTACCAACTTACTCAATAGCGTCGGACTTGGATACATTAAATCATCAACCGGCTTTGCTTTTAGTTCTCCTGCCACTACAAAATCCCCATGGTCCAAGTCCTGGCTTTTCACCAAGGCATCCAGTGGATCCATGACAGGTATCACCTGGCGTGCTCCATCATGAAGTGCTGAAATAATCGTTGTGGTCGCTAATAACACATCCAGGATGACCGCAACTTTCTCCCCTTCTTGAAGCTTTTCCACATCTATCTCTTCTTTTTTTAGTAGTAAATGAATGTTTTGAATATATTCCATTTTATTAAACTTCCTTCGCAGCTACATTTGCAGCATGAGTGAGTAAGCTTTTCACCGTTTTTCCAAGATTGGAAAAACGGGGATCATCAGTCTGGCCTTTTTTATATCGATAATAGATTTGCTGAAGGATGACAGCCAACTTAAAATAACCAAAGGTTAAATAAAAATCGACGTTGGTAACATCCCTGCCACTTCTTGCTGCATACGTCTCGATAAATTCCCTACGAGTCAGGAAACCAGTTAAAGTCGTGACGGACGCTTGACCCACACCGATTTTGATAAGTTCCGGGTCACCGCTTTCCGCCCAGTAGCTTAATGCCACTCCTAGATCGGCTAGCGGATCACCAACGGTGGACATTTCCCAATCAAATAAACCAACCATCTCTGTAAGGTCCTGATTGAACATGGCATTATTGATCTTATAGTCATAATGGATTATTGAAGTCTGGCTATACTTCGGGATATTCTGTTGAAAATAATTAATAAGCGGACGAATTTCCTTGATTTCATCAGTCTTTGCTCTCTCATAGCGGGAAATCCATCCGTGTACTTGTCTTTCAATGAACCCTTCAGGTTTGGATATTTCGACCAAACCCGTTTTCTCATAGGGAATCGAGTGAAGATCAGCAAGCCGATTCACCATCACATATGAAAGCTGTCGGCACTTTTCAACAGTAGGATCGATTCCTTTGGGAAATTCAGTATCTATTACAATTCCATGTTTCCTTTCCATTAGGAAAAAAGGGGCCCCCGCAACCGATTCATCATCCGAGAACAGAATAGGCTCGGGAGCTGCTTGGAAATATGGGTTGATTGAGGAAAGGATATGATGTTCACGCTTCATATCATGTGCCTTTGGAGCAACAGGGCCAAGCGGCGGCCTTCTGAGCACAGCCTCCCACTCACCAACTTTCAGCTGATAGGTCAAATTGGAATAGCCCATAGAAAATTGTTGTAATTCCAACGGTTCATTTGGAAGGTCCAATACATTTTTTCTTAGGAAACCTTCTAACGCACCAATATTCAATTCCTCGCCGGGCCGAACAGGAATCGTATCGTCAACCATGTTCTTCCACTCCTTTAGACTTTGTCATTCTAATTATGAACAAGATGTGAAATGAGCTTTTCTTTAATAAATTCAGGAATAGGTTCACTTTTTTGTTTCAAAAAATTAAAACAGACTAAAACTGCACTTCCTTTAGCAATCACTTCCCCAGTTTGTGAACAGAGGATATCATGGACCATATCAAAGCTTTTCGTACCTACCTTTGTCAAAGATGTACGAATGGTCAAGAGTTGATTGAAATATCCTTGAGCAATAAAGTCGCATTTAGTGGAGGCTAACAAAAAATTCCAAGATTCTACATTTGTCGCTAGGCCTAAAGCTTCAAAAAATTTCATGCGTGCTTCTTCGAGGTATACGAAATAGCTTGTGTTATTGATGTGGCCCAAAGCGTCCGTTTCGGAAAAACGGACGTTGACTTCCATTTCATGCATAAGACCCCTCCTTGATTAACGATGTACGAAAGCAGGTTTACGTTTATCCAAGAAAGCGGAAACCCCTTCTTTAACATCTTCAGTTTGGAAGATTTCTTCAAAAAGATTCGCTTCAATCTCTAGACCTTGTTCAAGTGTTGCCTCACTTCCTTCATTAATCGCCTTCTTGATTCTCGAAAGTGCCTGAAGTGAGTGCCTTGTCATTCGTGAGGCCAAGATTTTCGCTTCCGATAAGCCGCAGCCTTGCTCAACGACTTTATTGACAAGCCCGATCTTTTCCGCTTCCGCGGCACCAAGCGGATCACCGGTAAATATAATCTCTTTTGCCTTTGCATTACCTACAAGTCTTGACAAACGCTGTGTACCGCCAGCCCCAGGGAATAAGCCTAATTTCACTTCCGGCAGTCCGATTTGAACTTGTGTTTCAGCCACTCGCAAATCACAGGCCAGTGCCAGTTCGCATCCGCCGCCCAAGGTCAAGCCATTTAATACAGCTATCGTAGGTTTAGGAAACTGTTCGATTTTAGTTAGGACAGCATGACTTTCCTTTACCATTTCTTTTATATTCGGGTTCCCCATCATGCTAGGGAATTCTTTTATATCAGCGCCGGCCGCAAATGCGATATTGCCTGCACCGGTTATTAGTACCCCAACAGTTTCAGTATCTTTTGAAAGTTCATCGAAAGTTTCTCCCAATTCTCTGAATACTTGTTTGCTGATTACATTTAATGGAGGATTATCGATGGTGATGACCGCAAGCTTATTTTCCTTAACCACTTTAATTAATTTCGTCATCAATTCTTCACTCCTTCGTTTTGATAATCATACCAGCCTTTTCCTGTTTTCCTGCCTAAATGTCCTTTATTCACCTTTTCTTCTATACAAGCATTTGGCCTGTCTTCTGGATTTCCCGTTTCATTGAAACGCTGCTGCATGACAAAATATCCCACATCAATACCTGATAGATCCATCAGTTCAAAAGGACCAATTGGATGGCCTAAAGCTTTCCTGCAAATCAAATCGATATCCTTATAGTCAACAATTCCTTCTTCATACAAATATAAGGCCTCACGCTGCAACGCTCCCAAAATTCGGTTGGCTACGAATCCCGATATCTCTTTCCTCAACAAAACTCCTGTCCTATTCATATTCTCTGTGACTTCCATTGCAAGCTTCGCTGTTTCCTCGGATGTTTGGTCACTCATTACAACCTCAACACAATCCATTACTAGAGGCGGGAAAAAGAAATGCATATTAATGAACTTATCCGGACGATTCGTCACACTCGCAATCAGGCTATTGACAATCGTTGAACTATTCGTGGCAAAGATGGTTTCTGCTGGGGCCAGTTCCTCAAGTTTGGCGAAAACCTCCTGCTTCACATCAAGTTTTTCAATTACCGCTTCAATGATCAAATCAGCTCCACTGGCCGCTTTCTCAAGATCGGTGGTATATTGAAGACGACTAAAAGCAGCCAATTTACGATCTTCAGTCAATTTTCCTTTTTGGACCCATTTAGTCAAAATGACTTCCAATTTTTCTTTGGCTGCATTCAACGCGTTTTCATGAACATCCTGAAGAATCGTTTCGTAACCTCCTAGTGCAGCAAGCATCGCAATTTGATGCCCCATCTGCCCAGCCCCAATAACGGTAATTGATTGAATTTGCTTGTTGGCCATGCCTTCTATCTCCCTTCGACTAACCGGTTAGTATGTAACCTGGTCACGCTTCAATTCCCTGCAGAATCATCCCCATAAAAATGGCTGCAACTTCCTGTTCGGTTTTTTCACCTTCTGGGTCGAACCAATGATAGCTCCAATTTGCCACACCTAAAATTGCAAAAGAGATGATGGATGCATCGAGATTGGAACGCAGTTCTCCACTCTCGATGCCACTAACCAGAACTTGCTCGATTTTATGTCGGAACTCATCCCGCTTAGGAAGGATTTGTGCAAGCTTATCGTCACTTAGATTCTTCATTTCACGGAAAAAGACCGTTGCGCTGGATTTTTTGGTTTTAATGCTCTTTAAAAGCATCAAGACCATATCGAATAGTTTATCCTTGCAGCTTTTCCCAGGTTCCAACATGATTCTCTCCTGCTCACTAAGCAACTCGTCTATATATGCTAGATGAATATCCATAAGCAACTGCTCTTTGCTCGTAAAGTAATAATAAAACGTTCCCTTCGTCACCCCGACCGATTCGACGATATCTGAAATCGACGTTTCACTAAAGCCCTTCTTTTCAAATAAGCGTATGCTATGTTCTGTCATTTTTTCTTTCATGTATGCATCCTCGCAATCTGTTAAAATTTCAGCTGAATTGATATCATACGCTTTCGTGCCATCAAAGCCCTCTTATTTCCTGGAAAGTTCTTCTCTTAAAGCCCGCCTTAAAATCTTTCCGACATTTGTTTTCGGTAACTCTTCACGAAATTCAACGAAATGCGGAACTTTATAAGCCGATAGGTTTGCACGGCAGTATTCGATGATTTCCCTTTCATTGACCGTTTTATTATTTTTAAGTACAAGCACCGCTTTTACCGACTCCCCTCGGTAAGCATCTGGAACTCCGATGACAACCGCTTCCTGGACAGCTGGATGTTCATAGAGAACTTCCTCGACATCTCGTGGATATATATTATAACCACTTGCGATGATCAAATCTTTTTTCCTGTCGACAATATAGAGGTACCCATCTTCATCAACTTTGGCGATATCACCCGTATAAAGCCAACCATCCCTTAAGGTCACCGCCGTTTCCTCCGGCATATTCCAGTAACCTTTCATCACTTGAGGTCCTTTGACGACCAATTCCCCCAATTTGCCAGATGCCACTTCTTTTGTTCCATCTCCAAGGTCCATCACTTTATATTCAGTCGAAGGGACACCAATCCCGACGCTCCCAGGTTTCCTTTTTGCAAATGCCGGGTTACAATGCGTTGTTGGCGAAGCTTCCGTAAGACCGTAGCCTTCCAATATCTTCGCACCTGATTTTCGTTCGAACTCACGCAGCAGTTCCACTGGCATCGGGGCACTTCCGCTGTTACAGACCTGAATGGAGCCCATTCCATATTCTTCTGCCTTCGGATGATTCGTCAACGCTACATACATGGTCGGTACACCAGGAAAAGTGGTCGGCTGTTCACGCTTAATCGTTTCCAGCACTTCTTCTATTTCAAAACGTGGCAGCATGATGGAGTCACCCGAGATATACACGGATAAATTCATTGCGGACGACATTCCAAAAACATGAAAAAGCGGGATGACCGACAACGTTCTTTCAGTGCCTATTTTTAATTCATGCTTGAAGAATTCATACGTTTGAACGACATTGGCCAGAATATTGCTGTGTGTCAGCATCGCCCCTTTTGAACGGCCAGTCGTTCCTCCTGTATACTGAAGAACGGCTATATCATTTTCCGGATCGATTGATACGGGATTGATTTTGCCGTCTCCTGCCTTCATGAATTGATCAAAAGACGCATCAGGCTGAAAATCTGCACCCGAATTCTGCAGGCTAACTACGATAATATTTTTCAAATTTGCATGTTGCTGCACACTTTTCACTTTCGGGTATAATCCATCCAATACAACGATCGTTTCTGCACCGGAGTCCTGTAAAATATGCTGCAGCTCCCTTTCAACCAGCATTGGGTTGATTTGGGTGATAATGGCCCCTGTTGTCAATGATCCATAATAAGCTATGACGTACTGCGGACAGTTAGGCAGCATGATGGCGACACGATCACCTTTTTGAACACCTTTTTTTTGCAAGGCTGAAGCAAAGGCTCGCGACGCATGAAAAAGTTCCTGATAAGATATCTTTTGGTCATAAAAAGTAATAGCTGTATTGTTTGGATGGGACTCACATGCATTTTGAAGGATTCTTTGCATCGGGAACTCAGGGACTTTTATTTCCTTTGAAATTGAATCAGGATAAACGGAAAGCCATTTTTTTTCATTCATCATTTCAAACCCTCCAGCCATATTTACTTACCTTTCATTACTTTGCATGTGAACCCCCATCGACGATCAAAATATTTCCAGTCACAAAATCAGATGCCTTTGAGGCCAGGAAAACCGCTGCCCCTTTCAAATCATCATCACTCCCTAACCTTTTTAGCGGCGTGGAATCCAAAATAGGATTCTTTCCTTGCTCAAGAACCCCTTTTGTCATTTTTGTCGGAAAGAATCCGGGTGCGATTGCATTAACATTAATATTATGCTGACCCCATTTAACGGCTAAATCCTTCGTTAAAGTAATGACCGCCCCTTTACTCGTATTATATCCGACCGTATCGAGGACCCTCGGGTCGGTACCCCCTAATCCGGCAACGGAAGCGATGTTTATGATTTTCCCATGTCCCTGCTCAATCATGACCCTGCCTGTTGTCTGGCTCATGATAAAGGTTCCGGTTACATTGACATTCATCACCTTCTGCCACGCTTCAAGGGGCATGTCGACGGCTGGTGCCCCCCAGGATGCCCCGCTATTGTTCACTAATATGTCGATGGCACCAAATTCACGGTAAGTTTCGTTAACGACTTCCTGTACATCTGACGGATTGGTGATATCACACTTGAAGGAAAGCGCCTTGACCCCAAGCTTTTGGATTTGCGAAGCAACTTCATCACATGCTTCCTTCTTCCTTGAACAAAGTACGACATTTGCCCCAGCTTCGGCAAAGCCGGCCGCTATTTGTGCTCCCAACCCTCTCCCTCCACCGGTTATGATCGCCGTCTTTCCAGTTAGATCGAATAAGTCGGTAACTTTCATATTTTCACCTCATGCTTTTGTTGGTATTTTCGAAGTTCTATTTTAGCAACTTGTGAGCGATGAACTTCATCGGGACCATCAGCAAGCCTTAAAGTCCGGGCATTGGCCCAATGAGCAGCAAAAGGGAAATCATCGGAAATCCCTGCAGCTCCAAAGGCTTGTATGGCCCTGTCCAGCACATTCAATGCCATATTTGGTGCCACCACTTTTATCATCGCGATCTCCGCCTTCGCTTCCTTGTTCCCGACAGTATCCATCATATAGGCAGCTTTTAAGGTCAGAAGTCTTGCTTGTTCGATTTCAATCCGTGAATCAGCAACCCACTCCATGATTACACCTTGTCTCGCCAATGTTTTACCAAAGGCGACACGCCCTTGAATACGCTTACATAATTCTTCAAGTGCTCTTTCAGCAGCGCCGATCAGCCTCATGCAATGATGTATCCTTCCCGGTCCGAGCCTTCCTTGGGCAATCGCAAACCCTTTTCCTTCACCCCATAGAATATTCGTTGCCGGGACCCTTACATTTTCAAACGTGATTTCGGCATGGCCATGCGGGGCATGATCATAACCAAACACAGGGAGCATTCTCTCGATTTTGACACCCGGTGTATCGAGCGGGACAAGAATCATTGACTGTTGTTCATGCTTGGCCGCCTCAGGATCTGTCTTACCCATGACGATGGCAATCTTGCATCGGGGATCGCCTGCTCCTGAAGACCACCATTTTCGGCCGTTGATGACATACTCATTACCCGTCCTTTCAATCCTGCATTCGATATTGGTCGCATCGGAAGACGCCACTTCCGGTTCCGTCATCGAGAAGCATGAACGGATTTCCCCAGCAAGCAAGGGCTTCAGCCAGCGCTCTTTATGTTCATCCGATCCATATCTCACCAACACTTCCATATTACCAGTGTCCGGCGCATTACAGTTGAAGATTTCAGGTCCTATCGTCGACCTACCCATGATCTCGCAAAGCGGGGCATATTCCATATTTGTTAAACCCGCACCATAACCGCTATCAGGTAAAAATAAATTCCATAATCCTTCTTCTTTTGCTTTTGCCGTCAATTCAGATAAAATCGGGGGGATTTCACTCCAGCGGCTTTCCTGTGCTTCGAGCTGCTTTTTGTATATTGATTCATTTGGGTAAACGTGCTTCTCCATGAATTCAGTTAACTTCTTTTCCAGATTTTTCACCTTTACAGTATGTTCAAAGTTCAAATTGAATTCCTCCTTTTAAACTTACTAACCGGTTAGTATGTTATTACCTTTAAAGTATATACATAAAATTCTGATTTTTTCAACAATTAAACTTTTGTTTTCTTTTCATTCAAGCTCCCGTATCTTGACCTCTTCGTTCTCACTATATTGCTTTTGTTGGACGGTTGGAAATATACAAACGATTTTCGTACCTTTTTTCAGTTCACTTGTGATGAAAACTTTTCCTCCATGCTTTTCGATGATTCTAAAACAAACGGAAAGACCCAAACCCGTTCCTGAAGTTTTTGTAGTGAAAAATGGTTCTCCTACTTTTTGAAGGGAGTTTTCCGGAATACCATCCCCTTCATCCAAAATGCTCAAAAAAACTTCCCCATTTTTTTCATTTATGCTCACAAAAATATTTCCGCCATTCGGCATCGATTCTATGGAATTTTTTATCATGTTTATTAGTACTTGCTTGATTTGGTTTTCATCAAAGTACATAAAAATTGGTTCTGAATCATAATTTTTATGAATTTGAATATTGTTCAGTACGGCATTTGTCTCCAACAGCGTTACGGCATGGTTGCAGCTTTCCTTTATATCCTTCTCAAGAAATACCGCCCCAGTGGGTTTCGATAGCAGCAAGAGTTCATTCAGCACTTTCTCGATTCGATTTATTTCCGAAAAAATAATATCGTAGTATTCCTCCTTTTCGGCACCGCCATCTTTAATCAGCTTCACGAATCCCATTATCGCCGTCATCGGATTCCTGACCTCATGTGCAATTCCAGCCGCAAGTTGGGCAGCCGTTGATAACTTGCTTGATGTGATTGCCAAATGTTCGTTTAGGCTCACAAGCTTTTCCTCTGCATGTTTTCGTTCATTAATTTCCGATAATATGCCCACTGTCCCGATGAATTTCCCAGCGTCATCGTAAATAAGTTTAACGAATGCCTCAACCCAGCTTGTTCCCTTTTTCGCATTTAGTTTAATGTCAGCACGAAAATATTTATCCCCTCGATGAAAGGAGTCCGCAAAGGCCTTTAATACGTCTTGATAAGAATTGTTATCCATATGTTTAGAAAAGTGAAGCCCCAGGGATTCATTCACGGATGCACCACTCATCGATTTCCATGCCGGGTTTAAGTACAACCATTTTCCTTTATCATCCGTTTGGAAAATAACCTCATTGAAGCTATTGACCAATTCTTTAGAGTAATTGGAGAAAATGCGATAACGCCCTTCGCTATCCTGCAATAAAGCTATCGTTTTCCGTTTATGGTCATAGATGGCACCCAAACACCAGGCTATGGTTAAAATTACGACTAAATATATTCCTGCAAAGGCGGAAAACCTGCGTTCTTCATGACCCAGCCACCCTATATAGGGTAATATCAATACAAAAAAAAGAGCAGGGACAATGATCCTTCCAGTATATTTCTTCACATTCTCCACCTCCTTTACTTCATCCGATCGAATTCCAAGTAAGGAATCAAATTATGCACTTATAGGTAAATTTCAACATTTTATCCATGATTCCTGCTAACAACACAAAAAACCTTCCCACGAGTGGAAAGGTCACTGTTCAACTTAAATCCTTTACCCAATGATGACGCGTTCTTTTGGATAATGGAAATTTTCCGTAACTTCTTTATGGCCTATGATATACAGGAGGGAGGTTATCCCGACACGGCCAATGAACATAATGATCATAATGACAATTTTACCGGTATTGCTGAGGTCAGGCGTAATTCCCATCGAAAGGCCGACTGAACCGAAAGCCGAACATACCTCAAAAATGATTTGCATCAAAGTGAAATTTTCGGTAATGGATAATATGAAGACCGCCATTATGCAAAGAAGCGATCCCATGATCATAACCGCTGTCGCTTTTCGGATATCATCGGGATGAATCTCCCGTTTGAAAACTTTTATGGAACGCCTTCCTCTCATGAAATTCCATAAAAATAGAATCATGATGGCCAGTGTAGTTGTCCGGATTCCTCCCCCGACTGAACTTGGGGAGGCTCCGATGAACATCAATATGCTCAACAATAAAAGGGTCGGTTCCGAAAAGTCACTCACATTCATGGTTGCCAAACCGCCGCTCCGCGTATTGGAGGACATAAATAAAGAGTAAAAGAACGATTCATGCCAGTTCTTATTTTTAAAGAACCCATTTATTTCTAGAAGGTAAATCAGGATCGTTCCCCCAACGATAAGGGAAAAGAATGTGACTGAGGTCAGCTTCGTGAACAAAGAAAAATGAAACTTATAAGTTCGGGCCTTATTGGACAAAAACTCTTTCAGCTCAATCAAGACAGGAAACCCAATGGCTCCCAGGGTAAGCAGGATAATCGTAATGAACTGTACAAAATAATCGTCTTTAAATGGAATCATCGAAATACCGGTAATATCAAAACCAGCATTCGTAGTGGCACTTACGGCTAAAAATAAGCCATTTAAAAAGGCTTCTTTCCCGTTTGGAAAATAACTCAGAAAGTAAATGCCCAAAACGAGAGCCCCAATCATTTCAATTACGACAAATATCTGAATGATTTGGATCAATAATTTAACAAGCCCGGAAAGATTCGATTGGTTTTGATCTGTCATGATCAATTGTCTTTCCTTCAAGCCGATTTTCTTGCCCACTATAAGCCAGAAAAAGGTTCCGAGTGTCATGATGCCAATACCGCCAAATTGGAGAACGAACATGAGAATGAAATAGCCTACCTCATTATACACTTCGGGCAAACTTACCACTGTTAAACCTGTTACACTAACTGCACTTACGGCTGTGAATAAAGCATCCATGAATCCAAATTCCACGCCTGGCTTAAGAGCGACCGGCAGACTCAACAGTACGGTTGAGATGCTGACTGCCAAAACATAATAACCGACGATAAGCTGAGCTGGTGTTAACTTTGATAATATTTTTTTGATAGCAAACATAAAGAGTTTCCTTTCTTGCTCCTTTATAGTTATGCAAATCACATAACCATTAAATATCTAGTTTACCCTTTTTTCATTCTTTTTTCCATTCTCTTTTAAAACTGACTTACTTACAACAAAAAGGCAGGTTTACCAATAAGTTTGATGCTGCTCGTATAAGTAAAACTCCACATTCTACTTATACTATCATTACAGCGGCAAAAGCCGTTGAAAAAGTAAAGGGGAGATTCAAATGGCTAACAGCAGTAACAACCTTCTTGTTCCAGGAATCGAACAAGCATTAGAACAAATCAAATATGAAATTGCATCTGAATTCGGTGTACAATTAGGTTCCGATACTTCAGCACGTGCCAATGGTTCAGTTGGCGGAGAAATCACGAAGCGTCTTGTACAACAAGCACAATCTCAACTTAAAGGTCAATAATTCACAATTAAATATCCATGGCTAAGAGTCCAGCTGCATGCTGGACTCTTTTTAATGATTATGTCCATTTCCATTATTGCCTTTACCCCTTTTCGACTTATCCCAATCTTTCCTATCTTGTTTATACTGCTCACCCTGTTTACCTTGTTTAACTTGTTTTCCCTGTTTATCTTGTCTATCATGCCTACCCTGTTTATTTTGCTTATTTTTATTGTCGGGCTTTATAGAATCATCACTATTCTTTTCTTTGAGTGATGAAACTTTTTTTTCATCGATCTTTTTATCATTCTGTTCATTTTTCTGCTTGTCCTTTGATTGGTTGCTGTGATATCTATCCGATTTTCCTTTTGACTCGTTGCTTTTTTCCTTATATCCATTTATCGCATTCCGTTTTCCACTTGTATCTTCCCGTTCGGTTTGTTCCTTAATTTCGGTAACTTCCGTGTTTTTCCGTTCAGTCGGTTTGGCTTCATTGGCCGGCTTTTGTTTTATTTCAATTTCATTATTCTCTTTTTTCTTTTCTCCATCCGATTTGTTTTCCTTACTTAACGTTCCCCGCTTTTCTTTCGGAATAACAACGTTTTCCTCGACTTTTTTAACTGGCGCTGGGGCAGGCTCCCTCTTATTGACCTTTATCTTATCTTTATCTTCATTCAACTTCTTTTCGAGATACTTACCCGTGGATATACCTTGTTCCCTAGCTTGCTTCCGATCGTTTTTTGTTGCCTGGATCACTTTCATTTTTGTTTTGGAAACATTATCCTGCTCAGATATTTCTTTTATTTCCTTTTTTAAATTCTTATCCAGTTCTTTATTTTTTTCCATTAACGTTGTGGAAACGACTATTTGTTTATTTCCTTTCAAATAACCAAGTTGCTTCGTCGTTTCAACGATTCGGTTTGTGACAGCCTTTATATCCTTGCCTTTCCAGTCCTTCAGCTGACCGATCACAAGCTTTCCGTCTTCATTTAATCCGGTAAGCTTGAGAACTTCTAAATCATCATCAAGCTCCAATTCAATGCTTGGATTCACATCTATCGTCATATATGCCGACACAGGACCAGAGAAATAAGAAGGAAGAATTGAAAAGAGAATCAGGAAGGTGGAAGCAATGCTTAGCACGGCCGTTTTTTTGAAAGGTGAATGAATATTGGAAAAGGCTAAAGTGAATTTTTGTTTTGCAGGTGAAAAAGTGATTTCTTCACCCACTTCATATTCCCTTTCCTGCCTTTTGGTTTTCAGAAATTCACCCTCGGGGGTCAATAGGGTTACAAATCGTTTATTAACTGAAAGAATAACTCCTTTTTTCATTCATCGATAGCCCCTTTTATATAATCATTCAAATACAAAAAATCTCCGTTTATTATGATTGCCACTGCAATGATGTATTTTCTGTTCCGCTCAATCGTTTTTCTGCTAACTTCCACTTTTCCCTCAAGCTGTTTTACGGGCAGCCGCTTTTTTGCAAACAGGTTTTCCTTCAGTTCGTCATCTTCCATTAACAATTTAGCGATCATAATAGCTCCCTTCCTGGCATCTGCATGTTTGGGAGAGTTTTCAACTAAATCCTCAAATGACAGACCAAAATCCTCTAGATGGCTTATATAAAGCTGAATTTCTTCTTTTCTTCTTTCCGATTCCTTCTGCATTTCGTATTCATTGATGGAATTTTCATTATCGATATATATTTGGCTTTGATCATTATCATCATTCAGTGATAAATCCAATAGGATTTCTTTTTGTTTGGACTGGCTTCTTAAATAATCTATAACCCTTCGTTTAACGAGGGTTTCGGCAAATGCCAATAAAGAACGGCCTTTTTCCGGGGAATATTTTTCAATTGCCTCGTTAAAAGCAATCATTCCAATACTGAATTCATCATCTGATTCGTATATGTAACGTTTGCAAACCGATGAGACTGTTTTTGCAATAAAAGGTTTGAATGACTCTATAGTATCATTACGAAGGCTATTATCGCCTTGTTGAATTTTCAATACAGTTTCTTCTAAAGAACGCTTTTTTTTGAATGCTGTAAACAACAAACCAAGCATTTGCTCACCTCGCTCCTGTTGAACATAAATTACGCATCAACATACTTATCTTAAGCGGAGGGAGTCTAAAAGACAGTACCAAAAGAACTATTTTTACGATAAAAATGAAATCACACAATATATCAACATGATAAAATACTTAGTTTTTTCTCATTTGTTACAGTGCAATTACAGTAAAATATCTTTTTCCGTTTTTTGCCCAATACAATGGGACAATTGTCATTTTTATAACCGGAATTTAATATTCACATCTTTTAACATATCATTCGTAAACATACCTGCGCTTTTGAGGGTCATCTCCATAAATACTTTAAGAAGCAAAAAAAATAGGCGTGACCGGCACGCCTGTTTTTTACGCTTCCTGTATTTTTTTCTCTTCTTTCTCTTTTTTTTCTTTTTTGCTTGAAATGATCCATGCACCTGCTGCAATTCCAATCAATACAGTCCAGAAAATCGATTTCCAAAGAGTTGATTCAGGGAAATGATGATCAATGAAAGCAAGTGAAGGGTGTGCAAGTGTGTGTACCGCCAATTTCACGCCAACCCAACCCACAATCAAAAATGCTGCCGTTTCAAGTGAAGGACGCCGATGAAGCAGCTTAACGAACGCATTTGCTGCAAATCGCATAATGATCAACCCGATCATGCCGCCGAGGAACATGACCGCGAATTGCCCTCCGTCAATACCGCCGACTTTCATCCAGCCTGTTGCAGGAAGTGTAACAGCCAGCGCGACGGCAGCCAACATCGAATCGATTGCGAAAGCGATATCAGCCGCTTCAACCTTTACCACGGTCATCCAGAAGCCGGATTGCTTTTTAGGTTTCGTGATTTCCTTCTCACCTTTACCAGCGTATTTTTTGTAAATGTGCTGAAAAGCGATGAAAAGTAAATAAATTGCACCGATTGCTTGAACTTGCCATACCTCGACAAGAAAGGAAATAAGGAATAGACTGGCAAAGCGGAAAACAAAAGCTCCCATCAGCCCATAAAACAAAGCTTTCCGCTGTTGTTCTTTTGGCAAATGCTTAACCATGACAGCCATGACGACTGCATTATCAGCAGCCAGTATCCCTTCTAATCCAACCAAGATAAGAAGGACCCAGCCATATTCCAATAACATTGATGCTTCCATCCATTCAACCTCCAATAGTAGTATTCCCTTCCTATTGGCATTGGCAAAATAAAAAGACCTCTGCCGTATAGGCAAAGGTCTTGCTGAACATGAAATCATGTCAACAAAGCCGATGAATGTTTGACATTCACGTAATGACGACTTTGTTTTAGGGCGAACCCTAACGCTACTCCCCTTTGAAAAGGAAAATCAGTTATTAAGTATATTAATAGTATACGCGCTCGTTATGAAAATAACAATCTTTTTTATAAATGGATCTCATTTTCTGCTCCTTTTGGATAATTTTATTAACGAAAAATATTCTTTGCCGAAACGAATCCAGTTCGGTTTGGCAGAAAAATAGTTCTGAAACAGCGATAAAAAACTCGTGTATTTCCCTTCATATGGATACCATTGTATTTCTGTATCGTTTTTACCTTTATCGATCATGATCGCTTTTTCATGGCAGAAAATCTTCAATCCATGCTCGCCATGATAGCGGCCAACCCCACTTTGTTTGGCACCGCCAAATGGTAAATGATGATTAGCAACCGTAATCAGCACATCATTGATCGTCACCGCACCGGTTACTAACCGTGACGCAATCCGACTTGCCTTTTCCCTATCCATCGTCCAAACGCTGGAATTGAGTCCATATTCACTTTCATTTGCCAGGGCAATCACTTCTTCCTCCGTATCGAAAGGCACAACAGGCAACACGGGGCCGAACGTTTCTTCTTTCATGATTTTCATGGAATGATCGACATTGGAAAGAATCGTCGGCGGTATGAAATGAGTCTTCCCCGTTTTCCACTCTTTCGGAGGTGTTCCGGTTTCAAGTACGGCCCCTTTATTCAGTGCATCCTCCAGTTGGTCAGCCACAATATCGACTTGTTTTGGGAAGGTCATTGAACCGATATCATCCTGCGTTTGCACCCCCTGTCTCATGGACTTCGTTTTTTCTTTAAGAAGCATTAGGAATTCCTTATAAACAGGACGTTCCACATAAACCCTTTCAACACTCATGCACACCTGCCCACTATTTGTGAAAGCACCCCAAAGTGCCCCGTTCACAGCCCGTTCCAGGTTAGCATCACGCAAAACGATCATCGGATCCTTACCGCCAAGCTCCAAAGTCGTTGGGATCAGGTCTCTTGCTGCAACCTCACCAATCATTTTTCCGGTCCTAACAGATCCAGTAAAAAATATATAATCTGGTTTTTGCTCAGTTAATGCCGCACCCAATTCTTTCCCTCCATGGGCAAACTGTATAGTTCCCTCTGGGAAACCAGCTTCAAGAAACAGGTTTTCGATGCACGTCCCAACTAAAGGAGTTACCTCTGATGGTTTGGCGATGACTGTATTTCCAGCCGCTAGGGCATTAAGAATGGGAACCATGGAAAGCTGCAGCGGATAATTCCATGGTGAAATGACGAGAATCGTTCCACGGGGCATATAATGGACATAAGATTTTTTACCAATTAACATGAGTGGAGTGGTGACCTTCCGTCCGGAAAGAGTTTTCACTGCATGCTTCTCGATATGCTTGATTGCATCGATCGTTGGCATGATGTCAGCAACCAGCGCTTCAATTTTCACTTTTCCCGCATCTTTTGAAATGACTTCTGCTATTTCATCCATCCTTTCAACCATCAATAAACGGAGCCGTTTTAAATAGTGCAGCCGTTCCTTGATGGGAAGATTCGACCATGATTGGAACGCATGTCTTGATTTCATATATATATGAGGAATCGACTTCAATGGTGTTGGGACGATTTCCGCAATCTTCTCACCTGTTGCCGGAGAAAACACTTCCAACTTGTCATGTATTTCTTCCATAACTACTCCCCTTGCTTTAACTTATTTTCATCGGTACTCCATATCATTTTTACGCTTTAAATAAAAATCGACCGAGGAGGAAACCCTCCTCTGAAATGCAGCAAAACTTCTCGGCTGCACTGCTGTCAAAACGCCCTTTTCAAGTGAAATTAGGATGTCAGGAAGAATTGATAAGAGCGCCTGAGCACTTTCCCTGAACAGTAATACGTTCATATACTTACTATACGTACAAAAATCCTTCCCCTGAACCTCTTTATATATGCTGGAGACGTAGCAGCCTGTATAATATAATCGCTTGGAACTAACTTCACAATCGGTTCCTTCTCTTCACAAGGTTTCTGACCGATTCCCTGCCACCTAATCGGTGTATTCCCCTTAAGATGAATTACACTAACAAATTCGTTTACAGTATACAATATCCACTGCATCACATCACGTTTTACAACTCAATGGTGAAGCTCCATGAAATCCATCCCCATCGCAAATACCATTAACTAGTAATCTCCCAGACATGATAGCACTCCAAAATGGAATATATAGTAAATTTTTTTCGTTATTAAAAGGATTATTCACGTTTGTTATCGAAGGTAATGTATATAAGAATCGAAATTCTGATAATCCGGCAGACAAGTTTATCGGTTTTAGTGTTTAATACTGGGTACGGGAGGATAAATTCATATTATCGAATAAAAATTATTATCTATATAACCGATTTTCCGTTACTATATAAGAAGGCGATTTTTTCGCGCATACATATTTGAGGTGAGCGCACAAGTGAAAAGAATAATTAAAGCATACGACTTCCCTATTTTCATCGCTGTCGTATTACTCTGTTTGTTTGGTTTAGTCATGATTTACAGTTCGAGCATGATCACTGCTGTCGCTCGATACGGCTGGCCTATGGATTTCTTCTTTGAGAAACAAAAAACGGCCTTTCTCATTTCATTCGTGGCAATGATCGTCACGATGATTCTTCCTTATAAGATGTACAAAAACAAAATGTTCTTGATGTCTATGATGTTTGGAATGGCCGGTATCCTTTTTCTGCTCTTTATCTTCGGCCATACAGCAGGAAATGCCACAAGCTGGTTCAAGTTAGGGACAGCATCGATACAACCTGCGGAATTTTCCAAGTTAGCCATGATCATTTATCTGGCAGCCATTTACGGAAAAAGGCAGGACCGAATCAATAGTATTGATAAAGCCGTCATCCCGCCGATTTTCTTTCTGGTATTCATCTGCTTTTTAATCGGAATACAGCCTGATTATGGAACGGCAGCGGTCATTTTCCTGATTTCAAGTACCATGATCATTTCATCCGGGATGTCTTTTAAGAGTATATTCAAACTCTCTTTGATCACTGCGATATTCATAGCCATATTTGCATTGGCGGTACTCGTGACAGGAAATTTCTCAGCCGTTCTTTCTGAAAATAAGATTTCTCGTTTTACCGGGTTTGCAGACCCTTTCGGAAAGGCAGGAGAAAGCGGGTATCAACTCGTGAATTCCTTATTCGCAATAGGATCCGGCGGCCTTACTGGAGTGGGACTTGGTGACAGTGTACAAAAATACGGGTACCTGCCTGAATCACATACTGATTTCATCATGGCCGTCATTGCAGAAGAGCTCGGGATATTCGGAGTGGGATTCGTTCTATTGACACTAGGTTTTATCGTCCTGAGGGGATTTGTACTTTCAGCCAAATGCAAAGATCCATTTGGAAGTCTTTTGTTGATCGGCATCTCATCCATGATCGGCATTCAAGTCGGTATCAACGTCGGCGGAGTGACCGGACTTATCCCAATTACAGGGATCACCCTTCCATTCATCAGCTATGGAGGATCTTCCTTACTGCTGCTCATGCTCTCAATGGGCATATATCAAAATGTCGTCATGCGAATGAATTTGCTTGAACAGAAAGAAAAGGTCGTATCCATCCCACAAGATGAGATCGCGTCTTCAAAATAAACGATCAAATACCCCTGGCATTTCTGTTCATGTCAGGGGGTTCCCTTCTCTGTAGTTATGTAAGTTATCATGAAAAAACAGGCAGTCGAATCCGACCGCCTGTTTTTTTTTTCATTTATAATGGATACCGATTTTAGTAAAGCCAGAAATCAGGCTGAGCAAAGGACAAAGTAGGCAGAAAAATGCAAATGGAGCATATTCAAGGGTTGAAACACCCAATACCTGTGTCAGGAATACACCGCAGACACCCCAAGGAACAAGAGAATTCACAACTGTTCCCGCATCTTCAAGCACCCTCGCAAGCGTTTTGGGCTGCAAGCCTAAATCTTCATATTTCTGCTGAAAGGCTTTCCCAGGCAGTATAACTGACAAATACTGTTCACCCACTAGGAAATTCACGCTGATACCTGCAAATACAGTAGCCGAAATCACTTTCGCTACACTCGTCAATGAATCCTGGATTGCATTTAAAATAGAAGGAATGACTCCCAATTCAAACAATAGTCCGCCCATCGCCAATGCCAACAACACCATCGAAACGGAGAACATCATACTTTCAATTCCGCCCCGCGATAGGATTGAGTCAAGTTGTTCCATTCCACTCTTCAGTACAAAACCGCCGTATAAGATATCCGCTAGTTTTGCAACCGTCAAACTTGGGGTTTGTATGAAAGCAATGACAGCCGCCGAAATGATTCCTGCTGACAATGTCGGAATCGCTGACACCTTTTTCAAAGCCATGATTAGAACGATGACAAACGGAATCAAACTCCATATGCTTATATTCGTTTCCATTTCCAGTGCTTTGGTCATGGCTTCGATTTCCTCAACGCGAGCAACTTTGACATTCGGTGAAAGGAAGTAAAAGATGATTAGCGATATGAAAAAACCTGGAATCGTAGTCCAAAGCATATTATTAATATGTTCAAATAATGGTGCTCCAACCGTTCCTGATGCAAGGTTGGTAGAGTCGGATAATGGAGACATTTTATCTCCAAGAAATGCACCGGAAATGATTGCACCGGCTGTAATCGCCAACGATAAATCCATCGCCGCCGCCATCCCTATCATAGCAACGCCGATTGTGGCTGATGTTGTAAGTGAACTCCCGATACAGAGCCCAATTAGCGAGCACACCAGAAATGTGATTGCATAGAAATATTCACCGGAAATCCAGTCAAACCCATAGAACATGATGGTAGGGATTGTCCCGCTTGCCATCCAGATCGAAATTAGCATTCCAATGAAAAAGAATATATAAATGGCTCCCATACCAGTGCCTGCACCTTTGACGATAGCCGCCTCCATAATCGAAAATGGCAGCTTCTTGAACTTTCCATAAACAAATAGAAATAGGATTGCCGCTATAATTGGAATATGGGGGGCAAGTCCATAATGAATGATACCAGTTGCAATGATTAAGAAAAGAATGGCCAAAACCCCAATTGCTTCAGGTAAGGAGAGTTTTAGCTTTGCATCTTCAAGACGCATGATGTATTTCCCCACTTTCATGTTGTGTATTCTCTGAGGTAAGGCTCGCACCTTTTAATTCCTCACAATTACTGAAACGCTTTTAAGTACTAAAGCACTAGCTAAATATAAAGGAGTTTCAGGAGATTGTCAAAGGAATAATAATCTATTTTAGTAGAATTCGATTCTTCATTCCTTTTTATCACAAAAAGAAAACCCATACTTCGCCGTATAGGTTAAGCCTAGTATACTGAAGATATACATCTTCTTCTTTGCTTGCCCCCAAATAATGCCCTGTCTTAATCCAATACCGATGTTCCTACAATTCTTTCAGTTATGTCTTAGTCCCACCTAAATGAACAGCAAACCGTTCCTGATTTCAGATCATTTGGTTTTTAACTATGATTCCTATACGCCGAAGATTTAGATTTAAAATTTCATCAACTGCTGCATTCGAATGTGTAATTACACAAATTCTTTTGCAATTGATACTTTTTGCGACGCATTTTCCTGGGCTTATACCTTTATTAAAACGCCATCTATACCTTTAAACTATCTATTTTATTAATTTACCTTTACCTTTAACATAGCCTTAAATAAAAATAGCCAACATCTCCTCTTTTCAAATAAAGGTTAATGTTATACAATAAGTTTGTTAAGTATTTCACAAACTTCCGTTGAAAAGTATCCATCCAAGAAGGATGGATACTTAGAAGGCTACATTAACAAGGTTATATAGATAGGTAATGTAATTAAAGATAGAATGGTACTAATTACAAATGAAGATGCTGTTTCAGTTGATAACGAATCAAATCTAGTTGAAATCATTGCTGCTACAGCAGATCCCGGAAATGATACTAGTAAAATGGCTTTAATTGTATCTGCATGATCAAGGCCAATTAGATGAGCAACCAGAATCATATATAATGGAATAGCCACAACTTTTAAAATGGAAATACCAAAAGCAATTGGTCGTAAGCTAATCTTACGAATACCCACGGTTACACCAACAGCAAATAATGCAACCCCAGATGTCACTGACCCAATTTGTTCGAGTGCATTTTTTATGATATCCGGTGCCTGGAACCCTAATAGTGTTAATACAACAGCAAGTAAGGGAATACATGCAAGCGGTTCGCTTAGACCATGCAAAACGATACCCAGAATGTTTGTTTTTTCATCTTTAGATTTACCCAATCCGGATTGTCCGACCGTACCAACTATTGTTGCTAATGGATCCAGAAGGGCATTCACCACAATACCGGTAATCGCAATAGGTATAGCTATCTCTTGCGCCCCAAACAAGCTCCCTAATACAGAGATCCCCATAAAAGCAAAGGCTGGCTGAGTTGCGTTCAATGAAAACATAGATGCTTTAGTTAAATCGAATTTAAACACCAACCGAGCCACTATTAAAAGGATAATGTAAAAGCCAATAACACCTATGGTCATAGTTAAGAAAAATGACCATTGATTAATTAAGGTTTGTTTTGAGGTTGTTGTGATCCCAATGAATAAGTGTGCAGGTAATGCAAATTTTGTAACTAACGTGTTAAGCCCTTTGGATGATTCTGAATTAAAAACTTTAAAATACCCACCCAAATAACCAATAATAATTGTAAAAAAGATGGGTATTAATGTTAAAAATATATTCCCAATATTCACTCGAGATGCACTTCTCTTTCCAAAAAATTGTCCTATTTAAAAGATTACTATGACTGACTTATACGGAGATTCCCCTAAAAAGGGATACCCTTTCTTTTGAGACAACAAAATAAACTGGATTTATTTCCCACGAATAGTTTTGTACTCCGGCTTCCACATGGATTCTGTTATTGCTTTTTCAATATCTGTTATATCCGCTTTCGCAATACCTTCTTCAATGGCTGTCTTTGCCACTTCAATGGCTACAGATTTAGAAACCTCTTGCAATTGTTTGATTGAAGGGAGTAGAGAAGCACCAGGCTTACTGCTATCCGATAATCTTGAAACAGCAGATGAGGCTGCTGCAAGCATTCCCTTAGAGACTTTTGTTGCTTCTGCGACAATTGCACCAAGTCCAAGTCCTGGGAAAATATATGCATTATTAGATTGTCCGATTGAATAAATCACATCATTATAGTCAACATCATCAAACGGGCTTCCTGTCGCTATTAAGGCTTTACCTTGAGTCCACTTTATAAGGTCTTCAGGAACAGCTTCCGCTAAGGAAGTCGGATTTGACATCGGCATAATTATTGGATGTTCCACGTGCTTTGCCATTTCTTTTACAACTTCTTCCGAGAAAGCCCCCGTTTGACCAGAAGTGCCGATTAAGATGGTTGGTTTAACCCTTTTTATTACCTCTAATAATGGAATAATTCCGACTTCATTCCGCTCCCATTCCTCGACTTCCTCAGCTTTCCGGCAATACGACTTTTGGAATTTCAAAACATCCGGAGTGTCATCTATCAACAATCCACGATAATCGACTTCCCAAAATTTACCATATACCTCTTCTCTGGAAACGCCATCTAGGATCATGGCTTCAACCATTTGATCAGCATTACCGATCCCTGCTGCACCTGGACCAAAAACAACAACCCTTTGTTCCTTTAAAGGAACACCAGTTACTTGTAAGGCAGACATTACGGCGGCTAGTGTTACCGCACCTGTACCTTGTATATCATCATTAAAAGTGAGAATTTTCTCGCCATAATTATCGATTATATTTCGTGCATTTACATTTCCCAAGTCTTCCCAGTGAAGTAAAGCCCTTGGGAAGAAGGCTTGAGACATTTTAACAAATAAATCAATGAATTCGGTGTATTCATCACCGCGAACACGCCCAAACCTGTTACCAATATACAGTGGATCACTAATCAGGCTTTCATTGTCTGTCCCAACATCCAGGACAATAGGTAGCACCCTGCTTGGATCAATTCCCGCAGCTGCTGTGTAGACTGCCAATTTGCCAATGGCTATGTTAATTCCACCTACTCCCTGATCTCCAATTCCAAGAATACTTTCAGAATCTGTAACAACTATTAAATCGATATCATCAGATGAAAGGTCCAGGTTTTTAAATGCATCTTCCATTCCCTCCATATTATCAATAGATAGGTAAAGACCCCCTGGACGGTGATATTCTTGGGAGTACTGTTGAATAGCCTCTCCTACAGTAGGTGTGTAAATGATTGGCAGTATTTCACTTAGATGGTCTTTAAGTAGACGGTAAAACAGGACCACATTCCTATTAAATAAATCATATAACATTCCATTCTTCCGAATATTGCTAGGTTGAGTGGAGAATTGTTCATAAGCTCTTTTTACTTGTTCCTCAAGAGTAAGCACCTGGGATGGCAGCAAGCCTACCAATCCTAGTTCCTTTCTTTCTTCCTTAGTGAAAGCGACCCCTTTA
The DNA here is from genome assembly GCF_018613455.1 of Bacillus sp. ISL-78. Lineage (NCBI taxonomy): Bacteria > Bacillati > Bacillota > Bacilli > Caryophanales > Bacillaceae > Bacillus > Bacillus sp. ISL-78. Next base: position 86,491 of record NZ_JAGGQC010000003.1, read on the forward strand.
TTAATAAATGGGTTTGACAGAACACCTTTTCCTCTTAAAGTTGTATCCAAACCCGTTTTTGTCTTTTCATAAGCTGTCATAGACGTTCCCTCTTCCTAAAAATGTATATTTAAAAATCATCATTACCAGGCAATAGAGTATATTCTTCCCTGGGGAAGTGTAATTACTAAAAGAAAACTGTAAAAAGGAAAATAAATATACAGCACAAAAAAGAATACTTCCCTCATTACTGCTTATTTGTTCAATCTTGTGGAAAATTTATAAATAACTCAATCGCCAGTCTATATCTTAGTAGTCATTTACGGAGGACACTAGCTTATTTAACTAATTTTAGTATTATGTAATTAAAAAAAGTAAGCAGCACTTTGGCTGCTTACAGATAACGTTGAATAATATGGCTCTTTTCATCATTAAATTTGTGTTGGGAGACTGGTCGGCCTACCGTTCCATAGATTACCTTAACATCAAGGACACCGATATCCTTCATGAATTTTAAATATTTCCTTACTGATACCCTGGATATACCCGCCACATTTACGACTTCCTCCGTTGAAAAGGGAGAATTTTTAAATACCAGTATCACATTCCATATAATCTTTAAGGTATCTTGAGCTAATCCTTTCGGTAATTCCTCTGGTAAATGAATTTCTTCTTGATGCAAAATTCGATAATCCAATTCTTCTTGATTTAGCATATTTTTATCTTGAATAAAATCTAATTTATTCCGATATGCTGATAAGGCCGCGTTAAAACGGTCAAATTCAAACGGCTTAATTAAATAATCAACAGCACCTAGTCTTAATGCTTTCTGAATCCTCTCAATGTCCGACGCAGCAGAAATGACAATAACATCTATCTCTTTTCCACTTTCTCGAATTTGCGAGAGTAAATCGAGTCCATTTTTCCCAGGCATGAAAATGTCTAATAGAACTAACCCTATTCTTTGATCTTCCAATACATTCAGAGCTTGATCCACTGAGGAACAGACAGCAGCTAATTCGTAGCCATCGACTTGATTCAAATAGCGCTTATTGAACTCTGCAACCATCGGGTCATCTTCTACGATCATTACCTTAATCATCCTACATCATCCTTGCTTTGTATGGTATATAAACCACAAACGTTGTTTCTTGACCTTCTTTTGAACTAATATTGAGATCTCCCCCCAGCTTATCCAGGCTTGCCTTAACTAAATATAAACCAATCCCCCTGTCCACTCCTTTTGTTGTATATCCTTTTAGAAGGATATGATTAAGATTGGCATCAGATATTCCCTGTCCAGTATCATGAACTTCAATAGTTAAAATTTCATCTGCATAATCAAACTTTAATTCAATTCGTTTAACGGGCCTTTTTTCTACTGCTTCTATAGCATTGTCAATCAAATTTCCTATTATCGTAATTAGCTCATGAGTAATAGCTGCATTATCTGGTTCGGGCAATTGAAAGTCAGAGGATAATGCCAGCTTGGCACCTGCTTCCCTTGCATAACTTAGTTTTCCAATTAAAAAACCGGCTAGTACTGGATCTTTAACGGTTTTGGTAATAAAACCTATCTCATTTTCTCTGTGATCAACAAGGTCACTAATATATGCTGCAAGCTGATCATAATAATGCATATGCACCATACCAAGTATTACATGAAGTTTGTTCATGAATTCGTGCGACTGGGCCCTTAACGATTCAGCGTATAAGCGGACTCCAGTCAGCTGTTCCGCCAGCATATGTATTTCTGTTTTATCACGAAATGTAGCCACGGCCCCTACGATTTCATCCTTCACAAATACTGGTACCCTATTCACTAGTAAGACACTATCTTTTAAATCCTGCTCTTTATCTAATTCGACTTTTCCGGTCTCCAGGATTCTATCCAGGTTTGCGTCAGGCATATAACCAGTTACCTTTTTACCCGTTGGATTTTCATTAATGCCCGCTTTCTTAAATATCTTTAAAGCTGCTTTGTTTACGAGAGTAATGGTTGAACTCTGATCTACCGCTATGATTCCCTCTCGAACTGATTGTAAAATGGCATTTCGCTCTTTTAAAACCTTCGCAATAGCAAAAGGTTCCAGCCCAAATAATATTTTCTTAATATACCTTGCCAAAAGTATTGCGCCGGCAATTCCGGTTAATATTCCAAAAACTGTTCCTACATAAATATTAAAACGGCTTTTTAAAACAGCTTCATTAACTTTTTGAAGGGAAATACCGACCACCACGGCTCCAATTTGATTACCCTCTGAATTATAAACAGGGGTGAAAGAACGCAAAGACCTGCCTAAAGTTCCTTTGGAAATAGAAATGTGCTCTCTACCTCTTAACACATCTTTCTCATCCCCTCCAACAAATTTTTTTCCTATTTTACTTGGATCGGGGTGAGTTTTCCGAATTCCATTATTATCGATTATTACTACAAATTCTACATCTGTCGATTTTTTTATCCTATTGGTAAATTGCTGAACTTCCTTATTGTTCTCACTTCCACTTAACGTTTCGATTACAAGCGGAGTTTGCGCTGCCATGCGTGCTACGTTTACTGCTTTTTCAGTCTGGCTCTTTTCTATAGTATCTGCAACTGTTTGGCTAATGAGAATATCTGTAATGAATAATGAGAGGGCTACTACCCCACACACCAGTATCATAATAGTAAACTGTAGACTCCATTTACCTTTCTTCACTTCTACACACCTCTTTGGTCTAAAAACTCTATTAACTTTAAGGGATACTTTTATGTTAAGTATGTTCATTTTGCTTACATCACACAATTATTCGGTACTGTATCAAGTTCAAAAAGGTAGCCAAGTGATTTAAATCAATTGAGAGAAGATATATATAACCTAACCATTTGCTAATGTTATCCTTAAAAACACTGATTCAACCGCAATATTTTCCAAATAAAAAAAACAGACTATACCTTCGTAGGCTCGGATATAAATTAATTATTCCCCTTTAATGTCTTAACAACAACTTACCTCGATAGTTCAATATAAGTGATTTTTGCTATACTACTCCTGCACCAAGGTTAAATCCACAAGTTTTCTATTAGCATTATGCAGTTCATAAGAAGTTTAGCGGAATATCCCAGCAATTCTTACAATGCTCGAAGTTACTATGATTTTCTTATTTAACCTTTCCAATTAGTTACTATTTAATTTTCAAAAATACAGCTGTATACCATCTTCTATCCCCATGTTTCCGTATATCTAAAATCGACATGTTTAAAACAGGAGGAATGATTAAAATACACGCATTTTCAACAGATTTCAAATCAACAAAGTAATAAAGAGAGTACTCAAGGTTAGACTTAGTCATCAATTGTGTAAAATGGCCTAAACATAGAATTATTACTTTTATCTGGAATCTGTTATTTTTGATTTCACAAAAAAGCTTGCAGATTTAGACCCTAAAAGGGACCTTATTCTACAAGCTGAACAACCTCCACTATCCGGAGTTTTTCAGTTAAACTATTGATTAAAATGATTTACATCCCAAATGTCAGGGGTTACTGACCCAATGTACCAAGCTGTTACTCAGCCTAGTGATTTTGTTTTCCAGGTTAAGTCGAAGCCCGATTGATTTTTTATCTTCTACCCTATCTAGACTTTTTGACCATTAAGGGTCGTCATTTTCCCTAGTATGGAACCATGTTTAAGGTACTATCAAAAAACCCTTTCGATATTTAAACAATGCCCCAGATAAAGGAAAAAGCCCGTGTATAAAACACGGGCTTTATAGACTGTAGACAAACTCGATGAAAATCGAGTTTGTCTATTTTTATGGCCTGTACAATTTGGACGTTGATTTCCACTACAGGCACTCGCTTTCCGCGGGCGGTCGGGGAGCCTCCTCGGCTTTCGCCTGCGGGGTCTCCCCTAGACGCGCTTTTCCCGCAGGAGTCTCGTACCTTCCGTTCCAATCAACTTTGTCTTACCTTTTAGATAGAACACTTTTGCCTAGAGTCATTTTTGTCTTAAAATAGAAGTATCAAAACGTAATGAAACGATTGAGCGTGTATTCGCAGATGCAAAAGAAAAGCATTGTATGCGTTGGACTACTTTAAGGGGACATAAAAAATTGTCAATGCAGGCGATGCTTACTTTCGCTGCCATTAATTTAAAGAAGATGGCCAATTGGACATGGCGAGGTCCATAAATGGCCTAACATGTGAGCTCGTAGAGCCGCAATCTCTTAACTTTAGGCGAAAATTCAAAGGGAATTTCAAAAGGGGTTCAGAATTTTTTAATTCCGAACCCCTTTTATCTATAAACTGAAAGCCCGTGTATAGAACACGGGCTTCTTCATTATTTCAAATCCATTGGATTATATAATTCCACTTCAGGATTTTTATCTTGGAACCAACGAAGTGCAAACTCATTTTCAAATAAGAATGCATATTTATCAAACCGGTCCTTAACAAGGATGCTTCTTGAGCTATGAAGATTTTCATCAAGTTTTTCATCTTCAGCCCAGCGTGTAATCTTGCTGCCCATGCGCTCCATCACTACTTCAACATTGTACTCGTTCCTCATTCGATGCTCGAATACTTCAAATTGAAGCTGCCCAACCGCACCAAGCAGATATTCTTCCATCCTAACCGTTTTGAAGAGCTGAATTGCCCCTTCTTGTACAAGTTGGTTAATACCCTTATGGAAATGTTTCTGTTTCATGACGTTTTTAGCTGTTACCCTCATGAATAGTTCCGGCGTAAACTGAGGCAGCCTTTCAAACTGAAACATGTCTTTGCTTGTGGTAATCGTATCGCCAATTTGATAATTACCAGTATCATATAAACCGATGATATCTCCGCTTACCGCTTCATTTACCGTGTTTCGATCATCAGCCATGAATTGGGTAGAGGAAGAAAGGTTGATCGGTTTCCCTGTCCTGCTCAAGTTGACGCTCATTCCCCGCTCGAATTTACCGGAGCATATGCGAAGGAAGGCGATTCGGTCACGGTGTTTTGGGTTCATGTTCGCCTGGATCTTGAAGATGAAACCGGAAAAATCATTGCTGACAGGATCCATTTCACCTGACGTTGTCATCCGTGCTTGTGGAGCTGGTGCAAACTTCAGATAAGCATCCAAAAACGTCTGAACACCGAATGTCGTTAAAGCACTTCCGAAAAATACAGGACTAAGTTTTCCATTCGCAATGTTTTCTTCAGAGAATTGGTTACCCGCTTCCGTCAACAGCATGATTTCTTCCAAAGTTTGCTCATATAACTGGGAATCCTTAAGTTTATGATCCACTTCGAGTTCACCATCTTCATTCAACGGAAGGAAACGCTCTTCCCCTTCAGTTTTGAACTGTTCAATCCGATTGTTGAACCTGTCGTAAATGCCCACGAAGTCTTTTCCCATCCCGATCGGCCAGTTCATTGGATATGTTTCTATTCCTAATACCTCTTCAAGTTCGGCAAGCAATTCGAGCGGCGTTTTACCTTGTCGGTCCATTTTATTGATAAAAGTGAAAATCGGTATACCCCTCATCCGGCATACTTTGAATAATTTAACCGTTTGATCCTCGATACCTTTTGCCGAGTCGATGATCATCACGGCGCTATCAACGGCCATCAGTGTACGATATGTGTCTTCACTGAAATCTTGGTGGCCCGGTGTATCGAGAATATTGACACGGAAGTCATCATAATCGAATTGCATGACTGAAGATGTAACGGAAATTCCCCGTTGCTTTTCAATTTCCATCCAGTCACTGGTTGCATACTTCCCTGTTTTTCTAGCTTTAACTGTTCCGGCATCGCGGATCGCGCCGCCAAACAGCAATAATTTTTCTGTCAAAGTCGTTTTCCCGGCATCCGGGTGAGAGATGATTGCGAAGGTCCGTCGGGATTGAACCTCGTCTTTTAAATTAGTCATAATATGTTCCTTTCATTATTGGAGTCATCGATAAAAAAATTTATAGGAGGTTTACTGTATTTTTTACATTGGAATGGCAACCTTTCTTTGTATGCAAAAATCCTGATCATACACAATATATGTAAGAAGAAATATATCATAAGGCTTAAGCATTGGCTACTCAGCATTCATTTCAATCAACCTTTCTATTTTAACACGATATGAAGGAAAGATGTAGAGGTGAATGAAACACCCATTAGGGGATTTGTTCAGATGGCAAAACAAAAGACGCTTAAGCAGCGCCCCTTATCTTTATCCATATGATTACCGTTCATTTATTCATGGTTTATTCATTTACCTTGCAGTTTTAAACGTTTTTTGACTCCGCTTGTTCTTCCAGCGTTTTTTTACTTCCTTGAATATGATTGGAGCAGCAAAAATGAGAGCCCTTTTTAATAATTTCTTCATTTTTCATCAGTCCTTTCTTTCTTATCCTATACCCGATTATTTTCGCAGAAAACTTTAATGCCAAATTGTTTTCCTGATTTCAACCATAAAGGCATTTCATATTGGACATGGAATCCCCAGTCAAATTTCAATCAAGGAAAATTCCGCGCAACAATATCGTTATATTTCCCCATATAAAACCTATCTAATATTATTTTCCCCAAATGGGAATGTATAAATTACTTTCATTTGTTTTATCCTTTATAAAGGTGGGTATATACTAAAAAACTGGAAATTGTTCCAGAGGTTATTGTGGTAATTTTCCCTGTAGGCTTTCACATATTATCAAGCATCGCCGTATTATAATTTTACTTGAATGAGGGTGTTGGATAATGTGTGAAATTGATTTTTCCATCTAGGTAAAATCATCACCATTAATATTTTTTAACTTTTTAGGAGGATTCATCGAATGACAGTAACAGGTAAAGTGAAATGGTTCAATAGTGACAAAGGATTTGGTTTCATCGAAGTACCAAACGGAGATGATGTTTTCGTACATTTTTCCGCCATTCAAGGAGAAGGTTACAAAAGCCTTGATGAAGGTCAAGAGGTTGAATTTGAGATCGAAGAAGGAAACCGCGGACCTCAAGCTAAAAACGTCGTAAAACTCTAAAGCATTGATACACAAACATAATTGATAGGCAATGCAAAAGGATGCCGCCCATATTGGGCGGCATCCTTTCCTTTATGTGTACATGCGAAATATTCACGTTATTTTTCATTAAAATGACCCAAAATGAAATCAGGAACAAGTTCGCCAGAAAAACTCTTGATGTCCACATCTCAGCTTTCTTTATAATAAAAGGCAGCTAAATACTCCCCGCTCCAATCAATTTGGGCATTATCAATGGCTGTCTCGATTTCAGAAGCGTTCTTAATTTTCAAGCGATTTGGCTGTTGTTCAATCTGCTGTGCAAGTTCACTTTCAGAATTCGTGTGATAAATTTTTGATTCGGACTTCGCAACCAGGATATAAGAAATATCATCAGCCATTAACCGCGCTTGTTCCGATTGTCCGGTACTAACCATCCATTCAGAAAACTGAGAATATGAAGAGTCCCAATTCATATAAATGGTTTTGTTATTTTTCAAAAGAATCTCTATGGAGGCGTAATCACCAAAAGAAGAAGTCATTTGCGCGAAAGATTGATTATTCAGATCCTCCGACAATGCCTTCACTGCAGATTCCAGCTGGTGGCGGTCCGTAATCGTTATGGATTTGTCCACTTGGCCGCTCGCCGTTATCTTGATTTTAGAAACGTCTTCAGCGGAAACATTCAATACCTGATTAACCATTTTTTTATATTCATTCGACTCATATATTTTTGCCAATAGCGGCATGTATGAGTCGTAATTCTGTAAATGATACTCTCTTGCTAACCGTTTTCCATTCTTGAGTTCATACATAAGAAATACGGATTGACCATCATTCCATTCACCAATGGAAACCTTTTTGCCCTTATCGATGATCTCCTGATGCAATAACCTGATCGCTTCAATATTTTCCTTCTCTTTAAGATAAGTGGAAGCACTATTCGAAGTGTCATCGCCATCAAAAAATAAAGGAGAATCACCAATATAAATTTGGCTAATCATCTTTTCATCAGGAATCTTGGTCTTATACTGAAGGGGATCTATTTTTATAATGAGTGCCAGCACAATGACAGCCGCTATAAATGCTACATAACCTTTCAGGTTGACCCGTATTCGCCAAGTCTTTTGCAGGACGATTTCCCCTAAATAATATCCAAGCAAAGAACCCACCGTATATCCAAAAAAAATCCACCCAGATTCGCCTGTCGTTTCGCTAAAATAAAGCCCTGTAAACAGCATCATGCATAATGTCAGGCCGAATTTAAACACTGGCTTAATCTTCGGGTAAACAAATGCCTGCGACACATGCTCCAGCTTTCTCCTCTCATAGAGAAAAAGAGAGCTGATCAGAAATAGAAAGGTTAATATACTATAAATTAATGTATTAATAGAGAAGAACGTGATTTTTTCCATCTCCGTTGCTGCTAATAATGGGGAGATGCCATTCATATTGGCACTTAGATAATACTCTGCAGAAAATCCTGCTATCAAAAATTTCACATTGGCTGCAAACAAAACAAAAAGCCCCACCGGCAAAGTAAGAAAAATATAGGTCAGCACTCCTTGAAAGGCTGATAATCCCGTAACCATTCCAAGTAAAACGGCAACAGAAAAGATCAAAGCTTCCAAAATGAATGTGGTCCCCATCCAAGACCATATATCCGTCATGGAATATAGCCGTTCTATATCAATTGCCGAATGAAATAATATCAATATTGAACCTGTAAGTAAAATCGGCAAACCCATGAAACCAATTCCCGTTCCAATCATATGAACGTAGATGCTGCGTCTCGTAATCGGTAAACTATGAATGAAGTCTGAGGCTTGTTTCATTTGTAAAAACCGAAAAAGGAAGATGGCAAGTAATACTGGAATAACGATGACCAAGACAAATTGTATCTTCTGCTGACAGGAAAAAAGGTTTTCGAATTCCACATATTCATTGTTCCCATTCAAGATAATCGCTAACATTTTCAGAGGCAGCGCAAATATGAGGCCTACAAGATATAGGAAACCAATCCAGCCAGTGCTTCTGAAAATATAGATAATCAGTTCCCTATTAAACCAGGTTATTCTGGATGACATAACCGATATCCCCCATTTCATAAATGAATATCTCCTCTAGAGTAAGGGGGAGAATATCTAATATTTCCGGCTGAAACTGATTAAAATGCGATTTAATCATGGCTTCACTACCTTTAACGATACAAACGATCACGCTGCCGCGTCTTTCCTTGTTAAGGATCTGAATTCCGCGGTATAAACCATGGGGAATTTTATACTTAAAGGCAATTTGCACTTTATGTACATCAGCTTTCAAGTCATTCAAAACCTTTTGGATAACAAGCTCACCCTTATGCAAAATCCCTACATGATCGGCTAAATCTTCAATTTCCCGGAGATTATGGGACGATAGTAAAATCGTCATATCCCTTTCCGAAACATCCTGAATCAACAACTGCCTCACATTTTTTCGCATGACCGGATCTAATCCATCAAACGGTTCATCCAATATTAGAACTTCCGGCATCGTCGAGAGTGCTAGCCAAAAAGCAACCTGTCTCTGCATCCCCTTCGATAGTTTATGTATTTTATTTTGGACGGGTATCGGGAATACTTCCTGTAATTGATGGAAACGTTCTTGATTCCACTCGCTATAAATATGGCTATAAAAACCTGCCATTTGTGTGATCGTATAGTTAGCCAGGAAATAAGGCGTATCAGGAAGGAAGAAACAACGATTTTTCACTTCCCGGTTTTCAAACACATATGATCCATCAATAAGAACTTCACCTGCATCCTGTATCAGGTTGCCTGAAAGCATTTTTAAGAGAGTCGTTTTCCCCGCCCCATTTGAACCTAATAACCCGAATATGGAGCCTTTTTGTATGACCAAGGTGACGTTTTTGATTGCTTCTTTTCCTTCATATAATTTACTCACCTGTTTTAATTCAATCATGAATCCCCCCCCTTTGCCAATGGACTGATTTCCTTTATCATTCTATAAATTTCATGTTTATCGATTCCGATATACAGAGCTTCAGCGAGTACCTTTGAAAGCTCGTTTCTGATCTCTTCTTTCTTCAATGAATTTTTGAAGGATTTAGGAGGTGCCACGAAATTCCCTTTGCCTGGTAAGGTATATATAAACCCGTCAGATTCCAGCTGCTTGTAAGCTTTCTGGATCGTATTTGGATTGATGGTCAATTCCTGAGCCAATATTCGGATGGATGGGAGCTGATTATGTTCCTGTAAAACTTCATTGATCATTAGTTCCTTTAACTTATCCATCAATTGCTCATATACCGGCTTTCCACTTTGAACATCCAACTCAAACATCATAAACCCTCCTTGCAATGGGTGTATTACATCTCCTAATACAGTACATTATAAAACAATATCTTCCAATTTAAAACCAATTTAATACCATTTTCAAACAATACTCGCTTTCATTTTGTTTAACAAGACTTACAGCAGGGAAGTAATGATAGTAAGAATAATAAAGGAGTTGTTTTCATTGAAACCATTATATACAGCTACAGTTACCGTACACGGTGGTCGGGAAGGACATATTAAATCAGAGGACGGGATTCTGGATTTCGATGTGAGGTCACCGAAGGAATTAGGTGGTTCCGGTGAGCGCGCCACAAACCCTGAACAGTTATTCGCAGCCGGTTACGCGGCATGTTTTGACAGTGCCTTGAATCTTGTTCTGCAAAAAGAAAAGAAAAAGGCCGATACATCCGTGACTGCAAATGTCACGATCGGTAAAGATGAGGATGACGGCGGTTTTAAATTGGCGGTCAGGTTGGATGTTTCGATTCCCGACCTAAGCAGGGAAGAAGCCGAAGACTTCGCCAAAAAAGCACACATGATCTGCCCCTATTCAAAAGCAACACGCGGGAACGTCGATGTCACCTTGATTTTGGTATAACGTTTTTGCAAGGGACTGGATACGGCATTAAGGCCGGCTCCAGTCCCTTTTTCTTATTTCACCTCTTCCAATCCCTTCAGTTTCAAAAGAAAGCCAAGACCTATTATCGCCATGATGATCAATGACCCTAGTGCCATCCGGCTCGCCAATGTACCGAGGTCGTGGAATATCAACGTGATCGTTCCATATAAAAGCGGACCGATTATTGAAGAGACCTTTCCAGAGAATGCAAATAGTCCAAAAAATTGCCCCCTCTTCTCGTCAGGAGTCAATTCAATGATATACGTCCGTGAAGTCACCCACATCGAACCTAGCGAAATGCCGAACATACTCCCTGCAACCCAGAACCATAGGGCGGTTTGTGCGAAGACCGCTATAAATAAAGCGACCAAGAGCAGAACTCCCACATACGTTACAGCCAGCCGCGGTCCCTTCGACTGCGTGATGTATCCAAACAGAAACGATCCGGCAATGCTCGATACTGTCGATACCAGGTAAAGAAAAATGAATCCGCTGGAGGAAAATCCAACAACAGTCTTGGCATATACGGCCATCATGCCTATAGTGGTCGCAATTGCATCATTTAAAAAGAAATAAGCAATCATGAATGTAAAAACCGATCGGTAGGATCGCATCTCTTTAAATGTTGATTTAATTTCCTTATAACCTGATAAAAAAGGTTCTTTCGCTTTTTGCTGTTTTGGGGACTCTTTTAAAAAAAAGAATAAGGGAAGGGAAAAAACCAGAAATAAAATGGCAGTGGGAATGAAGGCTTCATGTGAACTCCCTTTATTTATGAATGGATAGATTGACAGTCCCACTAACGTTCCAAGATAGCCTACCGCCACGCCAAATCCTGATATAAGCGGCAATTGCTGTTTCGTGCCTAAATCGCTCATCATCGTATCATAGAAAACCAGACTCGAATGATAGAAAAACTTTGCTATCACAAATAAAAGAATGACGATCGCCAATGAAACGGGAATGCCCAGAATCTTTCCATCCAACGGCATTCCTCCGAATACCCCCATTAAAAATGTACATACAACGGAAATGAGTGTGAAAATCATAATGTATTTTTTCATTTTTCCCGTTCGATCGATCATGACACCGAACAGCGGGGAAAACAAAACGAGAAACAAACTGGCAATCGCATTAGCGTAGGAGATGAAGGTACTCGCAATCTGATCAAGAACGGCATTTTCCCCAATCTGTTCCTGGAGAAAGAATGGAAAGAAAATCGTATTGATATTAGAAGAAAAAATCGTATTGGCAAAATCGTAAAACGCCCAAGAGAGAATGGGAAGGGAAAAATATAAACCAAAATTCCCCTTCCATTTTTTAGACTTCGGTTTCACCTGCAATTCCATCTGCTTTCCCTCCTTACTGATACTTAAATTATATGTATTCCATACCTTTCCAATAAATCCTTTAAGTCGGATGATAACATTGTGTAAAACATGATTTTTTCCTGCCCAGCATGTAATATTATGAAATGAGACTGTCCTGCTAACTTTTAATCATTGTGCCTGATAGGAGTGTGAAAGATGACCGCATTTTTTCTTATTATCGTGATAACCATGCTTGTCCTGTTCGCTCTCTACGCTAAAAGATCAAAAAGTGATTTCCCTGAAAGCTTAATGATGGAGCATTCCCCCATTAAAATTGGACATCGGGGTGCATCTGGATATTGCCCCGAGAATACAATGGCATCATATAAAAAAGCCATTGAATTGGGAGCTGATTTCCTGGAAGTGGATATCCATCTCAGTAAAGATGATGTCCTTGTTGTTCATCATGATCCCACCTTGGATCGAACCACAAACGGCAAAGGGAATCTCCGTGATTACACGGCAGCCGAATTAAAGGAACTGGATGCAGGAAGCTGGTATCATTCTCGCTATAAAAACGAAAGGATTCCTTTACTAAGGGAAGTATTGGAGAATTTCGGGTCTGAAGCCGGAATTTTAATCGAATTGAAACATCCCTCTGCTTATCCCGGCATAGAAGTGAAACTTGCCGAAGAATTAGGTGAATTCCAAGAATGTTCAACAAGTAAAAATAAGATAATGGTTCATTCGTTCGATATGGAATCGATGAAAAGGTTTCATCAATTAATGCCTGACATACAAGTGGGCGTTTTGATAAAACGGCGAATCAATGACCAAAAAATAAAAGAGATTGCCAAGTTTGCATCATTTTTGAATCCAAAACAAACGATTTTGAGTACGAAGCTGCAAAAGCGAATCCAAAAGCACGGGATGAAAGTATTTACATGGACCGTCAACAATAAAAAACAAATACGCATGTTCAAAATGATGCAGGTAGATGGGATCATTTCCGATTTTCCAGATTATTTTTTGGATTGAATCTTTGAATGATAGTGATAACTAGTTCTTTACACGGTTCAGGGTGAGACCACTCCGAATCCCTTTTAAAATTCCCTTTGAAATTTTGTTTAAAGGTTAGGAACAAAAGAATTTAAGCAAAAAAATAGTTGATTGGAGCGGGTGTGCGAGACTCCTGCGGGAATATCGAGTTCAAGGGGGACCCCAAAGGCGCAAGTGCGCCGAGTCCGGACCGTCCGCGGAAAGCGAGTGCCCTACGTTCCAATCTATGTCCAAATTTGTACATTTTGAACAATCCGCAAATGCGGATTGTTTTTTGTTTTTTTAAAAACAATGAAAGTATTGTATTTCATGCGCGTCCGTTCCATAATAGGCCCATCGCTGTTGACTTCGTCTCCAACGATAACCTGCCACTGAATTATATCCGACATATGTTGGGTAAAACCAAAATGAACGGCCATTCTTAAGCCAAATATACGTATGTTTGTATAAGCACCCTTTCATTGACATAGTATCCATTGCCTTATACATTCCTTCATGAAGTTGTGGAGTGAATAATAGCGGAGCTATATGAGGCGGTCCTCCTCCGTACGGCGGCCGAGGCGGTGGCTGGCCCCCTCCGTAGGACGGACCAGGCGGGCCAGGAGGAGTCCTTACATCCATCATCTGATTCTCAAATGGATATGCCCCTGCCATGAAATGTTTGCCCATATTTCGGAGATGTGCATTTCGTTCATTACCGTTATGGTCGTTTTGTTGATTGAATGAATCGTAGGGTTTCATACCTTTTCACCTCATAATTGAACTTCCATTTATCCGTATGTAGACGAATGACCATTTGTACAGCCTCTGCTCTGAACAGTCTCGAATTTGATTTCCATTCAATCTATTTTTGAAATTAATGCATCAGAAAATATTCCCTGTTTATTTTTTGAAAAAACCCCTATATTTTTTAGCTTTCTTGCCCTAGAATTGATATAGTGTTGTTAATGATTTAAATATGGTCAATAGTCATGTTAGGCCCTAAATCATTTTTGGACAAATTTTCTTATCTTAGAAAAAACGAGGGATTCCTATGTGGGAATTATTATTAGAATTCGATTATCAAACCGTTCGCCATGCGGTATGGGCAGGTTACTTATTTACCTTTGTCTTTCCACTGGCCGCGTTTTACTTCTTAAATAAAAAGCAATCGCTCTTGAATGACAAATATCAAGCTTCCGTTCATACAGATAAAAGCAAATCCCCTGTTCATACAGGCAGCACCTTTGATTGGCGCGGTGCACAGCGCTTTTTCACATTTATCCGGCAAAAAGATTCACCAGATGATTCCGATGAGCCAAGCCTCCTTCTAGTTGTTTAAACAATAACAATTCGAGGAGGAAATTATATTGAAGAAGAAAAACATGTTTTTAATTGCCGTCCTATTTTTGGCAACGACCCTTATGACTGGTTGCTCAGCAGCAACGAGCGGCCCATTTCATACTGCATTGGTTAACCCCATGACAAAAATGCTGGAATTCAATGCTGGTTTATTTAATGGCAACTATGGTTTAAGCATCATCATGATGACATTTTTGATTCGCCTTGTTTTGCTACCACTGACTGCCAAACAATACAAAACACAGCTTAGCATGAAGACGAAGATGAGTGGGCTGAAACCGGAAATGACAGCAATCCAGCAGAAAATCAAAGAGACGAAAGATCCCGCTAAACAAAAGGCCCTTCAGCAGGAAATGATGCAGCTTTACCAAAAACATGGAGTCAATCCTTTAAACATGGGCTGTCTGCCGCTGTTAATTCAAATGCCAATCCTAATGGGCTTTTATTATGCAATTCAAGGTTCCCATGAAATTGCGACCCATAGTTTCCTTTGGTACAGCCTAGGTCAGCCGAATATTGCCATGGCGATAATCGCTGGTGTCATTTATTACTTCCAATCGGTCATTTCCGTGAGACAAATGCCGGAAGAACAGCAGAAACAAATGAAGATGATGAGCTTGCTCTCACCAGCAATGATCTTATTCATTTCTTTCTCTGCTCCTGCTGCATTGCCACTATATTGGTCAATCGGTGGTATATTCATGATTGTTCAGTCAATCGTGCTTCAGCGAATATATAAAAAAGACCATACCGCTGTCCCGGCTGCAAATGAAACGGTCATGAAAAAAAGCTAATCCACTTGGATTAGCTTTTTTCATACTTTCATTTTCCACTTGCACTGGAAAGCGATGGGATTTCCAGGGTGAGATCACTTTGTTTTATTTCTTCGGCAATGGATTTGTTGAAACCTTTTCGAAAAATCGCTCTACATATTCGAAATCCGTGTAAAAGAACAATAATAGGTCACCCGGTTGTGACTTCTCCCAGGCTTTTATGAATGCGTCCAATTCATTCGGTTCGATGAATGTCCGATCTTTTTGTAACCCAGCTTCTACCGCAGCATCCTGAAGCAGCCCGGCTACTTCTAACGGCTCCCTTCCCCGCAAATCATCGTCTTCTTTAATGATGAACAGATCGGAATTAATGGCCGCTACCTTGGAGAGTCTGATAAGTTCTTCATCAATACGGTCCCCTGGCCCTGCCAAAACAGTGATAAGATGATTTTTGTTATAGGCACTGACCGTTTCGAATATGGCCTTCAATCCCGCTTCATTATGAGCATAGTCGATGATGATCGTGCGCTCTTTCAACTTTTTCAAATTGAACCGTCCTTTGGACAAATTCGTATCAGGCATAAATGTGGCAGCCTTCCTTCTTAGTTCTTCCATGGAAAT
Organism: Bacillus sp. ISL-78; assembly: GCF_018613455.1. NCBI lineage: Bacteria > Bacillati > Bacillota > Bacilli > Caryophanales > Bacillaceae > Bacillus > Bacillus sp. ISL-78. Next base: position 102,506 of record NZ_JAGGQC010000003.1, read on the forward strand.
GCCTTGTGTTTCGGCTGCGGCTAACGCCTGAAGTAAATTGGCGATATTATGACGCGCCATGCCGGAGATCGTAATTGGAACCATGGTGCAATCCATAAATGGATGGATGACTCCATCAGCTGAATGACAAATGACGCCTTTTTCATTGACGTACCAAACTTTACATCCCTTATCTATCGCAGCTTTCACGTGAGGCTGGGTGGCATCTGTAGAGGTGTAAATGACCTCCCCATCTGTATAAGCGTTCATGGCAGCTACATTCGGATCATCTGCATTCAGTACACAATAGCCTGTTTTCATTACGACTTCAGCTACCAGCCTCTTTAATTTAATGAGATCATCCAATGTATCGATTCCATCACGGCCGAGGTGATCCTCACTTACATTGGTGATGATCCCCACATTACATTTACGAAAAGCAAGACCTTCACGCAGAATCCCGCCACGGGCCGTTTCCAATACGGCAATATCGACTTCAGGATGGGCCAATACCATTCTTGCACTGACAGGGCCGCTGCAGTCACCGTGATCCAATACCTCATCGCCGATATATACTCCATCAGAATTTGTCATCCCAACTTTTGTTTTTTCATTAGTAAGAAAATAATGAATCAATCGGGTTGTTGTCGTCTTGCCATTTGTTCCGGTCACTGCAATGATCGGTATAGCCGCCTCTTCCCTGGTTGGAAATAAATAATCGACAATGGCTTTGCCTACATCCCTTTTTTTCCCTTCACTCGGATAATGATGCATTCGAATTCCCGGTGCAGCATTCACTTCAATAATTGCAGTCCTTGAATGTTCGATCGGTTTTGATATATCCTCACAAATAAAATCTATTCCGGCGATATCCAAACCAATCGCTTTCGCAGCTGCAACAGCCATATTCTTAATGGTCGGATGAACCTGGTCCGTTACATCGATTGCCTTTCCGCCAGTCGAAAGATTTGCATTGCCGACAACTTGAACCAATTCCCCTTGATTCGGAATCGTATCGAGTGTCCGATTCGATTTTTCCAAGTAACACGTCACGGTATGTGTAAGTGGGATTTTTGACATCGGCTTTTCATGACCTTCTCCCCGCAAATCATTACAATTTTCCTTTTCTATCAAACTGCGTATCGTTTCCTTGCCATTGCCAATAACATAGGGTGGAAGCCTCAAACTGGCGGCGATAAGTTCTCCATTAACTATCAGTAACCGATAATCATGTCCTTCAATATGCCGTTCGATAATATACTTCTCTACATGCAACTCCAAACAATTGATTACATTGAATAGCTCATCCTTATTTTTGATATGGGTGATGACACCCTGACCCTGTCTCCCATTATACGGTTTTATGACCAGTGGAAAACCCAGCCTGTCCGCCGAGGCAAAGATATCTTCAATGGAATGGGCAACTTCCCCTTCAGGTACAGGGAGGCCACATCCTCTTAAAATGGATTTGGTCAATGCTTTGTCACATGAATTCTCAACCGCAAGATTCGAAGTCTGGCTAGAGATTGTCGCCTGGACATACTTCTGCCTTGCACCTGTTCCTAAACGCAATAAGCTTTCATCACCCATTCGCTCGACAGGGATATCTTTTGCTTGCGCTGCCTTAAAAATGGCTTCGGTACTTGGCCCCAGTTTATTTTTATAATATAACTGCTCTATTTGTTTTACATAAGATTGTACATTTATAAGTTTTTCACCATTCAGGATGGCTTCCGCGATATCTTTTGCTGCTAAAAAAGCTTGAAGACCTGAGTGAGGCTCCTGATAGTCAAAGGTAACATAATAAAAACCCTTCTTTTCCATCATTATCGTTTTTCCCCGAATGGCTTCGATTCCAGCCAAGTTTTGAAGCTCAATCGTCATATGCTCCAATATATGTCCCATCCATGTTCCTTTTCTCAGCCTTTCGGCGAATCCGCCTCGATACCCTTTTGAACATGTATGGCTTCCCAAGTTCGGGAGCACCTTTAACAATTTTTCATTGAATCCAGGTATTGAATCAGATGGTTTCTGTTCCAGTTCCCCTATATCCAATTCAATGCAAATCGTAGGTGTATAAGCAAAATAATTAGGTCCTTTTAAATAACGGACTCGATTGATCTTCATTGTTGGATCCCCTTTTTCATCAACAATTTCCTTGTAAGCAGGTCAAAACGGTATCCCCTGGTTAGTGCATGAAGGTTGAATCCCGAAAGAGTCAACTCTTCACTTCCATTATCAGAAGATGTGATATTTATATAATCACTGGTGCTGCCATCAAGAACCAATACTTGATGTTGGCCGACTACTTCAAAATGACCGTCTTTAACTAAAATTGCTGTATTTTCATCAATGCCAATACCCATAATTTCCTTTTTACCTGCTATTGCACTTAACAGACGATCAAACCGGCCACGCTGGGAAAAGTGTTGATCGATTATCAGTCCGTCCAGAAAGCCGAAACCTACGCCAATTTCAACCTTTAACTTATTGTCATTCAGCATCGTGTCAGCAGCAACGATCATATACTTACCTAAAATCGAAGCACCAGCACTTGTCCCTGCTATCACCATTCCTTCATGCCAGGCTTTAGAAAGGGCATCGTGGAACTTTGTTTTTCCAATCAGTTCAGACAGTCGGCTTTGGTTTCCCCCTGAAATGAAGATGGCGGAAAAAGATGCAAGCTGTTCACAAATTGCCGGATCGTTTGCATCCTGCCTTGAATCCAGCTTGATCACTTCCACCCTGTCCACACCTAAATCCCTGAAAATCTTGATATACTCTGTACTCACTTCCTCAGGAATTTCACTCGCTGTAGGCAATATTCCTATTCCGCCTTTGCTATGGGTAGCAAGCTCGACAAATTTATTTAATACTTCACCTTCAAGGCACTTATCCTCTGCCCCGCCAATGATAAGTAATTCACCACAATTCATTCATCATACTCACCTTTACAAATGGATTCACATCATGAAATTGCTCTAAACAGAACACATAATGACTAGTATGGCAACTTCTTTCGGTATTCATTCATAAAAATGGCAAACTGCATAATTTTGTTTAACTTAATGAAAAAAGAGGAAAAGTAATAAAGTAAAAAATAAAAGGAGTGTCAAAAATGAGCCAAAACCAAATAAAAGAAAAAGTATTGAACATCATCCGTGATCATAAAATAGGAGTTTTATCTTCAGTTGAAAACAACAAACCACATTCACGCTATATGACATTTTTTAATGATGAATTAACTTTATACACACCCACGAGTGGAAAGACGGAAAAAATCGACGAAATTGAAAAGAACCCTAATGTTCATATCCTGATTGGCTATGATAATGAAGGATTGGGTGATTCTTACCTGGAGATCTCAGGTACCACGAAAATAAACGATTCACAGGAACTGAAAGATAAATTATGGAATGAATCATTTGAAAAGTGGTTCGAAGGGCCTAAAGATCCAAATTATTTAATTCTGCAAATTAAGCCGGAAAGCATCCGGTTGATGAACAACAATGGTGAACCTCCACAAGAATTATCATTATAAATCTTTATTTTTGTACTTACGCCAATTGACGAGTATTACGCTCAAACTCACGAGTAAATGGCCAAAATTCACGAGTAAAACACCGAAACTCACGAGTATTTGATCGAAATTCACGAGTAAATGACCGTGTAAAACACCAAAATTCACGACTATAATGAAAATATCACTAAAAAACAAGAAAAGCCCGCACTACTATTATAGGAGTGCGGGCTTTTCTCACGATTATACTGACTCTGATTGGATATAATGCAAAATCAGATTGGCTGTATGCTTTAATGAAGAGACATGTGTCCGCTCGAAGGCATGTGAAGCATCGATTCCCGGTCCGATCAGGCCATGTACGACATCATATCCTGCCCGGATCGCAGCGGAAGCGTCCGATCCATAATATGGATAAATATCTACTCGGTAGTCGACAGCATTTGCTTGGGCAAGCGAGACCAGATGCTGGCGCAGTTTATAATGATAAGGACCCGAGGAGTCTTTTGCGCAAATGGAAACGCTGAATTCATCCGTCGTTTGTCCATCACCGATCGCGCCCATATCGACAGCTAGATACTCGACTGTTTTCTCAGGGATATTGGAATTTCCGCCATAGCCGATTTCTTCATTGTTGGAAATCAGGAAATGGGTCGTATATGCCAGTTTTATCTTTCCTGCGGAAATGAGGTCAATGATATGAAGAAGGATGCCAACGCTAGCTTTATCATCCAAATGCCTTGATTTCAAAAAGCCTGTATCCGTCACTTCCACTCTCGGTTCAAAGGAGACAAAATCTCCAACAGAAATGCCAATGGCCTCGGTTTCCGCTTTAGTTTTCACGATAGCATCTATCCGGACCTCAATCGTTTCATCATCACGCTTGGCATCCCCGGCATTTTTATATACGTGGACAGAGGTCTGATTGATTAAAATGGTCCCAGTGATGATTCTTCCGTCAGCTGTATGAATTTTACAATACTCCCCTTCCACCGAGTTCCAGCGGAAACCTCCGATCATCGTCAATTTGAGGCGGCCATTCGCTTTGATTTCCTTTACCATGGCTCCCAGTGTATCGACATGGGCAGTCAGCAAGCGTTGTTTGTTATCATCTTCGCCTTTTAATGTAGCAAGCAATGCCCCTTTATTCGTGATGTTATATGAAACCTTCCTCTGCTCCATGAAATCAGCCGCGTATTTAATGGCTTGTTCAGTATAGCCGGAGGGGCTGGGTATGGACACCAATTCTTTTATGTAAGATATGATTTCTTTTTCTTCGATCACGCTCATGCATATCTCTCCTTTCCTCTTTGTTCATTATATCTTTTCATGGCAACTTTTAACATATTAAAAGACCGCCAAAAGGCGGCCCTTTAATAGATTTAACTCATAAAAGCCATGACAGGCAAGATGGCCATAGCTAATGTTGCAATTCCATATAACGCCAAGTTCTCCATATTCACTCTTCTTTTCCACTTATCGCGCCATACCTTGTATCTGTCCATATCTTCGTTCCTCATAAAAAAACCTCCTTCATGATGAAAGTTCAACTTCACTTCAATTGTCTTTGTTTGTTGGACATTTCCTTCATATATTCCAAGAAGGCAATTCTCTTTTCGTCTGGATAGGCTATAATGTCTGCAATGATTTCCTCTTCGAGAGGTTTCAGTAAACGGCCAACCGATTCAGTAAACAATATTTCTAACTCTCTCTTTGTTTCATTAGGATTTCTCACTTCCATCAATATCACCCTTCCAATTACTTACTATTATCTATATAACCTTTAGCCACTCCATTGAAACAAAAAAAAAATCGACCGCCATAAAGGCAGCCGATAGTCATCTTAAATTATTTCGTTACCCCAACATTATGCCATTGATATTGACGGCCTGCGAGATAATCGTAACCTGTGACGCGTTCATTCACTCCAGCCAATTGATAACGGAATAATGTCGGAATGACCGGAACCTCTTCATGAATCAATTCTTGCCACTCATTATACGTATCGATTCGATATTGATCATCGAAGGCTTCCTCTGAAATCCCTTTAGCAAGAAGCTCATCATTTTTTTCATTCACCCAGCGGGTATAGTTAAATTCCGCAGATCTAGCCCATAGACCAGATGGATCCGGATCGGAAGCGACTCCCCATGCTGCTGAATAAACATCAACTTTATCATTATCCTTTTTCAGCAGGTCGTAGAATGAATTGAACTCATGCAGCCTTCCATCCTGCAATTCGACGTCCAACCCTACTTGTTCCCATTGCTGGATATAATATCTTGCCAGTGGCTCAGAAACATCGGAACCGCTCATGGAAGCAAAGTTGATCTTGAACTCTTTTCCATCAGCATCCTCACGAATGCCATCATTATTCGTGTCAACAAATCCTGCTTCATCCAAAAGTTTTTTAGCTTTTTCAGGATTATATTCATATGGTTTTACATCTTTATTGTTATATTTAAAGTTCGGTGTAATGACAGAGTTGGCAGGGAAGCGAAGGCCCTTGTACATTTTTTCGCCAACTTCTTCATTATTGATGGCATATGCCATCGCCTGACGAAGGCGTTTGTCACCGAACTTCGGATTCTCATCCATAACATTCTCTTCTTTTTCCTTATCATAGTAGCCGAAGTTGAAACCAATATAGGAATAAGCCAATTCAACTTTCCCCAATAATTCGACATTGTCCAATTCCTTGGCCTGCTCATATTGCTCAGGCAGGACCTCGGCTACATCGAGGTCACCATTTTCAAGTGACTTGACGACAATAGACGGATTCACGACTTTTAATGTGACACTGTCCAATTTAGGTGCACCGCGGTAATAATCTTTATTCGCTTCAAATTCGACCGCTTCCCCTTGAACGATTTTCTTCACTTTGAATGGTCCAAACCCAATCGGATTTTTACGGATTTTATCCGATGATTCCAAATCTGCAATCGGAACATCTTTTAAGTATTCTTTATGAAGCGGGTATGTCCATAATCCGGTCGTGACGGACGGATTCGCTTTTTTGAACGTGAAAGTGATTTTCTTGCCATCGACTTTAATGCCTGAAATCTTATCCGCTTTCCCTTCATGATACTCTTCCATACCCTCGATCAAAGCCATTTGTTCATCATAGCGGACACCTTTGTAATCTTTGCTTCCTATGACAAGGTACGCATATTCTAAATCAGTGCCTGTCACAGGCTTTCCATCATGCCAATTTACATTATCCTTGATCGTCAGCGTGACCGTTTTATGATCGTCCGATATCTCATAGGAAGCGGCGCCTTCATTCGTGAATACATAGTTTTCGTCTGTATCCAATAAATCTTCATCATCCAGGAAAGTGATGATTTGGTGATCGGGTTCGCCTTGATAGAAAACTTTGTTTAATATCCCTTCAAACGGGGTATCGGATACCAATCCATATGTCAAATGGCCGCCTTCAATCGGCTCTCCTTGATTTGTCGTCTTTGTCGGGAATTTAGAGGTATCAACCTGTTCGACATCTTTCCCTTTTTTCTCTTTCGTTGACGACTTCTCCGTATCATTCGAACATGCAGCAAGCAGTAGAGACGAAATGGCCAATGCACTTAATACCTTACTGTAGCTTTTGATTTTCATATCATACACTCCCCTTTATTTATCCTCTTCTTTGTCTTGCATCGGCTGCGCGTTTTAACGCTTGACCAACGAAATTTATACTCAGCATCAACACTAAAATCATGAGTGATGCGGGTACCCATATCCACCACTTGTTTTCCAGAACATCTGGATTTCGAGCATAACTGATGAGCGTACCGAGACTCGGTGTGCTCTCCGGAAGGCCGAATCCTAAGAAAGTCAAACTGGATTCTAAGCCAATATTGCCTGCAAGGTTCAAAATGAAGTTAACGATGATCAATGAACTGACATTGGGCAGAAGCTGAAACAGGATGATTTTCCAATGCGGCGTCCCAAGTGTCTGTGAAGCATGGATATAATCCAGCTCACGCTCAGACAAAGCCTTTGAACGAATCAGCCGTGCCTTGCCTGTCCATAAAAACATCGTCATGATTAAAATGAAAACATATACATTGAAGATTGGCACAATCACGACTACAACGATGATGAACATCATTTGCGGCAGGGCAATCACGAAATCGATAATACGCATGATCACATTATCGGTTGCCCCGCCGAAGTAGCCCGCCAGAAGCCCTAATGATAAACCGATGATAGCCGTGAATAATGTAATGAATAAACTGATCGTGAATGAATTTCTGGTACCTATTATCAGTTGTCCGAATACATCCCGGCCGCCATAATCGGTTCCTAGCCAATAGTCTGAAGATGGTTCCATATAAATGGAGAGAAAATCGACCTTAGCTATTTCCTTGGCGTCCATGAAGAACGACGCACCGTAAACAAAAAGCAATATGGCTGCTAATATAATCAATGAGCCCATGGCAAGTTTATCCTTTTTGATTTCCTGCCAGATGATCTTGATTCCTGAAGGGCTCACATCGTTGACTTGTATGTTCTTACCGGTTTCCACTTTCATTTCCATACGACTCACCCCGCTCCTATTCTATCCGTATACGCGGATCGACCGCACTAAGTATGATGTCCGAAAGAAGGGTGCCAAGCAGAGTGGCAAATCCCGTCATCATGACGATGGCAGTGACAACACTGAAATCCCGCAGACTTACTGAACTAAGGAAAAGCTGCCCCAGTCCCGGATAACTGAAAATGGTCTCGATTATGACCGCGCCGCCGATCAATCCAGTAATTTCATAACCTAAGAATGCTGCTATCGGTAAAAAGGAATTTCTCAGGATATGCTGTGAATACACTTTTGATTCAGGCACACCCTTCGAACGGGCTGTCCTTACGAAATCCTTGATTTTATTATCGATGATTTCATTTCGCAAATATTGGATCGTACTTGTTGTTGCAATTAAAGCTGTACTTAAAGCTGGTAAAATCAAATGATTGATCTTGCTTACAACGTAGGCGAATGTTCCTTCATCCACTTTTGAATCGACACTGCCGCCAGACGGGAACCAATCAAGGGCAAATCCGAAAACGAATAACATGATTAAAGCAAAAATGAAAATTGGCGTGCCAAACCCTACATAACTATAACCCGTAACGGTTTTATCCACCCAGGTATCGTTATACCTTCCGCTAAGTATGCCTAATGGTATCGCAAGCATATATGTAAAGATCAACGTGACCAACGCCAGGAACACTGTGTTCCAAAGCCTGTCTTCGATCACATCCATAACGGGCGTCTTATGTGTATAGGAAACACCGAAATCCCCCTGTACTGCATTGGATGCCCACCTTAGATATTGTTGGTACCAAGGATCATTCAAACCCAGTTCTTCCCTGATCCTATCAAGCTCGGCTGGATTGGCCCTAGGGTTGATTTCCTGGCCGGACAGTGCATCTCCCGGCATTGCTTTTGCCATCATGAAAACGATGATGCTCAATAAAAAGAGCTGCGGGATCATTACTAATAATCGTCTTAGAATAAATTTCCACATATTCCTTCCACCTCCTTATTGTAATGCGACTCTATGTGTCGATGAGATTGGCTTCAAATCGTAAGCACGTCCATTCTCATCGAAATATTTTGAGTAGGTAGACTCATATTCCGAGGTGAGTTTTTTTCTAAGCTGCACTTTATCTTCGCGGACTTCCGGCTCTAAATCCGGAATGGCGGCAATCAGGCGCTTCGTGTATATATGTTGGGGATTTTCATAGATTTCCTCGCTTTTGCCTTCCTCTACCAATCTACCCCGATACATAACACCCATCCGGTCACACATATGCCTGATTACGCCTAAATCATGCCCGACAAATAAATAAGTCAAATTGAACTCCTGTTGGAGATCCTGAAGAAAATTCAATACTTGTGCCTGAACGGAAACATCCAATGCTGACACCGGTTCATCCGCAATGATCAGTTTAGGTTTCAATGTCAATGATCGGGCAATCCCGATTCGCTGGCGCTGACCACCTGAAAATTCATGAGGATACTTGTGAATCGATTCAGGACTCAGTCCGACTTTGTCCAAGAAGTCCTGTACGATTTTCTTTTCCTCTGAAGGGGATAACCGTTCGAAGTTCCTCAGCGGTTCGGCAATTATGTCAAGTACCCTCTTCTTGGGATTCAATGATGAATACGGGTCTTGGAAAATCATTTGGATATCTTTTCTGAATGGTTTAATTTCTCTTCTACTTAAAGATGCTAAATCCCTGCCTTCAAACAGGATTTGCCCGGATGTCACCTCATTCAGTTTGACCACTGCCTTGCCTGTCGTGGACTTGCCGCTTCCGGATTCCCCGACCAAACCATATGTTTCCCCTTGCTGCAGCTCAAAGGAAACACCGTCCACTGCCTTTACGTGATCGACCACCCTTCGAAAAAAACCGCCCCTTATTGGGAAATGCACTTTCAGATTATCTACTTTGAGTAATGTCATGGGCCGATGCATCTCCTTCAGCTTGAAAATAGAATGCTTTATAGCAGGTACAGCGGACAAAATGACCGTTACCCACTTCGTGAAGCCGGGGTGTCTCTTCATGCGCATGTTTTGGTATCCATGGAATCCTATCTTGGAAGCGGCATCCGATCCGATCCATTTTGGCTATCGATGGAACGATTCCCTCGATAACATGCAAACGGTTTTTCTCGTTTGCGGCCGAAGGAATCGAATTCAATAACGACCTTGTATATGGATGCAGCGGATTGTTGAATATCTCTTTAACACTTCCCGTTTCCACTACCTGACCTGCATACATGACAACGATCCTGTCAGCGACCTCTGCTACTACGCTCAGATCATGTGTAATTAAGATGATCCCCATTTTTGTCCTGCTTTGGATATCCTTCAGCAGATCGAGTATTTGCGCTTGGATCGTAACATCGAGTGCCGTCGTGGGTTCATCGGCGATGACCAGGGCAGGGTTGCAAGCAATGGCAATCGAGATCATTGCCCTTTGCCGCATTCCGCCCGAGAGCTCATGCGGATATTGCTTGTACGTCCGTTCAGGGTATGGAATTCCCACTTGTGTCAAAAGTTCGATCGTCCTGTTCTTTTTTTCAGCACTGGAGAGTCCAGTATGATAATCAAGATTCTCCTCGATCTGTTTTCCGATGGTCATGAGCGGGTTCAAAGCTGTTAAAGGTTCCTGGAATATCATACCCAATTCCTTACCACGGACTTTATTCATTTGCACATCATTCAACTTTAATAGATTTTGGCCTTTATAATTGATGTTTCCTTCGGATTTCGTTCTCTGCTTATTATGTAATTGCATGATGGATAAGGCCAATGCACTCTTTCCACAACCTGATTCTCCTACAACTGCTACAATTTCATTTTCATTTACCGTAAACGAAACATCATCCACAGCTGCATGATATTTGTTTCCGATTCGAAATGAGGTAGTTAGGTTCTCTAATTGCAAAATAGCTTTCTTCATCCTTGCTCCCCCTAAACTATTTTATCGGGAAAATAATTAATCTTCTGATAATTAGTTAAAATTTTAATCATTTTTTTACAATTACACAATAGTTTTTTTAGAAAATAATCACATTTTTTTCATATTTTATAACTTTAGGAATAATTTTCTGCAACATAAAAACGTTTCCTTTATAACTGTTATACAGTAAAGTTTTGAAGTCCGATTAAATATATAGAATCAATCATTTCGGATTTATTATTTCGAAATATCTTTTTTGAAGTTTATTTCTATTTATTGACCTTATCGTTTTACTTACCGCGGAATGGTCCCGTTTAAAGTATTTTAATATTTCAGAAGAATTGGTATATTTGCAAGAATATCATAGAAAAGGTAATTACTTCATATATATTTCAATACTTTTAAAAAAACACCAAATTTTCATTGTATGCAATGAAACCTTTTTAAAACAGATTCGTAGAAAACGGTAGAAAATAAATGATGGGGTGATTGAATGTATTCACAAACTGTACAAACATATATGCCGTCCGTCATGCGGACGTTCGCTTTATCTCTTGCCGTTTCCGTTTTAGGTATGGCTCTCGGCACTCTTGTTCCGCCATCCTTGTTTCTTCCCTTGGCGATACTTGAGATCGCCATGTTGATTGGAGCATTCATATTGCGAAGGAAAAAAGCCATAGGTTACACATTTTTGTATATTTTCACGTTGATTTCCGGAATTACGACCTATCCGATCATTGCCCACTACCTAGCCGCAGCAGGGGTAAATGTGGTGATCCTGGCAGGTGTTACGACGACAGTCGTATTTGGAGGACTGGCGGTTTATGCCACAACCACCAAAAGGGACCTTTCATTCTTGGGGGGAATGTTATTTGCGGCCTTGCTAGCTTTAGTCGTCATTAGCATTTTCAACATTTTCTTTCCATTAAGTTCTACAGCAATGCTGGTCTTTTCATTTATAGGGATTTTAGTTTTCAGCGGTTATATTTTATATGATTTCAATCGAATGAAGCATTACGGGGTAACAGCCGAAGAAGTACCGCTCATGGCTTTGAACCTATATCTTGATTTCATTAACCTATTCATTAACATCTTGCGCTTCTTTGGTATTTTAGCTAGCGATGACTAAAAGATCTGAAAGGTACCATAAAAAAGACGCTTGGAATTATCCAAGCGTCTTTTCACGTAATTTTTTCCATATGGTCTCGATCATCAATAAGAACGGCTGAAGGGATGTCTATCTTATTTATATAATCCTGGATTTGATTGATCGGTCCATGGCAGTTTCACACCGAAAGTACTTGCAATGAACTGTGTATCTTCCCTTCTTTTTTTCCTTATTTGGGCCCGTTGTTTTGCTGATTCATTTAAATTCATTTCCATCTCCGTTTCCGGAACCAAACGGGGAACAGGAATTGGTTTACCTTCTTCATTAATGGCAACAAATGTCAGGAAGGAAATGACGCATAAATTTCGGGCTCCTGTAACTAAATCTTCTGCAATCACTTTTACGATGATTTCCATTGATGTTCTGCCCGTATAAGTCACGAAGCTTTCAAGGCAAACTGCATTTCCTTCGTGAATAGGGTGCAGGAAATCGACGGAATCAGTTGATGCCGTAACGACGTTGCTTCGCGCATGACGCATGGCTGATATAGCCGCTACATCATCAATGTATGCCATTAATTTGCCTCCGAACATCGTACCAATATTATTTGTATCCGGCGGGAGGACAAGGCTTGTTTTTATGACCAAAGAGTCCCGGCAATTTTTTGTTTCTTCCATGGTGATTGCACTCCTTTATGTCTGATTTCTCACTAGTTCACTTTATCGAATTCTTACCTGTAAAGCAATTCACATGCTTATTTTCCTGCTATTAATCAAAATTATGCGGCTTATAATGAAGCCAACCACTTTCACTGCCCTTTTGGCTGCTTGCCTTGCTGCAGCTCACGCAGGCTTAAGCCAAATGTCATTTGTAAATGGGGATAATCCTTGAACCCTGCCCAATCCCCTCCCCAATCGAAACCTAACCCTTTAGCGATTGTTACGACTTCCATCCAATCCGACTTTCCATTATCGTTGCCGTCATAACTCATATCCCAAATGGCCTCGCCTTGTTTGTTAAGGAGGGCAAAATCTATCGCCAAACCGAAATTATGCAGCGACTCGCCACCTCTTGCATTCGTTACGATGTTGCCCGGGTCTGATCGGCCCTTTTCATAGAGTTCATTTTGCTCGGCTATAGACCGGTATCCGGCCGTAATGATTACCGGGATGCCTTTGTCCTTAGACTGTTTGATGAGCTCATCTTTTTTTTCGGCGACGATCGGATTCAGCTCTTCAGTCAGTTCGATTTCGTCTAGATCAGGCGGAAGCATATACTTGAACAAGAGCCACAGCAGCAATCCGAAAAAGCCCAATACCAAACATGTCCTTACCCAAGTGGCTTTCACTTAAAAAATCCTTCCTTTACGAATATCTGTCTGAAAATGAAAAACTCAACCAAAGAGGGATGAGTTTTTCTTCTATTATAACTTTGCTTTTAATTCTTCAATTTGCAATAAATGCCGTTTTTCATGCAGTCCCACGAACGGAATCCATTGCTTCAGGCTTAAATCTTTGAACAAAGGATGTGGAAAAGACTTTTGTTCGAGATCAATTTCCTTCGCATGGTCAACGACCTGTATAAAAGCTTTTCGGGATTCGGACAACTTCTCCTTAACTTCACTCAAGGATTGGTATGATTCTGACGGAGTGACAAATGGCGGGGCCTCGACCTTCACTACACGATTTAACGTAAGTTCTATCGGTTTATCCACAGCAGGAATGCTTTCATCGCTTTTCAATTTATCGGAAATGCTCTTTGTTATGGCCCTCTCCATTAAATATAAATGATCCAAAACCTGGATGATGCTCCATCTTCCTGTTTCAGGTTGGGCGTTCAGCTGTTCATCCGATAGTCCGTTGACAGCATTTAAAAGTTCTTCCCTGATTTTTTCATTTTCATTCATTTTAGCATCTCCTCTTATCAGCCTCGCTAATCTCCCTTAATTATTCCATGTCCTATAGGAAAGTGTAAAATAATAATACTTTTTGCCAATACGAACCGATTAAAAGTTATCTATTTTTTAAAAAGCTCTATGATAGTCATAAAGGCACAAATCATCTAGGACAGTAAATTAGGAGTGATTGCCATGAGTGGAGGACATATTCCATTCAGCCACAAAGCCGCAGTACTATACATGCAATACCCTCAAAAGGAAGCATATGGTTGATGCTTAAACAAATGTTCAATCGGGACCCATCGAAATGGAAGTTTTGCTCTTTGGTTTTATGTATCATGCTTTTCATTTCATTGCTTGAGTTCTCCATCCCCCAATTGACACAGTTTACGATTGATAAAATCATTCCCGAAAAAAGATATGGCTCGTTCATCTGGATTGGTGCAGGCATTCTTTGTGCTGCAATCTTATTGGCTAAACTGAACTACTTTAACAGCTATATCGTTTCCAAGGTCGGTCAAAAGGCCATCATGGATATACGTAATAGCATGTATGAACATATTCAAACACTGGATATGAAATTCTTTGATAAAAACCGGACTGGTGACTTAATGTCTCGGTTGACCAATGATGTCAATTTACTGCAGCAGCTCATCTCTTCGAGCATGCTTCAAGTCTTGACTGATACGGTGACCTTCATTGCCGTATCGGTATATATGCTTTTCATTAACTGGAAGCTTACCATTGTCCTTCTTATTACATTCCCTTTCATGTTCTATATCACAAGGTTATTCGGGAAACGCATCAGGATTTCATTTTCGGGGACAAATGGGAATTGTTTCTCAGGATATCATTCTATTCAATGGTTCCATCCGTGATAACATCGTGTATGGCAAACTTAATGCTACAGATGATGAAATCATCGAATCCGCCAAAGCGGCAAATGCACATGACTTTATCAGTGCCTTTCCTGATGGTTATGATTCTCAGATCGGAGAGCGCGGAGTCAAGCTTTCAGGCGGACAAAAACAGCGCATTGCCATTGCCAGGGCACTTTTGAAAAATCCGCAAATCATCATTCTCGATGAAGCAACGGCGGCCTTGGATACAGAATCTGAACATTTGATCCAGCAAGCCTTGTCACGTTTAATGAAAAAACGGACTTCAATAGTCATTGCACATCGTTTATCGACCATTCATGACGCCGATCAAATCATTGTTCTGGAAATGGGCAGGTTCTTGAAAAAGGAACACATGACCAGTTATTGCAAAACAACGGCAGATACAAGCAGATCCATGACTTACAGTTCCCTCAACTAAGCGATATCAAATACCTAGCAACTTAGCAGGCAAACATGCACAGAAAGTCCTTTCTGTGCATGTTTGCTTTCATTTGAAATCATATCTTTCCAAAACCCGATTCGCAATGAGCTGATACCCTTTTTCATTCGGATGTAATTTATCACTGAAATACACTGTTTTCTTTTTATCTTCAAAAAGATCATTCGTAGGAATGAATAACATCCTTTTATCTTTATCCGCTATTTCCTTTATTGACTCGTTATAATCTCGAATATGCTTTTCAAGTTTATGATTGTCTTTGATTGGGTTATATAGTCCCACTACCAGGATATCCGCTTTATCGTTTGCCTCTATCAGTGTTGATGTAATCTTCTTCAGATGGTTGATATACTCCCGTTTACCCTCGTTGATTTTTCGGTCACTTATTTTCTCCAAGTCCCCGCCGTTACTATTGATCAAGTCATTCGTTCCAATAAAAACAATGAAAGTATCGGCTTCATCCAGTTTCGTTTTAATGCGGTAATCATCAAGCTGTTTCATCACCCCATCCGTTTCCTGGCCTTTTATACCGTAATTCCAAAAACTCACTTTTTGTTCCGATTCCGGATTATTCAATTCATCCTCAAGGCCTTCTATATATCCTTCCCCATCCTTATCCCCTTTTCCATAGGTTAACGAATCTCCAAAAGCCATGACCCTTTGCACATCTTCCGACTCCGAGGCATGAAATTCATATGCAGCAAAACATATAACCAGTATGATAATCAATATACCTGCCAATTTTTTCATTTGGTTCTCCTCTTGTCTTTTTAATAGAAGTATTTAATCTTTTTCATACCCACAAAATCTGCAGTACTAACTTAAAAAAGAATTGTCAGATAAAGAGTAAAGAGTGTATGATAATATAAAACTTTCAATGGATTGGGTGTCATTCAACGTCCTGAAACCAAAAACGGGATTACCCTTCATTCTGGAGATTGAATAAATGATAGTTAGGAGTTAAATCATGGAAGAACACATAGAGTTTAGAGAGGCAGAACTATCTGATCTACCCAGAATTGTTGAAATATATAATTCGACAATTGCTTCAAGGATGGTCACGGCAGATACGGAACCTGTATCCGTCCAATCGAGGGTTAAATGGTTTGAGGAACATCATTCAGAAGGTAGACCGCTATACATCATTACTATAGAAGGGAAAACCGCTGGATGGATGAGCTTTCAATCCTTCTATGGCCGACCGGCATATAATTCCACTGCCGAAATCAGCATTTACATTGATGATTATTTCCGGGGAAAAGGAATCGGACAAATTTCGATTCGAAAGGCAATTGAATTGAGTCCAAAATTGGGTGTTAAGACTTTATTGGGTTTCATTTTTGCCCATAATACACCAAGCCTTAAGCTTTTTTCCAAATTTGGGTTTGAAGAATGGGCACATTTACCTCAAGTTGCCGAACTTGATGGTATTGAGCGGGATTTGATCATTCTTGGTAAACGTGTCGATATTTAATGTATAATTCTTTAGAGCTATTGCCTTGAGCAGTAGCTTTTTCAAATTTATACAGGTCGAATTGGCTAATTTAAAAATACCTATATGCTTTTTGAAGGGAAAAATCAGAATCTCTTTTACTTGCTAACGCATTTAAAAGCGTATCCAATTCTTGACTGGCTTGAACAGTCAGCAGATTTGTTAAGCCGTAAATCGCCCCCAACTTTATCATTTCCTGTCTCTTTTCTTCTACTTTTTCTATAGTAACCTTACGGCAAGTCATTATAGTAACCTCCCATTTATTCAATATTTTTACACTTTCATCATAATGAAATCACTAGTTAAAATCAACTATTTTCCAGCAATTAAATGTGTTATTTTATAGAATAAATGTGACAAAACACCTATTTTGTTATTTAATTATGTATATTTTGTGTCATTTTCTAATAAACGCAAAAAAAAGCATCCACTAGTGTAGACTGCGAATGCTTACATCATATCCCTTATCCAAAAACCCAAATATTGTATTTCATTTACTATGTCATCCATTCAGAAGGTGACTCGTTATTTGGTCTATTTATAACAATCTTATATTCATCTTCAAGTACTTTTAATGGGGCATCATAAAGGTGCCTTTCATCAGAGGTTTTGTATACTCCATTGGCCAAAAGCTCTTCAATGAGTTTTGCCTTCCTCTGTTCAATCCTCTTAAATAATTCTGCCATGTAAATGGCTCCTTTCCTAGTCATCGAGCCTGCTTCTAGTTAGCTAAACTTCATCAACTTGTTTGATTTCACCAAATTATATATACCTTTTATAGTATGTCACTAAACGTTATTTCCCAAAAATAAAAGCCCCTTCCAATTTAAGAAGAGGCTGACAGTGTCCGTACGGCTCTTCTTATCTTCCAAGCATAT
This sequence comes from Bacillus sp. ISL-78, assembly GCF_018613455.1. NCBI lineage: Bacteria > Bacillati > Bacillota > Bacilli > Caryophanales > Bacillaceae > Bacillus > Bacillus sp. ISL-78. The sequence goes on from NZ_JAGGQC010000003.1 coordinate 120,188, forward strand.
GCTTGTTGGATTTAGCACAGTTCCCAAAACGGGTCCGCTGCCGAGGTTTCTTAGGGCCAAGTCCCTCCACCTCTCTGGATAAGAATTCGATATATAATGATGTAGAAATGATTCTATCCTAATAATCTTCAAAAGTCAATTACCTGGTTCTCCCTTTTTTCCTGGACATAAAGTGATTCCTCTTTCAAATACGGGTTGCATTTTCTTGTCTTTCTGATATGATGTCAGTAATTACATACAATTCACACCACTAGGGGAGTCTTTTTTAAGACTGAGATGGAATTAGTTCCGGACCCTTTGAACCTGAACCGGCTCATACCGGCGGAGGGAAGTGGATGATATCGTCCATTTACAGACTATATCCATCTACCCCGTTCCGTATTCAGGAACGGGTTTTTTTATTTAACAAAGGGAGCCATTCTATAGGAGGATGAACAATGGAGAATACAAAATTAGAAACATTCAGTGATAGACTGCATGCACGGGCAAAAGACATTTGGAAAAGGAACCATTCACATCCCTTTGTCCAGGCAATTGGAAACGGTACACTTCCTGAAAAGAAATTCGCCTATTACCTGAAGCAGGACTATATCTATCTCATGGATTATTCCAAGCTCTTTGCTTTAGGTGTCATCAAAGCCCATAACATCGAAACCATGGCAAAGTTTGCGAGCATTTTAAATGAAACCCTTCAAGTGGAAATGGATATTCATCGGCATTATGCTTCCGAATTCGGGATCAGCTCCAAGGAATTGGAAAATACGGAACCTACTCCAACCACTCTAGCCTATACAGGTTACATGCTAAATGCAGCTCAGCATGGTACATTGGCAGACTTGATCGCCTGTCTCCTGCCCTGTGCCTGGGATTATTATGAAATCGGTTTGCTGTTAAAAGAACAAAATGGAGCAGCATTGGAAAACAATCGCTACGCAGATTGGATAAGGTCCTATTCATCTCCTGAATTCGGGGAAGCACACAAGTGGCTGATCGCTTTGTTGGAAGAATTGACGGAAGGCATGCCTGAAAAGGAACTTCTTAGATTAGAAAAGCACTTTTTGGTTACTTCCCGATATGAATATTTATTCTGGGACATGGTTCAAAATGAGCAGGATTGGCCTCTGTAGGTGGTTGACATGAGGATGAACCCTATCAAGAAACTGACATTGACTGCCATGATCACGGCTTTAACGACGCTCACCAGTTCATTTATTTTCATCCCTGCAGGATTTGCAAAAATCTTTCCTATTCAACATCTGGCAAATGTCCTGACGGCGGTGCTGTTGGGGCCTGCATATGCTGTGACACAAGCTTTTTTAGTTTCCATCATTAGAAACATGTCTGGTACCGGTTCAATTTTCGCCTTTCCTGGCAGCATGATTGGTGCACTTTTGGCCGCCATCCTTTACCGAAAAACACAAAGCTTAAAATTCGCCTGCTTAGGGGAAGTGATCGGGACCGGCATTCTCGGTTCCCTTGCCTGCTATCCACTTGCCACCCTCCTATTGGGAGAAAAAGCTGCTCTTTTTGGTTTTTTACCGGCTTTTATGTTCAGTTCATTCGCAGGGGCGATTTTAGCTTTCGTATTACTTAAAATACTGTTAAAAAATAATTATATGAAGGGGTTTTTTTATGAAAACAGCATTAACGATCGCAGGCTCTGATTCAGGGGGCGGTGCTGGAATACAAGCGGATTTAAAAACATTTTCTGCACATGGTGTATTTGGAATGTCTGCCATCACAGCCGTAACCGCCCAAAATACAATGGAAGTCCGTTCTGTACAGCCCATTGAAACTGCTATCATATCGGATCAAATTGCAGCTATTTTTGAAGATATTCCTGTCGATGCAGTAAAAATAGGCATGCTTGGATCAAAAGAAATCGTGGAAACGGTCGCTGCGTCCCTTAAAACCTTCATGCCTGCCATCGTTATCCTTGACCCTGTCATGATTTCCAAAAGCGGCCACCATTTGCTCGACGAAAAGGCCGTCTCTGCCTTAAAAATGGAATTGCTTCCGCTTGCAACTCTTGTAACACCCAATGTACCAGAAGCGGAAGTACTTACTGGCTTCCCGATTCGGACGAAACAAGATTTCTACAGGGCATGCATTTCGATACAAGAAATGGGTCCTAAAGCCGTTTTACTTAAAGGCGGCCATGCAGCAGGAAATCCAAATGATCTTTTTTATGATGGGACTGACTTCCACTGGATCAAGGGAGAGCGCATTCATACAAAAAACACTCATGGTACGGGCTGCACCCTATCATCCGCCATTACATCTAACCTGGCAAATGGACTGCCATTGCAAGTGTCGATCGAACATGCCAAGACCTATATTTCCGAAGCGATACGCAATAGCTTTTCAATCGGTAAAGGTCATGGACCTGTCCATCATTTTCATTCATATTCAAAAATAGAACGGAGTGATTTGTTATGAAGGTTTCTTCAGCCGATTTATTTATGAAGGTAAGAGAAAGGAAACCACTCGTTCACCAAATCACCAACTTTGTTACGGTCAATGACTGTGCAAATGCCACCCTTGCCATCGGAGGTTCACCAGTAATGACATCGAGCTCAAAAGAAGTGGCGGATATGGTCAAATTAGCAGATGCATTGGTCCTGAATTTCGGTACGATCGATGATAAAGCCTTGGAGGCAATGGAGATTGCTGGTAAAACGGCAAATGCCCTGGACATCCCGGTCATTTTGGACCCGGTGGGAGTTGGTGCCACCTCCTATCGTACAGAGCAAGTCAAAGAGCTCCTAAGTAAGGTTACTTTCCAAATCATTCGCGGAAATGCGAGTGAAATCCTGTCATTGATGGGTGGGGATACCGTTACACGCGGGGTGGATTCGGGGGAACTTGCGATTAGCAATGCAGAGCTGGCTGCACGAGCGGCAAATGAACTGAATTGCATCATCGTGGTCAGCGGAGCTAAGGATGCGGTCAGCGATGGAAAACATACGGCCATCATCGATAACGGGAACCTCCTTTTAACTAATGTTACAGGTACCGGTTGCATGTCCACTGCACTTATCGGAACTTTTTCCGGAGTCACCGATGATTTCTATTCTGCAGCAATTGCCGGTATCTCAACAATGAGCATTTCAGGGGAACTAGCAGCCGCAACACTTCAAAAGGATGAAGGAACAGGTACTTTCCGTGTGCGCTTAATCGATGCCATATCAAGAATGGATAAGGAAATTTGGATGCATGAGGTGAAAATAAATGAAGAAGTCCCAAATTGATTTAAGCCTGTATTTAGTTACGGAAGAGTCCATAGCAATAGAAGAATTGACCAAAATCATTGCAGAATCGGTTTCAGGAGGAGTCTCGATCGTACAACTTAGAGAGAAAAACAATTCCTCCCTTTCCTTTTATGAAAAATCATCTGCATTAAAACAGTTATTGAATGAGCTTTCCATTCCCCTTATCATCAATGACCGGGTGGATATAGCACTTGCGGTTGGAGCGGACGGAATTCATATTGGGCAAGATGACCTTCCATTGCCTGTCGTCAAAAAAATGGTTCCTGAAGATATGATTGTCGGTGTATCTGTCTCCACTCTTGAAGAAGCTCTCGAAGCCGAACGAAATGGAGCGGATTATATCGGAGTCGGTTCCGTTTTCCCCACCAAGACCAAACAAGATGCAACCCTAATGGCACTTGAGAATCTGGGGGAAATTTGCCGCAGCGTATCCATTCCCGCAGTAGCCATCGGGGGTATCACTGCCGATAACATTTCCGCTCTTTCTGATATCGGACTATCAGGTACCGCAGTCGTATCGGCCATCATGAATGCAGATAATCCGAAGACTGCCTCCGAATCCCTTTTAAAAATCATAAAAGACTTTAAATAACAAAAGGATGGGGACTGCATGCAGTCCCCATCCTTTGTTTATGTCAAAACGGTATTCTTTGTTTCCTTCCCAAAAGCCACGGCAACTGCCCCCACTAAAATAGCAATTGTAAAAATGGTGAAAATCGATGAAATCGGGGTATCTGCGGCAACTAAATACCCTACAAGCAAAGGTCCAAGAACACCGCCAACCCTCCCGATCCCTGCAGCTAACCCAGCCCCTGTACCGCGAACTGATGTTGGATACTGTTCAGGTGTATACGCATAAAGTGCACCCCATGCCCCTAGGTTGAAGAAAGAGAGGAACATTCCGGAAACTATCAGCAGTGCCAGCCCTTCTGCCGAGCCAAAGAAAAAGGCACTGACGGCCGTCCCAATTAAGTATGTGATCAAAACGAATTTACGTCCCATCTTCTCTATCAGCCATGCAGCTGAAAAATAGCCCGGAAGCTGTGCAAGCGTCATGATCAAAACATATTCAAAGCTTTGAATCATGCTGAAGCCTTTTAGGACCATCACGCTTGGCAGCCATAAAAACATCCCATAATAGGAAAAGACCACGCAAAACCATAAAATCCACAATACAAGGGTCTGACGGGAGTATTCCTTTTTCCAGACACTTTTCATATTGCTTAATACAGATGGTCTTTGCTTTTTTTCAAGTTCCGTATACTTTGGTGAATCCGGCAGTTTCAAGCGTAGATACAGCGCATATAAAGCTGGAACTGCGCTCAATAATAATGCAACCCGCCAACCATAAGCCGGTATGATGAAATAGGATATGAGTGCTGCCAAAATCCAGCCAACCGCCCAAAAGCTTTCAAGAAGGACGACGACCCTTCCCCTTTTACTCGCTTCAACACTTTCAGAGACCAATGTCGAGGCAACCGGGAGTTCTCCCCCAAGTCCCATTCCAATCAAAAAACGCAATATCAAGAACAGGCTGAGTGTACTGACTGCTGCAGACAGGCCACTTGCAATCGAAAACAATAATAGTGTAATGATAAAGACATTCTTTCGTCCGACCCTGTCGGCCATCGCACCAAAAAATACGGCGCCAACAGCCATTCCTATGGAGTTTATGCTCCCAATCCACCCAACCTGCTCACTGGTTAAGTTCCAATCCTGCTTTAATACAACAATGATGAAAGAAAGCATACCGACATCAAGTGCATCGAACATCCATCCAAGACCCGCAACACCAAGTAACTTACGCTGCGATATCATTTTCGCATTATTTCCCATATATTCCTCCTGAAGAACTTTAGACCTTCTTGTTATTTTATCCTTTTTCATTTTAACTATTTACTTTCATTTTTGCTATAGTAATTACACATGTCATGACAAAATATTACTACATTTTTTTAATAGATGAAGAAATCTTGGATATTCTGTCGAATGTTATAGATTGAATATTCCCTTTTTTTCATTTATCATAAAAATTGGCAATCATAGCGTTAACAATAAGTCATCATGTTTTGCCCAAGATAAACATTTTATTCAGGAGGGTAATTAATGACAAATCTAACGTTAGAAGTAAGTGGAAAGCTGCAAAAATTTTTAACAGGACCAAAAAAGCTCTATATTAATGGTCAGTTTGTAGAAAGTGCTTCAAAAAAAACCTTCTCCACTCCTAATCCTGCTACAGGACAAAAACTTGCCGATGTTTATGAAGCTGATAAAGAAGATATCGACTTAGCCGTCAAAGCTGCACGCAAAGCATTCGATGAAGGTCCTTGGTCAAGAATGAGCGCAGCTGCACGCAGTAGACTGATGTATAAACTAGCCGATTTAATGGAAGAAAATAAAACTGAACTTGCTCAATTGGAAACGTTGGATAATGGGAAACCAATCAGTGAAACTACAAATGCCGACATTCCTTTAGCAATTGAACATATGAGATATTTTGCTGGCTGGTCCACCAAGATTGTTGGACAGACCATCCCGGTAAGCGGAAATTACTTTAACTACACAAAACACGAGGCTGTTGGTGTTGTCGGCCAAATCATCCCATGGAACTTTCCGCTGCTTATGGCGATGTGGAAACTGGGAGCGGCACTTGCTACAGGTTGTACGGTCATATTAAAGCCCGCTGAGCAAACACCGCTTTCCGCTCTTTACCTGGCTGAATTATTGGCTGAAGCCGGTTTCCCTGACGGGGTCGTCAATATAGTTCCCGGTTTTGGTGAAACGGCTGGACAAGCGCTTGTCGACCATCCGCAAGTAAATAAAATTGCATTTACCGGCTCGACTGAAGTTGGAAAATTGATCATGCGTTCCGCTTCATATTCATTGAAACGCGTCACATTGGAACTTGGAGGGAAATCGCCAAACATCATCCTGCCTGATGCGGATTTCTCAAAAGCCATCCCTGGAGCTTTGAATGGGGTCATGTTTAACCAAGGCCAGGTATGCTGTGCCGGTTCAAGGGTTTATATCCAAAAGAAACATTATGATAATGTTGTTGCCGATATGGCCAGCCATGCAAAAAACATCAAACAAGGGATAGGCCTGGATCCAAGTACCCAAATTGGGCCGCTTGTTTCCGAGGAACAGCAAAATCGGGTAATGGGCTATATTGAAAAAGGGAAAAACGAGGGTGCGGAAGTTCTTGTCGGCGGAAATAAACCGGGTGAACAGGGCTACTTTGTTTCTCCTACTATATTCGCTGGTGTTGAAGAGGATATGACAATTGCTAAAGAAGAGATTTTCGGACCGGTCATAGCGGCAATGCCATTCGAGGATTTAGATGATGTCATTAACCGTGCAAATGCCAGTGAATATGGTTTGGCTGCCGGCTTATGGACAAGCGATATAGCCAATGCCCATTATGTTGCAGGAAAACTCCGTGCCGGTACCGTATGGGTGAACTGTTATAACGCGTTCGACGCAGCTTCTCCGTTTGGCGGCTACAAACAATCCGGAATCGGACGTGAAATGGGATCTTATGCACTTGACAACTATTCTGAAGTGAAAAGCGTCTGGATTAATTTGGGTAAATGATTTACTGACTATTAAGGAAGAGGGTCTCAAAGAGACCCTCTTTCTTTCAGTCCATTGATTCAATGTACCAAATTATTCAACTATTCAAACCTTTTCAATAGTCTTTCTTTCTCATGTTTTGGTAAAATGCAAGATAGACACAATAGCTGCTGGAGCATCATCTCCCTGCCGGTATAATGATCTCCTTCGTATACGAGTAGTTTTCACAAACAATGTAAAAAGTTTCTTTTTTATAGAACAAAAATTACAATTAAAAATGTAGAAAATGGAAAAGAGGAGTTTTAAATGATGAGTGATTTTCAAACGAATTTAGAAAAATATGCAGAACTTGCCGTAAAAGTCGGCGTAAACATCCAACAAGATCAAACCTTGGTCGTAAACACAACATTAGAGGGTGCTGACCTTGTGCGTCTCATTGTAAAAAAGGCATATGAGAACGGTGCGCGCAATGTCATCGTTAATTGGAATGACGATATCGTTTCACGTACCAAATATGAATTGGCTCCGGATGAGGTGTTCCACGAATATCCAAAGTGGCGCGCAGAAGAAACGATCGAACTCGCAGAAAACGGAGCTGCTTATCTATCCGTTATCTCCTCCAGCCCTGACTTATTAAAAGGTGTGAAGCCTGAAAGGATTGCCAACTACCAAAAAGCATCCGGGGAAGCACTGAAGAAGTGGCGTCAGTATATGCAATCCGATAAAGTGAGCTGGTCCATAGTTGCTGTCCCTTCAAAGGCTTGGGCTGATAAAGTATTCCCTGAAGAAGCAGAAGGAAAACGGGTTGACCTGCTATGGGAAGCCATTTTCAAAGCAGTTCGTGTTGATGTGAAAGATCCTGTGGAAGCCTGGAAAAGACACGATGATACCCTGCATGAAAAGGTTGATTATCTAAATGATAAGCATTACCAAAAGTTGCATTATACGGCTCCTGGAACCGACTTGACAATCGAATTACCCGAAAAACATCTATGGGTCGGGGCAGGAAGCGTGAACGTACAGGGTCATGAATTCATGGCTAATATGCCAACCGAAGAAGTGTTTACAGTTCCATTGAAAACAGGGGTTAACGGTACGGTTTCCAGTACGAAACCACTTAGTTACGGAGGAAACATCATCAATAATTTTTCCGTGACCTTTAAGGAAGGACGGATCATTGAAGTAAAAGCAGAAGAAGGGGAAGAAATCCTAAAGCAATTGGTTGAAACGGATGAAGGTTCACACTACCTTGGTGAAGTCGCGCTTGTTCCATTCAACTCACCGATTTCCCAATCGAATGTTTTATTCTTCAACACATTATTCGATGAAAATGCATCAAACCATCTTGCTATCGGCAGCTCCTACGCTTTCTGTATTGAAGGCGGCAAAAACATGAGCCCAGAAGAGCTTGCAGAAAATGGACTGAATGAAAGCCTAACACATGTCGATTTCATGATTGGATCGGAGAAAATGAACATCGACGGCATCAAACAGGACGGCACCTCCGAACCTGTCTTCCGTAATGGGGATTGGGCGTTTTAATTAAAGTGTTGATATAGAGGGGTTTTGAAGGGCTAAAACCTTGAGTGGTCACAGAATTGGTCACATTTCTTTAGATTTAAACAAATTATCAAGTTCATCAGCCACGTGTTTCTGCATACTAGGAAGCACGTGGCTATACTTATCTAGCGTAATTTGAATGGATGTATGTCCCACCCTCTCCGAAATAACCTTTACATTCACATTTTGTTTGATTAGCATCGTTACATGTGTATGTCTTAAATCATGAAAACGGATTGTAGGTAATCCTAGCTTTATAGCTTGAGCTTTAAGTCGTTTGGAAAGCGTTGCAGAATCGAGCGGATTACCGTAGCGTGTACAAACAACTAAATCATAATCATTGAAGTTTTGACCCTGCTTCAACTTATGCCCTATAACAACGATTCTCTCCCTTTTCAGTTGTTCTATCAACACGTCAGGGATATGAATCGAACGGACACCAGCACTCGTTTTAGCACCAACTTTGAACTGCTTCGCGTTTATATCATAGATTTGTCTGATATAAATAATTTTTTGTTCAAAATCAATATCCTTCCAACGCAATCCAGTTATTTCACCTTTTCTCATACCAGTTAATAGAGCAATTAAAAAGACCGTATAAAACCGATGCTTCCTTGAGTGCTGTATGAAATGCTCAACTTGTTCAGTATCCCAAGCAGTCATTTCAAGATTATTTCTCTTTGGCAACGTCACATTTAAAACTGGATTTTCATTTACTAGCTTTAAACTAACAGCCTTTCTAAAAACAACCTTCAACATATCAATAATTTTCTTAATCGTATTAGAACTTAGAGCAGTTTCTTCTACCAAATCATAAATAAATCTTTGGACTATCAAAGGTTCTATTTTTTGGATTCTAAAATGACCTAGTCTGGGATTGATATGGCACTTATTAAAGCTAATGTAGTTTTGATAGGTACTCACCGCTACATTCAGTTTCATTTCCTTTAACCAGTCTTGAATGAAATCACCTAGTGTCATTTTATCTGGTTCAACATAGTTACCCAGTCTAACATCATTTAGAAACTCACTAAGAGCATGCTCCGCTTCCTTCTTATTATTGAAACCCCTCTTCTTTTTTTGTGTTCGTTTCCCTGTTAATGGGTCAATCCCCATATCGATTACATAAAAATACTTACCTGTTTTCTTGTCTTTCTTGATACTACCTTTCACTGTTAAGAACCTCCTTGATTTCCTAACAGAAAATAAGTCCCTTAAATATATTGTATCAAATACATATCAACAATAAATCAAATACTCCTATATTAAATTTCTATACAAGCAAAAAAAGGAAACGCTCAAATATAAGCATTTCCTCATAATATTTATAACGCAATGGTTTAAGAAGACTCACCGAGAGAATAAAATGCAGCTAGGGATAACAAAGTCATTCTATCTATTTTTAAGCTCTCACTATCATATACTCTAACTTCAAATCTACCAGTAGTTCTATTTTTTCTTATTTCACCAAGCACAGCAAATGGAACTTTCTCATATTCTTCAAAGTACTTTTTGATGTGATGAAAATACCCGGATGCACCTGGACTGTTAGCAGTAAATACTTCTTCAAAAATCACATCTACTATAACATTTTGATGAATTATTGTGATTGCAAACTTTCCATTTTCAAGACTTACTGATTCTAAAAAACCATATACAGTTTTGGTTTTCCTTAAATCTGTATCGTTTAATCTATCAGCTGTTTTACTGCTCCCCAATCTTGGTTTGACTTCATCATCAACCTTCGCCAATGTACTTTCATCACTTAAATCAAGTACTATTTTGGTATCAGGCTTCGGACTAGTTTCGATAGTTTTCTCTTTTTTTGGTTTTTTTCTTCTTTCATCTCTTTTCTTCTTTTTTTCTTCCTCTGTCATTAATAACAAGTCAAATGCTCTATCCAAAGATGCATATTTTTGCTTCTTTGATAAAATACCAAATACTTCTCCCTCTTTATACGACCCGGATTTGCTTTTTACATTAGCAGTAAAATAATCACAATCGGCTGAATGTTGTTCATGCCTCCAGTTCCTAAAATAGCCACGATTTAATTTACTATCATATACATAACTCATTTTTGCCTCACACCCTGTAAAAGCGCAATACAAATTCTCTCTGTACTTCTCCTCGTAATCTTTTGCTGACATAGATTCTACATTGACTTTTACTTCATTAGTACCAGAACGATAAATTACTTCATCAACACTTGCCATAAACCTCAACCTCCCCAACTAGTAGGCAAAAAGACTATTTTTATGTTAAAAACATCCAATATACATAGATATATTTTATTAGTTTTATACATTTTTGTCAAAATTTCAACAAATTAATCCTTTCAATTATGAATTTCACATAATAAAATCAATATTTCATTAAGAAGAATTGAGTAAAAATAAAAGACCAAGAACAGAGAGCTTTTTAGTTTGCTCACTGTCTTTGGTCTTTTAGGTTTTAGGTATTTTGAAGGACACCGGTCCCCCTTTCAGCCACGACAAAATATTAATATTTCATTGTTTATCCGCTGCACTTTCTTCTTGCTTAGCAGCAACAGAAACAGAAAACCTTGATATAATCATGTATTATTTATATTCGATTAACACTAACCTCTTCTCATGATAAAGCTCATTTCAAATTATAAAGTAGTGATAACAACTGTAAAGTGGTTTCTAGAATAGAGAGTCTCATTTCTTCAATAATCGCTATCAAAAAATATCGAATGCACACCGAATCTTTAGAGTATCATTTATAGTTGTAATAATTTCGACGTTTACTTATCTTTTAAACTACTTTTCTGCTTTCGAATTACACTTTTAGCTCTTTTAGTGTTTTGCTTACCCTTATACCTTTGCTTAAAAATTTCAAAACGCTCAACAAAGGTTATCTTTCCTGAATCATGAGGCAAACCCAATTGTTTTCTAATGTAGTTATATTGAAAATCAACATAATCAACTAACCTTCTGTCCTCATCAAGGGACACATAGTCAATGTCAATATTAGAATGGGAATAAAGAGCGTATTTCTCTTCTTTAAGAATCCATATTATTGACTCCAGTTGTGGGTCTACTAGTTCTAAATTTACTTGTATGATTTCATCAATACTTTCAAACTGCTTAATACTGATTCCCTCATAACCATCAAAGGGATTTACACCTTCTAAAAGGATTCTATAAACTGGTGTGTAAACATCTTTAAGAATTTTAAGCTTATACTCAAATACCTTAGAGAATTTCTCTCTTTTTGTAGTAAAGAAATGAGTTAGAATAGCAGTTATAATTACTCCACCAGTCGAAACAACTAACATAAAAATTTTAATATCATCCATCCCCTAACCTACTCTCTTCAGTGAATTTTTGTACCTTTATCATACATATCTTAAATACATGCGTAAACGACTTGTGATTTTTCATGGTGTGTGGATGAACCGACTATGGGTTTATCCCGCCCAAGACCCGATGGTGATTGTGGAAATATGCCCCCCCCCACATCCTCAAAATAAAGAAAGAGACTACTTGGTTCGGGAGTCTCTTATAATTGCTTTGCTTCTAGTTCATTCTTTCTGTTAATTAGTGTTCGTTTCTTTATTCCCGTCATTTCTTCAACTTCTTTGTATGTATGACTCTTAAGCAATTCTAAAGCATGTAGTACTTGTTGCTTGGAGTGTTTTCTAGGTCTGCCTTCTCTGAAATCATCACGTTGCTTAGCCAATGCTTTACCTTCTTGAGTTCGTTCCACAATTAAGTTACGTTCCATTTCAGCCACAGCGAGCAGTGTAGTCAAGAAGAACCTTCCCATTGTTGTATTCTCCAATAAACCAACATTTAACACATGAACTTTAATACCTCGATTGAATAGGTTCTCAATTACTTCAATGCCTTCTCTTGTGTTACGGGCAAGACGGTCTAATTTCGTTACCACCAATGTATCGCCTTCTTGTAATGCCTCAAGTACCTTGTTGAACTCTGGTCTATCTGTTTTAGTACCTGTGAACTTCTCTTTATATATAACCTCGCATGCTTCCGATTGTAACGCTTGGATTTGAACATCCAAATCTTGTGATAGTGTTGATACCCTTGCATATCCATATTTCATATTATTTCCTCACTTTTCATCATCCATTTATTGCACTAAGTTAATGCACATTGTGAAGCCTATTATAGCAAGGTCGATAAAATGGTGCAATAACTTTCAAGTATTTGCACCAAAAAGGATAATCAACAATAAGTTGAACTCTAAACAAAGTCATATCAAATAGAACACGTTATACCAAGGGGAGCACTAGTTGTATTGACTTGTGTTACATAATTCATTTCAACATTCGTCTCGAACAACATCAGTTTATCATTATTTGTTTAATCTCTTCACCGGACTAAAACGTAGCCTTTATTTGAGTCGTATCGGAAATTTTATCAAAAGCTAGTTTGTGTATGAGAGTGGTTTCTTTATCACACTATTGACAGGTATTATAATGTAAAAGACATCCAACAATTGTGAATGTCTTTTCATAACTTACTTAAAGCAAATGCCTTAACACTCAATTATTGGTACTTGAACGTAAAAAGGTAAACCACAATTGTGGCTTACCTTCTTGTTAAGTTAACTCTACAGTTACTGGTCTCCACTATCGAGAAATTCTGAAAACTCATGTTTAACCTCTGGACAATAACGAATTACCATGAGAGAAGAACACAAATTTAAAATACTCCTGCCAAGTTGGCAGAGGGTATCATATCCAGAATGACAATTCCTAAGTGGAGTAAGTAATTGTTTTTTTGTTCCCTCATCATTTACTATATTTTGGAGTGCTGTAAATCCATGGGTTTCTAATGAATAACCCGCATACAATAAACGATGGGTGGCTTCAAACCTTGATGCTAAGTGTGTAAAATTACCTGCACCTTCATAAAGACTATACCATTTAGGCGGAAAATGTTTGTTTTTCCTTTCTAACTTTGCTTTTTCTTTATGCCATGCTTTATTTACTGATTTCAATGGCTCATATGATAAAGATGATTTGAATTTTGCTACTTTTTCTTTTAGTTCTTCTTTCGTGTATATACCAGATAATTCTTCAGTTTTCATTGCTTCTTTTGCCCAAGTCAACTGTTCATGCATGTAAGAAACATAGTATGAATTTGCTCGATTTTCCAGTAAATTCTCTTTTTCAAAAATGAATTGCATGCCAATAGATGTTTCATACAATGTTCTAAATGTTGACCTGGCTGCACTGTTTGAATCATGGTCTAAAAGAATAAATAAGCCATCTGCTTGCTCTAATACCTTTCTATATATCGAAATTATGATTACATCATGGTGCTTTAAATTCTCTTTACTTGCGGACAATTCTAAAATTTGTTGCCCAGCTTGTATTGATTTACTTAATGTATTAAGGTTTGGATAATCGGTCGAATCTTCAATATTCGTGTTCTGTATTTCTTCAAATAAACTCAATAGGAATCCTCCTGTTTTTTTGCCCTAATTTATATTCTATTAGTAATAATACACTATTTGTATTTTAGGGTTATTATTCAACTGTCCTACACTAATACAAAAAAAAGCGTTCCTGCTTAATACAGAAACGCAGCTATCGGTCGGAGAAGAACCTAACTTAATACTCAACTACATTAAACCAATGACCATCTGGACCAATAGTTATATGAGGAATTCTATTTAATTCAAATATTTTGTAATTGTCCAAATTTTCCTTGGTTCCCATCCAGGAATAATCGCATAAATATAACAATCTTGCTTGTAAATGCTATTGATTATACCAAAAAACTCCTGTTCATCTATTTCTTTATCAAGTAAAATTTCCTGTACATTCGGAACACTTTCCAAATCAAAATCCCTCCCTTTGTATGATAATTCAATTAGACTGGAGATTTCTCCTTCTCCATACAGTAGGTAATGGTTTGCAGTTACTGCTCCTCTTTTACAGTCTAAGAAATAGGGTGAGCGACATCTTAAACACCACAATGAACCATTCTGAGCGTCTGCGGGCGTGACTCTATGGCTTTTACGACTATCCAGTGCAGTAAATTATTAGGACAATCCCAAAAAAGACATCCAACTATTGGATGCCTTTTCACAACTACTTAATTTGTTCTTAATACTGCTTTCAATAATTTGATTGTGTTTCTTCCACTCGGGTGTTAATTGCTTAATTGAAATCTTAAATGGTTGTTACTTCTTGTTCTACATCCATAACCTTATTAGAAATTCTTCTTCTCTCGGTTCATTCCATTCTTCTAAGGCTTGATTCATTTCAGTCCAGTCGTAATGTGATACTAAAGTTTCGTTTCTATGGTCTGGTTCAATTTCTGCTACTCCATAGGAAGACTTCACAATATCTAATAGTCCAATCGGTAACTCATGAAGTTCTTTTGTATTTAGATACTCATATGCCGAAAAAGACTTTGAAGACCCCTTCTCATAATCATGCGGCATCTCAGCCTCAAATGTGTGACGCATAACAAACTTTTTGTTTCCTCTAGAAAAAGCTAATCTTTCTAATTTGTGATTTAATGTCAAAGTAGCTTTTAAAGAACTGGTACTTCTTCTGTTCCCTTTTCTATCAAGTTCTGTTATGTCGTAATCATGAATTACAGTATATTTTATACCAAAATTATTTAACATATTTAGTAAAACATACATAGTTCCCTTTCCATTACAGTTAACTACAGAAGTTTTATGATAATCTTCAGGGTTCAAGAGATTGCTATTTACTAACTTTTCTCCTAACACTTTCAAAGCAATTACCTCCGTATCCCCTTCAACCAGTATTACTCTGTCAGCAAAAAAGACCTCGTTTACATAAGGATTAAACCGTAAAAGAGCTTGAAGTCGTTCTTTTTCATGCGTTGGTAAGCCATAAACATCTGAATTAACTTGATTTAAACCAACTTCATTGTCCTCATTTATAAATACTTTTGCGAGTGTTCTATTCGGTTTGGACAAATCCACAAAATTAGGCGAATGTGATGTCGCAATTACTTGAAAGAATCCATCGTCTGCTAAACTGTACAAAGTATCTTTGAACACTCTTGCCAAATGGGGATGTAAGTAGAGTTCGGGTTCTTCAAGAGCAACAATTAAAGGTCTTTTGTTTTCAACATTTTCTGTCTCAAAGCGTCTCTTGTATTTCCTAAAACCTTTGAAAACTGACAAAATAAATGTTCTTTGCACACCATTCCCTTGATGTATTAACTCTGTATCTAAACCATTATAATTAAAATTTGTAGCAACGGATGTACTTACAATATCATCTAATGGACTTACATTTACTTTAAACTTTACATCTGTTGAAGTTACATCATTTAAAAAAGCTTTTACTTCACCTTCAAAGTATCTTATTTTCTCATCATTATGCTCATTGATTCTTTGTTGAAGTAATTGAGTTTTCTCATATGCTTCTTGATATTCAGGTAAACCTGCAACTACATTCTTATAAAGGGTGAAAAGTGTTTTCATATGAGCCGAATTATTTTTTAGTTCATCGTTAGCATCTTTGACCGCAGGTATATATATGATTTCTGGAAAGACATTTAGGAAGTGCGTTCCATTTCTTCCACCCCCAAGTCTTCCTTCCCAGCCTTCCTGTTCTAGGTCATGGGATTCTGCTCCAGATGTCTTGGAAGCACGCTCAACGTTTACACCTTCCTTATATACGGCTCGTACAATAAAATTACCTGTATCTCTGTGAATAGAATTTCTGATACCGTGCATCTCAATCTCTTCATCAGTCAAATCAGTGAATGTCGCATGAAAACTAATAGGTTCTGACATATTATGTTTATGGTATAAATGCTTGCTAAGTTGAAGTTCTTTACTTCCAAATTGATTTAGTGCCTGCAAGATAGTGCTTTTACTACAGTTATTTGGTCCGATAATAATAGAGATATTCTCCACATCCATCGTAAGTTCTTTAATTCCTTTAAAATTTCGAATTGTAAATTTCACTAACTTCATAATATCTCCTCCCTTTTTTAACTCATTCGACATGTTTTTACAAAATCCTCCATATGATGAAAATTTTATTAAAAAAACATCTAGGCAAATTGGATATTTTGAAAGGTTAGCTTAGGACTAACAACTTAAATCAAAGCAAGAATAGGCTAGTAAATACTTATTAAAATCACAGTTTTACTAAAGGTTGGTAACCAAGTCTTGAATTCAGACCACATTGGAAGTTACTCGGTGGTACTTTAAGAAGAGAGAGAAAGCAGAAGAAGAGTGATGCAAGCGGTGGGGAGTGATACAAATATTAGAAAGCTTAGCAGTGACAATTGATTGAATCCTTAGGAGAACTTACTTAGTGAGCCTTGTGGAGTCTATTTAAGCCATTCTAAGCGTCAGTAGGATGTGGGGGACACTAAACTCACTTCTCTGCTTTCAATTAATGTGTTCAGAGTTTAGGAGAAAACTAGAAATAGAGCGGAGAAATACAACACAAACCACTTTGTAATAGACACTAAAAGAACTTGGAGTTTCCCCAAGTTCTTTACATTGTTGTGTAACAATCGCACCCGTTACTTTAAGTACATTTTTTCACATAGTTAGTATAAACCAGATGTTGTTTGAATACGAAGTATCATTGTACTCTGCAGTAACTAACTTGTTTTTGTAGTTATTTTAATCACATCAATATAAAAACCACTATCATGAATGGACGCAACTATCTAAACAACTTTAGTAAAACAACTTTCCTTCACTAGATAAACAATGTGTTTATCAATCAAATAACTCTTTAATAATTGAACTTAGAGTGGGGATAATAATATATTATTATCCCTATCAGGGTCAAATGCACCCTCATCATCCTCAAATCTATCGTGCGTCCAAGCTCCAAAGAAATCTTCTATCAAACCCTCTCTTGCAATCCATAATAAGTTTGTAGGAGTATAAATTTTTTTTCGAACAAAATATGTTAACCTATACCAATCTTCACCATCTCTTAAATCGACTGGCTTTTCATTTTCATCTACCAAATATCCTTTGTATTTATACCCTTCCTCTAAATCCTTATTTGTTAATTCAAAAGTTTCTTGAATGTGTTTATCACCCGTAACCTGCATTATTTCACTGTTAAATTGTGCTATCTCAGTTAACAAACGTGCATTATTAATTGCTACTTCTTCCTTGATAACAGACTCACCATTAGAGGAATAACGCTCTAAACCATTAGCAGGAAAACGATACGAATATAACTCTCTGTATCCTTTAGTAGAAAGCAATAACTTCTTTATTGAATCAGCTACATCGTCAGATAATGCTCTTAATTCATTATAAACTTGATTGACGGTGTTTTGATGAGTTGAGGATATTAATCCACCTTGCTTCCATTCAATAAAAGGGTTTGAGAATAACAATGCTCTACTTGTGTTTAGAAGTGAGTAATAATACAAATAAGGGACTACAATTTGTAAATTATTTTCGTTTGAAAACACAGCACTATTTAATAGCATAGTGGATGCTAATGTCATTTTCAGTGATAAATAATTTCGAAGTATCCATTCAACTTGCTTTTCTTTTGACCAATTCTTAGAAATAGTAACAGCTTTCTGCTTTTGACGTTCTGCATATCTCCTTAAAGCATCCTCTGAAAAATGTTTCGGAAGCTTAATGTATTCAAAACCACTTTCCACCCCTGTTATATTGTGAACTTCATAATCTACCTTCATTATTAATCCCACTCCTTTATCACTACTTTTTCTAATTATATCACTCAAATATAAAGAGCCAGGTGTTTCTTCAACTCTTCTGCCCATTACTTTAAGTAAATTCTTTCACAAACTCACAATCAAATTAATGTTACACAATAAAAGAAGAATTTTATTAGTTTGTGTAAATCTGTTTTGCATTCCTATCTAGGTACAATCATTCGCCCCGACACACGAAAAAGGAGAGCCTCAATCGAGAGACACTCCTGTGAATATTACATATTAGTATATCTCCGACAAACCGTGTAGTTTTCTTGATTTATTTTTAAGATAATTACGTTCTGTTTCTGATAATTCTTTATCGCCTATCTTGAATAATGTCTTATTCATAAACCAATCATTAGATTCAATTTTCCAAGTGATATTATCTCTTTCGCACCATCTCGAATATACATTATGGTCTCTAATTTCTCCTGTTTTTGTGATTTCACGCAGAGTTAACTTGAATAACAGTTTAGAATCAAACAAGGCTGAAATATATGTTGAAACTGTTTTCTCATTTATGTTTGCGTATTTAGTAATACTCTCAATTTTCTCTGTTGAATACTTGTCACCTTTATCTCCAATCAACGCTCTAGAAACTGCCATTAGATAAAATGATATTATATTGACTCTACTGTGTTTTGATTCAAATGTAAAAAGTTCAACTGCATCATCTATATAGACAGTAGTGTAGGTGAATCCAGAATTAATCAACTCTTTGTCTATTTCTTCGTCTTCAAATCTGCTCAGGAACTCTTCGCTATACACAAAGTCATTATTAAACTTGACGAAGAACATTGTACTTCCTTTTAAATAAATTGGTTTAATCTCTTTTGATAAGGCTAGGTCTGAATAGATACTAATAATGTTTAGTTCTTCAAGTTCTATAAGTCCTTGCTTTGCCATGTTTTGATTTTCGGTACGCTGCTTGAAACCTACCAAACCTAACAATCCGTTAATGCTTGTTTGCTGAAATAATCGAGTTTGATTTATGTTACGGCTCATTGCTAATGATGTGTAAATCATCTTGCTCATGTTTGAGATTCCATTATTACGAACGATTGCATTTGGAATCATGATGTATGGCTTATCTGTATTCTTTGTTGACAATTTATATCTTCTTTCTCATGACTAAGTTTAACTATTGATAATAGTAGCCATGTTAACTCTCTCCCTTCAATTTGAAATTTTAAAAAGCTCAAATTATAAGCGTCCCCCTTGTGGGGCGCTTATATATCTCTTTTTAATCTAGTTTTTCTTTATAATAGTTTCTCTTTATAACACCCCCACTCCGTGTATGTTTTCATACACTTTTTTCTGAGATTTGAAGAATGTGTGTATGTTTTTATACATAGACTTCAAGTATTTCAGAAATCAATGTATGCTTTTATACATAAATTTCTGAGTACTACTGGTTGTTTCATCTTTGATATAGGAAATCAACATATTTATAAATCTATAGTAAACATCGTTTTAGCACGATTTTTAAACTCTTCATTTTTTATCTTCCTTGCAATAAGGTTCGCCAGTTCTTTATCTGATAAAAGCATGTATTCTTCCTCTTCTACTCCCATAAACTTCAAAAAGGTCTCAGGCATTAATCTATATTCAAAACGGAGTAATTCGGCTAGGGTAATCGGCTCATCTTCACTAAAAAGTAATCCCAATTCTTTTACCTCTCCGTATTCAAATTCACTATACACATCCTCTACAGCAGAGAGCGTTTCCTCTAGTACCTCAACATTTGCTTTATTTAATGTGTAAGTATTTGCGTTTACGTAGGGAGAGTAATTACGAAAATAGGCAACTTTAATATAGTCTTTCATTAGTTCAAGGATTTCTTCCCCATCCAAATTTGGCTTATATTGATTACTAAATGTAAAGTCTATAGCGTATCGCATTACATCAGAAGTATTTAACTCCTTCCCTTCATTTTCAAATATTTTTTTACTTATTTTTTCTATCTTATTTAACGTATCGTCAGTAAGTCTAATACTTTTCACTGTCGAATTTTTTTCCATAAACCTTCCCCCTCCGTTGTAATACGTACGTAAACGTTGTAATACATTTAGGATTTATACTTATTATATTATGCTATTTATATTTTTACAATGGTTTTCACTACGTTAATATGCAAACCAAAAATATATTACAATACTTCAATTAAATAATTTCAATCAAAAGAAAAGGTATCTTACATTAACGATAGAATGTATATCTCCCTTATCTTTACAACAAAAAAGAGCAGCCATAATGACCGCTCCCAAATGTTTCTTATCACAGAATTAAACACTCCGTGCTGGCATTGTACTTATTATTCCACTTATTGATATACCCTTACTTTTACTCAATGTGTATTTATATATGAATATGAATCGTTTTAATGTCAAAATAGTCAACAAGCTTTTGCAAATTGAAAAGACCACTAACATGTTTTCACTAGTTATCTACACAATTCAGCTTCCCTTAATACTTTAAGGAAGGCTCATTCTAAGGGAACTTTATTAACTGTTTAGGTTGATAAACTTAATTTTCCTGGTCACGCAGTGGTCACAGAAATGGTCACATGTAGTCACAAAAAAGCTTTGGTTTTAGCTATTATCCATTTTTTACCTTTTGTTAAAAAATCACAAAACCCTTATATATCAACATTTCCAGCCCACATCGACGGCATCAAACAGGACGGCACTTCAGAACCTGTCTTCCGTAATGGGGACTGGGCGTTTTAATTAACCGGCTTTAAGCCCCTTCCATCACTTGAAAACCTTCAGCCACGTGATTTCTGCAGTACCTGGGAACATGTGGCTGTTTTTTATGCCCAAAAAGGGAGACAAGCCCGTAGTAATATCGCCTCCTTGCTTCGAGTAAGTTCATTCGCTATAGCATGCCTGACTCCACTTAATCCCAAACAGTGACAGCCATTCCTTGTTCAAGCAAAAAAACGCAATCCGCCCTTCTCCTTCTGCAATCGCTCTAAAACATCACCCACTAACTTCCTCTTTATATCATTCAATATTATTGGGCTCAGTGCCATATGCATAGTCTGTTTTTTATACGTAATATGTTATTGGAATATGTTGAACACATCTTTCATCGCCAAATATGTTATACTATTAGTAAAGAGGGTGGCTAAATTGAAAAGCAATAAGTATAATACTGGTGAAACAGTAACCATTCAGGATACTAATGAATCAGTAACCATTAATAAATGGGCATATGTAAAAAACATGAAGAGATATTCTTATACTGTTAAAGAACATCCAACTACTTTTTTCTTTGAAGAAGAATTTAAAAAAGCTTAATGACAAGTCACTAAAAACCTACTCAGTTCAGAGTGGGATTTTTTTTTGCTTTCATTTTTTAGCACAATAAAAAACAGACTCCCGAGGAAGTCTGTTCATATAGGTTACGATTTAATTTTAAAATTAAGCTTTTTGAACGTTAGCAGCTTGAGCTCCACGTGCACCTTGCTCAACTTCGAAAGTTACTTTTTGACCTTCGTCTAAAGATTTGAAGCCTTCGCTTTGGATAGCTGAGAAATGTACGAATACATCGTCTCCGTTTTCGCGTTCGATAAATCCAAAACCTTTTTCTGCATTAAACCATTTAACTGTACCTTGTTCCATTGTTGTTGCCTCCTAGTGCATAACACACATTGTATTACTATTTTTAATCATTTGGAAAATAACGAGTATCCTCTTCCACAACCAAAAACAATTCTTTATTAGATTAACATGAAATGACGCAGATAGCAAATTATCCAGTGATAATTTAAAGATGGTCCACATTCTTTTTGCCTTCTCATTTTCTTTATTTATTCAATTTAATGATTCAGATAGTAATTAATGGGTATATCAGAGTAATAAGAAACAGTACGATTACTTAAAGAATTATCAACAAGGAGGACACTCAATGAAATATTACAAAGTTTCTAATAGCGGTTTTGACAGTAAGGTCATTGTAGCCTATAGCGGGTATGAGGCACTCGGGTATTATTTAATGGAAATCGATGATCAACTTGGTTTTGTTGATGATGTAGATGTCGAAGAAGTGGATGCTGATGATCGAGTAGAGATTTCCTATACCGGCTATCCCGTTTATATGACACTTAAGGAGCTATATCAGGAGAAAGATTTTTGGCAAGTTCCTAATGTTGTCGTGGAAGTCGAATAATGAAAGCATCCACCTTTTAGGAGATTTCGTAGTTACCTCCCAATCAACCCGGTCAAATAGTATTTGGTAATCGCCAGATATTCACGGGTATATGATTTCAACAGTGACACTTTTGGTGTCTTTGCCGGCAATCCCTTCATGTCCAAGCCTTCTTTTTTTGCTATTTCGACTGCCCGGTAGATATGAAAGTCATTGCTAACGATCAACCCTGAGGCTGCTGTATCAGGAATCAGTTCTTTTGAGAAAACAATATTTTCTTGAGTTGTTGTAGATTTGTCTTCCATCATGATGCGTGCTTCTTCAATTCCTTGGGTGATTAGGCCCTGTTGCATTGCTTTTGCTTCTGATATATCTTCACCCGGTCCTTTTCCGCCAGATACAATGACCACTGTGTGTTTATTCGCCGATAAATATTCTGCAGCTTTATCAATCCGGTATTGTAAGGATAATGATGGAACCGAACCTTTTACCCTCGCTCCAAGAATAATGAGGTAATCGGCATTTTCCGGAATTTGCTGGTGAATGCTTTCCTGAATTTTCATGTGCAAAATTCCAAAATACCCCAGTACCGCAATGAAGCTTACTACACAATAAAGTTTCATCGTCCTTTTCAAAATTTTTCCCCGCTTCAGTTTCTTATCATATATGACTTTCATTACCATTAACTCCTATATAACTAAGATTGAAGAGAGGGAAATCATGAAAGACTTCCCTCTCTTCTCAATCGACAGTTTATTCTGCGACCATATCATCATATATCATTTTCCCAATTTTACTGATTACTTGACGGCTTTCTTCCTCTGATTTCATATCTTCAGTAAGGACGGCAGCATAAACAGTTTGTGTTTCTGACCGAATGATTGCACAATCATGGGCCACTCCCCGAATTCCGCCCGTTTTGCTTGCGACTTTGACCCCTCTGCCCATCAGTGATGGAAGTTTGTCCCTTAATTGCTGATTGTCAAATACACGCAAGATTCTTTCCTGGCTTTCTTTCGTTAAAAAGTTGCCTGTATGTATGGCTTTTAAGCAGGTAATCGTATCTTCCGCCGATATGGTATTGTCGCGCCCTTCTTTTAATGCCTTAAAATCCTGCATTTTTCGTTCAAGGACAGTATTTTTCAAACCAAGTTCCTTGATGCATTGATTGATTTCCTCAAAGCCGAGCAGGTTCATCATCATATTCGTGGATGTATTGTCGGAAACGGTTATCATCAATGTCAATAAATCCTCTACGGTCAAAAATACCTTATTCGATAAGACATGCAGGACCCCGGATCCCCCAGTCACTTCACTTGGCGGGATGGTCACTGGTTGGTTCAAATAGATTTTCTTTTGTTCACTTTGACGATAACCTTCGATGATCATTGGTATTTTGATCAAGCTCGCTGATTGAAAGGATTCATTCTCGTGATATCCAATCGTGTCCCCAAGACCATTTTCAATTTTATATGCGATTCTCCCATTAAATGTTTCAACTAATGCCAAGATATCATGTTCTATAGTTTGTAAGGTCATCTATTTCCTGCTCCTCCCTTAGATATCATTTAAAACCCTATAAAAAACTCCCTTATACCCTAACTTATTCTACCATGTTAAAAGCAGTACAATCCTATTAGAAATTCCAAATTGAATAAATTTTCATATAAAAAAAGAGCCTTCATATTGAAGGCTCCCTTAATACCTGTCATTCATCTAGCTTTAACGGCACGGCCCTTTACTAATGGGAATCGTTTCTTCTCGGTGGTATCCACCTGTGTGATTTTACCATCATGTACGGTTATTAAAACCGATCCATATTGCAGATCTTCCAAGCTTGAAATGATATGCCTGATTTTCAATTCTTCTATCTTTTCCATAATATCTCTCCCTTCACTACTGGTAATAAAGCTTCGTTTAACGCCTAATGTTTAAAGTGATCGCATGAAAAGCGCAGGCGCTTCCCACTTTCAATGTTTTCTTGGGAACTTGGTTTACCTATCATATCCTCATCTAACTTTCCGTATAAGAATAACCAGTTAATAGGAACTCCATATTCCCTCCCTTCCCTATAAAAAATAAAAGGCACCCGCCATCTAATCAGATTAGATGTAAGGGTGCCTTTAGTTGACTAATCGGCAATATTCGGAAATGGCAAATGTTATAGAAAAATACGATTCAAGCAACAAACCATATTATTCTTACCAACTAACTTGGTATTTACTAATATAATCCATTTTCCCCCTATTGTCAATCCTGTGTTTAAATTTTCTGATTAGTCCGCCTTTTACATTTTACTTATTTACCACTTTACCAAACTAAACTGTTTGAGATATACTATTTTAGTATAAGTTGTCGGTATTAACACACACTTTGTATTTAAGAAAGGTTCGATATAAATGGTAAATAAAAAATGGGGTTTATTGATTTTGACCACTTTCGTAATTGGAAATATGGTCGGCGGCGGAATTTTCATGCTCCCTGCTCAATTAGCACAGGTATCCAGTCCGTTAGGGGCCACATTGGCATGGATCGTAACTGGACTGGGAGTTTTTCTAATAGCTTTGGTGTTTGGTAACCTGGCAGTCCGTAAACCGGATTTGAAGGCTGGACCGCAAAGTTATGCTCAATCATTATTTAAATCTCCTGCTAAAGGAAGGCTTTCAGGGTATAGCATGGCTTGGGGCTATTGGGCTGCGAATTGGGCTGCGACAGCTTCTGTCATCATTTCATTTGCTGGTTACCTATCAACGTTTTTCCCGGTGATGCATAGTGCAAAAGTGATTTATACAGCGGGGTCGTTTCAACTTGAACTAGGTAAAGCATTAACGTTTGCGGTATGTTCCGCTGCCCTTTGGGGGATTCAGGCAATCTTGGTAAGAAGTTTTAACAGTGCTGGGAAAATGAATCTTTTTGCTACAGTTACAAAAGTGCTTGGATTCTTATTTTTCATCATTATCACGATATTCATCTTTGATACTTCCAATCTAGGAAACGGAGCTGAATTTTATGATAAGGCGGGAACTGCAATCTCTTTAGGCGATCAAGTGAACGCTGCTGCCATTTCAACATTATGGGCCTTCATCGGTATCGAAGCTGCCGTCATGCTTTCTAACCGTGCCAAGTCACAAAATGACGTAAAGAAAGCGACGATTCTTGGTTTACTTATCGCTGTTGCCATTTATATCGGCATTACTTTATTGACGATGGGTGCCATATCACAAGACGAGTTGAAAATATCACAAAAACCGCTTGTTGACGCACTACAAGCAGTAGTTGGTTCAAGCGGCACGTATATAATGGCTGCTCTTGCCGTCATTTCCTTATTGGGATCGACGATCGGATGGATTGTCGTTGCATCGGAAGTTCCTTACCAGGCAGCGAAATCGGATTTGTTCCCGGCCTATTTTGCGAAAGCAAACAAAAATGGCACACCGGTTCGTTCTATGACAATAACAAATATCATGACACAGATATTTTTATTCTCCACTATTTCAGGTACGATTTTGGAGGCTTATAAATTTTCGATGATCGTCGCTACACTTGCTTACTTGATCCCGTATCTTGCATCCGTTCTGTATCAATTGAAACTGGTCATGACCGGGGAAACCTATGACATCATGAAAGGCTCAAGGGTACGTGATGGCATTATTACAATCTTGGCGTTAATCTACTCGATCTGGGTCATCAAGACAGGTACAGCCGATATGAATACATTCATACTTGGCATTGCCTTATATGTATTCGGAATCATCCTATACCCACTCTGGATGAGAAAAAAAGCATAACCTTGAACACCTAGGCATTTTTAAATGCCTAGGTGTTTTTTATATATCTTTCACAATCAACGTGGTTTTCAGCTGTACCGTTTCCCCTGAGCATAACTCCCTCAATCCAGTCAATTTTGCAGGCAAATCCAAATTAGGAGCATTCGTTACCCAAGTATATGGTTCAGGACAAACGAACCCCTCCTGATTGAACAATACCCAAAACTTAAAATGTTGATCGCCTTGATAGATGACTTGTATGCCAGCCTCTTGATCAGTGAGAATGCACTCGTTTTCCGGATTTCTTTCCTTATCATAGCCAAATAAGTCATCAAATTGCCGGCCGTCCAAGCTCATACCGTTTTGGATTTCCAATGTATTGGACGTTTCATGAATTACACCAGTGGGCAACGACCTTGCATTCAACTGCCAATGTTTATTGACGGGAAGAGATATTCTGCACTCCTCCAATTTCCCCCCTGGTCCAAATGGAAAATTGAATACAGTATGATAACCTGCTCCCCACGGAAAGGGTTCAATGCCCTTGTTGGTGATTTCCAATTTTATTTCCAATGTTTCAGCCCTTAAAGATAAAGACATATTCACAGTGATATCTTGTGGAAAACTCTCTTTTAGATCAAATTCACTGCTTGAAAATTCAGTATTAATGACGATTTCTTTCCCGTTCACTTCCTTTTTGCGGACTTCCCACGGCATGTCATGCAAAAACCCATGAATATGATTGGATTTTTCCTTTTCATTGATTGGAAACTTATACGAAGTCCCCTTATATGTAAATTGACCATCTTCAATTCGATTAGGAGGAAACAGGATTGGCATTCCGTATAAAATGGAAGCTTTTTTATACTCCTCCACACTATCCGGAGTTCGCAGCAAATCAATATCCTTATGCTTGTATTTCAATGAAAGCAGATTGCTTCCTAAAGATGGCACAAGTATCGCTTCCACTTTTTCATTGCCGAACTTTATGGCCTTTTCATTTAAAAAAGTGATATCTTCTATATACCCTTTCACTTTTTCTCCTCCTTTGACTTGAACATATATCCATCCTACTTCCACAGACCATTTTTTGCAACAAATGGAAAATATATTTCATCCTTACTCTTTCTAAGTTTGAAATAGTATGTGTAATCGAGAATTTTGCTTAATTTGCTTTGCTATTTTCTATTTTCCTTTTATCCTTTTCCTTCTCCCGGACGACTTGTAACTTTTTAAATAAAAAAAGGATGCCGTTACGGCATCCTTTTTTACTTATCTATTACTTTCACTTACCAAAGCCACTATACCTTCATCATCATCCAAAACAAGTTCAATACCTGAGTATGGATCTTTATTCATATATTCATCCAGCCATAAACGAAGCGCTTCTATCAAGTTGATGGTGATTAACACTTGTTTCCGGCCATCGACAAACGCTTCCGCCGAAAAGCCATAATCATCATCATACATTAATTCCACTTCCACCTCATTAGGTTGTACCTGCTTTTTACGGGCAATGTAAACACAAACCGCATTGATGATATCTTGTTCGGAAATCTTTAGCCTCTCCATGGGTTTGGATCTTCTTTCTTCTTCTTATCTTTGAAGTATGTGAATATCTTACGGATTACAACGATTAATACTACAACCGCCAACACGTTGATTAATAGACCAAGTATAGAACCAAGCATTCCCATATTGGCAAATAGGCTACCAAAAAGTAAACCTGCCAATCCTCCTAGCATAAGTCCTTTCATTAATCCGCCTTTTGCGAATGTGTTTCCACTCTTGGCTTTATTGGCAGTAGTGGCATCGGATTTTTTCGTTTCTTTATTTTGGAAATTCGAATTATTATTGTTGTTGCTGTTAAAGCTTCTTTTTCCGGACTTGTAACCCCTAGCATCGACTGACTCCGCATGATCCTGGAATACATAAGTGCCGACTGGCGAGAATGCTAGTGTAATTGTAAGTAATGCAGCCATAAATTTTTTCATCATGTTTTTTTGCCTCCGTTTAATAGTATGGAATGTTGTTTCATTATATCTTTTCCCAGATTAATTGAAAGTCCACATCACCTATCCTTGTTTTATCTTATAGTATTTACGTTGAAATTCAAAATAAGTTTCATTTTTTTCGATTTTTTTCAAAAAAATAAGCAGGGGATTTTCTCCCCTGCTTATTTTTGTACTATTAGTTTACACGAACGACACGGCCGTTGAACTTACTTGCCCAATATCCGCTATCCATATTGGCAATTGCAACACCTGTTGAACTTTGGGAACCGATAAATTTGCCGCCGCCGACATAAATACCGACATGCCCATCCGTTTTATAGGTATTGAAGAACACTAAATCTCCAGGTTGTTTTTGACTGCTGGATACTTGACGTCCTGCACCTTTCAATGCATCCGTACTGGCTGGAAGGTTCACACCAGCTTGTTTATAAGCCCATGCAACGAATCCTGAACAATCGAAAAGACCGTTAGCGATATCGGATGCTGTTCTTCCGCCTCCAAATTTATATGTGGAGTTACCGATATATTTATAACCTGCTGTAATGGCAGAGCCTGTATTTGCACTGCTTGGCTTACTTGATGTTTCGGTTTTACTTGCTGCAGGTTTAGCAGCAGAACTGTTTTTAGATGAATTTGAAGATGATTCAGCTTTAGAAGGACTTTTTGCTGAAGCCTCTTCTTTGGAAGAACTTGATGATTCTTCGCTAGAAGAACTTGATGATTCTTCACTGGAAGCATTAGAAGAATTCACTTCTTCAGCAGCACGGTCAAGATCTGCTTTTTCCGATGCTTTACGTTCTTCCTCTTTTTTGATATTTTCACGAATGGAAGCTATTTGTGCTTCTAGACCAGCATCTTTATTCTCTAAAGATTGTTTAAGCGCTTCTGTTTCCGATTCTTTCTTTTCGATCTTAGCCTTCATATTGACAGTTTCAGCTTTTTGATCTTCAATTTGCGATTGCATGCCTTTAAGCTCTACTTCCATATCTTTAAGGCTTTGCAATTTCTTCTCAACGGTCGCTTGTTTTTTCTCTAGGTCAGCTTTATCCGCTTCCTGCTCGCTAAGAATCTGTTGGTCAGCTTCCACGATAGTGGCTACCGCTCCAACACGATTAACGAATTCACCAAAGCTTTTAGAGCCTAAAACAACTTCTAGGTACTCAACGTCCCCGCCGCTCTCTTGGAAAGAAAGTGCGCGCTCTTTCAAGACTTCCTCGCGTTTTGCGATTCTTTCTTCCAACGCTTTAATTTCTTTCTTTAAAGATTCTATGTCTTTTTCGGTGTCTTTAATTTCTAGTTTAGTATCTTTGATTTTTTCGTCATTTTCTTTCATTGCCGATTCGATCTGGGCAATTTGGGCATTCATTTTCGATTGTTCTTTTTTCAATTGCTGAATAACTTGTTCTGCCTCTGAAATATCTGATTGTATTCCTGTACGTTGCGATTGAATATCCGTGATAGATTCAGCTTTTACAGACGGTATGGCAAAAGCGCTTCCTAATCCAAGCATAATTGTCGTGTTCAATACGATAAGTTTTTTCTTCAAACTCATTTCCCCTGCTTTCCTCCCCTTGCATTTCCATCGACCCACTTCTTTTTCTCTATGAAAAATGATTAGTCAAAATAAATTGCTGGGAACTCTTCTCTATTTTTTTACTATTTATGTAATCTTCTAAGGTTGAGATAATATTAAATACATTGCTTAAACTCTACTATGTTTTCATCTAAGTCGTAGTATATCATCAGATTTTGTCAAATACGTAATAATAATATTACAATTATATTTCAATTTTAACATTAAACATAAAGATTCGACTTTTTACGTGATAAAACATCCAATATCTTACATAATCACCTTCGCATTTTGATGCAAGACTTTCTATCTAGTGTTTACCACCAAGGGACCATGGACTATCGGCAGGCAAAAACTCACCACCTATGAATGTACGGTAGCCCTTTTGGAACAGATTTCAGCCCATTTACCCTTCCTACAGGAAGGGCCACTAACAATCCCATAAAAAAAACCGCTTTCAGCGGTTTTTTCGTCAAGATCCGACCCACCCTTAAATTCCAGCCATAAAGTCGACAAAAACTTTCAATTCTTTCGGTCGGACGAATACCTTTTCCCCTTTGCTTATTTCCAGATTCAAATATTGTTCCTTCGTCAGTTCGATTTCCAGCGGTTCGTTTGTATCCTGACGAATGACTTCTATCCGGACGATGGGGCCAATTGTATGGATGTGGTCAACTATGGATGCGATCGAATCCTTTTCCGCTGGTTCTCTTTCTATGATAAAGTTATGGGCCCTTACATAACCAGTGCCCGCTCCATCTTCACTGCCTGGGGCATTCATTTCTACATTGCCAGTAACCAATTTCCCTTTATGCACGTTGCCCTTGAATAGATTGACACTGCCTAGAAAATCATAAACAAAGGGATTTTCAGGGTGATCATATACTTCTTCCGGGGTTCCAATCTGTTCAATTTTCCCTTCATTCATGATTACGACCCGATCAGCAACATCCATCGCCTCTTCTTGATCATGAGTCACGAACACACTTGTAACATTGAATTCATCATGAAGTCTTCTTAGCCAACGACGAAGTTCTTTGCGCACCTTGGCATCCAATGCCCCGAATGGTTCATCAAGCAAGAGGATATTCGGTTCAACGGCAAGTGCCCTTGCCAATGCGACACGTTGGCGCTGGCCGCCTGATAATTGCGATGGATAACGTTCTTTATATCCTTCCAACTTGACGAGTTGAAGCAATTCGGTAACCTTTTGTTCGATAACTTCTTTACTGGGCCTTGTTTTTCTTGGGCGAACCTTTAATCCATAGGCGATATTATCAAAAATCGTCATATTACGAAAAAGGGCATAATGCTGAAAGACGAAACCCACATTTCGATCTTTTACATGCTTGTGCGTATAATTCTCTTCATTAAAAAGGATTTTTCCTTTCTCAGCCTGCTCAAGGCCTGCGATGATACGCAGTAATGACGTTTTCCCCGATCCGGAAGGGCCAAGCAGGGCTACGAGTTCACCGCTCTTTATTTCCAGATCGATGTTCCGGAGTGCTTGATAGGACCCGTAATATTTTGTAACATTTTCTATGATGATACTCATTTCATTCCTCCTATCTCGCTTTGGTTGATTTAAAGTCCGTTTTCCACTCTATGAAGCTTTTAATGATCAACGTTATGATTGCAAAGATGGACATCAGGGATGCAACCGCAAAAGCGGCCGAAAATTGATATTCATTGTATAAGATTTCAATGTGAAGCGGCATCGTATTGGTCATGCCCCGTATATGTCCCGATACGACCGATACAGCTCCAAACTCCCCAATTATTCTGGCATTGCAAAGGATGATTCCATATAGAAGTCCCCATTTTATATTGGGAAGCGTCACATACCAAAATGTCTTGAACCCTCCCGCACCCAGCGTGAGTGAGGCCTCTTCTTCAGACGTCCCCTGACTTTGCATGAGCGGGATCAATTCGCGTGCAATGAATGGGAAGGTAATGAAAATGGAGGCAATGACAATCCCTGGTATTGAAAAGATCACTTTAATGTCAAGTGATTGCAGCAGTGGACCAAGTGTTCCATGTAAGCCGAACAGAAGGACAAAAATCAACCCGGCAATGACCGGTGATACGGAAAAAGGCAAATCTATCAATGTAATTAAGAAGTTTTTTCCCTTGAAATCATATTTTGTTATGGTCCAAGCGGCAACCACTCCAAATATGGCATTGAGCGGCAAGGTGATGAGGACAACGATCAATGTTAACTTAATCGCAGCCACGGCATCAGGATGGGCGATGGCCGCAAAATACGCTTCGGCACCTTTTTCAAAGGCTTTTACAAAGATTGCGATTAATGGTACCACTAAAAACAAAGTAAGAAATAGCAATACAATGGAAATGAGGATCCACTGTATGGATTTAGGCTCTTTAGTTGCGTTTCTCGTGATAATGACTGGGTGATTCGCTTTTGCAACCACTGAATTATCATGTTCCATCATATCCCCCCTACTTCCCTGAATATCTTTTGCCGGTCCACCATTGTAAGATATTGATGGTGAACAAAATTATAAATGTAATAATGAGCATGACGGCTGCAACAGCAGTTGCACCTTCATAATCATACTGTTCAAGCTTTGTCATGATGATCAGCGGGGAAATTTCGGTTTTAAATGGCATATTTCCGGCAATGAAGACAACGGATCCATATTCTCCAAGGGCCCTCGCAAAAGAAAGGGCAAAACCCGTCAATATCGCTGGGATCAATTCCGGGAAGATGATTTTAATGAATGTCTGCATTCGATTCGCCCCTAAAGAGGCAGACGCTTCTTCCATCCCTTTTTCGATATTTTCAAGCACCGGTTGAACCATCCGCACCACGAATGGCAGACCGATAAATATAAGGGCGATGATGATCCCTGCGGGTGTGAAAGCGACTTTAAAGCTGAAGAATTGCCCGATCCATCCGTTCGGTGAATACAAGGTGGTCAACGTAATCCCTGCAACGGCAGTCGGGAGGGCAAAAGGCAAATCAACCAGTCCATCGATGATCCTTTTGCCGGGAAACTCATAACGAGTAAGCACCCAGGCAATCAATACACCAAAAACTGCGTTAACAATGGCCGCAGTTAACGCTGTCAAGAAACTCAATTTATAAGAAGCGAGAACCCTCGGTTCAGTTATGGTCGCCCAGAAATCCTGGAACCCCATTGAAAATGTGTTTAGAAAAACCATCGATAACGGGATCAAAACGATGATGGTGAGATACAGCAGCGTAAAACCCATCGTCAATCCAAAACCGGGTATGGTCCTCTTTTTCGTTTGTTTACCTTCAGTCACTATATTCATCGCTTCGCCTCAACCCTTTTTCTGATTTATGAAGGAGAAGATGCTAAAGCCACACCTTCTCCTTCATGCTTATTGCTGTTGGTAAATCTCGTCGAATGTGCCACCATCATTAAAATGTGTTTCCTGGGCACTTTTCCAACCGCCAAATGTATCATCAACAGTCACCATATCGATATTGGCAAATTGGTCTCCATATTCAGCGAGGACCTTCTCATCCCTTGGACGATAGAAGTTTTTCGCGGCAATTTCCTGACCGGCATCCGTATACAGATATTTCAGGTAGGCTTCGGCCACCTCCTTTGTTCCTTTTTTCTCGACCACTTCATCGATAACAGCTACCGGTGGCTCTGCTAATATACTGATTGAAGGGTTGACGATTTCATATTTGTCATCACCGAATTCTTCCAGTGTTAAATAGGCTTCATTCTCCCAAGCGATCAGTACGTCACCGATTCCCCTTTCCACAAAAGTGGTCGTTGCACCGCGGGCCCCTGAATCCAGGACTTCAACATTCTGATAAAGTTTTTTCATGAAATCCTTCACTTTTGTTTCGTCATTATCGAAATTTTTCTCCGCATAAGCCCAGGCAGCCAGGTAATTCCATCTTGCCCCTCCGCTTGTCTTTGGGTTCGGTGTAATGACAGATACATCCTTTTTAGTAAGATCATCCCAATCTTTAATGCCTCTAGGGTTATCCTTTTTCACCAAAAACACAATCGTTGATGTATATGGTGTCGAGTTCTGTGGTAAACGTTTTTGCCAATCCTTCGCTAATAGGTTACTAGCTTCATAAATGGCATCAATATCATATGCTAACGCCAATGTAACGACATCCGCCTCCAATCCGTCAATGACAGCCCTGCCCTGTTTACCAGATCCGCCATGTGATTGTTGTATCGTTACATCCTGACCTGATTCTTCTTTCCAGTGCTTCACGAACGCTTCATTGAATTCCTGGTACAATTCCCTTGTCGGATCATATGACACGTTCAAAAGCTCTACTGACTTCGATGTTCCGTCCCCTTTCGTTTTTTCCGAGTTGCATCCAGCAAGTACACCGAAGGCTAAAATCAAACTTGTCAATAACATCAACTTTTTCATGAGCTTCCCCCTTTTTTTACAGCAAAAAAGGCATACTATTTCCCTTCATTTATTTTATGGGAGATAGTATGCCTTCAGTTCTCTGATCAGCAAGTATTTTGTTTTTTGTATATCCTTACCATAAAACAAAGTTTACCAAGTTGTCAACTAGGTATTGCATGTCCCTTTAATTAAATTCATTCATGTTTTGCAGGTTGAAAAAATCCCCTAAACACGAAGGGCTCGATCCACCAGGGAGATCGAGCCCTTTTTAATACCTATACATTTGATGATTTTTGATAAAGCTTGTTTTCCACGATATACTGATA
Organism: Bacillus sp. ISL-78; assembly: GCF_018613455.1. Lineage (NCBI taxonomy): Bacteria > Bacillati > Bacillota > Bacilli > Caryophanales > Bacillaceae > Bacillus > Bacillus sp. ISL-78. The sequence goes on from NZ_JAGGQC010000003.1 coordinate 154,507, forward strand.
ACACTGATCAGGCAGTAAATATCGTGGTTCCCCTCCCATTGCGAATTCATCCCTTATATATGTAGAACTGATTTCCATGGAAAGGCCTTTATCAATAAGGTGAAATGTATTGCCATCATCATAATTCCTTAGCAATGGACTTTTGGATATGATTTTCAGCATATCGATTCCATCCCGAGCCATGACGATGAATTTATGATTGGCAATCAATTTTTCCCTGAATTTCCATCGTAAGTGTACCGGCAACTCCTGATTATCAATATCTTCAAGTAAATCTGCACCCATTATGAAGTAAACTTCGTCTTTTGGAAATCGTGATTTAAAATATTCCATCGTATACCAAGTATATTGTTTACTCGTTCCGGCACGTTCATTAATTTCATAATCACTGACTTCGAATATCGGGTTGCCCCCTATTGCCAGCTTGAGCATTTGCCAACGGTGTTCATTGCTTGTTTTCATCTGTTTATCGATACGGCCATTTGCGCAAGGTAAAAAAATCACCTTGTCCAGCTTAGCACGATGCGCAATGGTGGATGCTGTCCATAAATGCACATTCGTTACCGGATCGAAGGAAGATCCGTAAACCCCAATTTTACCCATCCTATTATTCCCCTCCTCAGCCTTTCTTTTTCACCACGGCCCTGACCGGGCTCCCGTCCCCTGCTTCCAATCCCAGCGGCAATGCAGCCAAATCGTACAGCCCAGGCTAACAGTCCATCAAGGACCAGCCCTTCGAGGATATGAATTCCACAGCCTGACAGTTTATTGTGGGCAGGCAATTCTTTGCTGTCGAGACAGTCGACTGAAGGTAAATCAAGCCCAAGGAGCCTAACCCCTTTATTTGCAAGGAAGGGAGCTAAATCTGGTTCAACCGGCGGAATCCATTCCGGAAAACGGCTAAGGTCCTTCCATTGACCTGTTGCCACCAACAACCGCCGGACCCCTGTCAATTCGATGCCTTCAAAAGCTTTAATGCCAATGCTTTCAGCTTCATCCACCTTTACTACGGAAGCAGTGCCAATATATAAATCAAGATCGAGTTCGATGATTTTTTTTCCATTCTCATCAAAATGATAGGGAGCATCAATATGAGTTCCTAAATGTGTACTCATCCGGATTTCTCCTATATCGAGGGAAGACCCTTCAGCCATTGATGAATTCAGCCGATATGAATATTGCGTATCTCCTGGCCAATATGCGTATTTTCATTTAGAAGCTGTGAAATATCTAACCATTGATTCATGTGTTCACCCTTCCTTACAGTTTGGTCCTTAATGTCCATAGCTCAGGAAAAAATGGCTGTTCGACCACTTTCTTCAGATAACTTACACCGGACGATCCGCCAGTTCCCTTTTTATTGCCGATGATACGTTCTACGGTGCTCATATGATTGAATCTCCAGAATTGTTGTTGACTTCCAATATCAACGAGTTTTTCGGCCAGCTCATACAAATCCCAGTAGTTATTTACATCACGGTAAACGGTCAGCCACGCGTTTTCAACACTTGCATTTTCCTGATAAATTACTGAACAGTCCCTGTTCAATACCGATTGATCAATGGGTAGCCCCCTTGCAGCCAAAGCCCTTATAGCCGCATCATAAATACTAGGTTTATTCAAGGCTGCCATCATCGACTCATAAAGCTCGGGCTGATGACGGAAAACGGCCAATATTTGCGAATTCTTTTGACCCATCGCAAATTCTATCAACCTGTTCTGAAATGATTGAAACCCTGAAGATTTTCCTAGTTTCTCCCGGAATTCCATATAATCGGATGGCGTCAAGGTCGAAAGCACATTCCAGGATTGAACTAGTTGCTGTTGAATTCTGGCCACTCTGGATAGCATCTTAAAGGAAGGCTCCAAATGACCTGTCACAATATGATCAGTTGCCGCAGTCAATTCATGGAGGATCAATTTCATCCATAATTCACTTGTTTGGTGAATGATGATGAACAGCATTTCATCGTGATGGCCGGAAAGCCGGTGCTGACTTGATAATATTTGATTTAAATGCAGGTAGTCCTCATAGGACATTTCTTTTTTAAAATCAGTTACCATACTTTCTTCCAAACGATGTTCATCTCCTGGACCCTTATCCATACTATCCCTCTTTCCCTTTACTTTCTTCTGACTTTCGACATCAATAAATAAACGATGCAAAGAAAGAACAGCCAAGGAATCCCAAACTGTAGCACGATTTTAAATGGGCCAGTGAACCAGGTGGATACCGTCAAAGCCAACAAAAGAAGTGCACCAAGAATCGTTAGATATGGAAATCCATACATTTTAACCGGTAATTTGCGGCCCCCAGATTTCTCCCACCTCTTCCTGAAATATAAATGGGATATGAACACCATGAACCAGGTTAGAATCGCTCCGAACATCGATATCCCCATCATGAATGCATATGAAGTATCCGGAAGCAGGACTTTTACTCCTGCAGCAAGAAATATTCCTAAAGTGGATATGAGAAGGGCCCTTAGCGGGACACCTTTCCTGCTCACTTTTTGAAATAGGGCTGGAGCCTGATGTTGCTCGGATAATGAAAATATCATTCTGGTGGAGGCATATAATTGACTATTCATTGCAGATAAAGCAGCGGTTAAAATAATGAAATTCATTATCCCAGATGCCCCGGGAACATTCAGGGTTTCCATTACCTTAACAAATGGGCTCTTATCAATCCCGGCAGCTTGCCAGGGAACAATCATTAACATGATCCCGATAGTCAGTACATAAAAAGTGGCAAGCCTGAAGACAGTTGCCTTCAAAGCTTTAGGTACGGCTATATCCGGGTCCTTTGCTTCCCCCGCCGTCACCGCAATCAGCTCAGTTCCTAAAAAGCTGAAGAGCGAAACGAATATGGCAACCCAGAGCCCCCAAAATCCGAAAGGCATAAAACCTCCATCATTGGCATAGTTCTCTACACCGATCCCGCTTGGAGGTTCGGCGCCAATCACTACATAGGCCCCCAGTAGAATGAATATGACAATGGCGCTTATCTTGATCATTGAAAATACATACTCAAAATTGCCGAACGTATTGACACTCGTCGCATTTACATAGATTAGCAGTGCAGCAAAAAGGAAAATCCAAATGCTTCCAGGCACATCCGGAAACCAATATTTCATATAAACAGCGATGGCACTCACTTCGACACCAATGGCAAGAACATTCGCTATCCAATAGGAATACCTCACAACAAAACCCGCAAATGGACTTATATATTTTTCCGCAATCGTTCCAAAGGATCCCGATGTTGGGTAGGCTACAGTCATTTCCGCCAAACATCCCATAAGCAGAAGGACAATGAATGCACCTATTGCATAGCTGATAAGTACACTAGGACCAGCCGTTGAAATCGCAAGGCCGCTGCCCAAAAATAACCCGGTGCCAATTGCACACCCCATGGCTATCATAGTGATTTGATTCGATGATAATTCACGTTGCAGCTTATTTTCCTCCATATGTTTCTCCCATTCTAGGCAATGATTTCCCTTTTATTTTCATAGTTTTCATATATTCTGCCGTCCATTACCTCCTTAAGTACTTGTACAGTTTCATATGCTTCCTGAAAAGAGGTATACAGAGCGACAGGTGCTATACGAATCATATTCGGTTCACGATAATCGGGTATGATGGCCTCTTGTTACAATGCTTTACATATTCTCGCAGCTTCTGGATGTTCAAGGATGATATGACCGCCCCTTTTTGATTCATGCCTTGGGCTCCCAATTTCAAATCCATATGCCGTTAATTCCGATTTTATTAAATCCATAAGACATTGAGTCAGCCTCAAGTATTTCTTCCGAACTTGTTCTATCCCCACTTCCTTCCAATCCATTTTTTTCATTTGTAAATCCCTACCCCTTCCCATGCCAACCTTATCATTCCGTCAGGATCTTTTTCAATATAATCCTTTTTATCAAAAATCATTGTGTAGTGGTTGGTTTCATCATATTTCGGCCAAATTTCACCTTCCGGGGGGTTGGGGTTTCCATATTTCGCAAAGTTGACCCAATGGCCCTGCATTCTATGGGAAACCTTTAGGGCAGCTGACCTTGAACCATATGAAACAATCCGTTTCCCGAATGCCGAGTCGAAAGTCTGGAAAGCAAAAGGGATTTCCATACCATGTGTCGTCCCTAATTTACTTATGCGCACGGCCGCCGTTTTATAATCAAAACGATACATCCATGTTTTTTCAAAGCGGCTGTATGCCTCCGCATACCAAACCGATGGAATATGGAAAGTCGCATCACGGCCAATGCCTAGTAAAGCTTCCTTTTCTGGGTAGTTTGAATAAGCATTCGTAATTCGCTCTTTCGCCTTCGGATCAGTATTTTCGAACATTTTATGAATCATCGCCGTATTAGTTGGGATTAACGGGGGGTCCATCAGATCGAATAATGTCGCTTCGTCCCTATTTGTTCCTATAAGCAAGGGTATTCCATCTGCTCTTCCCGATCGAATCGAATCTAGTGGATAATCGGGCAGGAAGTCGCCATCTACGACTGGTCCAAATGCTAGTGAACCCGGCATTTCCTGTGAATTTTTCTGTAAGAGTTGGTGGGAGGCAGCGACAATCTCTTGAACCGGAAGTGTTTTTAACCGGTGGATTTCACCCTTTCTAATGCCCAATATCTCAAGGAACCTTTCACTGAATTGGCGCGCAAATCCTTTTCCGTAAACAGATGTCGGAGCAGGACTTTCTGCAATGGCCTGCTTAAAAAGACCCCTCGCTGAAGGTACAGTAAGTAAAGTCGTCACCGCATTACCACCAGCCGATTCACCAAAAATCGTAACATTATCAGGGTCGCCGCCAAAAGCTTCTATATTTTCTTTAACCCATTTCAAAGACGCAACTTGATCACGTAAACCTAAATTGTTTTCAAATATTTCCCCTTCACCTGCAAACTCGGTAAAATCCAGATATCCCAGTGCCCCCAGCCTATAGTTGATGCTTACCACGACTACATCTCCATTTTTAGCCAGTAAGTGTCCATTGTACATATCAAGGGATCCAGCTCCCGTTATATATGCTCCTCCAGGAATCCACACCATGACCGGGCGTTTTTTATCATCAGCTCTAGGCGACCAAATATTCAGGAACAAGCAATCCTCATCCATTTTTTCATTTCCGTTCATTCCTGTCCTTTCCGCCCGGTCCATCGGCTGCGGGGGAATCGGGCCAAAATCCACTGCATCCAGGACACCGCTCCACTTATCAACCGGCTCCGGTGAACGGAAACGCAGACCATCAGTCGGCGCTTTCGCATACCTGACTCCACGCCAAACGCATATATCGTTTTCCATTGTACCTTGAAGATGTCCTTTTACCGTCGTAACTATCGATCCAATCATTCCCATTCACCTCTTCATATAGTAGTAGATATGTAAGTTCTTCTTTTTCCATTCCCTTATATCCTTCATCTTTATCGAAAAAAGATCTATGGAGTCCGTTCATCCAAAAAAAAGGAATGCCATCGTATATAAAGCTCCGGTTATCCTCAGGAGTTTGAATTGTTATTTTAAATAATAGTTTTCAATGAACCGTTCAACAAAAAAAGACCCAATCAGGTCTTTTTTTGTTGAACTCGGCAAAAATCTTAGGCAAGCATGGCAAGGATGCTCAATAAAGAGCTGCCCCGGACGGAAAGCTGCTGTGCAGCATATGTTAATTGCTGTTCATCGAGCTGTTCCAATAAAGGCTTTAATTCCAGCAATTCATTCTCCAGTCCTTTAAGGTCTGTAGATAGCTTGTCCACCATCAAGAGCACTTGCTCAGAATCAACAGTGGTTTCAGACAAGACTTGTAACCGTTCCTTGATTTCAGTCAAAGGCATATTCTGTTCTTTATACCGATTAATCATTTGAAGACGATTTAAAGCATCTTCTGTGTAATACCGATATCTTGACCCCATTTTTTCATAGTTCAGCATTCCTAATTGTGTGTAATAGTCAATGGTTCTTCTCGAAACATTCGCAAGTTCAGCAATCTGGCCAATCCGATATACATTCACCCAGATAGTCACCTTCTTTAAAAAATCTACTGTTAACGTTACTATAACATATCTATCCAAAAAGGTGACTTCGAGATGAAACTATTAGACTACTTTACCCGAATTGCCCTTCAGCTGCTTCTTGGCAAAATACAGGGCATCTTCCTTCGATTTAAAAAAGTGCTGTTTTTCTATTTTATGATACAACCCAGTGCTGAGTAACAATTCCTTTGGTTGCTGCTGAATTCCGGAAATGATCAATTTCCCTTTATATTTCCGAATGCGGTTAACGATCGCCAATAGTGCCGCCTCTGCTGAAGTGTCCATGTATGTTACCCGGCGCATGCTTAATACCAACACTTTCGTCTTATTATCCAAGTTAGCCAATATCGATGACTCCAGGACGTCTATCGAACCAAAGAAAAGGGGTCCTTCCAAGTTATACACATTGATCTTTGAATCCGAGTTATCAATTGGAACAATCTCGGTAATTTCATGACTTCTTTCCCTCACCTTTAACGTTTGGCTCATTTTTGCAATGAAGGTGATGAATGCAATCAATAAGCCGATTCCCACTCCCATGATTAAATCAGTGAAGACAGTGATGAGGAAGGTGACTAGCAAAACCGCAGAATCCGCCGTCTTCGTTTTCAATACATGAGCGAATTCCTTTCTTTCACTCATATTCCAGGCAACAAACATCAATATGGGTGCCATGCTAGCCAAAGGAATATGCGCTGCATATGGGGAAAGCACCAGCAAAACCAGTAAAACGACAATTCCGTGAATGACTCCGGACATCGGGGAGGCTGCCCCGCTTTTTATATTGGTAGCGGTCCTGGCGATTGCTCCTGTTGCAGGTATCCCGCCGAAAAATGGGGTCGCGATGTTCGCAATTCCTTGCCCAACCAACTCTTTGTTACTATCATGCTTGGTACCCCCCATGTTATCCGCCACGGTAGCGGATAACAATGACTCGACACCGCCTAGCAAGGCAATTGTAAAAGCAACGGGAAGGAGTGTGATAATCACTTCCACTGAAAGTTCCGGCACTTGGAATTCCGGAAAACCTCTCGGAATCGCTCCATACGTGGAACCAATCGTAGCCACTTTATCGGGAAATAAAAGGTAAGCTGCCAATGTTGATATTAGCAGACCCAGAAGCGGTCCTGGCACTCGTGGCACAAACCTAGGTGCCAGCAGTATGACGACAAAGCATATGATCGCAACGATCACACTGTATAGATTGATCGTGTCTGCTTTAATCACCAGCTCCTTCATGTTATCCATGAACGCTTCATGTTTTTCCACTTTCATACCAAAGAAATTGGCAATTTGACCTGAAAAGATTATTATCGCAATTCCTGTTGTAAATCCAATGATGACGGGACGGGGAATGAACTTCATCAAATTGCCTAACTTAAGAAGACCCATCAGGACTAACATTATCCCCGCTAAAAACCCGGCAATAAGCAGGCTTTCATACCCATATTGCATAACGATTCCAAATAATAAAGGAACGAACGCCCCGGTCGGCCCTCCAATTTGATATTTGGATCCACCCAAGATCGAAATGAGAATACCAGCGATGATGGTCGTATATAACCCATATATCGGTTCGACGCCTGAAGCAATTGCAAAAGCCAGCCCTAAAGGAATGGCTACAACCCCTACGACCAATCCTGCCGTCACGTCTTTTTGAAAACCCTTCATGTTATATCCTTGAAATCTAGAATCTTTTATCATCTTTTTCAAACTCACATCCTTAGTCGTTTTTTAAGATTGGAATCTAGCATCATCACGAAAATGACATTCTTTCATTTTTGAGGGAGTTACTTGTTCGGAAATAATCTAATTATTGTAGGCTTTTTTCAACGGGACATACCAAGCGGGGGACTTTTCAAAATTAAGAAATAATCGTCATATATTATAATCTCCTTTTGTAAGGTTATTTGACATGGTCTCGACCACGCTTCAACATTATACAGTAAAACGTAAAACTGTACATTGTTAGTAACGTTAACATTTGTTTACAACTTGTTGCATATTTTTACATTAACATTACAATCCGGGACCATTTTTCCAGTCTAGTTAATTCGAAGCCGGAGATTCAGACTACGAATCAGGAGGTTTGAACTTTGGACTAATTCCCCATACCGGAAATCTTGATTAACAATGAAAAAAGCATGTTTTGAGATTGCTCAAAACATGCTCTGCCCTATACACAAAACCTCTTGATTAAAATAAAGAGGTCTTCTGAGTTTGTAGACAAAAGTAGTTCTATCTAAAGTTAAGTTGATTGGAGCGGGTGTGCGAGACTCCTGCGGGAAAAGCGTGTACAGGGCCCCACAGGCGCAAGCCAAGGGCGGACCGCAAGCGAAAGCGAGTGCCTGGAGCGGAAATCAACGCCAAATTTTGCAAGCCATAAAAAAACTATAGGCCCAATCATGAAGACCGGGACCCACGGTTTGTAGACGGAAAACTTATCTTTCATCAAATCATGTTCCCAAACCAACACCTTCAACTCCTCAGGTTTGGTTTCTAATTATATGCTATAACAAAGTTGATTGGAGAGAAAGGTGCGAGACTCCTACGGGAATAGCGCGTCTTGGGAGACCCCGCAGGCGAAAGCCGAGGAGGCTCACGGACTGCAAGCGGAAAGCGAGTGCCTGGAACGGAAATCAACGTCCAAAGTCTAAAAACAATATAAAAAATCGTAGACATGCTCGATTTTCATTGAGTTTGTCTACGGTCTGATAAAACCTCTTGATTAAGATCAAGAGGTTTCCTTTCAGTTTACAGCTCTTTTCCTCTCGTCTCGATAATATGCTTATACCAATGAAACGACAGCTTCTTTTTCCGTTTTAACTGATCATGATGATCCACGTAAATAAATCCGTATTGCTTCTTATACCCGTTTAACCAACTTAAAAGGTCAATGACAGACCATGCGTAATATCCTTTTAAATGGATACCTTCTTTGATTGCACGTTTAATCACTTTTAAGTGTTCCTCAATATACTTAATGCGCGGAACATCTACTACTTCACCATCGATAATCGGATCCTCATCACCAAGTCCGTTTTCTGTAACATACATTTTAATATCGCCGTAACGTTCTTTTAACATATGCAGCCCATCTAAAAATCCTTCAGGTGAGATTTCCCAGCCCCATTTTGTATAGGTTTTATCTTCCATTTTCACGGTCCGATAAAAGCCATCAAAAGACGGATTCCCCGGAGCCAGAGTAGAGGTTTCTCTTGAATGCTCCATGTTTGAAACGGCTTCCAGGTTTTTTTCCACCCGAATGGGCTGGTAATAATTGAGTCCAATAAAATCATTTTTCTCCGCATTCCTTTTTAGCGTATCCAGTTCCTCTTCTGTCCAACTTGGTGTCCAGCCTCTCTCCTTTAATTGCTCAACCACATAAGCTGGATATTCACCTTTTAAAATTGGGTCATAATACCAAAAGGTTTCATATTCATTGGCATGCCGAGCAGCTAATACATTCTCATGTTTGTCATCAATACTATAAGCTGGCAGGAATACATGGGTAATCCCAATTTCACCGTAATGATTCAGTGCCTTGTATACCTCTACCGCTTTCGCATGTGCATAAAAAACATAATGTGTCGCTTGAAAGTATTTATTTTCATCGTTTTGGATTCCAGGCGGGTGCGCTCCTTTTAAATACCCTAAACCGCAAAACATAACCGTTTCATTAAACGTGATCCAATGTTTGACACGGTCTCCGAATGCACGAAAACAAATCTCTGCATACTTGACGAATGCTTCAGCCGTTCGCTTATTCGTCCATCCCCCATCTTGTTCAAGCGTCAAAGGCAAATCCCAATGATACAGCGTAACAAATGGGACAATCCCATATTTTAAGCACTCATTAATCACATTATTATAAAATTCCAAGCCTTTTTCATTGACTTCCCCATCACCTGTTGGCAAAATACGGGCCCATGAAATGGAGAAGCGATATGATTCAAGTCCCATCTCTGCCATTAATTTAATATCTTCTTTGTAACGATGATAATGGTCTATCGCTACATCCCCATTTGTACCTTCAAATGTTTTCCCCGGAATCTTTGAAAAAACATCCCAATTCGTTATACCTTTACCATCTTCATCCCATGCTCCTTCTATTTGAAAAGAAGCAGAAGCTGCTCCGAATAAAAAATCGTGTGGAAATTTCATTAAAAACCCTCCCTTTTCATACCTGCTTATTAAATTGATAATAATATATTTTATTCATTGGTACAAATATAAATTTTTAATTCTCGTATAACATAAGCCTTAAAGATAGTATTTACTATCAGGGAATGATTAAATCGAAAATTCTGCTGAAACAACCTCTCTTTTTCTAGCTGAAGATGATTGTTTTATAGTTTAATATGAACCTATGCAAAAACCCGTCCACCTAAGGAGGACGGGTTACACATATATTTAAGGCAATCATTCCACAACAGGGAGCCAACCTTTTATCCCAATCAGCTTTTCCCAAAGCGGATCAGGAATGACCAGTTCATACTGATCTTTTTTTGAGAGGGTAGTCCGTATTTCCGCTTCTTTTCCAGACCTGATTTTTTCAATCCAATGCGGTTCCATTAGAAGTTCACGGCCTAAGGCGATAAAAGGGACACCCGTTTCCATGGCTTCTGCAACTTCATCGGGTGTATGCAGTGAACCTACACCGACCACCGGGATACGATTACCTACTTTTTCGTAAATTTTAACGATGCGCGACTTTGTCCTATCACTCTCACGGAATGAGCCATTCCAGAAGTGACCTACCGATATATGTAGATAATCCAGGTTTTGATTCGCTAATCTATCAACGAATTGGATCGTATCATCTAAAGTGATTCCAGGATTGCTGCCTTCTTCAGGAGAAAGGCGGTAGCCGATGATAAACGGTTTTTTCGCATGCTCGGCAACCGTTCTCTCGACTTCATTCACAATGGTAAGCGGGAAAATCAACCGTTTTCCCAGTGTTCCACCCCAGTTATCTGTACGGCGGTTCGAGTGTGGCGAGAAGAATTGCTGAAGCAAGTAAGTATTGGCACCATGGATTTCCACACCATCGAATCCTGCTTCGATGGCCCTTCTTGTCGCTTCGCCAAATGCCTTAATAACGTCTTGTATTTCATCTTCATTCATTTCCCGCGGTACAGGTGCTTCCTCGCTGGAAGCAATGGCACTTGCAGAAACAGGTTGGTTATCAGGCAATAATTCCGGCGGACTTTGCCGGCCTCCATGATATATTTGCAGGATCGCTTTTGACCCGTTGGACTGAATCGATTCAGCTAGTTTTCTCAAGGATGGGATAAAGAAATCGTCATCTGCACCAAGTTGGCCTGGGAATCCCTTGCCTCCAGCAGATACATAGGCACATGCCGTGACCACCGCACCTACACCAGCCGAGCGCTCCGCGTAATAGGCCAGTTCATCATCGGTTACAACGCCTTGGTCATCCGAAGAATAAGTGGTCATAGGAGCCATCATGATACGATTTTTCACTTCTACCCCTGATGGAAATATATATGGTTGAAAGATTTTTTCGTATTTTTGATTCATGCCAATCCTCCCCCTTTACTATTAGTGGTGATGATGTCCATGCGGTTCTTTTGAAGGATTCGTGATTTCAAAGCCTTCTTCAGGAACATAAAAATATTTAATCCAGACACCATCCAGAAATTCTTCACGTGAATCAAGCAGAATATCGATATCTTTATCTGTTTTGACGATTTCATCATATTCTGCCGGTGTATCAAGCTTCATGTCATAATGGGCATGATCGCCATGCATATGTGTGATATAAACACGGATCATTTTCCCTTCGGCTTCTTCAGTGCTGAGCATCTTTTGTAAGACCTTTGCTGCATTGCGATTTATTTTGCACTTCATTTCCATTCCCCCAACAATAAAATTTTCCCTGTACTGAGTTCTACCCAATTAAGGGTTATCAGTAACCTTCATTTTTCCCCTTCATGACCGGCCTTGTCCACGGTCTGAAGGAAAGACGATGCCGATTTGCCTTCTTGCTTCATCCATGATTTCCATAGTCAACAGTGAATTCGAATATGAATTTATATCTGATTCCATTTTCCCCTGCTGTATCAAATCAACAAATTCTTTCGCTTCATAATACATGGAAGGCATATCCTGTTTAACGGAAATATTTTCAGTGGTTCCATCCCGATACTGAATATCCACCGTTTGCGGTCCTGAAATTTTCTGAATGATGATGCTTCCATGTTCACCTTGAATTTCCGATGGCAAATTGGATTCAGTAATTTTGGAAAACATGACGACTGCCTCCATTTCATCATAGGAAAGGAGAATCGTACCCTGCCCATCAACTCCTGATTCGAGCATCGTTCCTGATGCCTGCACCTTATTCGGTTTACCGAACAGTACAACAAGTGGATAGATGACGTAAATGCCTAGATCCATTAAAGAACCACTGGAGAATTCAGGATTGAATGCATTCAGCACAGTTCCTTGTTTATATGAATCATAGCGTGATGAGTATTGACAAAAACTTCCTGAGAAACGCCTTATCTTCCCGATTTTATCCAGATTGTTCTTTATACTTTCGAAATTCGGCATGATGGTCGATTTCATCGCTTCCATCAATAGCACATCATTTTGTTTTGCCGCCTCAATCATTTCCCTTACTTCAGCCGCATTCGAGGCCATTGGTTTTTCACATAATACATGTTTCTTGTTTTGTAAAAATAACACGGCTTGCCTGCTATGATGAGAGTTAGGGCTTGCTATATATACAGCGTCGATTTCATCGCTGCTGGCCATTGCTTCTAAATTCGTAAAGGTCGTATGTACTTCGTATTTATTGGCAAATTCCTTCGCTTTCTCCTCTGTACGTGAATACACGGCGGTTAACGATAAACCCTCTACATGCTTTGCAGCCTCCAAAAATCGTTCCGTGATCCAATTTGTACCTATTACCCCTAATCTTATCAACATCCTATCCCCTTTCAAGCTAACTTAATCATGTCCTCAATATACAGACATTTCACTGAAAAACAAAGTTTTATGAACACTCGCAACTGTTTAAATTGGATTTTTTAGGCAATATTCGTTTATAATTTTTCTATATTACCACTGCCATGATGTTTCTACATACTCCCTAAATGGGAAAGAAGACTAAAAAGGAGCGTGTGAAGTTTATGACAGAATTAATGAAAAACAAAGTTGCCATCATTACCGGCGGAGGATCGGGAATTGGCCGGGGGGCCGCACTGAAACTAGCTGAAAACGGCGCGAACATCATCTTTTTTGACCGTACAGTCGAAAATGCCGAAAAAGTGAAGGAAGAAGTGGAAAACCTTGGGCGAGAGGCATTAATCATTAAAACGGATGTTTCCAAGGCTGAGCAAGTTGAACTTGCCTACAAAACAGCCCATGAACATTTTGGGAAAATTGATTTTGTATTTGCAAACGCAGGCATCAACGGAGTGATTGCCCCTATAGAAGACATAAAGCCAGAAGATTGGGATACGACACATACCATCAACCTCAAAGGCACCTTTCTAACCATCAAATACGCCATTCCTTACATGAAGGAAACGGGTGGCAGCATCGTGATCAACAGCTCCATCAACGGAAACCGTTATTTCAAGAATTTTGGTTTTTCCGCTTATAGTTCATCCAAAGCCGGTCAAGTCGCTTTCGGTAAAATGGCCGCACTCGAATTGGCAAGATATAAGATCAGGGTAAATACCATTTGTCCCGGTTCCATCGATACGAGCATTGACGATAACACATTCCCGGAAGAAGAAAACCTTAAAAAAATCAGGATTCCCATTGAATATCCTGAAGGCTCCCAGCCCCTGGCGAGGAAAGCGGGGACTGCCGGACAAGCTGGTGATCTCGTATTGTTCCTAGCATCAGACATGTCCTCCCATGTTACGGGCACGGAAGTCTATATCGATGGAGCAGAATCACTATTATGATCCAAAAAGGCAAAAAGCTGAAATCCACATCAGGATTTCAGCTTTTCCTTTTTAAGCAATTCGCCTTAACCCGCGACGGGCAAGGAGTAAATAAGCGCACATCGCGATGACATGACAACTTACCATCACAATTCCCATCGGCAAGGGCGAATCACCTGAACCTAACCCCACCAAGGGAGCCATTAGTGATCCTAATATGAAGGGAAGCAAGCCAATTAAAGCCGAAGCACTGCCTGCTGTTTTTTTCTGATTTTGCATCGCTAAAGAAAAACTCGTTGTACCGACAATACCGACGCTGGAGACAGAGAGGAATAAAGCGGCCAAGGTTCCTGCCAAGCCCATTTCGAGAAGGACTGAGGCAAGAAGCAATATCCCCCCAAACAAAGCTAGGCATAACCCCATTTGAAGCAATCTTTCTTCTTTAACTTTCCCTGCCAGCTTCCCGGCAACTTGTGAAGCGATGATGATCCCAACCCCGTTTATTGCAAAAATCAGGCTGAAGATCTGTGGGGAAACACCATAAATGTTCTGGAGAACAAAAGGCGATCCGGAAATATAAGCGAACATTGCGGCACTTATGAATCCTTGTGCAAAAGCATAGCCCATAAACACACGATCCTTCAATAAGTTCCCAAAAGTCCTGATCGTATCATTTACCCCTCCGGCACTCCTGTGATTGAACGATAAAGTTTCCTTTATCCCAAAAAATGCAGCCGCAACCATAATGATACTTAATACTGAAATGACAATGAAAACTCCCCGCCAAGAAGTGAACTGCAAAAGCTGACCGCCAAAAACCGGAGCCAATATCGGTGCCGCCCCATTCACCAGCATTAACAATGAGAAGAACTTGGTCAAATCCGTTCCTGAAAAAAGGTCACGAACTATGGCCCTTGAAATGACAATGCCTCCCGCTCCCGCAATACCTTGGATAAAACGTAATAATAATAGCAATTCAATGGTTGGAGCAAAAGCGCATAACAGAGATGAAATGCAATAAATGGATAAGGATATGATTAACGGTGAACGCCTTCCTTTTGCATCACTTAGCGGCCCTAAATAAATTTGGCCCAAAGCCAATCCTAACAAACAGGCAGTCAAGCTCAGCTGCGCTAAGGACGTACCGCTTTTCAGATCCTCTGCCAGTGTGGGGAGACCCGGTAAATACATATCAAGTGACAGTGGTCCAATCGCTGCAAAAGACCCTAGCATAAGAGCCATCAACAGCCTTTTGGATTTAGTCATTTCGTTGCCTGATGATATCGTTTCTTTCATTTCAATCATTATTACCCCTATCCCTTTCAACTAATTGTTTTTCCTAAAAAAAACTCGACTTTCTTTATTTTACAAAAGATCGGATCAATTTACGATAAGTATGCTTCACTTGAATGGGATTCTTCCTTTCGGCACTCAGTTAAGCACAGGTGCATCAAAACTCCGAAACCTTCTACAGGAAATATCATTTGAGCATACTACGAACCAAAGAAAAACTATTAAAGGGCCAACATTCCCCATAAAAAAATGACCCCATTTCAGAGTCATTCATACTATAGCAAACTTGGAGAAAAGTCTGAGAGTAAAAAACGGTGAAACAATCCGAACCCCATTTTTAGCGTCATTTTGATTTATTCAACAATACTAAATTACGGGGAGTATCACCAGATAATCCGTCCACCAAGTTTTGTACAGCAAGAGTTGCCATTTTCATTCTTGTGGCAATGCTAGCACTTCCGATATGCGGTAATGTAACCACATTGGGCAAAGTTAGCAGCGGGTGGTCCAGAGGGACGGGCTCTTCTTCGAATACATCCAATCCAGCCGCCCAAATCTCTCGATTTTCCAGCGCCTGGTACAACGCTTTTTCATCGATAATTCCGCCTCTTGCGGTATTAATGAGCACAGCCGTCCCTTTCATCAATTCCAGCTGCTCCTTGCCAATCATATAAGCCGTTTCCGCTGTGAGCGGCAGCATGACACAAACGAAATCCGAGATTTGGAGCAATTTTTCAAGGGGCTGATATTCGATTCCTAATTCTTTTTCCTGTTCATATTTACGGCTTCGATTAAAATAAACTAAGTTCATATCAAATCCCTTAGCTCTTTTTGCAAGGGCTTCCCCAATCCTGCCTAACCCGATGATACCCAGCGTTGCACCGTGTACATCTTGTCCTGTCAGCTGCATGGGTGACCATGTTTCCCACTTTCCACTCCTTAAATAGTCTTCTGCCTCCATCATCCTCCTTGCCGTTGCAAGCAGTAAGCCGAAGGTTAAATCAGCTGTCGTTTCCGTTAAAACCCCTGGTGTGTTCGTTACCATGATGCCCCGTTTTGTTGCACTTTGAACATCAATATTATTATGGCCCACTGCCATATTCGCGATGATTTTCAGATTAGGTGCCTGTTCAATCAGTGACTCATCGATTTGTTCCGTCAATAAGCAAAGCAGCCCCTCGACTTCTTTCATTTCTTCTACAAGGACTTCTCTAGGGACCGGTATATCCTCTTGATCCCACATCCTGACATCATAATTCCGACTAAGACCCTTAATGATTTGTTCTGGCAATTTCCTTGTAATATAAATTTTTGGCTTCAAACCATAACCTCCCATACCATTACGTTTCATGGAACACATTCAGTTTTCATTACACAATAATTAAATTTAAAGAATATTGGCTAAATGGCTGGCTTGTTTATTCAATTTTAAAATAAACTAGATAAATAGACCATCCATTTCCAATCAATCTTACTATTAAATTTCTTGATTGCCTGGAAGCTTCCGCTTGACAGTTTCAGTTCATTCAACCAATCATAGAATAATAACCCTTTACATCTATTCGGTCATTAGTAATATCGCAATTTTCCAGATGAAGTTTATCTCGATTTAGGAGGATATGGGACGTTCATGAAAACGAATACAACATTTAAAATTTATCCAATTATAGCTCCAAGCGCTTTATCTTTAAAAAGTATAAACTTTTATTTAGTTAAACAGGATGAATCTTTAACATTAGTCGATGCAGGGATGAATGATGACGTTTGTTGGAATGCACTGCATCTAACATTAAACGAAAATGGATTTACACTTGGGGACATCACGGAAATTTTGTTAACCCATCACCATGGAGACCATGTCGGTTTGGTCAACCGGATTACCGAACTCCATCCGATTCCCGTCTATGCCCATTCTAAATCCATTCCCCGTTTAAAAAGGGACCCTGAATTCTTAAATATGAGAATTGAATTTTATAAACAGCTTTACCTTGAGATGGGCTGTGGTGAACTTGGAGATAAACAAGTGGCTTACCTATTCAACGCGGTCGATAATAATAAAGATCAAAAACTGAATGGTAACATCATCGCAATTACGGAAAAACAATGGCTGAATTTTGAAGTGATCGAATTTCCCGGGCATGCCCCGGATCAAATTGCTTTCCTTGACCAAGACGGGAAAAGGCTTCTTGCCGGTGATTTATTGATTGAACATATCTCAAGCAATGCCTTGATCGAACCTGATGAAAACGGTAATAGAATGCTGACTCTTGTAGATCATATCGATTCATTAAAAAGATGTTTAGCATTACGGGTGAATCTCCTCTTTCCTGGTCATGGCAACATCATTGAACAACCTGGTCATACGATTGAAAAAAGACTCAACAGCATAGAGAGGAAATCACAAAAGATCCTGACCTTGATAGAATCCGGAATTTCTACAGGCAATGATCTGGCAAAGGAGTTTTACAAACAAAAGTATATAACAGAATTCCCGCTCGTCATGTCAGAAATCATCGGCCATTTGGATTATTTAGAATATCAGGGGAAGGTCACAAAACAATTCGTTGAACATGTAGTTCATTATCAAGCTAATAACACCAAAAAAAGCTGAAATTGATAGAGTCCCCACTCATGTTTAAAGTGTAAAAGGCTACGGGATAATCCGTAGATGATGCACTCACACTTAATGGGGACTTCACTATGTCCAGAAGAAATATGTAATCACTTGAATCTGAAATACATAGGTCTTTTTGGGTGTTTTAATTTATCTAACAGGAAAACGATTAGAAAGCGAAGAATACATTTCTGAATATTATATATTTTCAGAATAGGAAAATGAATGTGAAAAGGAAATTTTTAAAGGTTTTAAGTTCAACAGTAGTGGCAGCAGCATTACTTGGCCCAAATGTCGGCTTAGCAGAAAGAGGACCAAATCCGACAGGCGGAACGAATCTTTCTACCGAAGCATTCCTAAATTATGACGAACTTGTAAAAGAATTAAATCAACTTGAGCAAGCGAGTGCAGGGAAAGTCAATGTAGAAGTGGCCGGAAAAACGAATCAGGGTCGTTCCATTCAAAAAGTGACTGTCGGTCATGGTGACAAAGTCGTTCTTATTCAAAGTGAAATTCATGGAAATGAAAAAACAGGAACTGTCGCGTTATTGAACATTCTTAAAAACCTTGGTCAAAGTAACTCACCTGAGGTAAAGAAAGTGCTTGATGAACTAACGATCGTTGCTATTCCAATGATGAACGTAGACGGCTCAGAGCTTGATCGTCGTGGAAATGAGATGACATGGTCTGAAGTTGTAGGTAAATTCCCCCAACTTTCTAATGCAAAACCTACTTGGAACTATTACACTACTCCCAGATCAGGAGACGACTATGCTAGCAAACCAGGATTTGATGTTAACCGTGACTTCAATCCTGACCTAAATTATGTACCAAAGCCTCAAGACTTCCCGGGAGCATCTGAAAAGCCGGGCTGGTTTATTACCCCCGAAGCGCAAACGGTACGTGACACATATAAAGGGTTAAAATCGAAATACGGGAAAGTGGATGTTTTTATCGATCTTCATCACCAGGGGTTCCCATATATCGAAGGAACTGATGAGCGTGCAACTATGTCAATATCAGGAAAGTTCGTTCCTAACCCAAGCACTCCAGAAGGTGCTAAATATGCAGAGTATGCAGATAATTTTAAATATGATTTCTCCCGTCAGTTGACACTTACTGCTTATAATGCACTGCAAGCAAAAGGGAATTCAGTTTTTACAAATATTTCATTATACGATCAATCCATTGACCTGCCAGGAACTGCTTTAGGGACGTTTGCTTTAAATGGAAGCGGGACGGTTCTATTTGAGGTTAGTGGTCAAACACAAAACTTTGGGCAAAAAGAAAAAGGCCAGCTCGTAAAAACGGTTGAAACGGGGCTAATGGGCATTATCAATGGTGTAACAGATGGATCTGTCCATAATCTTAATCCATCCGACTATGAAAAAATTCCTGAAAGTTCATCTACACCTGGAATGTAGTCAATTTTCAAACTTAATTAAAGGGGGCTGTCCGCCAACTGGCACCGAATAATTATCGGGGTCAGTTGGCAGCACAGCCTTTTTTAGTTGTCCATATGACAGGGGTAAGTCCATATCAAATAAAGGTTTCAGCCTTTCCTTGTTAATGAATCCTACACGCACACGACAATCTCTCTGGAAAAAATGCCTTTCCTGGCCACACAGCGATCGGCAATCTCAAATCCAGCTTCTTCAATCATATGATCCATCGTATCGATCGTTACGACGACGACCTTATCAGCAAAGCTCCTTGCGTGTTTAAGGATTGATAGCTGATCCTCCGGCGTCGCATGTGTATATAGATTATAAGGCATATCGATAATCGCTACATCATATTTACTGGTGACCTCCGAAATCGGACCTGTAGTTACATCACCTTCGAGTCCGAAATAGGCAATGTTCTCCCTTGAACCGTCGGTAACAAGCGGATTGATATCCCGGCCATCAATATTGATTCCCATCGAAAGGGCTTCCACCAATACCGTTCCAATTCCGCAGCATGGGTCAATTGCCTTCACCCCAGCCGGATGTGGAACGGCAATGTTGGCAATGGCCCTCGCCACTCTCGTGCTAAGCGCAGTTGAATATTCACGGGGCTTTTTCATATGTTTTAACCAAACCGCTTCAGGTTTGACATACTTCCCAAAATACCAACGACCGCCAAGCGTCACGATTCCAAAGACCTGATCTGGATTACGTACATCGGCATTTCCCTGAATGTGCCAGCCAATCTCCCGTTCAATTTCACGCTGTCCATCATAATCTATTTTTGCTTCATTATTCAAATCATTAATTTTAACGAATAAAACTTTGAACGTCGAATCGGGCAAATGAATTTCCTTAACTTGCTCAACGATTTCGGATATGCTTTCCCCTTCAAACATGATATCGACCCGCCCTTTTATAAATGGGCTCCTGCTCGGTTCAATTGCTACGTCACTTTTCAAAATATCCCCTGAAGTCTCAAAGCCAAAGAACGAGCGCATCTCCATTTTAGATAATGAGCGTTCGTCAGGGGTGCATGTAAAGGTATATATATAGGCCGGTTTGCGGCTATGATTAGTCAATCCATTCCCATCCTTCATTACTTTAGATTATATCTTTCTATCAAACATAGCCGTAATAGTATAGAAAAGCAAATGGAATCGTGCAGAAAAAAGCAGGAATGCTTTTTATTCAGCATTCCTGCCACTATATTTTTCATTGTTCCATCATCATTAATCCAATTTATACAGCCGGCTATTTATATACTTCGCACGGGCCTCAATGAATTTCAGGATGTATTCGGGCTCATCATCAAATTGCTCCTTATTCCCCTTGATATATGGATCTTTTGATACATAAGGTCTTATTTGATCATGCATTTCCTGAATGATAGGTTTCATATAGGCCACGTTATAATGACTGTTCAAAATCTCCTTAAGAAGTTCTTGGTACCTGACACGAAATCCCTTTACATCAAGGATTCTAGCAGTCAATGTATTGAACCCCCCGATTCCCACATAATCCTCTTCCATCACTTTCCCGTTAACATCCCTGCCCCATGTCGCATCATAATCCCATGGAATCATTTCAAATAGACCGGTATCCCCATTTCGATACAAAGCATAGTTATGAACGAACCCATCATAGTTTTGCGTGAATATGACACCGGCCAGCCAGCGCAGGTACTTTTCCACATCGACATATTTTACGATTTCCTTTTCAAAATCCACTCTTGAAATTGTATTGATTTGGAGGATCAGCTCTTGTAAATATAATTCCTCCTTTTCTGTCCCGCATTTTTTTTGATAGCCCATCTCCAATGATTTTTTGATTCCTTTATCCAAATCGCTCATCAATGAGAAATTGGCATCACCATCCACTGCATAGAAAATGGACCCCTTGGGGAGCCCCCTTTTCTTCAAATAATATTCATCCACCGATTCCAATTCGAGGTATATCCCTTCGTCCTTTCCGTTCATATTCAGGAAAACGAACTGGGAGTTCGGTGACAAGGTGCCTATATCCGCAAAAAAATCTAAAGATAATTTATTTCTTAGTAAAGATATATCTTTATATTCGGCATTTAAATGAACTTCCTTAGCATGCTTAAAAGTATTAGGTTTATAAAAGACTACATTATAGGATTTTTTCCGAAAACTTCGGATATGTGAGCCACGGTAAACAATATCAATATCAAGTTTTTTTTTGTTGATCGTTAACTTTGCAGGTAAAGGATCATTGCACCATATATCTCTGCGAAGCTCCATTAAATTAACTGGTGGAATAAAAAGCTGATACACAGGCAGCTTCTTGTCAGCATTCATATAACCTAACCCTTCCCTTTCACTTTCCTATTAAATTATGGAAAAAAAGCGAGGGGTGTCACCAAAAACAAATATTTAATAAAAATGTGCTAATATCTCTGGCATATTTCGTACAAGCGCATAGTTTAACGTATAGAAAGGGGGATATATAAATATGTCTGACATCAATCGTGATATACAAAATGCGGTGGATAGAGCTAATTCCTTCGGGTTAAGCGATTTCATGCATAATGACCCATGTTCAAAAGGCCGTTCTTCACGGAAAAACAACAATAACAGGCGAACTTCCCGCAGAAGCACTAAACGTTGCACGAGCAGGAAGCGGTCCACTTCCGGCACGCAAAGGCGCTCTTGCTGGAAACGGAGATCTACATGCAGCACACAAAGGCGCACGAGCAGGAGGAGATCCACTTGCAGCACACAAAGGCGCACGAGCAGGAGGAGGTCCACTTGCAGCACACAAAGGCGCACCAGCAGGAGGAGGTCCACTTGCAGCACACAAAGGCGCACCAGCAGAAACCGGTGTTCCATATGCAGCAGACAAAGGCGCTCCAACAGAAACCGATGTTCTTCCAACCACTGCAGTTGGCTTTGCTGCAATAACTTTTGCAATAAACGGAATAGGTGCTTCTAGTTTCATGGTTCCGTTTTAATGTACAACTAATATTTTTTTATTGGATATTAAGCTTTACTTTAAAGTCCAATATCTATAAAAAAACACAAACTCGTCCTATAGGGGCGAGTTTTGTGTTTTTAAATTATCACGATCGTTATATCCATTCAATGTCCCGTTCCTTAAACAATTAACAACACTGCCATTTATAATGACAGTGGATTTTATTTCATGTATCTGAAACTTTAAAAAAGGATCCTACCCTCTTACATACGGTAGGACCCTTTTCGGTTTCACTTATTTAACGGAGACCAATTCGAACTGTGCATACACATCCTTCAGCCCTGCTTGAATGGCTTGACCAGCCTTCCCACGATAATGAATTCGTACACGATCAATCAATTCTTCAATACCATCTTTCAGGCAATAACCGCGCAGCAGTTGACGGATGAATTCCCTGCCATGCTCTGTAGCAAGCGTACAGGAAGCCTCGACTATTACTCCATATTTAAAGTCAAGCTCCACCGTGATCGTGATCGAATCATATATATTTCTCGCTGCCATCCCTTGAGGAAGTTTTGCATGCCCTGCAATAAAGTAGGTGTTCATCATCTGATTTGATCTCCTCTATCTATAGTTAATGTACGGAAACTTGCTCGAAGGGCCATGCAGGCAATTGCTTGCGAAGCTCTTTATCTTGTCTATAGCCAAGTGCGTATTCACCCTGCATTACAGTATGAATCTCACGGGTTCCTTCGTAAATGACCGGAGCTTTTGAATTCCGCAGAAAACGTTCCACTGGATATTCATCCGAGTAGCCATAGGCACCATGAATTTGAACGGCATCATTGGCCGCTTCATTAGCAGCATTACATGATATCCACTTGGCAAGTGATGTTTCCTTCGTATTCCTTTTTCCTTGATTTTTCAAGGTGCCCGCTTTAAAGACCAGCAATCTGGAAATCTCTAAATTCGCTGTCATCTTGGCAATCATCTGTTGAACGAGCTGATGCCTGCCAATCTCTTTTCCGAATGTGCTTCGTTCATGGCAATACTTCAAGCTTGCTTCCAGGCTTGCTTCTATTAACCCTACAGCACCTGCTGCCACTGTAAACCGGCCGCTGTCCAATGCCGACATGGAAATTTTAAAGCCCTCACCTTCTTCACCAAGCCTATTCTCCACCGGAACTTTTACATCCGTTAAAAAGATCTCGCCTGTATTCCCGGCACGAATTCCTAATTTCCCTTTAATGGCTTTCGACTCCACTCCCTCGAAAGTCCGTTCCACGATAAAGGCAGTGATTCCCCTTGAACCGGCATCATGATCCGTCTTGGCGAAAATGAGGAAATGATCTGCATAATCACAGAGCGAAATCCATGTTTTTGACCCGTTTAAGATATAATGGTCCCCAACACGTTTTGCCGTTGATTTCATTGCCGCTACATCAGACCCTGCATTCGGTTCAGTCAGCCCAAAAGCACCAATCTTGATTCCTTTAGCCTGGGGCACTAAATATTTCTGTTTTTGTTCTTCCGTCCCCCATTGCAGCAGGGTCATGCTATTCAACCCTGTATGTACAGAAACTGCAGTTCGGTAAGCCGTATCGCCTCGCTCCAGCTCTTCACAAACGATGGCCAGGGTATTATAATCCATTCCGACCCCGCCATACTCTTCGGGTATACACACGCCCATCAACTGCAATTCAGCTAACCTTTTTAAAATATGCGGCTGGAATTGACCTTGCCTATCCCACTCTTGTATATATGGAATAATTTCCTTATCCACAAATTTCCTTACCACTTTCTTCACACTTTGCTGCTCTTCTGTTAATTCGAAATTCATCATTAAAATTCCTCCTAAATAATTTTATTTTCCTTGAATTTGCTTATTTGTTCTGGACTATATCCTATTTCAGCCAAAATGGAATCGGTATGCTCGCCATAGAGAGGCGGATGCTTTCTCATGGTAACCGGTGTTTTTGAAAGGTTCAGGGGAGATCCCGTCACTTTAAGATCTTCGATTGTGGGATGTTCCATGCTCACCAACATGCCTCTTGCGATGATTTGCGGGTCCTCGAACATCTCTGCTATATCATTAATCGGACCATTCGGTATCCCTGCATCATCAAACAGCCTTTTCCACTCCTTCTTTGTCTTAGCTCTCAACGAATCCTCTATTATCGGTATTAATTCTTCCTTGTTTTGCAAACGTTTTTCATTATGTTTAAACTGTTCCTGTTCCGCTAAATCAGGTCTGCCTATAACGGTTGAAAATCTCCTGAACTGATCATCATTTCCTACAGCCACGACAAGCTCGCCATCGATTGTCCCGAACGTCTGGTATGGGACGATATTGGGATGTTGGTTCCCCATTCTTTCAGGGGTCAAGCCACTGAATAAATAGTTGCTGGCGACATTCACCAATGAAGAAACCTGACAATCCATCAATGAAATATCAATCTCCTGTCCTTCCCCCAATTTATCCCTATGATGTAAAGCGGATAAAATGCCAATGCATGTATACAAGCCAGTCAATATGTCAGCTATGGCCACTCCGACCTTCACGGGACTCCCATTTTTCTCTCCGGTGATGCTCATCAAACCACTCATCGCTTGAATGATATAATCGTAGCCTGGCAAATCTTTATAAGGACCGGTTAAACCAAATCCTGTAATCGAGGCCATGATCAGTTTGGGGTTGATTTCCTTTAAATCCTCATAACCCAACCCCAGTTTTCCCAATGTGCCTGTCTTGAAATTTTGAATCACTATATCCCCTGAAGCCACCAACTTCCGGAAAATCTCTTTTCCTTCCTCAGATTTTAAATTCAAGGTCATGCTTTGCTTATTTCGATTCGCACATAAATAGTAAGCGCTTTCTCCTTGGGCGAATGGCGGCCCCCAGCCTCTCGTTTCATCACCTGACTCATGATGCTCGATTTTAATGACATCGGCACCCAAATCGCCGAGAATCATTGAACAAAACGGCCCCGCCAAAACACGGGATACATCGATAATCCTGACTCCCTCCAAAGCTCCATTCATATCATCACCCCTTTCAAACTGTCGTGGATACACAAAAAAGAGCCAGTAAAACCAACAATGTCATTACATTGAATGTTTCACTGACCCTTATCCACGAACTGTCTTCCTGCAAAGGAAGATCAAGTGAACCAAGTCAATTTTTATGGATTCCAGTTTTTTATGTCAAGCCGGCCATGCAACAAGGTAACTTGTTGTCATCGGTTTGGTAAATTAAGTATAGTTCCATTTTTTGAATTTTGCAATAATTTTGTTTGTGTGTTTTATTACATCTGCGATATACTCTTTAGCATAATTCCCGTATACTTCCAGGACTCCCCACCATCCAAAGTAATCGGAATTGCCTTTACTCGTTTGGCATGTGATGATTGAATAGGTATAACTGTCAATATATGAATTTTACATATTATCAATTGTCGCACGGCAGACAAGGAAATGTTAAAAAGGGGATGGCGCTATGGACAATAAAAAAATGGAAATAATCGAAGCGATCAAGAAATACCACAGAATCATCATTCATCGTCATGTAAATCCGGACCCGGATGCATTGGGATCACAACTCGGTTTAAAGAAGCTATTGAAGGACTCATTCCCTTCTAAAGAAGTCTATGCGGTAGGCGAGGAAATGGATAAGCTTCTATTCATAGGTGATATGGATGTCATTTCCGATAACAAATACAAAGATGCCTTAGTGATTGTTTGTGATACTGCCAACATTTCACGGATCAGTGATTCCCGATATGTTCATGGAGACATGCTGATCAAAATTGACCACCACCCCGAATACGAACAATTCGGTGACATTTCTTGGGTCGACCCTTCTTATAGCTCTGCAAGTGAAATGCTTGTTGATTTATTCTTGGAATTTCCAGAAGGCTTCATCATGGATAAAGAAGCGGCTAAATCTTTTTATGCAGGAATACTTAGTGATACAGGGAAGTTCACGAATGGGAATACCACTCCCAGGACATTAAAAATGGTTTCGCACTTAAGAACCTATAATATTCAGCCAGAAAGAATCCATAACAGCCTTAATGTTAAGGCGAAAAACGCTTCCCGACTTCAAAAAGACATACTCATGAGCTTCAAGGTAACGGATAAAGGGGTAGCTTACTTCATTATTACGGACGAGCTTTTAAATATGTATGGTGTGGATCGCCTCGAAGCTTCGAATTTAGTCAATACGCTATCAAGTGTCAGGGACAATAAAATCTGGGCTTTCTTCATCGAATATCCTTCTGAAATCCGTGTCAGGATACGTTCACGGAATATTCCCATCGCATCAGTAGCACGTCAATTCAATGGTGGAGGACATTCACTGGCTTCAGGCGCTACCATTCATTCCTGGGAGGAGGTTGATCATGTTATCCAAGCATTGGATCAAGTCTGTCCATAACAGGGAGTTCATGACCTGAGGAGTTTATATGGGGGATTATTTCCCCGCTTAATTAAAATGGATAAATCAGGCCTTTTAAAAAAAGCGCCAAAGCCAGGATGGCTGAGGCGCTTGCTTGTTTCCATTCATTTGGACGCTTCTTCAAGAATTGATAAATCGATCATGCCTTTTATATCACTGCTAGGGATATAACCCGCTTCTTTGCTTATGTCGGCCATTTCTTGAATGACTTGCTCATTAACTTCAGTTGTCACTTCAAGGCGTGAAAATGCTGAAGCCACTTCTTCTTTGCTTAATTCTTTTCCAGTCAGTTCCTTCAAATGCTTAATAACCAATTCTTGGCTCTCTTCAGGGTTGTCTTGAATAAATTTCACCGCTTTTTCATGCGCTTTCAAATAGGAAGCAGCGAGCCCCTTTTTATCCAAGAACTTCTGGCTTGCAGCCACTACCGTGTTAGGTGAATCTTTTCCCCATGCAAATTGTTCCCAGTCAAGCACCAGCTTTCCTTTTGCCTGATTTTCCAATACATACCCCCATGGTTCCTGGGTCGCTGCTGCATCGACTGATTTTTGAACAAAAAGGGCGGTTGTGTCAGCAGGTGCTGCCGCATACAGTTCAACTGTGCCCCCATTTGTAGTCGGTTTTAAATCTACATCTTGAAGGGCCTTCCTAAGCATGACATCCTGTGTGCTTCCAATGACGGGAATCGCTACCTTTTTACCGTCCAAATCTTTTAAATCCGTTACCTTGCTGCCTTCGCTAGCTACAAGTACGGCACCTCCATTAACAGCCCCGGAGATCAGGTGGTATTCAGGGTTTTTCACGTAAAAGTTAAGCAATGGACCAGGCCCGACCGTTCCGACATCAATGGCGTTTGTAGCCATTGCTTCCATGAATAATCCGCCATTGGCCACTGTTTTGGTTTCAATCTTGACATCTTTACCGAACTCTTCTTCGAAAAAGCCTTTTTCAAGTGCTATGATCGTTGCACTGTGGGTTAGGTTAGGAAAATAACCAATTTTCACGGATTTCCCACTGGCCCCTTCCCCTTCTTCATCATTACTGCTGGATTGAGTGCATCCGCTTACTATTCCGATTAACAATACAGACAGAATAAGGGCAAAGAATGATTTTTTCAGCATATTTTTCTCTCCTTTTTAACTAGTATTTTATTAAACTACCGTTACTTCACTCCCCATTTCAGTTGAACATTGCGTTCAAGACGGGAGAAGACGACATTATCCACGATTGTTCCGATGATTGCGATGATGATCATCACGGAGATGACCAAATCCATTTGTCCCAGTGATCTGCCCATTTCCAGCATTTGGCCAAGACCGCCTCCCCCGCCAAGTAATTCACCTGCCATCAATGCACGCCAGGAAAAGGCCCATGCAATTCGGAGACCGGATATTATTTGCGGGACGGATGCTGGTAAAATCACCGTGCGAAGAAAATGAAACCCGGTCGATCCATATGTTTTGGCAACCCGCTGATACAACTGTGGTACATTCCGGAAGCCACTTGTTGCATTAACCGTCATCGTCCAAGTTGCGCCGATGGTGACGATGAAGAGGATCGAAAAATCATTCAATCCAAACCAAATGATCGCTAAAGGGAACCACACGATACTCGGGATGGACTGTAATGCCGTCACGACGAATCCTAAAGTGTCTTCGACCAATTTAAAGCGCCAAATGAAATATCCTAATATCAGACCTACTATAATCGCAATCATAAAGCCGATCAGGATACGGCCAAGGCTTTTTCCGATGGCTTCGGTTATTTGTCCGCTCATCAGTCCCTTAAACAGAGTTTCCAAAACCTGAGTCAGGCTCGGGAACATGAAGTCCGGAAGACTGGAAAGTCTAGATATGACTTCCCATATCCCCGCTATCATCGCGATGAATATGATTCGTCTTAAAGCTGTAATCATTCCCCATTTCCTCCTTCAGCACTTTTTCAATTTCCTCCTGCAAAATCGATAGAACCCTTTGTTCTGTATGCAAAGTTACACTATCCGGCATAACTCCATCTTTCATGGAAGGAACGGAAATCGTCTCTTTGATTTTCCCGGGACGGGTTGCAAAGACGATAATTTTTTCGGAAAGCTGAACAGCCTCGCGAATATTATGGGTAACGAAAAAGATCGTCACTTTAGTTTTTCTCCAGATTTCGAGCAGCTCTTTATGCAAAACCATCCTCGTTTGCTCATCAAGTGCGGAGAATGGCTCATCCATCAACAGGATATCCGGTTCCATAACCAACGCTCTTGCAATGGCAACCCTCTGTTTCATTCCTCCTGAGAGTTGATGAGGATAGGAGTCAACATATCGGCTGAGGTGAACCATCTTTAAAGTGTCCAATGCCTTTTCTTTTGCCTCTTCTTTGGGCATTTTCTTTAACTTCAATCCGTATGTAACATTTTCAAGTACTGTCAGCCAAGGAAATAAACCCGCCTCCTGAAACACGACAACCCGTTCGGGACCTGGCTTCACCACTTTTTTCCCAGCTACACGTATTTCACCTGTATCTGCCTTATCGAGGCCGGCAATCAGATAAAGGAGCGTGGATTTACCACATCCTGAAGGTCCGACGATCGAAACGAAGCTTCCTTTCTCGACCTCTATGTTTATCTTATCGAGCACCTTTATGCTTTCTTTCTTTTCATTCCTAAAACTTTTTTCAATGCCATCTATTGTTAAATACATAAAGTCACCCCACTTTTATATCGCATCGATTTACTAAACATTATTTCTTAATAATGATTAATCCAATGGTTTTTGTCAACTATAAAAATGCAAAAATTCTAATTTATCGGTATCTTTCTATTCAAATGTCAAAGTATTGATAAATATTCCAACCCTACATAAAAATACATATGCACAAATACCATTCAGCAAATAAAAAAACCTGAGCCCTTTTAAGGGTTCAGGCTTAATATATCCATAATTTTCAACTTCAGTTAACCGCGGTCACCGGCACTCTTTCAATTACCTTAAAAAATCCTGCTTCCATACAATTTATCCTTCATCTTTTGTGTCCTTGCATGCAGAGGCTTTTTCAAAATGACACCTAAGATGAACGTGAATAGTAAAAAGAGAATCAAGATAAAAATGTCCTTGCCAGCTACACTCCAGGTTATTCCCCCAACAGATTCACGAAGCAAACCCACAGCATAGGTGAATGGCAAGAAAGGATTAATATGCTGAAAAAAGGGCGGGGTGACTTGAATGGGGAAGGTGCCGCCCGAACTTGATATTTGAAGGACCATCAAAACGACGCTTATCCCTTTTCCAACATTTCCAAGAACGGAAACGAAGGTATAGACAATGAGTGTAAATACCGTACTTATCAGAACGGAAAACAGGATGTACTCAAATTTATCCGCTACATAAACACCGATAAGGACGATATTCCCAACGGAAACACTAAGGGCCTGCATCACCCCAATGATGAAAAATATTAGATACCGCCCGATATAAACTTGATACGGGCTGTAGACCTTTTGAGAAACACCCACGCTAAGCATGGAAATCAATATTGTACCGCCGACCCAAAGGGAAAGTGCCGTAAAGAAAGGAGACATGGCGGATCCATAGTTCGGAATCGGAAAGAGACTGTGTTTATTGAGCAGAACTGGTTCTGAAAAAAATTCACTTTCTTGTTCAATATCATTCCTTAGGAAATCGATCACTTCTTCCATATTATAAGACTTATCAATTTCCCTCATTTTAGAAGCCAGAGCCTTTATTTTCGTTTCGATTTCCGGAAACTTATTCTGTAACTTAT
Organism: Bacillus sp. ISL-78; assembly: GCF_018613455.1. NCBI lineage: Bacteria > Bacillati > Bacillota > Bacilli > Caryophanales > Bacillaceae > Bacillus > Bacillus sp. ISL-78. Next base: position 185,004 of record NZ_JAGGQC010000003.1, read on the forward strand.
CAATATCCTCAGTACGTGTTTCCAATGTTCGATTGGTCTCATTTAACAGCGTCCTCACCTCAGGAAGAACCTTGGTTCCCTCCTCCATCGTAAGCTGGACATTATTCAATATTGCTTCTGTTTCATTCCAGATTTCATTGAATTTTGGTCCCGTTTCCTTTGAATAGCTCTCCCGGAAGCTTGCCAAGACTTGATCATTGTTCCTGCCAAGTTCGATAAGATTTCCGTATGCTCGGTCATTCAGCGCTTGAAGTTGGTTCGAAGCATTATCCCTTAGTTCATCAACCAGCTGTATTTCTGGCTGAAGCACGTTTTTCTCATTAAATTGATTGACTCTCACCAATAAATTATACATACTGTCCAAAAGGTACAGCTCTTTATTTATCCTCGTTACACCTTGTTCCACTAGCTGATCAGACTCATTGCCAGGCAACCCCTGACCCGTTAACCGGTTCGCCAGCACTAAAATGGATTCATTATCGCTCCTTATGTTCGCGATATCATTTTTCAAGAGGGGATTGATCTCTTCGAATGCCTGCCTTGTCGAATCTACATAACTAGAAACGTCCGATACCAATTTGTCCTTCTGCGACGTTATTCCTTCTATTGAATCCAAACCTTCATTGACCTTTTTAATGATATCTTCGGCCTTTTTAACATGTGTTTGGACGGTTTTGATATTTTGTTCAAGCTCAGGCAGTTCACTCTCTAATAAATAAACCATATTCTTCATTTTTTGAATCGTCGGCAACTCGTTTTGCAAGGTGATTCCCAGTTCATTAAAGATTGCAAGGATACTCCCACTGGCTGATTTGATAAAGGTTTTGCTCACATCGTCCACAATGCTGTTGGCACCCGCTGCCGTAATTTTAGGAGCAATGGAATTGATTTTTTCATTAACATAGTAATCAATCTCCGCCTTCTTAGGGTCATCGGTCATGATTGTCGCAATATGTTCGGAAAAGTTCTCCGGAATGATGATGGATGCATAAAAATCGCCCTTTTCCACCTTTGCTATCGCCTTTTTTTCTGAAGTGAACCTCCAGCCCAGATCCTTATTCTCCTTTAACCCCTCCAGGACTTCCTTTCCTATGTTCACGGCTTCGCCATTTAACTCCGCTCCTTTATCATTATTGGCAACACCGACAAGAATTCCTTCCGTATTTGCATATGGGTCCCATGATGCGACAATATTAAACCACGCATAAATGGAAGGAATGAACATGAGAAAGACGACTACGATACAAACAAAGAAATTTTTATAAATGCTTTTTAAATCGTCAATGAAAATTTCCTGAATATTTCTCAAAACATACCCCCGTACAAATGTATTTTGATACTATTATTCGAAGAAATTTCTTAATCGATACTAAGTAAACATATCCATGGATTCATCAAACCAATTAAAAAAGAAGCAAGTAATGAGAGGCTTGCTTCCTGATATACACTTATATGAATGCCTGGTTTATGGAAAATTGTTTCATAATTCATTTTTTTATGTATCGCACCAATCGATTAAATCCATCAATTCATGTAAGAGGGGTTCCCAAATCAAAGACGGTTTCTTGTCTGTTTCCTATACAGAATAAATGGCAAGGTGTAAGAACATACTATCACAAACGAACTGTCGGGAGTTTTGTAAGGGAGAAATCTTCATGTCGGAATCTGTTGAAATCATCTTTCGAACCTTTACCTCTTTTATTTTATTATGGGTATTTGTCCAACTTCTCGGTAAACAGACAATTGCCCAGAAGACCTATCACCTTTATATCGCTTCCATTACGATGGGGACAATCGCAGGAAATCTAGCATTCAATATTAAAATTAAATTCCTGTATTTCATCATTTCCATCATTATTATGGGTACCGTCGTTTTCATGCTCAATCTTCTAGCGGTTCGAAATCCGCGTTTCGGGAAATGGATTGCTGGAGAACCTGCTACTTTAATTCAAAAAGGAAGAATTCTCGAAGAGTCAATGGAAAGGATGGGGTATTCACTGGATTCTCTTAAACAGGCTTTGCGGGGAAAAGATATTTTCAACATAGATGAAGTTGAATGTGCCATTTTAGAGATCAATGGTTCACTCTCTGTATTAAAAAAAGAACAATACCAAAATGCCTCCAAGCAGGATTTACCAATACTGCCCCCAGAAGGTTCTGTACCGATTGAACTGGTCTATGACGGAAAAATCTTATATGATAACCTAACCAAACACACCTACAATGAAGAATGGTTGATGGCTGAACTCAAAAAAAGGAACCTTGTTGTTTTTGATATCTCGTATGCTGTCGTAGGGACAAAAGGAAATTTGTATATTGATTTGATCAAGGATTAATCAAGGGAATGATCTTTATCATAATCACTATTAAAATAAAATCGGGTACGGATAAAAAAAGTGGTTTTTCCAGAAGGAAAAACCACTTTTTCACCGTACTATGAATTTAACCCTTTTCAATCACGTTTATCAATTCCCTTAAATAATCCGGCAGATCCGGCGGACGCCTGCTCGATACAAGGTTTCCATCTACGACGACGGGCTCATCTATCCAAGTTGCCCCCGCGTTTTCCATATCATCTTTAATGCCAGGTGTACTCGTTACATTCTTCCCCTGTAAAATTTTCGCGGATATCAACACCCAACCAGCGTGACAAATTTGCCCGATGGGTTTTTTATTTTCTTCCATGCTTTGGAGGAGCGATAACACTTCAGGGAACCGGCGAATTTTGTCAGGTGCCCAACCGCCCGGTACAAGAATGGCATCATATTCTTCAGCTTCGATGCTGCCATACTCATAATCAGATATGGCAGGTACACCATATTTTCCAATGTATGTTTCATTCGCCTTTTCTCCGGCGAGATGAACAATCGCCCCTTCTTCTTTTAAACGTAAAATCGGATACCAGAGTTCTAAATCTTCAAAATCATGGTGCACAAGACTGATTATTTTCTTTCCGGCTAATCTCATGAAAATCCCTCCTTATTTAGTACTTTTTGCTTTACCATTCTTCCCTATTACTTCCCTTTTTCTACTGCCTGTACACTTTTCATGCATGAACACATGCATCAATTTCCGGTCTAAAAATCAACCTTTACCAAGTATAACCCAGCTGCCTCCGCCATACGGCCCGTTTGGATTCTTTCTTTTGACTCTAAAATACTTGGTATATTTTGAGAATCTATTTCACCCAACCCAACTTCTATCAACGTCCCGACAATCTTTCTAACCATATTATAAAGAAATCCATTGCCTCGCACTGTAATTTCGATGAAACCGGCATTTTCTTCTATATCAATGGCATATATTTCACGTACCATGGATTTTTTCTTGGATTTTGCATTTGAAAAAGAAGTGAAATCATGTTCACCTATAAAATATTGACAACCCTTTTTCATTCTTGTGATATCCAGCTTTTTCTCTACATGCATACTGTATTTTCGCATGAAAGGATTTGTATATGGCTCGTTCCAGATCTTATACAAATACGTTTTATCCTTAGCATTATAACGGGCATGAAAACGTTCAGGAACTAGCGTAACATCGACAATGCTGATATCTCTTGGTAAATATCTATTCAAATAACTCATGACTTCAACTTCAGTCAGATTTTCACCGATCTTAAAATTGGCGATTTGAGCAAAGGCATGTACACCGGCATCCGTTCTGCTGCATCCGATGATCTCGATTTTTTCCCCTGCCATTTCCGTTAATACATTTTCTATTTTCCCTTGGATCGTATCATCACTATTACCAAGTCGCTGCCAGCCTTTATAGCGCCCGCCATCATATTGAATGGTCAATTTATAATTGTTCATTGCTTCCTCCTTATTTCATCTAAACAGAAAAATTCTTGATAAAATACAAGCCCCCATACAACTCCTGCTGTATGAGGGAACAGATGGTCTTCTTAGAAAAACTTTTATATCGTTAAGGTTTTGTACCATATTTCGTTCGGGAGCACCCCATCGCTTACAAAGACCTTGAATTATGTAAAGGTGACAGCATCATATCTATCATTCGATAGTCAATCCTAGCTGAAATGCACTTCTGCATAGTGTACCAAAGTGGCTAGCGTCATGCAACGAACGATTCACCTTCACATGCAGTTTTTCGAACCCTCGACCCCTTCCCAGTTAAAACTATCTTATTGTTTTCCTCTAGTTCTTTATTATTCCGGATATACTGACACCTAAGGGATTATCATCCTTTTTCACAATAAAATTATCCTCTGATACTTTCCGATTCTTTGCAATCCGCCCCCAATCAGATCATATATTGCTGGTGACTGTACCGTTTAAGACCATATTTCATTCACTTCATTTATTTGATGCTGGTCGCAGACACTTTTTAGTTAAAGATGTAGTGGTCTTTACCTATCTTCATCAGTTCTTTTGCTGGGACAAATTTCCGTAGTCTTCTGAATCATCAACAGCTTCTTATCCAAAATCATGTTCATTACTTCCATCTAGTATTTCTGCGATAGGTGCTCTCTAACTTAAGCTCCAGAAAATTATTCCTAAAAGGAACAGAAGAAATACGATATAATAAAGATATTAGCAAGATGATAAATCCAGAAGAAGCTCAGATAGACATAGTGTCACTGGTCATCTGTTTTCCCATTGATTCTAGGAGGTACATTTTGAAAGATTCTAAATCGAATAAAGGATGGGTGGGTTTGGGGGCAATCGGGTTATTTTTCCTAGGGAAAATGAAATGGTTGTTTGCGCTATTGAAAATAGCGAAAGTAGGTTCCCTGATTTCTATTTTCGTTTCATTAGGAGCATATGCCTTGGTTTACGGGTGGAAATTTGCCGTAGCCCTAGTCTATCTAATTTATATCCATGAAATGGGACATTTACTTGCTGCAAAGAGAAAAGGCATCAAAACATCCAATGCCATTTTCATCCCTTTTGTCGGTGCGTTAATTGCTCTTAAGGAAGAACCAAAGAATGCTAGGCAAGAAGCTTATCTTGCCTTCGGAGGTCCATTATTAGGCACATTAGCATTTCTACCAGCCATCCCCCTATTTATGATGACGGAAAATCCATTTTGGCTTTTAGTTACTACACTTGGAGCCATGATTACCCTATTTAATCTAATGCCTGTGCATCCTCTTGATGGAGGACGTATAGTGGGAGTCATCTCCACAAAGCTTTGGGTATTGGGGATTATCGGAATGGTTGTATATTTGTTTCTCCATCCAAATCCATTTTTAATTCTTTTCTTATTATTGGGTATTTCTAAGTGGTGGAAAGAATTCCGCAGCGAAACAACCAGAAATCAAAGAGACATCATCATTGATTTGAATCAATTTGGATTAAGGCAACTAGAACAATATGCAGCTACAACAGATGAAGAAAAAATCCGCCTGGTTAATATTTGGAATATGGAATTTAGCCAACTACATGAAAAGTTTAACAACATGAGGAGTTGGCATATCCCGTTATTTGATGATAATAAGCTAAAAGAAAAACAGCTGACCGAGGTAAAATTAAATATTTATAGGTCCTTAATGGATGCTGCTAATTCGAATGAATATCAGAACGGACCGACCGACTTTGAAAATATAGGCACATATGAACGAATAGCAGCAACCTTCTTTAAAGAAGTGCAAGAACAAACTGAAATTAGGGATAAAGAGAAATCCTATTACTCATCGAGTCTCAAAACAAAAGTCATCTGGTTCTCATTATACATCGGGCTTGCCATTTTCTTAATGATAACAAGCTTATATGCAGGTGATTTAATGGAACAATATAAAACTTTATTACCGTAATACATTATGAAAGGGGACCTCATTTATGAGGTCCCCTCAGACTGTAGACAAACTCGATGAAAATCGAGTTTGTCTATTTTTATGGCTTGTACAATTTGGACGTTGATTGGAACGTAGGGCACTCGCTTTCCGCGGGCGGTCGGGGAGCCTCCTCGGCTTTCGCCTGCGGGGTCTCCCCTAGACGCGCATTTCCCGCAGGAGTCTCGAACACCCGCTCCAATCAACTTTGTCTTACCTTTTAGATAGAACCTTTTGCCTGGAGTCATTTTTGTTTTAAAATAGAAGTATTAAAACTTGAGGTGATGAGGATGCTTTCTAAACATGATTCTATTCAGCGAGATCAACTTGAAATGATTACTTTAGATCAACTGGTGCCGGCGAACCATTTGGTTCATAAAATTGAGGCTTCCATTGACTTCATTTCATTTACGACTTGGTGAATCCCCCCTTAATTAATGTTCCAAAAAAGACCTCGTTTGGATTATTTATAATTAAGTAAATACCCCTGCAAGTAACCTTCTAATAATTTATGATTCTGGTGTTAATTAGGCAAAAAAAGTACCTAAAACACGTATAATCTATCGACTTCATCCTGTAAACCTAATTTCATCATTTCATTAATGACCAATTCTTTTAACTCTATCTCATCTGAAATTAAGTATGTAAATTGAGCATCTCTGATGAAAGCTAGTTTACTTTCTGTAGTTGCCGAATTAAAAAAAGATTTCACTTTTTCCAAGTTAATCTTCATATCTTTTTCAAGTTTGTATAGGATATGGTTGCTCGTAACGCTTTCTACAGGTATTATGCCTAACCCATCAAGAGTAGGTAAAATGGTTTGTTGCTCTCTTTCTGTCCTTACTTTTCTTTCCACATAATGATAGACATCTTCTATTCGTTCGCTATCGAATGTGGCTATTATCTTTTCCACTACATAGTTTGCCTTCTCTTCAAATTCCTCATCTTCAGGTTCTACTTGTTTTAGTTCTTTAAGCAAACGAATATACTGACCCTCTTCTTCCAGGATATTAAAGTTAGAAATAGTTAAGGCATCTTTCATTGTACAAACCAAGTTAAGAAACTCCCTTATATTCCTTGCTACAATCTTTATATGTGAATCAAAATCCATTGGACTAATACATACAACAAAAGCATTCTCTAAATCAGATACTGTTCCGAAGTCAGTTAGTAATCCGAAATGTATTCCATTAACTCCTGTACTAGCAAATGTAATGACATCATAAGGAGTATTTTCATAAGGGGAGAAGTCAAATTCTAAATAAAGGGATAATTCACTTAAGGAGTAGCCTTCTTTTTCAATACCCTTCTCTAATTTATGGAGCTTTTCAATTGTTGGTGGCATTTTCAAATACTTTCCGAGATAACTCACTATTTTTCTCCTTTAATATTGTGCCTTATTAGGTAATTTAAGATTAACTTGTGTGTTAAATTATTACAATATTAAACCATCTTAAGTATCGTCGACCCCAATTCGGCTGATTTCATCAACAAATAATTTCACTTGGTGCAGCTGATTATATCAAACACGAATAGACATAGACTGATTTAACAAGTTCACTGAATCGATCAAAAAAGGAAGCCAAATGGATTGCATTTAATGAATGCATGTTGAAGGGACTATCTCTTCGTAAAACAGCCGAAACACCGAATCGATGATGGTCTTATTTTTAACCTCCATCGTTAGCATATAACAAAAGGCTTTACTCAAAGTTCCTTGAAATATTAATTATCCCAAATAATTGTCTGTACTACGTTGTACTCCTTCTCTATCCGCCACCACTTGAGTAAATAATACAAAATGAACTATATTTTTCAAAAACAAAAAAAGACCCAAATCCTTGTTAGATAAAGGATTTGAGCCTTTGTTAGTTGATGACCTGTGAGGGATTCGAACCCACGACCCCTTCCCTGTCAAGGAAGTGCTCTCCCACTGAGCTAACAAGTCGTATGTAAATCAAGCTCTATAGAGCTTGGTTTACAACTTACTTAGTTGCTGACTTCTTTTCTGAACAAGATTTATTATATAGTGGTATTCAAAATAAAACAAGTAGTTTTGCTAAAAAAGTTTTTTTCCGTAAAGTGTTAATCCCTGAAAGTTGGATCTGACCCCAAAAATTTCTCAGAATAGAATCCAAGGCTCCTAATCATACGTTTACTCAACTTTTATTAACAAATTTGATATCCAGGTGCTCAACTAAGATTATAGCAAAAAAGACCTTTATATTGGAGAAGGGAATCTAGCAGCCTGAAAGTTAGTTAAAGATGCTTCTGCTAAAATTTCTCCGTTTGCATCTGCGCTAAATAATACTTGTACCCGATCTCCTGCTTGTAACTGAAGGATTGTAGTAACCAATAGTCCAATAGGTCTTGATTTCTCCAAGAAGTCATTAACAATATCTAAATTATCTCCGTTCACGTTAATGGAAATGGATGCGACATTTCCTTCTTTTGAAGAATTCCTTTTTTTGTCTTTTGAAGGATGATGTTTTCTGCAATAATCACAGTTGCAACTATTTTTACTGCAATAATCACATTTGCAATTATCTTTTTTGTTTTTTGAGGAATCATTGCTTTTACTTTTTGACGGACAAAACGAAACTTTTGCTGTTATCTCATAAATTCCATCCTTAGCTGGAATAAATGTTGATATGTGCGGATTATATTCATCCGCTAAATCAAACTGTTCAGTTTGGAATAAAACTTTTACAGAGGGAGTTAACGCTGGTTCGTAAAGTTGTGGTGTATTCTTATTAGCCCTGAATGCAGATGCTCTTACTAGTTTAGGTTTCTTATTGTCACAGTGACAGTCATTAGGTTTCTTATGGCACAAATGACAGTCATCATCTTTCATTTGCTTACAAATACAGTCACTGTGTTTTTTATGACAACAGTGACAATCATCCGGTTTCTTTTGATGACAAATACAGTCATTGTGTTTCTTATGACAGCAGTGACAATCATCCGGTTTCTTTTGATGACAAATACAGTCACTGTGTTTTTTATGACAGCAGTGACAATCATCCGGTTTCTTTTGGTGGCAAATACAGTCATTGTGTTTCTTATGGCAGCTATGACAATCATCCGGTTTCTTTTGATGACAAATACAGTCATTGTGTTTCTTATGGCAGCTATGACAATCATCCGGTTTCTTTTGGTGGCAAATACAGACATTGTGTTTCTTATGGCAGCTATGACAATCATCCGGTTTCTTTTGGTGACAAATACAGTCATTGTGTTTCTTATGGCAGCTATGACAATCATCCGGTTTCATTTGCGCACATTTCTTATTAAGATATGTGGTGTCTATAAAGGAATTACAATGTGAAATGGAATAATGATTTTTAATTATAATCACCTTTTTCTTTTTTTATTTTCGGGTTATTTTATTCATTAAAAGAAAAGATGTTTGTACATATGTTACAAATTTGAAAATAAATCTAACTCAAACAGCAAAAATCTACTGGATTATATATCTTATTAAGAAGGTTGGTCGTTAACAATAAGGAAGGGATTTTTGTGGATATAATCGGGGAAACAGATTCTTTTTTCTCAATCTGAAAATGAGGTGAGGTATAATTGCATTCGGTTTTGATTGATGAAGAGCCTAGCTACTGCGATTCAAAGAGACCTGTTAGAAGAAAGGTCAGAAATTGAGTACATAAATTGTTGTTAAAAGTCTACATATTATATTAAAAAAGTTATAATTTCATCTTATTCCATTTTCCCCACAATAAAACAGAACTAACGTTCCCTTTCCACTTGCATATAAAACGTTTGTTCGCATATAATGTTAGCAAGCAAGTCAGCAAAGGAGTGACTGGGAATGAAATATATACTTCGTAAACATATGGAAGAAAATGCTCCATTAGAAATAATTTATCTCTCCGAACAAGGTAAGATTACGCAACGGAAAATCCAGGTGCTTGAAATTTATCCAGGGCATATTCACGCATTCTGTTTTCTAAGGCAGACAAAACGGACATTTAAAGTAGCCAACATCCTTTCTGCCCGCCTCATTAAGGCCAGGTTTTACAGGTCTGGCTGAAGATTGCTTTTCAAGGTTCAACCTATTAACTCTTCTTCTTCCTGGATGTCCTTTTCCTGTTCAGTTAACGATTCTTCTTCATCTCTCAGACGATGTGCTAACCTTGAGGCGGCACTCGCGGCAATGCTTGCAACGATATCATCCAGGAAGGTATGCACGATTCCTTCTTGCTTCTTATCAAGTTCGTGTATGACGCCTATTTTATTTTTATCCAAATGGCCAAAGGTCGTTACAGCAATGCTTCCGTAACCGAGTACTGCACCAAAGGCAATCGTTTCATCCACTCCGAATAGCCCTTCATCTGATTCAACAATCGATTGCAGGGGTTCTGATAGCTTTTTTTGCTCTGCCAGTTTATCCAGCTCCACACCGACTAAAATGGCATGTTGAATTTCCCTTTTCAACAGGACACGCTCAACGCTGTGGATGCATTCCTCCAGCTTAAGATCAGCTTTGTACGGGAACTGCAATTCATATACGATTTTTGCAATTGCCTCCACACTGACACCTCGCTCCAATAATGTTCGTTTAGCCGCCTTTGTTACTTCCCTGCTGTGCACGTGTACATCTGCCATTTTATTCGCCACCTTTTTTTGTATTATTTTTCTATATCCTTGTATTATAGCACCTTATAATTTAAATTTTTAGAAAATATAACGAAAATTTTATATTCCAAATTCTTGTCGCGGGAAAAAGTTGCAAGGCTATGCTAAAATAATCAAGTAAGTTGTTTTTCATTATTAATTATCATTGAGGTGCGGGAGAATGAGTTTACGCAAAGGCACAATTAAAGAGTACATGTTTAAAAGCGAAGCTTTAGCAGAAGAATTGGAATTGCTTGTCTACTTGCCTGCTAATTATTCGCCATTGTATAAATATTCGCTTGTGATTGCTCAGGATGGCCGTGATTATTTTCAAATGGGCCGAATCGGTCGGGTAGCAGATGAACTGTTAGGGAACGATGAGATCGAGAATATCATCATTGTCGGCATTCCTTATAAAGACCGCTTTGACCGCTGGCGCAAATATCATCCCGACGGGGAACAGCACATTGCATACATACGTTTTCTTGCCCATGAACTAGTTCCGTTTTTAGATGATGAATTCCCAACCTATCAAATGGGACATGGTCGAACTTTGATTGGTGACTCTCTTGGCGGTACAGTTTCTTTATTGGCCGCTTTGCAGTATCCGCATACATTCGGGAAATGCATCATGCAGTCCCCGCTTGCCAATGAAGCAGTAATGGATGCTGTACGTAATTTTGAGGATCCGCATCTCCTCGAACTTTACCATGTAATCGGGACTGGTGAAACGGATGTACCGACGACGGATGGCAATAAGGCAAACTTCATTGAACCAAATAGGGAATTGCATAAATTAATAAACCAAAAAGGATTTCCTTGCTTCTATGAAGAATTTGAAGGTAATCATACCTGGAAATACTGGCAGGCAGATTTGAAACGAGCACTATTGGAAATGTTCTAATTACTCGAAGTCATCTGTTTGGGATGGTTTCAAGAAATGAACATGTCCAACTATAATACAACAATAAAAAATATCAGGAGGTTTTATTTATGAAATATGGTGTTGCAATTTTCCCTTCAAAAAAGCTTCAAGATTTAGCTAACTCCTATCGCAAACGGTATGATACGAAATATGCTTTCATTCCACCGCATCTAACGCTTAAACCAACGTTTGAAGCGACGGATATGGAAATTTCAACAATCGCGGAACAATTAAAAGTCATTGCTCAAAAGTGCAGGCCTTTTACGATGAGCGTAACCAAAACGAAGTCTTTCCAACCCGTAAGCAATACGATTTATTTCAAAGTAGAATTATCCGAAGGGCTTCAAGAGCTGCATGATGCACTTAACAATGAGGATTTCATAAAAAGTGAAAGTGAACATGCATTTGTCCCGCATATTACGATCGCTCAAGATTTATCCGATAATGAGCATTCTGATGTTTTAGGTCAATTAAGCATGCTTGACATCAGCCATGAAGAAGAAGTGAAACGAGTTCACTTGCTGTATCAACTTGAAGACGGGGCATGGACCGTTTATGAAACATTTAGATTGGGAGCTGAATGATTTCGTGTTTGTAAAAATCGCAGAGAACAGCCAAGAGCTTGAAAACGCATATATGATTCGAAGAAAAGTGTTTGTCCAAGAACAAAACGTCCCTCTTGAAGAAGAGATCGATGAATATGAAAAAGAGTCCACACATTTCATTTTATATGATGAGCAGCATCAGCCAATCGGTGCCGGCCGCTTCAGGGTCATTGACAACATCGGTAAAGTACAGCGCATTTGTGTACTGTCATCGGGCCGTAAGAATGGTGCCGGCGCCATGATCATGAATGCTATTGAGGAATACGCAATCCAGCAGGAAGTGCCACAATTGAAGCTTGATTCCCAAGTGCATGCCATTCCTTTTTATTCAAAATTAGGGTATGAGATCGTTTCCGACGAATTCATGGATGCTGGCATTCCTCATAAAACGATGAAGAAAACCATTTTATGATATAAAAAAGCTGTCCTATCAGTCTTCTGATTGGACAGCTTTTTTTGTTCGTTCATGGACTTAAATTATCATTTTATGAAAAAAACCATTTCCGTTCAATGGCAATCTCATCAAAAATACATAGTCTATATATAGAAAGCAAGAAGGAGGGAAAATTTTATGGGTAACAATGATTTTAACCTGGATGAGTCTCAAAAAAGACTGATGGAACTCCTGGTTTCGAGGACTTTGAGAAAGCATGGTTTCAAAAAGGAAAAGGTCGATCTAACTGAAAAAGAGAGAAACAACCTTAAAGAAACCGTTCGTTATTTACAAGAGCAATCACTAAAAATCATAAACCAAGAAAAGAACATCACGGAACATGATGTTAATCCAGTTACCAATTCCATTCACAACAAATTCACGGATTCCAAAGATAAATGACGCACCATATCACCTAATCACCTTACTTGCTGGCGAGAAATAAGTAAACCGAGACATAGCAGCACTTACATTTCATTCCTAAAGCTCCAGCTTCTTTATTATTCATCCCCCACACACTAATACTTTCTCTAAGTATTTAAAAAATAGACGAATGAACTGATTTATTCGTCCAACCCGATTAACCATCAAAGCATATTTTAATAGGGAATAAAACCTAAGGAGGAAAAAACAACATGAACCAAAATGTATATCGTAGCAATTGTAACACACATGATGACTCTGAAAGGTCATGGTCGGCTCTAGATTCCGCTTCCAGACATCCCCTTTCAGGATTCTGTAACGACGATGACACAAAGATTGACCAAGATGCAAGACAGGATAATAATCAAGTTCAGCTTTCTGAAGAACTTATTTACATTAAAGATTCTTGTAATGTAAATATCACTTCAACGGATGTTAAAGCGGCCCTCTCACTACAAGCTGCTCTACAAGCTGCAATTGCGGTTATCGTAAGCATTTCCGTTGCAGATGCTGATAATGCTGATAAGATCACTCAACAATTAATCCAATCTTCCAATGTTAAACAAATCACGCGCCAAAAAACAATTGTTGAAAACAGCCGTGATATCGACATTACAACAACTGATGCACAAATCGCTCTAAACATCCAACTTTTATTGCAACTATTGTTAGCCCTAATCGTAGAAATAGACATTCTTTAATAAGTCAGCACAAAAAGGACACTTCACGTGTCCTCTTTTGTCTTTCTGGAGGAACTAGACAATTTCGTTGATGAACCTGCCTTTTCCTGTCGTTCCAGCCGTTATATCTTTCCTGACGCTCCTGCCCATTTCATGTTGATATGTGCCTGCTCCATATGCACTTACCCGAAGAAGTTGTTGTAATCCTTCAAGGCTTTCCCTTTCCAACACCTGATCAAAACGGATGGGTTGAATGGGTGCCGCTCCTTTAACAATTCTAACTTTCCCTGCAGCTTCGACCGTCCGGTTGGCATATTGAATATAATCAAATTGTGTGACAGGTGCTATATATCCCATAGTAACCCCTCCTTATATTGAAATAGTTATGTTGTCATTTAATTACCATGCTAGAACAACATTTAAACATGATTTCCACATTCTTTTTTCCTAATCTTCTGGTATGATGAGTATTGCCGATATTTTTAATAGATTAGAGGTATCCATTTATATGAATCAAGCAAAATCTGGCAATGAAATCGTACATTTACATACCGTTTCAGCTGGTGAGCTGCAGACACTTTTTGAAAAAGGAAAACGTGATCAGCTTTCTTGTATCATTTGTCATAAACCAGTGAAATTATTTATTGGAATCCATGAGACACCTTATTTTTATCATAGCGACCCATCACAGGGACCCTGTGAAATGCCAATTTCAGAATCCATAAATGAAGATAAGCCCTTAGAATATATGGAACAGAATGGATTTAGGATTCCAACATCACGAACCATTACTGAAACGAAAACCATTACCGAACCTTTCCTTAAAAGCCGCCCCATAACCGGCAATCCGAAATTTTCAGATAAACCATATGACATGGCACAATCAGAGGAACCATACTTTCAAGAATTATCCTCTTCAGGGGTTGTTCTGGATGCAGAGCAACTCAAAGCGGTAATGACGATCGATGGACCCATCCTTGTCCTATCAGGAGCAGGCAGCGGGAAAACCCGCGTATTGACGGTACGCACTGCCTATATGCTCACAGTGAAAAAGATTGATCCCAAAAGTATCATGCTTGTAACATTTACGGCGAAATCCGCAAAGGAAATGCAGAAGCGTCTGCTCGGCTATCCCAATATGACTCCCTCCCTTGTTTCTCAAATCGTTAGCGGGACCTTTCATAGCATCTTTTATAAAATCCTGATTTTCCACGAACCGGCCAAATGGCAGCGCGATTTCCTATTGAAGTGGGAGTGGGAAAAAGAAAAGGTATTGAAACAGGCTGGCAGGGAATTGGAACTTGATGATAAGGAATTTGCATATGATCAGGCCCTTCAACAAATCGGGCTTTGGAAAAACTCTTTGGCCTTTCCAGAAGATATTCACCCTAAGGACGATTGGGAGAAATCGTGTTTATTTTTATATAAGAAATATGAAGACTATAAACAGCAAACAGGGAAGTATGATTTTGATGATATGCTTGTAGGCTGTTATGTATTTTTAAAAAATAATCCGGAATTTTTAAAGAAATATCAGCAAAGGTTTAACTATTTCTTGGTCGATGAGTTTCAGGATATTAATAAAGTTCAATATGAATTGATAAAACTCCTTTCTGCTGAATCAAAAAATGTATGTGCGGTTGGAGATGATGACCAATCCATCTATTCATTCCGTGGAAGCGATCCGAAGTATATTTTGAATTTCAATCATGACTTCCCTCGATCCCAAGTGTTGAAGCTGACGGAGAATTACCGCTCTTCCCATGAAATTGTCGCTACAGCTAACCGCTTGATCAAGCGGAACCAGAACCGGATGGAGAAAAAGATGAGGGCACAGCATGATTCAGGAAATCCACCTGTTTTATTTTATCCTTATGATGAAGAATTGGAAGCGACGATGATCGTATCCGATATCCAAGAGAAAATATCCAAGGGGGCAAACCCTGGGGACTTTGCAGTATTGTACAGGACACACACGATGTCCAGGGCCATTTTTGAACGGCTTGCCGCTTCCAATCTGCCATTCGTCATTGAAAAGGATGCGGATTCGTTCTATCAGCGCAAGGTCATTCGCGGCATGCTTGCCTTTATGCGCTTGAGTTTGTTCCCGCATGACAGCAAGGCAGCATCTGAAGTCCTTTCCTCCCTATTCTTAAAGCAAAGTATATTACAAGAGTTAAAAGCAATGACAATATTGCAGGATTGTGACTTCATCGATGCATTTGCTTTTGTTAAGACTGGACATGCTTTTCAAGAACGAAAATTAAAGACGATTCCTGGACAGATTCGGTCTTTAAAAATTATGTCGCCACAGGTAGCGTTAGAGATCATCGAGAAAGACTTAGGATACCAGGAATATGTAAAAAAACGCGGTAATGATGCGAACCTGGAAAAAGGATCCGATGACATCCGTGACTTAAAAGTGGCGGCAAATCGTTTTCCAACCGTCGCCGCTTTCATTGAACATGTCGATCATATGACTGCTATGGTCCAAGAGATTAAACAGTTATCGAAACACTTTAAGGACGCCATACAGCTTACCACCATACATCGTTCCAAAGGGCTTGAATATCAAACCGTATATGTCCTTGCTGCTGTCGATGGCAGCATTCCTCATGATTTCGCACTTGAATCTTACCGAAAAGGGGAACTATCCCCTCTTGAAGAGGAAAGAC
Source organism: Bacillus sp. ISL-78 (assembly GCF_018613455.1). Classification (NCBI taxonomy): domain Bacteria; kingdom Bacillati; phylum Bacillota; class Bacilli; order Caryophanales; family Bacillaceae; genus Bacillus; species Bacillus sp. ISL-78. The sequence continues at coordinate 201,171 of NZ_JAGGQC010000003.1, forward strand.
GCTTGCTCTATGTAGCGGCAACCAGGGCTAAAAAGGATCTTTACCTTTCCATCCTGCAAACTAGACGCGGACGGACTGCCCATCCATCACGTTTTCTGAAGCTTTGACCAAAATCCGATACTATAAATCTTGCAAATGGACTTTTTTAGTTTACAAAACTGCAGGCAAACTCGCTTTTTTTCAAGTTTGTCTGCAGTCTGAAGGCCTGCATGATAGCAGGCCCTTTTTCATTTTTTATTTATCATATTGGATATCGTCCCGAAATCAAGTTTATTCCCTTCAGCTACGATGGAATGGACGATTTTATCTTCCGTTTCCTTATTGACCGGTTTATTCGCTATTTTTGAAACACGCTTAATGACGTTTCTAACCGTTGTTTCATCTTTGAAGTTGGCTCCTTGCAGCGAGTTTGCCAATTCTAATACATCTTTCATATTTACGCCGGTTTTACCTTCTATGTTTTTAAAAAAGTTATTATCCATACTTAAGCCCCTCCCTTTTCTGTACCTATCCTATGGCATTATCAGAAAAAAGTGCTAGGCCCATACAAAAAAAATAAAAGGAATAGGCTTCTTCTGCCTATTCCTTTTACGCCTAGCAGAAAGAAGCCCCTACAATGATCAATAGGATGAACAATACGACAATTATCGCGAAAGTAGAACCGCCGCCGTATCCTCCGCCATATCCGCCGCCGTATCCATAACCGCCGCCGCCACAACAACCGTAGCCACCAAAACCAAACATACAATATCACCTCGCTCTCGCTAAAGCTTACTGATAACATATGTAGGTCTGGACAAATATGTATAGGCCATGTCCCATTCCAAGGCTGCCTATTTCACTAATTTTATCCTTTTGGCCTGAAAACCAATGCTCCGATGAATCCAAAAACGATTGCTGCCGAGATACCGGAACTCGTAATTTCAAACATGCCTGTCAGTACGCCAACGAGCCCATGTTTTTCCGATTCCATCATCGCCCCGTTCACCAGCGAGTTCCCAAACGAAACGATCGGTATGGTTGCTCCTGCACCGGCAAAGTCAACCAGCGGCTCATATAAATCAAATCCGCCAAGAACGGCTCCTATTACAACGAATAAGCTTAACGTATGTGCTGGGGTCAGCTTAGCAACATCGAAAAGTAGCTGGCCTACTACACAAATCAAGCCACCGATGACAAAGGCCCAAAAAAACATTGCTAACATCGAAATCCCTCCTTTTTCATGAATTCATCCCATACTCAATGGACACTGCATGGGCGATGCACGGAATCGTATCTTTTTGCTGGACGGAAAGCGGCGACAATAACGCTCCTGTTGCGACAAGCAGGATTTTTTTATATTTACCGGAAATCATTTCATTTAATATATGACCGTATAAAACGACTGCCGAACATCCCGCACCGCTCCCGCCAGCCAAAACAGGCTGGTCCTTTTTAAAAATCATCAATCCGCAATCCTTGAATTTTTCCTGATTAATATTACAGCCCTTTTGTTTCAATAAGTCATGGGCTGTCTCCCTCCCAATTTGACCTAAATCCCCAGTAATGATGAAATCATAATCATCCGGGGTCAAACCAGTATCTTTGAAATGAGCAAGTATCGTATCGACTGCGGCCGGGGCCATTGCTCCCCCCATGTTGAAAGGATCTTTCAATCCCATGTCAACGACCTTACCAATAGTGGCCGAGACAAGCTGTGGATATTCCCCTTGCTTGCTTCCATTAGGAGCAACCAGCGCCACCCCTGCTCCTGTTATCGTCCATTGAGCTGTAGGTGGCTTTTGCCCGCCATATTCAGTGGGATAGCGAAATTGTTTTTCAACAGCTGCATTGTGGCTCGATGCACCTGTCAACACATAGTTAGCCCCGCCATAATTAGTGATGAAAGCAGCTAGAGCAAGCCCTTCCATCGATGTGGAACAGGCTCCAAACAAGCCGAAATATGGAATTCCATTGGTTCTGGCCGCAAAGCTTGTCGGTGTAACCTGATTGATTAAATCACCAGCCAAGAAAAACTGTACCTGCTCCTTGTCAATCTCCCCTTTCTCCAAAGCAAGCTCTACCGCTTTCTCCATCAAATGGCGATGAGCCTTCTCATATGAATCCTGCTCCATCCATAAATCGTCGTATAGAATATCGAAATCACCCGCGATTTCTCCATTAGCTTCAAATGGCCCTCCTGTTACCCCTGTTTCCAAGATGACCGGTTTATTGGTGAACATCCATGTTTGTTTTCCCTTTAACACCGCTTAGCCCCCAATCATTAGGTAAATCGTTTTTATTAACGCCACGACAAAGGCTGAGAATACTCCGAATAAAATAACCGATCCGGCCAATTTAAACATATTGGATCCAACTCCAAGTACAAAACCTTCCGTCCGATGTTCGATTGCTGCAGAAATGACTGCATTGCCGAACCCAGTGACAGGGACGGCACTCCCTGCCCCAGCAAACTGGCCAATGCGGTCGTAAAATCCGAAACCGGTCATCAAAAGGGCCAGAAACACCATGGTAGCCGTTGTCGGACCTCCAGCTGTCTGCTCCGTAAAGTTGAAAAAATAAATATAGAAATAGGAAATGGCTTGTCCCACTATACAGAAAATGCCACCTACTAAAAAGGCTTTCAAACAATTCTTCACTATTGGTCTTTTAATTTCATGCTTCCCTTGAAGCTCTTGATACGCATCCTGTATTGGGGTCGTTTTATCCTTGCCGCTCATGTGTTGAACCTCTCTTCTAAATTAATTCTTTTTGAAGTTCTTCAATTTCCTTGAACTTCTTCCTTGCCTTTTTCTCGGGAACATCCTTTTCCTTGAGTAACTCGTTCAACCTTACTGATTCCAAAAAGATTTTATAATCGCTTGAAACAATAAAATCATTCTCTGGAAACTTTTCTTCCAGATTTTCAGTCACAGTCTTTTCAATTTTCTTCATATGAAAACGTTGTAAGTGCTTAACTTTATAAGCGACGATAATCTTTTTCCCGTTTTTCACGACGATCACGTCATAGATTGTGTCTTCATTAGCAACTGTTTCCTTTACCTTTGAGATCAGTCCCTTTTCATCCTTCTCATCCATTCCATTAATGATATCCATCGGTTCAGGATTCGTACGTTTAATCATCGCGAAATTCTCCGTTTTTCCATCATTCTGATTGCTGCACGCCGTAAGCACACATAAAACAACTATAAAAATCAGCCAGCTTCCCTTAAAATATCTTCCTTGTCTGAACATAGAATCACATCCTAATTTATCGTTCTATTGTTATTTTCTTGTTTAACGGTTTTTTTATGAATGGTAGGATTAGGAAATAAAAAAACCCTTCCAAAATGGAAAGGTTTTTTCACTCAATAGCCTTTATTTTTATTGTTATTATTACAGCCACAATCTTTCTTGATTTTGATTGGCTGATCTTTTTTTATCGGTTTTGCATATGCCCATGGATTATTCTGTTTTTGATTCAATTCATGACTCCTCCTTTAAGATCTATATCATAATATATGAATGATAAGACAAGTTGTTTCCAATCAAATGTCCATAATTTTGCTGATTATAACCTCAATTATCGCTCCTACTGCTGCAACGGCAAGGATTAATATCAGTACGTCACCTATAAACCAATGTTGGATATAAAGGAAAACCAGAAAAAGGCTGACCCAGACACCCACACACCAAAAACAACTTAGCAATTGACCAATCCACCCCAGCAGACCCTTTTCTTTGGGCATTAAAAATATTTCCACAATTCCTTCTTCATTTTTTTCCTCTATCTCTTTAAAAAAGGGGCTGCGCAGCGGCTCCATGATTTTATCGAAAACGATCAAGCGTGTCAGCCTGAAGGAAGCCAAGCCTAATATGATAAATAAGGTAAATTCACTTTGTGGGGGAAACATTTAATATTGCTCCTTCACTTGGATTCTTCAATTATTTTGGCATCGATGATATCTGGCAGACCCACGAAACGGATATGGTTCCCTCTTTTAATTTTCACTGATTCCCCTCTCATGCCCAACACATGAAACCGAAGCTTTTCTCCGTTAATTACAGCCTCACATAATGGTTTTGGAAAACCTTGATGATTGGATAGGCGGGAAATGATGTCACGGGATGATTCTTTCTTCTCCACCTTTTTCCTTTTTCTCTTAACTGGCTTTTCATTTTCCTGTTCTACTTGTTCAGGATGCTCCATTTTTTCAACCGGAGCTTGCTCAGGGACATATTCTTCCGTGATTTTCCTTAATCCCGTAATCTCTTTTTCAATTTCCATCATGGCATCATAAACACCAAATTCGCGTTTGACCTGTTCGATTTTTTCTTCTTTATGCTCGCCTTCTTCCTGAAGTTCCGGCTCAGCGCTGTCTTGTGGTTTAGCCTTTTTCGTTCGAAAATCACTTTGCATATTTCCACGCAGATCTGATATTTTTGCTTGATCGACATATATAAGTGGTTTGGATTCCTTATCGCCATTTTTCCCTGACATGAAAACCCTCCTTAATATTTCAGAATATCCACGGACTGCAGCTGTTCCAATTGGTATTGGACAACTTTTTTCCCGAATTTATGCCTTATGAACAAACTGGATTCTTTTTTTTGTTCCAATTTCCCGAATAGTGTACGGTCATTGATGATGAACTTACAAACAGGCTTAGGTGCAAAGGCTGGAAGTCGGGACAATAGCTCCACCAATTCCTCGGCGGTATATGAAGTGCTGATATTTTTTCCATGTAAATTGATATGTCTCTTCAGCTTATTTTGTATAGTTTGTTTTCCATCAGCACAAGGCACACCAACTTTTTCCACGTCCATGATACCCCTCCTTCTTTTTCTCGAATAGGGTTGAAAGCAGCTTTATGCCGATTCTCGCAAACAATGAATATCCGCTCTATGTATCATTTATATGAAACTCACCCTTCTTTATGCTGGTGATGTGACACTCCTTCAAAAAAGGACATCAACCAAGCTTGGATATGTTGGACATTTATGGAGAAAACTAATAAATAATGGCTGTTAAAGGAGGAGCTCCGAAGATGAAAAAAAGCGGAAAAATTTCAACTTTACAACTATCTTTAATCGTGATCACGGCTGTCGGTTTAAAAAATCATGTCACGATCCTTCCTCATTTACTGCCAAGTGCAAAACGGGATGGGTGGATTTCCGTACTGCTTGCTCTAGGATTGATATTGATTTGGTGTTTACTTTTGTTTTACATTCACAAAGCTACCGGTCAGACCAACATATTTGTATGGGTGGAAACGAACATAGGAAAGGCATCAGGCAAAGTTTTATCCATTGCCACGAGTATCTTTTTCGCTTCATTAGCTGCAGTGTCCTTGAAAGAGATGATTATGTGGACAAAGGTATCCTACTTACCTATAACCCCACCAATTTTCGAAATAATCCTTTTTACGGGATTATGTTTTTTCCTTGCTTCCACTAACATTCAAACGATTGTTATCACGAACACATTCGTACTGACTGCGGTTATCGTTTTTGGAATATTTGTGGCGTTCGCAAATATTCAATTTAAGGATTTTTCACTATTAAAGCCCATTATGGAAAATGGTTGGTCCCCTGTTGTTTCCGGGATGATTTATCCTTTGTCCGGGCTCATTGAGTTGATTGTCATTCTATTCATGCAGCAGAAAGTCCATGGCCAATTAAAATTCAAGGTGTTTACATTAAATGCCATTATCCTCACCTGGCTAATCCTTGGACCCCTAATTGGTTCCATTACGGAGTTCGGTCCCCTGGAGGCTTCCAGACAAAAGTATCCGGCTTTTGAACAATGGGGACTGGTGACTTTAGGCAGATTCATTGAGCATCTTGATTTCCTCTCGATTTACCAATGGTTAACCGGAGCCTTCATAAGAGTATCGTTTTTCTTATTCTTATCACTGGAAGTGCTATCCATAAAAAAAAAGCGAAGCAAAACGATTTTGCTACTTGCCTATTCAATTTTACTTATCGTCGCCAATACTTACAGCTTCAGTGACGTAATTTTATATCACATTATCGGAGCATTTGTCATGCCGATTACGTTCTGGTTCTTTTTAGCGGTTTCCATCCTTTTAAGTATTTTTGTTTTCTCCAGCAATCGTAGAAAAAGGAGGCCCCCATCCGATGTTCAAGAAAACCAAAAAGCAACTGTCCAAGCCGAAAAGTAAAAAGGATTACATAGAAAAGCTTGAAATAAAAGAAGAATCCGATTTAAGAAAGATTTTCCAAAATTCAGGAGATGTTTTTTTTCAAAGCAGTCTATATCGCAATGAGTTTCCACTTAAAGTCACATTAATAGGATGTGAAGGACTTATCGATACCGAACTGTTAAATAATCTTGTTTTTGAAAGATTAACATTATTTTTTCAAAGGTACCCAAAAGGGAAATTGACCATTGAGGAGTTAAAGGACTCCCTTTACCTTCCTCAACTCGCCGAAGTTAACACAAAAGAAGAATTATTTGCAGACATCTACTCTGGGAAGTTAATCCTTCTCATTGAGGGATTCGAATATTTATTATCCGCTAATATTTCTAAGCGTCCCCAACGCAACCCTGAGGAAACATCTGCCGAAGTCACGATTAAAGGCCCTAGAGATAATTTCATAGAAGATTTATCCATTAACGTCGCTTTAATCCGTAAGCGAATGCGAACAAACTCCTTGAGTGTTAAATATTTCGAGGTGGGCAAGCGAACTTTGACTAAAGTCGCAGTTTTGTATATGGAGGACATTTCCAATCCCGATATGGTACAGGAAATATCTCGAAAAATAGAAGCGATCGATGTGGATGGGATATATGGCGGTAATCAATTTATGGAATTGATTGAAGAAAAGCCTTCGATACTTTTCCCTAGGCATGACTATTCGGGAAAGCCGGATTTTGCCGTACAATGCCTGTTAAAAGGAAGGCTCTTAATTTTAATTGATGGTGTTGCCTACACAATGATTACACCAATCAACCTCTTCATTGTCTTAAAAACATCCGAAGATAATGAATATACGTCCATTTATGCTTCATTTGAAAGGGCCCTTCGATTATTCGGTATTTTCATTGCGGCTTTATTCCTGGTTTTTGGGTCGCATTAACAACCTTTCATCAAGACCAGTTACCGCTGATATTGCTGGCAACGGTAGTGGAGTCCAGAAGGGGCCTGCCACTTCCAACCGCACTGGAGGCAATTACCATGGTGATCGTCTTTGAAATCTTCAAAGAAGCAGGGATGCGTCTCCCCACTTCGATTGGATCTACTTTAAGTGTATTGGGAGCCTTGATCATAGGGGATGCCGCCATCCGGTCCGGTTTAACCAGTCCGGCCATGCTTGTTGTCATTGCCGGCTCGGCTGTTGCCACTTTCACTCTCGTCAATCAATCGATCATTGGCGTCATCAGCTTAATAAGACTCGTGGCCATTATATCCGCTTCATTTTTGGGACTTTTCGCATTTATGCTACTAGCTCTATTTTTATGTGCATATGTAAGTAATATCCGGATATTAGGAGTTCCTTATATGGAAGTTTCCGCTAATTTGAGTATGTCCAACATAGTCAAAACACTTTTTCGCATTCCTCCCTCATCTGATAAAAGACGACCATCCATCTTTTCTTCAAAAGATCCTACGAAGAAAGGTGAGGAAGGACATAAATGAAAATGAAATGCGCTTTCACTCTTTTATTAAGTGTTTTCGTTCTAGCTGGCTGTTGGGATTCCAATGAACCTGAACGCCTTGTGTATGCAAATGGTTTAGGTATCGATTATAAAAACGGAAAGGTCCTTGTTCACCTTCAAATAATTAATATGAAAGGGTTAGCCAAATCGGAATCGGGCGGTGACCCTAGTTCACTTAACGCAGCTGATGTTGGAACAGCTACTGGAAACACGTTGGAGGAAGCATTATTCAATTTATATCATACTTCCGATCGGCGTATTTATTGGGGACACCTCTCATTTGTGATTTTTTCTGAAAAAGCGCTTAATGTGGGCGGGCTAAAAAATACGGTTGATTTTTTGGACCGTTACCGTGAAACACGTTATCGGATATTCTTTTTCATGACTAAAGATTCAATAAAAGACGCCATGCTCATTTCTCCCATTGAAAATATCTCCATGGCATTTTCAAAGTTGAGTGATCCGGATGATAACTATCATCAAAGTTCTTTCATCCCGCCCATTAATCTAAGAGAAATTATCATTCAACTGGATGAACCTGCTTATCAGGTATCCATACCAGAATTAAAATTAACAGAGCAATGGACCGGTCAGGATAAAAAGAAAAAGTCATTATTAATGGAAAGTGTTACTATCATTTCCGATAATAAAATAAAAGAATATCTGCCGAATAATGTCATGAACGGAGGGCGTTTAGTCAATAAAGATTTCGTTCGTGATAGCATTACCCTTTTCCCCGGAACAAAAAAGGATACATCTGTCGTCCTTTACGATAAAAGGACAGAAATCACTCCTATCATCGGGAAAAACAGCAAAGTCAGATTTGATGTGGACTTGAAAATAAGGGCAAGTGTGGAATTGATGAAAAATGATATAACGCGTAAACAATATGAATCAGAAATAAAACGCTCAATCAGGAAAGAAATAAAAAAGACATATCAATATACGCAAAAAAGGGATATCGATCTCTTCAAGCTCTCTAAAATAATCTATCGGAATGAAAATGATACTTGGAAAAGAATCGAGAATGAAGGAATGATCCCCTTGGAAGATGATACGCTCAGATCAATTCGAGTCGAGGTAGAACTTCAAGATACTGGTAAACAAAAATTATCTCCTATCTTTGAAGGACAGAAAGACAAAGGAATGGAAAATCAATAACGAAGGGGACCGATATCGGCCCCCTTCTTTTACTGTCATCCGATTATATGGTAACCAGAATCCACATGGATATTTTCCCCGGTGATCCCGCGGGACATGTCACTTAATAAAAATACTGCCGTATCCCCTACTTCTTCTGGAGTTGTTGTGCGACGAAGCGGTGCTTCTTCTTCAATCTTCTTTAAAATGGTATTGAAGTCGCGAACACCTTTTGCGGATAGGGTACGGATAGGTCCCGCTGAAATAGCATTAACTCGAATGTTATCTTTGCCAAGGTCACTTGACAGGTAACGGACATTGGCTTCAAGTGAGGCCTTGGCCACTCCCATTACATTATAATTAGGCATGACCCGTTCACCGCCAAGATAAGTCATTGTGACGATGCTGCCACCTTCCGGCATGATTTCCTTCGCCGCTTTAGCTACAGCCGTTAAAGAAAATGAACTAATATTATGGGCAAGCAAGAACCCTTCACGGCTCGTGTTGACGAACTCACCGTCAAGTTCTTCCTTGTTAGCGAACGCGACACTGTGTACCACTCCATGAATGATACCTGTTTCTTCCTTAATCGTCGCAAAACATTTTTCAATGCTTTCATCCTTCGTTACATCACATTGTAAAATGATGGAGGGCTCCCCTTCCAATGTGGAAGATAGTTCCCTAACGCTTTTTTCCGTACGGTCTTTTCCGTAAGTGAAAACCATCTTTGCACCTGCTTTATGTAAGGAACGGGCAACTCCCCATGCAATACTTCTTTTATTCGCAACACCCATTATGACAAACGTTTTTCCCTCTAATGAAAAAGTCATCGTATGTGACCTCCTATTTTTAATACAAGTTATTAGTACCTGCTACTAATGACAGTATATCAAATTTCCTTTGATAAAAACACCGTTTTCTAAAGTCCTCTGGGAATGGCCCTCCAAGAGGGCCTTCTTTGACTTAAAGTAAATAGCCCATTAATAATGTTGCTAATCCGAAATAAATAAGAATACTGATAAGGTCATTTATAGTTGTAATGAAAGGACCTGAAGCTACTGCTGGATCGATTTTCATTTTATGCATGAGAAGCGGGACGATTGAACCGGCAAGTGTAGCAACGATTAGAGTTATGAAAATCGAAATACCGACCAATAATCCCAGCATTAAATCATTTTGCCAAAAATATACGATGAAAATGATGGCAATTCCACATGTCAGACCAATGATAAGGCCAGTTCCAGCCTCTCGAAGGACTAGTTTCCACTTGCTTTCCTGTTCTAATTCACCTGTTGCGATTCCTCTGACCGCTACTGCCAATGCTTGTGTTCCCGTATTCCCAGCCATGCCGCCAATCAATGGAATAAATACAGCCAGAATCGCTTTTTGGCTTAGTGTCTCCTCGAATCGCCCGATCAAACTCGCAGTCAGCAAGCCTAAGAACAAGAGGATGACCAACCATGGCAGCCGTTTTTTTGCAGCTGAAAATGGACTCTTATCAACATGATCCAGATCAGATATACCGGCGAGTTTAGAATAATCATCGGATGCCTCTTCATCCATGACATCAATGATATCATCAACCGTAATAATCCCTAACAGATGGTTCTGGAAATCGACGACCGGCACGGCAAGGAAGTTATAGTCCCTTATTTTTCGTGCCACCTCTTCCTGATCTTCAGATACAGGTACGGAAACTACCCTGTCATCCATTAAATCACCAATTAAAGCATCTTCATCTGCTATGATCAAAGTCCTGAGCGATAAAACACCAAGCAGCTTCTTATCCTGATCGGTAACGAACACATAATATATCGTTTCCGCATCCGGGGCTTCTTTTTTTAAGATCTGCATGGCTGATCGAGCCGTTTCATTTGCTTCAATGGCAATGAACTCTGTCGTCATGATACTTCCTGCCGTAGATTCCTCATAATTCAGAAGTTCCTGGATTTCGCTTGCCGCTTCATCATCCATGATGGTCAAATAGCTGACGGCCTGTTCATCATTGATTTCATTCAGGACGTCAGCAGCATCATCTGCATACATATGGGAAAGCATATCGGCCGCGTAAGAAGGATTCATTTCAGCCAACAGGCTTTCGTAATCCTCTTCATCTATTTCTATATTCTCAAAAAGGTCCGCCATTTCTTCCGGTGACAAATATGTGTAAATGACGGATCTGAATTCATCTGACAAGCTTGTATAAAATTGAGCCTGATCATAAGGATGCATTTCAAGGAACTCCGTACGAAACTGTTCTAGATTTTCCGTTTTAAGCGCTTCAAGCAAATACTCGTTATTCACTTGACTACTCTCCCGCTCCCTCTCCCGGTCCTTCATCTCCTCCATAATCATACACCTCCTAAAACATATTTTTTCATTTCCTCGTTTATATTTTATTTTTTTAAATAATACTATACTAATACCATAAACATATACAAAACAAACAAAGGATGTGTCAAATGAACATCGATATCATAGGGGACATTCATGGATGTTTCGCTGAATTCAGGCATCTGACCGAAAAAATGGGCTATACATGGGAGACTGGGGTTCCTGTACATCCCTCTGGACGGATTCTCGGCTTTGTAGGGGATTTAACCGATCGCGGCCCCAATTCCCTTCAAGTAATCGAGGTTGTCCATGAATTAGTCATTAACCAAAATATAGCCAGGTATGCCCCAGGTAACCACTGCAATAAATTGTATCGTTATTTTTCAGGCAATAAAGTGCAAATATCACACGGTTTAGAGACTACTGTAGCTGAATATGAATCACTGAACAGTCGGGAGCAGAAGAAAATCCGAAAAAAATTCATGGATCTGTATGAACGTTCCCCACTTTATCAACTCATTGATGAAGGGCGATTGATCATTGCCCATGCAGGAATTCGCAGTGACTATATTGGTCAATATAGCAGTAAAGTAAAAACCTTTGTCCTCTATGGTGATATAAATGGCTCCAAACATCCGGATGGGTCTCCGGTCAGGAAAGACTGGGCCAAATCATATAAAGGGGAATCTTGGATCGTCTATGGCCACACACCTGTCCCTGAAGCTAGACAAGTCAATCATACATACAATATTGATACAGGCTGCGTCTTCGGTGGAAAACTGACGGCTGTCCGTTATCCCGAAATGGATCTTCAAGAGGTGCCTTCAACCATGCCATATATAGCGGAAAAATTCAGGACATCTTTTGATTAACCAAAAAAACTCGCCATCTTGGTGAGTTTTTTTGCGTCCATGATTTTTTCAAAATCTTGAATCGTTCGTTTTATTGTGCCCCATTATAAAATCAGGAATCCCATCCTTTACTTCCATCGAGCAAACGGGACATATCTTCTGGCAACCCTTCTTGAAACAACATCATCTTCTTTGTGAAAGGATGTAAAAATTTCAGCTCAAAACAATGAAGGGCTTGGCGAGGGATACCTCTCCTGTTCCCTCCATATAAATCATCACCAGCCAGCGGGTGACCAATATGGGCCATATGGACCCTGATTTGATGTGTACGCCCTGTTTGGAGTTCCAAATCAAGGAATGTATGGGACTCTGTGTGTGCCAATACCTTAAATAGTGTACAGGCATGCCGGCCATCCTCCCTAACTTCCCGTTCGATGATGCTGGTCGATTTTCGTCCGATTGGCGCCACTATCTCTCCTACAGGTCCTTCAACGATCCCCTCAGCTATGGCTTGGTATCTTCGTTTAACCTGTCCTGATTTTTGCTGTTCACTTAATAGGTGATGGATATGCCGGTGCTTGGCAATTAAAACCAGACCTGATGTGTCCCGGTCAAGACGTGTAACTATATGGATCGTTGCCTGGACTCCCGTCTTCCTATAATAACCCGCCAAGCCATTCGCCAGACTGCCGTTGGGATGCTCGCGGGAAGGAATGGTATTCATGAAAGGGGGCTTGGCCACCACCAATACAAACTCATCTTCATACCTGACATCCAGGGGGATGGGTTCCGGTAAAAGGCCTTCACTTGCCTGCTCCGGCGGGAATATGACGGTGACGGTGTCACCTGTTTCAATCCGTTCCCTTACGGTTACTTCTTCGCCGTTCAACCGGATATATCCACCTTTAAACTTAATATCCGTTAATGCTCGTTTTGAAATATCGCATTTGCTGAGAAACTCTCGCAATAAAGAGCCAGAATCCTCTTCAGAAACCGACCAGGTCAAAGAAAAGTTTTGATTTGACATGAGGTGAGTCTATCTCCTTAATTAGCAATAAATGAATCATGCACTCTTTTCCAGAAAGGAAAAGGGCGGAATCTGGCAAATCGGATCTTTTCATCTGCCACCCGGCACTGTATCGACTTTACATTCTCCTGAAGCAAGGACAAATGGTCGACCGTAATTTGAAAATTGACCGCATTGACCGGCCTGAACATACATGTATGGTGTGCCGGCAGCAGAAGTGGAGATCCTACCGTTCTAAACACCCGGTTATTAATGGATGCCAATTCGGTAATCTGGATGGCATCGATTGATGGATGGACGATGGCCCCGCCAAGCGCCTTATTATACGCCGTGCTTCCAGACGGCGTCGCAATGCATAAACCATCTCCACGGAACGTCTCGAAATGCTGGCCGCGTATTTCAACGTCCATTACGAGCGTCCCTTCAACACTTTTGACTGTCGATTCATTCAAAGCCAAAAATCTGGCTTCCCGTCCTCCATGCTGATAACGGACAATCGTTTCGAGCAGTGGATATTCCACTATTTGAAATGGGGTTTTCGCTAATGCTATCACCAATTTTTCGATTTCATCAGGGGTCCAATCTGCATAAAACCCAAGATGTCCCGTATGTACTCCAACAAAGGCGGTTTTATCCAATCGATTCTTATAACGGTGAAAAGCATATAATAAAGTGCCATCACCACCGACAGAAATGACAATATCCGGCTGATCTTCGTCATATTCCAAATGAAAGTCCTGAAGATACGTTCGCATCCTTTGCATTAAAGTATTCGATTTCGCATCTCCTTTTGACGTAATCGCAAATTTCATGTAATCCCACCTTCAATTTAGATTTCTTCTCGTTTACCCATTTATTTGTTCAAGAATCTTTCTTCCGGGAAAAAAGACGCTGTGCTTCCTGGATTTCCGTACGGATTTGCGACATCTCTGCATCAAGCAGGAAGGCCGCTTCAGCTGCACGTTTGAGTCGCAGTTGAATATCTTCCGGGAAAATGCCTTTATATTTATAATTTAAAGAATGTTCAATCGTCGCCCAAAAATTCATCGCAAGAGTCCGGATTTGAATTTCGGCAAGGATATTCTTTTCACCATGGATCGTCTGGACCGGATAGCGGATTACAACATGATAAGAACGATAGCCGCTAGCTTTTTTATGGGAAATATAATTCCTCTCCTCGACTATCTCGAAGTCATTTCGACCTCGTAAAAGTTCAACCACCTGTTCGATATCATCCACGAACTGGCACATCATGCGAAGCCCTGCAATATCCTGGATCTCAGTTCCCAATTTATCAACGGGAATGTCCTTTAGGCTCGCCTTATCCAATATGCTGACAATCGGCTTTACCCTGCCTGTTACAAATTCGATCGGTGAGTGAATATTCTCTCTCTCAAACTGTTTCCTTAAACCCTTTAGCTTAACCTTCAATTCTTCGACAGCCTGAGTATAAGGCGCCAAGAAATCGTCCCAACTCTCCATTGCCACACCACCTATATCTATCTAAAAAGCGCCTGTTCAACTCTGGTATGGGCAGAACGCTCTCCTAAACCCAGCAGCCAAATGACTTTATGCCAATTCACCACTGGATCCTATTAAATCTTTCTCTAGCAAAAAATATGTATTAAATTTCTATATATACGATTGACCAATTCTCGTGCTCAACGTTTATATTTTATCATATCCTGCAATTGATTCCTAAATATTCAAGTACAATAGCAAAAAATTATTGAATTCAATTTGACAGCTGGAATGGTTCTTATATGATTAACCTAAGAATCAGCGAGAAAGGATGGGACACATGAACCAGCATATTGAAATTGAATTTAAAAACCTCTTAAGCGAAAAAGAATTTCATCAACTGATCGAATACTTTCATGTCGAGGCATCGAACTTTAAAACACAGAAAAACCATTACTTCGATACATTTGGATTCTCTTTGAAACAGCAAGACTCTGCACTTAGGATCAGGGAGAAAAATGGGCGATACGAGCTGACTTTAAAACAGCCCGCTACAGAAGGATTATTGGAAACGAATCAAGATATTCCTGAAGAAACCGCATATGGCTTCCTGGAACATAACATATTCCCTGATGGCGAGATCCGACATCTTATCCTCGAGTGCGGAATTGATCCAAAAGACTTTACCTGCTTTGGGACACTACAGACAGACCGTTTTGAATTTCCTTTCAAAGAGGGTCTACTCGTTTTAGACCATAGTTCGTATTTAAATCAGGAAGACTTTGAACTTGAATATGAAGTGACGGATGCAAAAGCCGGGAAAAAAAACTTCCTGACCCTCCTTGAAACCCTTCAAATTCCGGTAAGGGAAACCGAAAATAAGGTTAAGAGGTTTTATCGTGCCAAATTCCAGGAATAATCCTATTTGAATCCATTCGGAGGTGGAGAGTTTGAAAATCCAAGATTTCAAAACGTTTATGGAATTGCAGGCAATCCAGCAATTCACGAACGGCAACATAAAAAATACAAATTCATCTCGATCCGTTTTCCAGGACATGCTCTCGGCATTGGTTTCTGGTGATGCTCTAGTAGGCACTTCGCAGACATTGGGTTCCTTATTATCCAATGTGGAAATGGAAGCGAAGAAGTCCTTTCTACAACCCACCGGCCTGACACCCATGAGCATCAACCCGATTTCCGCTGGCCATGCTAACAAACAGAGCAGCGAAACCGCAACAAACTATGATCATATCATCAGCCAGGCGGCCAGTTTATATAATCTCCCGGAAAAACTGATTAAGTCTGTCATTAAACAAGAATCGAACTTCAACCCTGAAGCCACCAGTTATGCGGGCGCAACCGGCCTTATGCAGTTAATGCCAGCAACTGCAAAAAGCCTTGGGGTGGATGATGCAACCGATCCAGAACAAAACATCATGGGCGGGAGTAAATATTTAAGTCAAATGATGGCACGTTATGACGGAGACATTCAGGTTGCCCTTGCTGCTTATAATGCTGGGCCAGGGAATGTCGATAAATATAACGGGATCCCTCCTTTTAAAGAAACTCAGAACTATGTCCAAAAAGTTTATGGCACATTTTCAAGCTAAAGCAAACTGACCCTGTTTATTTATGACGGGTCAGTTTTTTCATGTCTAAATATGCTTATTCCACTACTCTGAACAAATGGTAAAGCTCCTCAAATGCTGTCATCTTCAATCATTTCCATGTGTCATACTACAGATGTAAAATTTTCTTTAAGCTATATATTTGTTATATCAGTACGTCATTGATAAAATATGAATAAATATCAACCATCTTTCTTTAAAAGGAGTAATCAACATGATGCAAGGGAACCCTACACCATATGAATTAATTGGAGAAGGGCAATTACACAAATTAATTGATGTGTTTTACTCCAACGTTAGTCAACACCCGGATCTGCAGCCAATATTCCCTGACGATTTAACTGAAACAGTCCGTAAGCAAAAACAATTTATGACTCAATATTTAGGCGGTCCCTCTTTATATACCGAAGAGCATGGCCATCCTATGTTGCGGGCTCGACATATACCTTTTGAAATTACACCAGAACGTGCGAAAGCATGGCTCTCATGCATGTATCAAGCCATGGACGAAGTTGGCCTTGAAGGTGAGATTAGAGAGTTTTTCTATCACCGCCTCTATTTGACGGCACAGCATATGATCAATACATCCGGAACTGACGGGAAAGGAGAAGACAGTTGAGCGCACAAAAACCAGTTTTCAATATTTCCGATTGGATCAAGACGCAGCATTGCTATGATATAGGAAAAAAGCCAATTGAAATTTATGTTTTTGTTGATCCGCTTTGTCCCGAATGCTGGGGCTTAGAACCAATTATTAGGAAATTACAGATAGAATATGGCCAATTGTTCAGTTTACGCCATGTTTTAAGCGGTAAAATCGATTCTCTTAATATGGGGAAAAATAAAAATTTTGAAAACATTGCTCAAGTTTGGGAAAAGACAGCCAGCCGCTCGGGAATGTCCTGTGACGGGAGCCTTTGGTCTGAAAACCCAATCTCTTCTCCATATACAGCTTCCATCGCAATAAAGGCAGCAGAATTGCAGGGCCGTAAATTGGCCATTCGCTTTTTAAGGCAGCTTCAAGAATATGTATTCATAGGTAAAAAGGATATATCCAATATCGAAGTCTTGACCGAATGTGCAAAAATAGTTGGATTAGATGTGGAGGAATTCCTTTATGACATCAATTCTTCCAGTGCAGCCAAAGGCTTTCAATGTGATATGAAAATCACAGGCGAAATGGAAGTGACTGAAATACCTTCCCTTGTCTTTTTCAATCAAAATATTGAAGAAGAGGGAATTAAGGTTTCAGGTGTCTATTCTTACGAGGTATATGTTCAAATTTTAGAAGATATGCTGAATGGTCTTCCAGCCCCCGCAACCCCTCCCTCTCTCGAAGAATTTCTAAGCTGTTTCAAACTAGTGGCCACAAAGGAGATTGAAACGGTTTATAATATGAGTAAGAATACAGTCGAGTTGGAAATGAAAAAGCTTGTTTTAAAACAGTTGGCAGAGAAAATTCCTGCTAAATACGGAACGTTTTGGAGATACACAAAGAAGCAGTCATGAATTTGACTGCTTCTTTGTTATATATTAAAAAGGAAAAACCATGCAAATCAAAAGATTGCATGGTTTTTTATTATAAGAAATAAGGGGATGGGAGAAATTTTCACGATCAAACAAAGGGGTATAAGTTTGTTTGTGATTCACTTCACAATATATAATATAACAGATAACCCATTTATGTTTCAACTGTATGTGTAACTTTTCACAATTTGTTCACAATATAATTTCCCTTCTTTTATTATCCCTTCTGGTATATATAGCTAAATAAGAGACGGTCTTAATTTTTAGGCCATACGTGTTTTGATATCTGATATAGTATGGGAATGCGTTTGTTTGTGAATCGTGTCACAATAAATATCTAAACATTTCTTTTTATTAATTCAGCTTACGTTCAACTTTTATTATTACCGGTACCATTATATTTCATAAAAATGAAAAACCCCAGCAAATCGCGAAATTTGCCGGGGTTTTCACCTATTTATACGATTAAGGGGATGGGAGAAATTTCACGACGAACAAACAAAGGGGTATATGTTTGGGATGTGATAACTTCTATATCTGTACTATAGCAGATTACACACCTTATTTGCAAGAACTTTGTGCGCAACTTCACATTATTGTCATATTCTTAGAATACTGCTTATTCTAAAACATACTATCTAATAATGAGCAGATGAGTTTTTACTGCTGCCAGGTTGGAGGTGACCAAATTGAAAGGCTTTATTCTACTCATACTCTTGATAGGGTCGCTATTTGTCCAGCTACTCGGTATCATGGACCTCATTCCTCTGTATTTTACCTCCCCTATTTTATTTTTTGTTTTGTTCATAATTCTTCATAGCTTAAATCAGAGAAATCGTTTTAAAGGATTGTGACGGACATCCAGATAAAGATGAAAAGGACCCGAAGAGTTCGGGTCCTTTCCACATCCTATTTATTCAAAAGTTCTTCCAACTCATTTAATTTTTCTTCGAATACATTCATGGCTTCTTGTACAGGCTCGGCTTTTGTCATATCGACGCCGGCCTTTTTGAGTACTTCAATCGGATAATCGGAACTTCCTGATTTCAAGAACTCCAGATACCTTTTGACAGCAGGCTCTCCTTCTTCAAGGATTTGCTTGCTCAATGCAGTTGCTGCACTGATTCCGGTTGCATATTGATAAACATAATAATTATAGTAGAAGTGTGGAATACGAGCCCATTCCAAACCGATTTCTTCATCAATGGTCACGTTCTCGCCAAAGTATTTCTTGTTCAGCTCATAATATTCCTTAGTAAGCATATCTGCCGTCAACGCTTCCCCATTTTGAGCTTTTAAATGAATTGTATGTTCAAACTCTGCAAACATCGTTTGGCGGAACAATGTGCCACGGAAACCCTCCAGGTAATGGTTCAGTAAATAGATGCGTTTCTTTTCATCTTCGATTGAATTCAGTAAATAATCATTCAACAGGTTTTCATTACAAGTCGATGCAACTTCCGCTACAAATATCGAATAATTCCCGTATGGATATGGCTGATGTTTACGTGTATAGTAGCTATGGACCGAATGCCCAAACTCATGAACGAGCGTGAATAAGTTGTTGACGTTATTTTGCCAGTTCATTAGAATATAAGGGTTCGTCCCGTATGTACCCGAAGAATAGGCACCGCTTCGTTTCCCTTTGTTCTCGTGCACATCGACCCAACGGTTTTCAAATCCCTCTTTCAAAACGTTCAAATAGTCCTCCCCTAGCGGAGCAAGACCTTTAAGGACATAATCTTTGGCCTCGTCATATGTCACTTCCATCTTCACTTCTTTAACAAGAGGAGTGAATAGATCATACATATGAAGTTCATCTAATTCCAGTACTTTTTTACGTAAATCAAGATAACGGTGCAGTAATGGCAAGTTGTCGTTGACCGTTTTAACGAGATTATCGTATACGGTCTCCGGAATGTTATTATTACTTAACGCCGCGTGGCGTGCTGAATCATATTTTCGAACCGTGGCATTGAAGTTGTGGTTTTTCACCTCACCTGACAGGGTTGAAGCAAATGTATTACGGAACTCCCCGTACTTGCTATATACCCCTTTAAATGCCTCCTCACGTACACGGCGATCTTCACTTTCAAGAAATCTGATATACCTTCCGTGAGTAATTTCCACTTCATTTCCCTCTTCATCCTTGATGGTCGGGAATTTCAGATCGGCATTGTTAAGCATACCGAAAGTATTGCCCGATGCATCGAGTACCTCTGATGCCTGCGCCAATAGTTCTTCCTGCTCTGCTGATAGGATATGGGGTCTCTGAAGATTAATTTCCTCTAAAGAATGTTTATATAATTTCAATTCTTCTTTTTCTTCCAAAAATCCTTCCACTTTACTTTCGTCAATACTCAATAGTTCAGGAACCATATATGAAAACGCAGCCGCTGCCTGTGCGTATAAAGCTTTTGCCCGATCCTCCATCCCTTGATAAAATGGATTGGTAGTATCTTGATCATTGCGCATATGTGAATAAGAATAAACTTTCCCTAGCTTCTCGAAAACCTCATCTTGAAGTTGGAGTGCCGCAAATAACTTTTCTGCACTTTCCCCCAACGTCCCTTTATGTGCCTCCGCTTTCTTGAGGTCTTCCTTTACCGCTTTGAAGGCAGCTTCCCAATCTTCCTCGGTTGCGAAGATATCTTCCAGTCTCCACGTATCTTCAGGAGCTATTTCACTTCTTGAAGGTAATGTATTCGTTTTTGTTTCCTGTGCCATAAAAATTCCTCCCCATTCTATAGAAACTTGCCCTCGGGCTAACTCATTAAACCGGATTGAACACTGCAATGCTTCATTCTGTTTAATTCCCAGTTCTTATTACTATTTCTCCATTCACAAAAATAATCCTGCCATTTCATCTGAATTCAAGATAAATTGAGATGTTATCACTGATTATACTGGATATTCCCCTTTTCCATCATCAATTTATGCTTATCATAGAAATCTTTTTCCAAAATTTGAGCTTGATCACTGGTGAAAGGAATGATAAATTCCTTTTCAACTTTAAAAACCCCTTCTTCCAGCCTTGATAGATAACCCAATTGTTCCAAAAGCATGATATATTGATCTATAGGATACTCGATGGTTTTTCCATGAAGCAATGGCAACGGTCTGAACTTTATTTCCCCTTTTTTTGAACGCTTTCTAAAAATGCGGATAATATCAGCCATATAAATCTTTTCCCCTGTTGTTTTCTCTTGAAACACATCCATGTATAACCATGCCTGCCATTCGATCGAGGCAGTTTCGATCAACAGCATCCCTCTGACGGGAACACCCACTTCAATTGGAAGTGTCGCAGGTGAAATATGATGTAAATATAGCGCTTCGAAAAAAGGATCGCATCTGCGTGCTGTTTTAACTCGGTGGAGGGACCAGCCATTACGTTTATATCTCCATACAGGCAGAAAAGGGAAATGAAAGCAGTTTTGGGGCACTGCCCGATTAGGGGGAAGGAGCTTTAGAGTAGCTGTTGTCAATTCGGCAAAGACGGTTCTGGGGGTAAAAGGAGTGAGGTTCTTCAATACTGATAAATGATCAGTTTCCGGGCAATACATCCAAAGAAACGGATGATGGAAGCTGCCGGTGACGAAGAGCCATTGGAAGCGGGATATACTGAATTCATAAAAGCTTTTCCTTTTTATGCTTTTTGCAGCGAGGATCCAGATTGGCTTGATGCCTATGCTTTGATAGGCTCTCGACCTTTCCATGAATTCCACCTCGGGGATAACTGAGCATTGAAATTCTATCGCATAGCGATTACCTCCGATCCGCACTAAAATATCAGCCCTTTTCTTAATTTCGGGAAGGTAGGCTTCTAGATCCACTTGATAACCATGTGATAAAAACCACTGAAACAATCTTCTTTTTCCCATTATATGATAGGCGGATTCCGGTTCTGAAGAAGCACGGCATGAAGAACTATTTTTATGGGCGAAATGCGGAACCCTTACGCTTCCCGCTTTGATGGTCAATTCCATCTTGCAGCATGGACAATAATAATCCGCCAATTTTCTCCATTCATCAATCTCGTTTGCCGGTATCTTTTCAGGGAGGGTAATCCAAGTCCCATCTTTATTTATCGCAGTTAGCATACATCTCCTCCTCATTCACTACATTCGCCTCATTCGCTTAGGATTCCTTTTAATGTGCAAAAAAAAATGCCTGATCGGCATAAAAGAGAGTTACAATCTAAAGAAGGGGTGAAAGCAATCGGCAAGTGGACTCCAATAATTTCAAACCGAAATTCCGTTTGGAAAACTCATCAATCTCCACTTCCTTGGATACTTTTATATCTTCCATGTAATCATTCACCAGCTGCTGAGCACTTTCCGTCCGGTAAAGAAATGCATTGACTTCGAAATTAAGGTGAAAGCTTCTCATATCGATATTGGTTGTCCCAATTGATGCCAGTTGGTCATCCACAATGATGATTTTACTATGCATGAAGCCTTCATTATATTGAAATATACGAACTCCAGAAGCAAGCAATTCGGGAAAATAAGTTCTCGAAGCATGAAATACGATACGTTTATCGGGGTTCTTCGGGACGAGAAGCCTGACATCCAAACCACTTAAAGCAGCCACCTTCAATGCTTGTAAGATATTGTCATCAGGAACAAAATACGGGGAGGCAATCCAGACGGACTTTTCTGCTGAAGTGATCATCTTAAAAAAAATGCTTTTAATGATCGTCCATTCACTATCCGGCCCGCCGCCAATCAATTGAACTCCGCCATGTCCTTGATGGGTCGGCATTCCGGTCATGAGGTATTCATCGCTTAAAAAACTATTGTTGGTGCTATAATACCAATCCTGCAGAAATATGAGCTGTAACGTCCTGACCGCTTCCCCCTTTATGATGAGATGCGTATCCCGCCAAGAACCGAATTTCTGGCCTTGTCCCAAATATTCATCCCCTATATTGAGGCCGCCGATGAAACCGACAGAGCCATCTATCACAATTATTTTACGATGGTTGCGAAAGTTGAATTTATTATTTAATAAAGGGAGATGCAGCGGACCAAAGGCCACCATTTCGGCTCCTGCATTCTTCAATTCATCGATATAGGATCGAGCTAACTTCCAGGAACCAACCGCATCATAGAGAAAACGGACCTTTACCCCTTCTTTTACTTTTTGTATCAAGATGTCTTTTAGCAATCCGCCAATACGGTCATCCCTAACAATATAATATTCTAAATGAATATGATGTCTTGCTTTTTTTAATTCTTCGATGATATTGGAGAATGTCTCCTCACCATTTCGTAAAACCCTCGTTTCGGTCGTAAATGATACAGGGCTATTCCCCAGCCTATTTGCAAGAGTGATTAACTGCTGAGGGTGCTCGCCCATTTCCATAATTCGTTCATTATATCCCGCTTCGCCGCTCATTTTCACGAAATTCTGTTTATCCAAAAAGTACTTCTTGCGAAATATCCTATCTTTCCGAAAATTACGGCCAAACAAAAAGTAAAAAATGAAACCGAAGAATGGGAAAGCGCAAAAAATAACAAGCCATGTTATGGTCTGGATGGGATCTCGATTTTCGAGGAAAATATTGAATCCAATTATCACCAAGAAAAGGGTCAAAATAAGACTAGAATAAAAAATCAGCCCGCCATCAACGCCATTTAACAGAAAATGCCAAGTACTGACCAACATGAGAATAAGCAGACCGATGCCAACTATATTCTTCACCTAGACTCCCTCCAATTAACAAACACAGGAACACTAAAATAACCCCCTTAGACGAAAAGGCCGATTTCTACTGAAATCGGCCTCAACAGTCTATGCGAAATATTTATCGACCGTTGTGAATACATCATTTTCGATAACTATCTTTCCGTACTCTTCAAGCATATGCACCGTTATAGGCGACTCCTGGCTATATTCCAATAAAAGACTTAGAACATTATCGATTTCTTCCTCATCAATCTCCGCTTCGGAAAATTCGATATAAAGATAATATTTATTCTGATAAACATAAAGTTTAGTCGTCCAATCATCCAAGCCATGACGTTTGCTCAATGATATGACATCTTCAAAATCCTCGAAAGTCGTGATGAATTCAATCATACCATCTTCGAATGTCATACCGCTTTCTTCATCTTTACCATGAAAATGTTGATCAAGAAGCGTATCCATCTTGTCTGATACATTCAAATCCCTTATCTTATCATCTGAAAGAGGCAGCTCGAGTTTCTGACCATCTTTGGCAAGCTGGGCTTTTGTGACCAAAACTTCCAAGCCTTTTTCAAGGGCTTGAACTTGAATCCATAAAGGTCCTTCAATCATGAATTCTTCTTCCTGATGCACTTCATCCATCATTTCCCAAAAAAGTTCCTCACTTCGCTCGCGGCTGTACCAAATTTCTTCGCGATCAAAGCCTCTTTCCTCAATATCTATATAGGAAATATAAAATTTTACTGTATCGTCATTAATGCGTTCGATTTCCATGATTCCCCTCTCCCTTCCTTTCTCATTTTGAAGGGATAATAACCCCCAAGCGAAAATTGCTCTTAAAAGCTCTTTACCCGTAAGTGAATACTGTAAATCATGATAGCCATTAAAACAGACTATTTTACATCATTTTATGACAAAACCTTGAAGAAGGGAAATAAAAAACATTACTTATCTAAAAAACAATTGTTTGCCTAATATTCCATTCATTCTATAAAAAAATACATCCGCATGCAACTATCATAATGCTTTAATAAATTTTACTCTTACTGCCGTCAATGTCATATTATATACATGGCATGTATGAGCTGCATTCTTATTTTCCCTTTAAATGATGACCGGTTAAGGGACCTGTTGCAGCTAAGAAACGACCGCTGTCGTCTATGAATCCTGTTATGTTTCCCGTCATTTAATAAAAAAATCAGCGGAAAATCGGATATGTATAAAGAAAAAGCCCTGCACATTTCCTGGCAGAGCTTGAAAGACCTTATTAGTTGACCATACGTTGTGCTTCCCGTAATTGGAATGTACGAACTTTACGTGGTAAAAATCGTCTTATCTCATCTTCATTATAACCAACTTGAAGCCGTTTCTCGTCAAGGATAATTGGACGTCTCAACAGTCCAGGATTCTCCTTGATCAATTTATATAATTCTTGAAGAGGCAGGCTCTCTAAATTTACGTTTAACTTTTGGAAAGTTTTTGACCGTGTTGAAATGATTTCATCGGTTCCATCTTCTGTCATTCGAAGAATTTCTTTAATCTCATCAATCGTTAACGGTTCTGAGAAAATGTTTCTTTCTTTATATCCAATCTCATGTTCCTCTAACCATGCTTTTGCTTTTCTGCATGAAGTACAACTAGGTGATGTATATAATGTTACCATGCTTACTCACACTCCCTAAATATAGAATCGGTGATCTATGAGGGGAAATCTACTATTGTATTCATAAGTACCACTCTAATTTGAAATAATTTTAAATAAGTATTTCATGTTCCTTATTATACACTAATTTTTTTAAAATGAATACCCTTTTTGATATTTGAAAAAATCCTTTAAAACTTCCTGTTCAGGCTGTACTATAGCTATTTCATTTTTTTATGTAATACATTAAGACCACATTTTCTAATTGAAAAAACATACCTGCCATTCTCATTTAACTCTCAATTCGGCCCTCATGATTATTTAATTATCTCGTTACTTTTATTTACCCCCAATCCCTGTTAATAAACAAGATCCTGTTAATATATTTTCTTTAATAAAAAGCAAATTCCTCCTTTTACAAGAAAAACCATTCTTTTAGCACATATATTTCCAAAAGTGAAAAAGGTGATTCGAAAGAGTCCGCAATAAGGGAGTAATCTACCATCCAAGAAGTTATAGATATTCATTTCCCTGCAGAATATGCACAATAAGAAAAGACAGTTAATCTACAATCTCAAAAACGATCCAGTTGATGCCAGAAATCCGCTCCCTTTCCTCCGACCTGTCTGCCAAGCCTCCTCAAAGCAAGAGTCTGTGGGGTCTCGGCTAGCAAGCATTTTTGCAGGAGTATGGAAATTTTCTCAATATATTGGAACTTACATCCAAAATGACTTTATTGAATATTAACCAAATTATCCTTTTAAAAAACATGATTTCGACAAACTAAAAAGGGCCGGTTAACAACCGGCCCTTTTAACTCAAACTTCCATCTCTTTAAAAATATCTGCTTCCTGACCAGCATTTAAGCTAAGTACATCATCTACATCTTGATAAGATTTCCCATAAAGATCATCATCTTTGTAAGTATGGATTTCAGAATAAATCTCTTTCATGAAATCAAATACATCTTCTTCATCAACAGATGGATTTGCCGGCCAATATAAGATTTCCATAGGAGTATTCTCCTTGGTGGCAAGCGATTTTCTGCTGTAGGAAATCGAAGAGGCGTGCTTGAATCCTTCCCTTTTATAAAATTTCAGCCTTTTAAATGTATCATCATCATTTTCCTGTACTGGTTCTACTTCCAGCAAGATCGTTTTCTGCTTTTTTTGCAACTTTTGAATTAATTTCCTTCCAAGTCCCTGTCCCCTTGATTTCTTTGATACAAAAAGGTAATCAACGAATATAAACTCGTCCCCTTCCACATATAATAAAACATGGTCGGGACCTTCATCCTTTTTATATATTTCCTGCTTATCTTCTAAAAGAACTTCTATGTGTTCTTTTGACTTCATTTCTTCAATAGGGAAATACTGGTTTAGCTTTTCATACCAATTCATAATTTAATCTCCTCATTTGCTAGTTTATACTTTCCAGATTTTTTCTTATCCTCTACAATGGAACTTGAATAGCTTGAAAATATTAGGAGGGTTTTGATGATCAGCTACTTTTTGGACTTTTTTTTAGTAGCCGCTTGCGTTATTGGCATTACGGCTGTGAATGGCGTTGTAACGAATGGCATCGGCGAAAAATGGTTTGGCGGGAAACGTCACTCTCATATTTTCGATCAATCGAAACGAATTCAGTCAGGGTGGAGTCAAGTTGGCGGGAATAAAAAGCGGTAATTCAGAGAGAATTTGGATGACCGGAAGGAACTTCCCTGGTCATCCTTTTTTTCATGGGGTATAGTCTACTCCCTTGGTATATCGATTTGCTGCATTCCACAATAAGTATTCATCAATGCCATTATCATTCAATGCTTTTATTTGGGCTTCCACTTCTTCCTTACCATACCTTTGGTAATTTCCATCGCCTAAATATGAGGCAGTAAAATCTTGCAGCCAAGGTCTTGAAGTAGGTGGTGTTTTTAATTCCTTCAGCTTCCCATTCTCCAATTTCGCATATTCCTTAACGAGATTATAGGGCTCCAAATCAGGCTTTTCGATACCGAAATAAGATGTCCAGTGACTCGGATAGATCATCGAGGAAATTACATCAACATTCTCAGAGATTTTTGTGAAGTTTTGCCCAATTCCAGGAGCTTCAGGCAATGTAGCCGCATATCCAAAAATATCCACTGACACTTCGACATCGTATGGCTTCAGTTGCTTCCTCGCATAACTTACGAAATCCGTCACTGCCTGAACCCTTTTGGCTGTATGACTCATTTTCGCTTCATCATATTCACCCACATCATATTTCAAATCGTCTTCTTTATTTTCGAATCCTTCGGGAAAACGGACATAGTCAAATTGAATTTCTTTAAAACCCATCTTTGCCGCTTCAATGGCAATACCGACATTATAATCCCACACCTCTTTTAAGAATGGGTTAACGAAGGCTTCCCCTCGACCATTCTTCCATACCTTTTCACCATCTAAAAAAGACAATTCAGGTTTCTCTTTGGCCAAAAGGGAGTCTTTAAAGACGACAACCCTTGCAATCGGATAAATCTGTTTATCTTCAAATTTTTTCAGCATTGCCCTTGGGTTTTTTATGTAGTCTTTACCAATCCCAGCATATGGAGAGTCAGGATCTTCCGTTTTATACGTTACGTTCCCCTTGTCATCCTTAATGTCAATGACCATCGCATTCAAATCGGTTTCATCTACATATTTAATAAGTTCATTCAATTTATTGCCACCCGCTGCAGGCCCTGTCACATATATTCCGCGTACAGCATCCGGATAGTCGAATTTCAACCCCGAATCAAAAACAAAACGCGGTACGTTCGCAGGCAATTCTTTATTTTCTAATGCTACCTGCCTGGTTTCGTTCATGCCTTGCGCATGAACTGGCTGTTGAATCAGGAATATGCACATACCTGTCATCAACCATTTACACATTGGTTTCATTTTCTCCACCTCATTCGCCATCAGTCATCAATATTCAACAAATATAATAAACCCCTTTCTTTAATACCACAAACGATTAACTTTACTCCTATATATGATAAATAATTTTTTAAAAAGCTTTACAAAGTTCAGCTTAAGAATACGTTCACAATCCTGTACTCCCTTGTGAGTATCCTTCCCTAAAATGGCCTGCTCATTGTGATATATGTGAAACGGTTTGATTTTCCTTGAAGACTTCATTTCTTCCATGTCAAAAAAAAGAAACCGAAAATCCTTTCTATTGGCTTGATTTCCGTTTCGATTATACATTTAATATGAATAAATGCTAAAATACAGTATAGTGGACATTTCGTATTCTCAAAATGGCATCGATACAGGACAAAACGGCCCTCCACAAGATTCAAATGAGCGTTTCCCCACAGGAACATGCACATTTCTTTCAAAGAATGTGGATTCATTTTCTATTTATCCTTACAATAATGAAGAGCGAATATCCATTTATCAATAAACGTATTTAGAGGAGTGACTAGCAGTTGAAAAGGATTTTCTCCGGCATTCAGCCATCCGGTTCCGTTACTTTAGGAAATTACATCGGAGCCATGAAACAATTCGTTAACTTACAAAATGAATATGAATGTTTCTTTTGTATTGTTGACCAACATGCAATTACAGTTCCACAAGACCGCATCAAGTTAAGGAAAAACATTAAAACATTGGCCGCTTTATATCTGGCCATTGGCCTGGATCCTGAAAAGAATACCATCTTCATCCAATCAGAAGTACCAGCGCATGCACAGGCAGGCTGGATTTTACAGAGTATATCCTATATTGGGGAACTTGAGAGAATGACACAATTCAAGGACAAATCCGCTGGCAAAGAAGGGGTATCCGCAGCACTGCTCACTTACCCGCCGTTAATGGCTGCCGATATTCTCCTTTATAGTACAGATGTGGTCCCTGTCGGGGAAGACCAAAGACAGCATCTTGAATTGACACGCGATTTGGCTGAACGATTCAATAGAAAGCATAATGACATATTTAAAATCCCGGAAATCAGCCTCCCTACAGAAGGGGCCCGTATCATGTCCCTTCAGGAACCAACCAAGAAAATGAGCAAATCCGATCCTAATAAAAAGGCGACGATTGCCTTATTGGATGATCCGAAGCAAATCGAAAAAAACATCAAGAGCGCAGTTACCGATTCGGAAGGAATTGTCCGTTACGATAAGGAAAACAAAGCAGGTGTTTCCAACCTGATGTCCATATACTCCATTTTCAGTGGAAAATCCTATTCAGAAATTGAAGAGATGTATGAGGGCAAAGGCTATGGTGACTTTAAAAGTGATTTGGCTGAGGTGGTTCTTGGAGAAATCCTACCAATCCAAGAACGCTATAATGCATTGATCGATTCACCTGAATTGGATGAAATTCTGGACCGCGGTGCAGAAAAGGCGAATATTGAAGCCAATAAAATGATCAGAAAAATGTATAATGGCATGGGACTTGGCAGAAAGAGATAAAAGAAGACGATTCTCAACGGATTGTCTCAGTGTGTAAACAAAAGGTTTCGGAATGATATCATTCCGAAACCTTTTGTTTGTTTGGAGAAGTTGACCTCTCGTGATTCCTTATCACATTCTTGCCAAATATGTCACTCCTCCGCTGGCTCAGGCAAATTTTCAAATTGTACATAAAAAACTGTAGACAGATTCGATTTTCATCAAGTCTGTCTACAATCTAAGACTTATCCTTAACGGATCGTCTTTTTTGTTCATAAAATCGATGGGCTATCGCCAGCCTCCACTTGCCAAAGCTTTTCAAAAAAAGGCTGCCCCTTCACAAGGTTTTCACAAAGTTGAAGGTGCTTCTCTGACCAGCCTTCCTTCATTTCTTCATATAACTCAAGCCAAGCTATCTGAAAATCCATTTCTTGAATGCTTTCATATTTCTCAGGGGCCCATTCTGTGTACCAATAGCGGATTTCAGCAGTGTTTTTCGCCGTGAATAATTGGTCCATGGCCATGAATAGCAATTGCTTAAGCTGTCTTTCTTTTCTTGTCAAACCGTTCATGAATAAGGGAGACGGCGACAAAATATGATATTCTTTCTCAGATGTAGGTTTTTCAGTAAAGGTGTAATCCATCTCATCATGGTTTTCTATCATGTCATAAACAATTTGTTCCTGCCGGGGAATTATTCTGCTTTTCCTAATCGGAATATGATAACCTATCGTATCAACAGCTAAAATTCCATTTCCATCAGTCACGATAAAACAATAGTCAAGCTGAATTCGCTCATGATTTTTCCTAGCATATGCTTTTTGATAAACATCATTCAGCAACGGCTTAGGTAATTCTGACAAGTCGTTTTCTATGTAGTGGAACAATGTTGATGACACTTTCAACAAAGGAACTTGATCTAGCAGTTCGATCCCGTCATCTTTCCTCCATTCATGAAAATGACAAATATTATAGCCGTTTTCTTCTCCTTCAAACCAGTTAACCCATACATCATGAAGATATAGCATCATTCATCCCTCACTTAAACAAATTTCTGTTTGTCAATCAGTATAGGCAGGAACCATACAATTTATTCCTATTCTAGAAAACAGATTAAGAAAAAAAGAACGTATATATTAACTCTATTTTGATAAGAATTCTTCAGATTGAATAATGAATGATCTTTTCACGGAGAGTTTTTCAAAATTTTTCACCAAGTAATAGCCACTACAGTATCCAAGCATATATGGATATCCTTTTGTCCCAAGCAGAAGTACATCATGAAGAGGATCTGTACGTTTTATCGTGTGCTTTTCCTCTAAATGCTTTCTCCAATATTCTCTTAGTTTATCTTCCTGATATAAATTAGTCCAATTCGCTAAATATTTGGTTCCTAAATATTTTCCCACCGTTCTTTCCGCCAGTCCTTCCATGATCATCGTATCAAGGAGAGTGAATTCTTTTTGGTCCTTTTTCAAATGATGCAGACGGCAAACATGATGGTATTCATGAATCAACAAGGCCTCCATTTCCTTTTCGGCTATCCCCTTTCCGTAAAAAAGGAATAGTTTATCTTTAAAGGCCAACCCTGACTTCGTTTCAACTTTTTTATTCCACATCCCTGTAGACATGAGCGGGAAAATATATATGGGAACATCAGGCCCTCCCCATAGCTTCTTATAAGCTGTAAACAAGCTTTGTGTTTTTTCCCATACATCGTTTTCCTGTAAGTCTTCCCATGTGAGTTTTGTTTTTTGATTCGGCGAATACATGCCATGCTTCAATAAATGATGATAAATCATTTCCGCATCAAGGGTATCGTTGAAAGTGCTTTTAAGTCTTTCCATCATCTGGATCGGCCGGTTGAAGTCCCTCCTCATCCATTCATTGGTTGAAATGACTCCCATTTCCCCATACACCTCCGCTTCTATTGACTATCGTATGATTTAATGAAGGCGGATGACACAATATATCCCTTTTCCCTTCAACATAAAAAAGAGCAGATCCCAATAGATCTGCTTTTCCTTCAAAAATTATTGATATTTCTTGAAAAGAATCGTTGCGTTATGTCCACCGAATCCAAGTGAATTGCTGATGGCTGCATTGATTTCGCTCTTCCTTGCTTGATTCGGGACATAGTCCAAATCACATTCAGGGTCTGGTGTTTCAATATTGATGGTTGGAGGCAAAATGCTGTCCCTGATTGCCTGAATCGTGAATATTGCTTCCACACCGCCTGCTGCCCCTAACATATGGCCTGTCATTGATTTAGTGGAACTTATCGCAAGTTTATTAGCATGGTCGCCAAAGACTTCTTTGACTGCCATCGTTTCGTACTTGTCATTGTATGGCGTACTCGTTCCGTGGGCATTCACATATTGGATGTCTTCAGGATTCAAACCTGCATCCTCAATTGCAATTTTCATGGCTCTTGCACCGCCTTCTCCACCTGGTGCCGGAGCGGTAATATGGAAGGCATCTCCAGTTGAGCCATAACCAGCTATTTCAGCATAAATCTTGGCTCCTCTATTCAATGCATGTTCAAGGTCTTCCAGAACAATGATTCCAGCTCCTTCACCTATTACGAAACCATCACGGTTTAGATCGAAAGGACGGCTAGCGGTTTGTGGATCAGGATTTGTCGACAAAGCCGTATTTGCACAGAAGCCTGCAACCGACATTTTTGTGATTGGCGCTTCGGCCCCGCCTGTAATCATGACATCGGCATCGCCCCGTTGAATGGCTTTAAACGCATCACCAATTGAGTTTGTTCCTGTTGCACAGGCTGTTACCGTACATGAATTGATTCCTTTTGCACCCAGTAAGATAGAAACCTGGCCGGCTGCCATGTCCGGTATCATCATTGGAACGAAAAATGGGCTAACCCGTTTATATCCCCTGTTTAAAAAGTTTTCATGCTGTGTTTCAAGTGTCTCCAGCCCGCCGATACCCGAACCGATCCAGACCCCGACACGTGCAGCATTTTCATCGGTTATTTCCAGCTTGCTATCATTGTATGCCATAACGGAAGCTGCAATTGCATAATGGGTAAAACGGTCCATTTTGCGCGCTTCTTTACGATTTATATATGTTTCTATATCAAAGTCCTTGATTTCAGCAGCCACTTTAACGGGATATTCTTCAGCATTCAAACGAGTTAAAGGCCCTATTCCCGATTTCCCCTCGATTATATTCTTCCATCCAGTTTCTGCATCATTACCAACTGGAGAGATTGCTCCAATACCTGTTACAACTACACGACGATTAGTCATTGAAAATGGCTCCTTCCTATTTTTAAAGCTCTTACGATTTGTTTCTTCTTTTATTTACCCCATCTAAGAGCGATCGCTCCCCATGTAAGGCCACCACCAAAGCCGACCATGACGATTAAGTCATTGTCCTTGATTCTTCCTGCTTCCATTTCTTCCACAAGGGCCATTGGAATGGACGCTGATGAAGTATTTCCATATTTATGAACCGTTTTTGTCATCTTTTCAAGCGGGAGACCCAGGCGTTCCCTTGAGGCTTCCATTATGCGTATGTTTGCTTGATGCGGAACAAGCAGATCCACATCTTCCTTTGTCAAACCAGCTTTGTCCAATACACCCAGGCTGGATTCCCCCATTTGACGGACAGCAAATTTAAATACTTCACGTCCATTCATATGGATGAAATCTCCTTCTTGTAATAAGTGCTTCCCGCCAGTTCCATCTGCCCCTAATTCAAAGGAAAGGACCCCTTTGCCATCAGATACAGGTCCAAGTACAGCTGCACCCGCTCCGTCACCAAATAGGACAGCCGTATTACGGTCTTCCCAATTGGTTACTTTCGAAAGTTTTTCAACACCGACAATCAACACATGCTTATATGCACCTGTCTTAATAAATTGCTGTGCCGTGATCATTGCATACATGAATCCGGCACATGCCGCACTTACATCCATCGCAGCTGCCTTCATCGCTCCCAATTTCTCTTGAATCATGCAAGCGACAGAAGGAAACGACTGATCAGGTGTAACGGTAGCCACAAGAATCATATCTATCTCTTCAGCCGAAATTTCCGCATTTTTCAATGCAGCCTTTGCGGCTTCATAAGCCATATCTGAAGTATCAATATCATCATTTGCAATTCTTCTTTCCTCAATACCCGTCCTGGTCCGGATCCACTCGTCAGAAGTGTCCATAATTTTTTCTAAATCCGCATTTGTAACGATTTTGTCGGGTAAGTAGCGGCCAAGGCCTAGTATTCCAGCATTCATCTTGCCATCCCCTTATATTTTAATGAGTTATTATAATCATCTATTATTACCTGGTACTAATTTTATATAAAAAAAGACTTCCTTGCAAGAGTTAAGCAAGAAATCTCTTTCTGAAGCCGGTCAAGCGCCTATGCCAGGGGAATTTCAGGGACATAGATTATTAATAAAAGGAGTAAGGAGGAACTCATTATGGACATTTTCAATCGTAACCGCGAACGAAACCCGGATGATCATTTTTCGAATTTGATGTTTGGCAGGAAACCCGAACCGGAGCAAGAGGAATCGAAGGTGGATTACTTGCAATTAATGGCGAGCGTTGAAACATTGATGGGCTTATACAGTCAATACAAACCGACCATTGATAAAATCAATCTGAACCCATTGATCGCCAAGTTCTTGAAAAAAGAATAAAAAAATTAAGGCTGCCCTTTATCGGGACAGCCTGCCTTTAATTAACGCTGAGCATCTTGTTTGCCAAGCTCATAAGCTTCTTGCATTACGCTTTTAAAGAGCTCCATGAATGGCTCTGCCATCTCCATTGAAAATGGAATCCCGCTTGCCTCAAGCTTCGCTTTAGCCTCTGGGAAGTATTTCATGGCGATTCCCATAAATTCAAGAGTTTTATCTGAACTCATTCGCGTTTCCCCCCTATCTTTTGAATATTCATCAATTGATTTGTGATGCCCAAATAATGCACAATAATATCATAATTCCACAGAACCCTTTCGTAAAGGGCGTACATATAAAATCATGGATATCTTTTGATGTTATTCCTATCCTTGTACATTATAGTACAAGACATATAGATTAGAGGCAAATATACCGTTTTGTTCTGCTCAAATAAGAAAATAATTGTTTAATCACGCTTTCTCCACTTTTTAAGTAAGTTTAATCGTTTATTATGTTTTTTTTGTAATGCAATGCCTTCTTCCGGTTCCATTTTACATTGCACTTCAAATATTGTTCCTTTATTGATTTTAGTTGTTGATTGTTGGGGAGTGAATGAATCCATGCTTTCACCAAATATTAGCTTGGCACATTCAATCCAATGATCATCAATAGAGCTGCATAATTGGATGTCCCTATCGGAACTTGAGGTTAGCACCCCTTCCAAGGCATTAACAAAATCAGTGATATAGAGGGCATCAAAGGTATATTCGGCAGTAATTGCCGCTTTGATATCAGACTGCCCAAGCTGATTGATTCCAGCTTCAAAGCTCATGCCTTCCGATTGCCAAGGTCCATAAATCGTCGGTAAAAATATGATTTTTGCAGAATCGATTCCACGAATCGAGCTTAATATGGAATGAAATATACTGACATCTTTTTCAATGGGCATGAAAAGAACGAAATTGGGCGTTTCATTCTTGCCATTTTTGCATTTCTCAATGAAGGAAACGATTTCGCCTATCAGAAAATCGATTTTGTCCATTTTGCCGCTTTGAATATCGTAACAAGAGATGAACACCGTGTCCTGCTGTGAAATATCCAATAATTTAAGTTTATTTATCGGAAAGTATATATAATTTGAATTCCTTCCTATTTCAAGTTCTTTTTCTTCCATAATATATTGATTTGCTTCGGAATCATCCCAATCGATTCCGATTACTTCTTTCCCTTGATTCAAGAAATATTGAGTCACATAGAATCCCACAAATCGATAAGTGCCAATGACAATGTTTGTTTGCATAAATACAGCCTCCTCGTATGCCATCAAGCCCACTTCACCCGGCACGTCTAGTTTTTTTAGATGCTGTATCGTATGCAAACTATTGTAAAAATATATCTTTTCTCATAAAATCTCTTCATTCTCATTGAAAAACTTTTGTATTTGATAGGGGATTTTATAACGTTTTTCGGGCAATATATACGTCAGCTGCAAGTCTGCTTTTCTAGCCAGCTGGATTTGCCGATAAAGGGAGGCTTGCTCTTTCCGTAAGCTTCCAAAAACCTGAATCACTTTCATGGGGATATTCTCTGCGATAACTGAATCTTCAGTGTCCATGATATGCTGTTCACATTCTGCCGGATCGAGCTCATATGCAGCAGCAACCTCTGACAGCCACTTTTTATAGAAGAACTTATTTTCCTTTTCTTTTTCCAGTTGTGCTTTCAAGGAAAAAACCGGATCGATCAATACGACAGACCGAATTTTATTTCCAAGTTCATTCATTAGCTTTAGGGCAAGTAGTGCGCCTGTCCCCTCTGCCAATATATGAACCCTTTGATTGACAATTTCTTTTTTCATGAAAAGAATATATAGGTTAAGGGAAAGGTCCAGTGCTTTAGGACTGCCCCAGTTGGCTCCGTGAAAATTGGAAGAAAATAGCGTGTATCCGTATTCCTTTAAATATTCCAGTATCTGCAGCCTGCCAGGATGCTGCAGCCAAAAGCTGCTGTCTTTTTCGACAAAATGACTACGGTCTCCAATTACCAATACGGAAAAACCACTGGGCCGCTCTGGATAATAGATGATATTCCATTGGTCATCAATTTGAAAAGTTCGTTGTTCCATCGTTCAAACTCCTTTAAGGAATATTACTACTACTATATTAATTTATGACGAAAAATAGAAAGGGTCAGTGGAAACGCCTAACTTCTTATCTTAAATTAACCAAGCAGGGACGACTTTTGTTTTTATTTTCCCCTATAATTTCCTTTTTGAAGTTTTGAACCAACTTGTATGCCCAAAAAATTCTCTTATGATTTAATGTATTGAATAATTTAAAGGTTATTATTAAAAACACGTTTTAACTGTATATTAATTATGGTAAGATAAAAATGAATGTAGTGGAATGAGGTGAAATTCGATGCGTTATGCTTGGACAATTTTTTGGACATTCTTATTAGTGCATATGACTGTATATGTTGTTTCTTCCATGATCGGAGTTTCATACGATGCTGCTCAGGGAACGATTTTAGGATTGGCTGCTTCTATCCTGATTCTTATCATCCCTGCTATCTTGCCTGCTGGGCCAGCTAAAGACTCCCATCAACATTAAGAAGCAAAAGAGGACATCCTTTTTAGGATGTCCTTTTTGTTATACCATACTTTGCTTACGGGTAAACTGCATGGCGACGTTTTTATATGAGGACCAATTCATCATGATCATAATCAATCGTGATTCCTTCTTTAAGCTCAACAGTCCCAGCTATGATTTTACGGGCGATTTTCGTTTCGAGATGCTTTTGGATGAATCGCTTCAGCGGTCTTGCTCCATATACCGGATCATATCCCTGATCCGCAATGAATTCCTTAGCCGCTTTTGTGACGTTGAGGACTATATTTTGTTCAGTTAACCTCACTTGTAATTGATGAACCATTTTATCTACGATTTCAACGATTTCTTGTTTTGTCAGTGGTTTGAATAAAACAATATCATCAACTCGATTCAAGAATTCCGGACGGAAATGCCCTCTTAATTCTTTAAAGACCTGATCTTTTATTTCTTCTTCAATGCCACCATCCATCCGGTTCGATTGCAATAAGAAATGGGAACCGATATTGGAAGTCATGATGATGACCGTATTTTTACAGTTGATTGTTCTGCCTTGGGAGTCTGTTATTCTTCCATCGTCCAACATTTGCAGTAAAATATTGAAGACTTCCGGATGCGCCTTTTCAATTTCGTCCAATAATATGACGGAGTATGGGTTTCTCCTAACAGCCTCCGTAAGCTGGCCGCCTTCCTCAAATCCTACATAACCGGGAGGTGCACCAACAAGTCGGGACACGGAATGTTTCTCCATATATTCCGACATATCAATTCGGATCATATGTTCCTCACTATCGAATAACGTTTCTGCCAAAGCTTTTACCAATTCGGTTTTACCGACACCAGTCGGCCCAAGAAAAATGAATGAACCGATTGGCCTGTTTGGATCTTTTATGCCAGCCCTTGCTCTTAAAACAGCATCGGATACGAGTTCCACCGCTTCTCCTTGACCGATTACACGTTCATGCAGGATATCTGATAGGCGAAGCAGCTTCTCCCTTTCACTTTCCACCAGCTTGCTTACCGGAATCCCTGTCCACCTTGCAACAATCGAGGCAATTTCCTCCTCCGTCACTTCCTGGCGAAGCAATCGTGATTCCTGTTTTTCCTTTTCCAATTCGTCTTCCATTGCTTCCAATTCTTTTTGAAGCTGCGGAATCCTTCCATGCCTAAGTTCAGCTGCCCGGTTAAGGTCATAGTCATTCTCTGCCTGTTCCAGTTCGTGACGCAGTTTCTCAAGCTCTTCACGTTTGTCCTGTACCTTTTGAAGCGCTGATTTCTCCATTTGCCACTTGGATTTCATGCTATTCGCTTGATCCTGAAGTTCTGATAGTTCTTTTTGGAGCACTTTCAGCCTTGCTTTGCTTTGAGGGTCGTCTTCATTTTTCAGGGCCGCTTCTTCAATTTCAAGTTGCATGACTTTTCTCGTGATTTCATCCAACTCGGATGGCATGGAGTCGATTTCCATGCGGATCATCGCACATGCTTCATCCACAAGATCGATCGCTTTATCCGGTAAAAATCGCTCCGTTATATAGCGGTTCGAAAGGACAGAGGCTGCAACGATCGCCCGATCATGTATCCTGACGCCATGATGAATTTCAAACCGTTCCTTTAATCCCCGCAAAATGGAAATCGTATCTTCAACATCCGGTTCAGGAACCAGAACCTGTTGGAAACGGCGTTCCAAAGCCGGATCCTTTTCAATATATTGCCGATATTCATCAAGGGTCGTTGCACCGATACAATGCAGCTCACCGCGCGCAAGCATCGGCTTTAACATATTTCCGGCATCAAGGGCGCCATCCGTTCTTCCTGCACCGACAATTGTATGCAATTCATCAATGAATAAGAGAATTTTGCCGTCACTCTTCTTGATCTCATTCAACACTGCTTTTAGGCGTTCCTCAAATTCACCTCGGAATTTGGCCCCTGCGACAAGTGCACTCATATCGAGTGAAAAAACGGTCTTATCTTTTAAACCTTCCGGCACATCCTTCCTGACGATCCTTTGAGCCAACCCCTCGACAATCGCTGTTTTACCTACTCCAGGTTCTCCTATTAATACAGGATTATTTTTCGTTTTCCGTGAAAGGATCCGGATGACGTTACGGATTTCCGTATCTCGACCGATTACTGGATCGACCTTACCCGATTTAACCTCAGCAACGAGATCTCTGCCGTATTTTTTCAATACTTCATAAGTGCTTTCAGGATTTTGACTAGTCACTCGCTGATTCCCCCTTATATCGCTTATAACCCGTTTTGCTTTATCATAATCAATTCCATATGATGAAAATAGCCTGTTTACATTCGTTTTATTGACTTGCAAAGATGCAAGCAGTATATGTTCGACAGATAAGTATTCATCCTCCCACTTCTGCATTTCCTTTTCTGCAGCCGTCAGAATTTGCTGTAGGGAGGATGACATGTAAACCTGGGAAACACCCCCGCTCACTTCCGGTAATCTATCCAATTCCTTATCCAGCTCTATATCAAATAGATTCACCGGTTTACCAGATTCCGATAAAATCCTGATTAATAAAATTTCATCCTGTTCCATTAAGACCTTTAATAAATGAAGCTCCGTCAGCTCAGGATTCCCTCTTTCATTGGCTAGTTCCTGACCGCCAGTGAATGCCTGCTGGGTTCTCTCCGTCATTTTATTAATATCCATCTTGAAACCTCCCATTCATCTATATCATGAACGAATCCCAACTGGTTTGACCAATTTTGACCTTTATATTTTCATTATACTTCTAATTCTGCCCATGTAAAGGAAAGTTATAAGAAATGCAGTAGTTTGGATAATAAACGGAAAAAGCCTTTCTTCATATAGAAGAAAGGCAGACCCATTTGAAACATGGATACATTCCTTTATGGATGAAACAAAAATGGTTTATGCTTTCACGGCCGTTTTATTGTAACCATGAAATTCATCGACGAATTGGAAATCCCTATCCGTCCGACATGCTAGGATCGTATCTCGGAGCAGAATGCCTGCATCGGTCGTATTGTGGATGATTTCCCCCCACATTCTTGCACTCGTTTGAACATTTGCCGTACGTGGTATGCGTTCCTCCTGATATTCCAAAAATGCCTGTTCAATGTCATTCCCATGCTTATGAAGCATATCAGACAAATAAGCTGCATCTTCTAAAGCCTGGCAAGCCCCTTGTGCCAAGTATTGAAGCATCGGATGTGCCGCATCGCCCATAAGTGTAATTCTTCCTTTTGTCCAATTATCAATTGGTAAACGGTCATACATCGGCCAGCGGCGTTGTCTTTGAATGAATGAAATCGCATTCTGAACAAGCTCACAAGTTCCGGCAAATACACGGTCCATTTCTTCCGGTGTTCCCCATTGATTTGTTTTTTCGTTTTCTTCCGTATATTGAGAACTTTTGAAAACCACTACTTGGTTATAAAGTTCTCCCCTTCTAACCGGATATTGAACAAGATGAAGGTCTGGCCCAATCCACATGTATACATCATTTAAATCTCCATGGCTCGTAACCTCCTCCATCGGGATCGCTCCCCTGTATGCAACATATTGTGAGCATACCGGCTGATCTTCCATAAAAAGTTTCCTTGCCTTGGACCATAATCCATCGGCACCAATGACAGCAGTTCCTGAATGTTGCGACCCGTTGGCCGAAGTAACCGTCACTTCACCTTCATACTCTACTGTCTCAATAATGGTTTGATTCGTGACCAGTTCTATATACGGGTTCTTTTCACAGGCTTCAGCCAGTACTTTATGCAAATCGGAACGATGCAAAACAACATACGGAGCTCCGTATCTTTCTTTATAAACCTCACCTAAATCCAAAGCGGAAAGCTCTTTTCCGGAAAAGGCGTCCATCAACACCAATCTTTTTGGAAATACTGCAATATCATTGATTTTATCCATGACACCTAAACGCTGCAATACGTTGGTGGCATTTGCTGCAAGCTGAATCCCTGCACCAATTTCCCCAAATTCGGGAGCTTGTTCTAGGACTTTTACATACTGTTTTGTTTCTGCGATTCCTAAAGCAGTTGCCAATCCGCCAATTCCCCCACCGATAACGATGAATGGTTTTTTTTCTGTGTTCATCATCAATTCCCCCTATATTAGTTGCTTTTAGCCAAAGTTGCGGACCACTACCAAAGTAAGCGTTTTCATTCGAATGGCATTCATCTATTCACTAGTATCTTAGCTGAAGATTCCAAACCGATTATTTTCAAACCAAAACAGGCTTGAATTCACTTTCAACCTTTTGGTATCCATTGTTTGTGTCTAATGCTTGTTGCTGTTCCAAATCGAATCTTTCCATTATTG
Source organism: Bacillus sp. ISL-78 (assembly GCF_018613455.1). Taxonomy (NCBI): domain Bacteria; kingdom Bacillati; phylum Bacillota; class Bacilli; order Caryophanales; family Bacillaceae; genus Bacillus; species Bacillus sp. ISL-78. The sequence continues at coordinate 242,130 of NZ_JAGGQC010000003.1, forward strand.
GTAGGTCATTTACCGAGAATAAGTAAGAATCCGCTTCTGCAACGTGCTCATGCCATGCCCAATTCGGAACGACGAAGTAATCTCCCTTGGACCAGTCAAAACGCACTCCATTAATGACCGTATATCCTGATCCTTGGTGCACTTGATATATCGTGGAATGGGTGTGGCGATGGGCTTTCGTATGGAAACCTTTAGGAAGTTTCTGCATCCATGCCCCCATCGTCGGATTGGCCGTTTGGCCATTTGATGGATTGATATATTCCACGGCAAAACCTTCATATGGATCCGGTTCGAAATTCATCAATCCTTCTATCGCTGCTTTGGTGCCCTTCCACTTGTAGTTGGCAAGCGGTGCCACTTGTGAATAACGGTCGGATACTGGACGAACCATTCCGCCTTGATAACGGAGCTCTGAAAAATTATCCGGCCGCTTAGGCGTTTCAATCCGATCTGGATATGGATCAAAGAAAGTGCCGCCTATGGAATAGATGGTTGGGATATCAAGGGCATCCATCCAAACCATTGGTTTTTCCCCAACATGTCCATGACCATGCCATAAGTTTTTAGGCGTGATCAAAAAATCGCCTTCTTCCATGAAGATCCTTTCTCCCTGCACGATGGTGTAGGCACCTTCACCCTTCGTAATGAAACGAAGTGCACTTTGGGAATGACGGTGGGAAGGGGCCACTTCACCTGGCAACAATAGCTGGACCGCTGCATAAAGCGTTTGTGTTGTCGAAGCCCATCCCCAAGGCTGGCGATAAGTAAGGCCAGGGTTTTGAAAATAAATCGCCCTGCGCTCCCCGCCTCGGTCAGGTGTGAAGATTTCAGCCGCTTCCATCAATTTTTTTGTCAAAAGCTCTTCTTTCCATAAATAAGCATGCGCATGAGGTTTTGGTTCATGGTCCATCAGAGCGGGAATGGCTTCCCACAGCGGCCCAAGGTTATACTGCTGAATATCCTTTGTAAAATCTTTTACGATTGTACTATTCATGTATTCCGATTTTGCAGCCATATTAATCCCTACTTTCTTTTTTATCTGCCTTACTGGATTTTAGAAAGATTTCGCTTAATTTGATCATAATGTCCTGAAACATGCTCATCGATGAAGTGATCGACTATATAAGAAACTGGTCTGTTTCCGAATTTAGCGAAATTCCGGTGAGGCGATTCTTTGGATAGTGTTGCTTCATCTAAATTCCCGAGACCGCTGTCCACTTTATATTTAAGCTCCTCCACTTGCTTCCTGACATCATCCACAGCAAGTTTGTCAGTATCGGTAACTGCCGCCAATCGGGCTGGATCTTGCAACCCACGCCCCCATTCGGCTCCAGGCATCGCTATTACAGTTTCCACTTCACCTAACCAATAAGGAATGGCTTCAGCTAAATGGGAAAGTATCTGCATGATTGACCATTCATCCTCTGCTGGTTTAAATCGGATCGTTTCTTCCGGTAGGTTTGCCGTTGTCTCAAGAATATGGTCGATTGATTGTTGAACCGATTGGATTGATGTCCCGATTTCCTGATAAGCCATTTTATTTTCCCTCCCCAACACGTCTTACGCGGTTTTCAAGATAACCTATTTTGTCGATTTCGATTTTGACAACGTCACCATCTTTTAAGAACACTTGCGGATCACGGGCTACTCCTACCCCACCCGGTGTTCCTGTTAGTACGATGTCACCTGGTTCAAGAGTCATTAAGTTCGATAAGAATTCAACTAGATACTTCACATCGAATACGAAGTTGGATGTATTCGTTTTTTGGCGTTCTTCACCATTTACCGTTAATCGGACATTTAAGCCTGATGGATCGGACAGTTCATCGGAAGTGACTAACCAAGGCCCCATCGGAGCACTTCCTTCAACTGTTTTCCCTTGTAGCCACTCAAGTGTACGCCTTTGGATATCGCGGTAAGTGACATCATTCGCAATTGTATAACCAGCTACATAATCAAGCGCATCTTCTTTTGAAACATTACGTGCCCTTTGTCCGACAACAAAAGCGAATTCCGCTTCATAATCCAGTTGTTCCGAGATTGGGAAAAACGGTATATCATCCTGGGGACCGATAACTGTATTGGCGAACTTTGCGAATACTACAGGGAATGGCGGCAGTTCACGACCCATTTCAGCAATGTGTTCACGGTAATTATGGCCGACACAAATAATTTTGCTTGGCTTTTGGACAGGGGCCTCAAGCTTTATATTTTCAATTTCATGTACCAATTGATGTCTGAAGGAATCACGATTGTTAATAGCGTAGTCCGCAGCCTTTTGCGCTATGGAAAGGCTTTCATTCCCTCCCTGTAAAAACTCCTCCATTCTTGCAGGGACATAAGCGTCAGCAATTTGTTCACTGCGAAGTTTCCCTTCGCTTTCAAGAAGCGCTTGATAAGCATAGTTCAAGTCAACTACTACATTCTCCGGGTAAATTGCACCGATGCGTTTAAATCCTTGACTGCTGAACGTTACTAATTTCATTTTCATTCTCCTTTATTAATCTGGATTTTTTTTCCTCTTTTTGATGCCAACATCCTAATTCTGCTGGATTCGCTTCTCAAGCCAGAATTAAAATGACTTTACAGCTCTTTTTTTCACTTATAGATAACTCTGTTCACTATTTATATAAATAATAACTCAATTTTCGGAATATTGTCAAGAAAGTATTGCGAATTTTTGTGCAAATGTTATCATCTGAACCATTATCAGTACTGGGGAATCAAAAAGTGCGCTGAAGTTATTCATTTAATAGGAACGTATATTGATAGCTTCAAGCAGCCGGCGGTTTTTCTGCTGAATTTCATGTATATTTTACAGATTCTGATATACTAGACCTAAATTAAAACAGATTAGGGAGATTGATTTATGGAAATCGTAAAATCCGGTTCGACGATTCAATCATTACAAATAGGGATGAGCATCATAGATTTACTTGCTTCCCAAAGAACTCCTTTAAGATTCTCTGATATTCAGGAATTAACGGAGATAACGAAAAGTAACCTCTATAAGTATTTGAATACTTTGACTCAACTGGAGTTACTATATCGCGATAAGACAACCGGCATGTATCACCTTGGGAGCAAATTGATTCAATACGGAATGGCAGCGATAGGAAATGAGGACGTAACGAGCAGAATAACTCCTTATTTACAGGAAATCAGTCACCATACTTCCTGCACGGTCCTTTTTTCCGTTTGGACATATGATGGACCAATCACGGCAAAAATATGGAATTCCAATCAAAACTTAAACATAGGGGCACAGTTAGGTACGCGACTTCCGCCATCATCCTCTTCCGGAAAGGTATTCACTGTATTTCAGGATCCTTCCTTGACGGCGGAATGGATTGAAAAAGACCGTAATGTTACGGGCTCGTTCCTTAAAGAAACAAATGAATATGATAAAATTAGGGAATACAAAATAGCTTTTGCCAAAGAGCCTCTTGTACCATCCGTATCCTCCATGTCCATTCCGGTTTTTAATTATAATTCGGAATTGTTGGGAGCAATCACTGCCGTTGGGTTCACCGAAAACATTCCTGATCATTATGAAGATCCTTTAAGCGTCTATTTAAGGAAAAGCTGTTTGGAAATCTCGAATATATTCGGTTATTCCGCTGAATAGAAAAAAAGCAGGAAGAAGGATGGCGACCATTCCTTTTTCCTGCTTTTAGATGTTTCATGGCTTCCGCTTATAGGTCCATATCCGATTATGATTGGATGTTTCAGGAAAAGAATCCCCTGCATCCAGCTTTATCATTTTCGGATTCACTACCGTGCTGCCCGTTTCACCGATTTCTACGTAGGTCCCATTATTCGGTGCCTTCTGACCTGGCTTAAATTGACGATTTTGCCCCATAGATTTCACCCCTTTACATGCTTTCCCTGTTATTATTACCAGGTTCATACCTTTCATGTCAGAAAAATTAGGTACATACAGGAAATTCGGCTGAATTAAAAAGCATCTGTTCTCTGAGCAGACGCCTTTTTAAGTTTTTAAAAATTGACCGTCGATTGGAACGTAAGGCACTCGCTTTCCGCGGACGGTCCGCCCTCTGCGCAATTGCGCCTGCGGGGGCAGTCTCCCTTCGACGCGCTTTTACCTACAGTCTTTTTTGTTTAAATATCAGTATTGATCCAGTTATTATTCTCTAACTGCTACAAAAATCAAAAAGGTTTCGGAATATGACCATTCCGAAACCTTTTTTTCTACAAACTGAGTGACTGCTCTCTGAGGTAAGCTTTTTTGGTTAAGACATTAAGTCCACTAGGACCGCCTTTTGGGCATGAAGGCGATTTCCGGCTTGGTGGAAAACGACGGAATTAGGTCCATCGATGACTTCAGCCGTAACCTCTTCCTCCCGATGTGCAGGCAGGCAATGCATGAATAAATAATCTTCTTTAGCAAGTTTTACTAGCTCACCATTGATTTGATAATCTTTAAAAGCTTCTAAGCGGATACCATTCTCGATTTCCTGCCCCATGGAAGTCCAAACATCTGAATAGACGATATCCGCATCTTTAATGGCCTCCGAAGCTGAGGTTGTCACCAAAATTTCACTGCCAGCCTCTTCTGCCACTTTTTTAGCATAGGCGACGACCTTTTCATCAGGTTTGTAGGCGTCAGGACAACCAATGGAAAAATCCATTCCCATTTTTGCACAGCCTACCATCAATGAATTGGCAACATTATTGCCATCACCGATATAACTCATCTTCAAGCCTTTTAACCGCCCTTTTATCTCGATGATCGTCAAGAAGTCTGCAAGTACCTGACAAGGATGGGCAAGATCTGTTAGCCCATTGATGACTGGGATAGAAGCATTTTCTGACAATTCCAGGATTTTTTCATGCTCGAAGGTACGAATCATGATGCCATCAATGTATTCAGAAAGGACTTTTGCAGTATCGGAAATAGTTTCACCACGTCCAATTTGCAAGTCATTGCCACTTAGGAACAAAGCGTGCCCGCCAAGCTGCATCATGCCCACTTCAAAAGAAACACGGGTACGGGTAGACGATTTTTCAAAAATCATCCCCAGCGTTTTCCCTTTTAAAGGCGTATATTCTACACCTGCTTGCAATTTGCCTTTAATGGTCTGCGCTAGCTTTAATAAATCTGCAATTGCCGTTGGTGTAGTCTCTTTCATGGTCAAAAAATCTTTTCCATTTAAAATCTTCGCTTGTGTCGGTGCCGTCATTGAACTCATACGTGTGACACTCCTTTCGAATATGATACAAGCCATTCCTGAAGCGAGGTAACCCCTGGATCAGCATTTTCCACCGATTGCAGATAGGCATTGAACGTCTCTTCTTCCGTAAAAGCAAGCAGTCGGTATTTCGCTGCAAGTAACCTTAGCTGCTTATCTTCCTCCGTTGTTCCATATGCTAAAACGACCGCCGCATTTCCTTCATTTAACCATTCATTAAAATCTGAATTCCCCAATGTCAAACCTGCTTCTTTGATTTTCACTAACAGGTCTTCACTTAATTGAACTGATTCTGATTGATAAACGCCTGTGGTATGATTAGCTTTTTGAGCATGGAACACTTTTGTCAACGCTTCATTTACCGTTTCCCCGATGGCGATTCCTTCACCTGTTGATTTCATTTCCGGACCTACCTTCGAATCAAGTCCGCTTAGTGCAAAAGTAGAGAATACGGGATATTTGACAACTGCATATGGAATTTCATCCATTAAGCCCGTTTTTTCGAACGCATTCGACAATGAATATTTCCCAAGCAATATTTTTGTCGCTATTTGCACCAAGGCCACATCGGTCACTTTACTGATGATTGGTATTGTTCGACTTGCACGAGGATTCACTTCCAATACGTATACACTATTTCCCTCTATAACGAATTGGATATTCATAAGACCTTTATAACCAAGTTCACTAACTAGTTTTTTAGCATAAAGGGTCATTTTATCTTTCATATCATCCGTTAAGGATTGAGCTGGCAATAAAGCCATGCTATCTCCTGAATGGACGCCTGCTTTTTCTATATGTTCGGCAATGATGGGAATATAAACATCATTTCCATCAGCAATCAAATCGATTTCGGCTTCCTTCCCTGCAATATAGGAATCGATCAACACGGGATAGACTAGTGCCGTTCCATTAGCCATTCTATTCAACAAGCTTTCCTTGGAGCGGATGATTTCCATTCCCTGGCCGCCAATTACATAGGATGGGCGTAAAAGTACCGGAAAGCCGATGGCCTCTGCCCGGGAAATTAATTGTTCTTCTCCATTAGCCATTGAACCTGGTACATGGGGGATATCCAGTTTTTGAAGAAGCTGATAAAAACGATCACGATCTTCTAATTGATCAAGCGTATCGAAGGATGTCCCCAACAAATTGACACCGTACTCTTCCAGGCCTTTAGCAAGGTTTATCGCAGTCTGACCGCCAAATTGGACGATAACATCTTTTATGTCTTCCGCTTCTATTACATTAAGAACATATTCAAGGGTCAACGGTTCGAAATAAAGGCGATCTGCTGTCGCAAAATCCGTGCTTACCGTTTCCGGATTATTATTGATCATGATCGTTTCAACATTTTCATCCTGGAGTGCATAAACACCATGAACTGAACAGTAATCAAATTCTATTCCCTGTCCGATGCGGATTGGGCCGCTGCCAATCATCAAGACTTTCTTTTTATTCGTTATTTGCTGTTCGTTCTCACCAAAATATGTTGAATAGTGATAGTTTGTATGTGATTCGAACTCGGCTGCACATGTATCGACCGTTTTGTAGACAGCCGTAACACCTAATGATTTCCTGTGTGCTCTCACTTCCATCTCATTTACTTTCCATACGGAAGCAAGATAGCGGTCTGAAAAGCCCTTTTCCTTGTATGACTGAAGTTCTTCCCTTGTTACCTGATCGATTGCCTTAGCTTCAATCTCCATTTCTCTTTGGATCAATGAAGCAAAGGATTTAAGGAAGAAATAATCTATGGCTGTCGCTTCATGGATTTCTTCAATCGTCACGCCTTTTCTAAGCATTTCAAAAATGACAAAGATTCGTTCATCCGATTTTTCGGCAAGCTTTCCCCAAAGTTCAGGAACGGTTTTATTTTTCAGAGATGATAGCTGCAGCCCAATCGTTTTTAATTCCAAAGAATCGACGGCCTTTTGGACTCCACCCTCAAAGCTGCGGTGTAAAGCCATGACTTCACCAGTTGCCTTCATCTGAGTTCCCAATTTGCGGTCGGCGGTCGTGAATTTATCGAATGGCCACCTTGGGAACTTCACCGCTACATAGTCAAGCGCAGGCTCGAAGCTTGAATATGTGCTTTTCGTTACAGGATTGATGAGCTCCGACAAATCGTAGCCGACAGCTAGCTTTGCCGCTATGCGGGCTATTGGATAACCTGTTGCTTTTGAAGCTAGTGCCGATGAACGGCTGACGCGCGGGTTCACTTCTATTAAATAATATTGCTTGCTATTCGGATCAAGTGCAAATTGAATGTTACAGCCACCTATGATCCCTAAAGCAGAGATGATTTTAATGGATGCTGCACGCAGCATCTGAAACTCATCGTCCGATAAAGTCTGTGATGGTGCCACGACGATCGAATCACCTGTATGGATCCCTACCGGATCGATATTTTCCATATTACAGATAGTGATGCACGTATTGTTGCCATCCCGCATAACCTCATATTCGACTTCCTTAAAACCAGCTATGCTTCTTTCAATCAAGCATTGTGTAATTGGGCTTTCTTGCAGTCCGCCCCGTACAAGTTCCTTAAAGGTTTCCAGTGAATCGGCAATACCACCGCCGGTTCCGCCGAGTGTATATGCGGGACGAACGATGATGGGGAAACCGATTTTGTCCGCAAAAGCCAGCGCTTCCTCAAGAGTATGGACAATCGTACTGTCGGGGACGGGTTCACCTATTTCAAACATCAACTCCCGGAACAGCTCACGATCCTCCCCTTTTTTGATGGAATCGATCGGAGTTCCCAATAATTTGACCTTATATTTTTCAAGTATTCCAGCATCATCCAACTGATAAGCTAGGTTCAATCCTGTTTGACCGCCTAATGTAGCGAGCAGGCCATCCGGCTTTTCTTTGGAAATGATCTTTTCGAGTACATCAACCGTTAAAGGTTCGAAATAAACAGCATCCGCATTCATTTCATCAGTCATGATTGTTGCCGGATTGTTATTGACCAGTATGACTTTATATCCTTCTTCCTTTAAAGCGAGGCAGGCCTGTGTACCTGCATAATCGAATTCGGCGGCCTGCCCGATGACAATCGGCCCCGAACCAATCACTAAAATGGTCTGTATCGTGTTGTCCTTAGGCATAAGCTTTTTCTCTCCCGCTATAATCATTTATCATTTGTAAAAAGTCTTTGAATAGTAATGAACTCTCGATAGGTCCTGGATTTGCCTCTGGGTGGTACTGGGTAGTTAAGATTGGCAAGTCTTCATGCATGAGTCCCTCAACCGTGTTATCATTCACGTTTCTGAATCTCACTTGAAGCGATGTTCCTTGCAAGCTCGGTTCATCAACCTCATAACTATGATTCTGCGAACTCATATACACCTGTTTCGTTTTCAAATCGACCACGGGCTGATTCGCACCCCGATGTCCAAACAGCATTTTTTTGGTATTTCCACCTAAGGCAAGGGCCGTTAATTGATGACCGAGGCAAATGCCCATCGTGGGAAAAGTAGTAATGATCTTTTTTAAGTTTCCTAAAAGGTATTCAAGCTGTTTTGGATCCCCAGGCCCATTTGAAAGCAAAATACCATCTGGCTTCAAATCCTTGATTTGCTCGAATTCCGTATCGAATGGTACGACAGAGACTCGGCAGCCTTGAGCGACCAATGAATCCAAGATTGATTTTTTATAGCCGAAATCCATCATCACAACGTGCTTGCCGCCTTCACCAAATCTCTCGACAACCTTTGTGGATACCTCGGCTACATGGGCTGATAAACCATTCAGGCCTGGTACGACAGTGTATTCTTCTTCAGCTGTGATGACTGCCTGCATGGAACCTTCCTGTCTTATATTCTTAACGACCGCTCTTGTGTCAACATGGCTTAAAAGAGGAATGTTCCACTTGTCTAAATATTCACCAATTGAATATTTAGCCTGATAATGGGAATGGCTCATATTTCCTTCATATACAATCACACCGGCAACATGCGGCTTTTTACTTTCAAAATCATGTTCATTGATTCCGTAATTTCCGATTAGTGGGTATGTGAAGATGACAATCTGGTCCTTATATGAAGGATCTGTCAACACTTCTTGATATCCGGTCATTCCTGTAAAAAAGACAATCTCTCCAGTGATTGTTTTTTCAGTCGATTTAGTCAGCAGTTCCCCTTCAAAGACGGAACCATTCTCTAAATATAGATAGCTTTTCATGATCTTCACCTCTTTAGATGATGTATATTTATATACACAATAGCATAATTATTCATTTTATTCTATAAAAATTCAATAAATTTAGACAGTTTGTTTTATTGCCAATACTTTTTTGATTTTGTTAATCGCCGTATCGATCTCCGATTCGGAAACAGTCAGGGATGGAAGTAAACGAAGTACTTTAGGACCTGCACTCAATATAAGTAAGCCCTCTTCTTGCAATTCCATTAAAAACACCTGAACATCTTGTTTACATTCAATTCCGACCATCATTCCCAGACCGCGAATCTCTTTCACTTCTTCGATGCCATTCAATGCTTTTGCCAATTCGTGCTCAAGGTATTCCGCCTTTTTAACGGTTTCTTTTAAAAACCCTGATTGAAAAATTTCCTTTAATACAGCTTCGGCTGCTGAGACACTAACTGGATTCCCTCCAAAAGTGGATCCATGACTTCCAGGGCCAAAGAATACAGACAACTCTTCCTTCCCAATCATCGCCCCGATTGGCAGGCCATTTCCCAACCCCTTTGCTGAAGTGATGATGTCCGGCAGAATATTGAAATGCTGGAATGCAAATGGCTTTCCTGTACGTCCTATCCCAGTCTGAATTTCATCTATGATAAGGAGGGCTCCGTGTTCTTGGCATTTAGTTTGAATCACGTCCAGATATGATTGCTGTACAACATGGATGCCGCCTTCTCCTTGAACGATTTCAATCATTACAGCTGCCGTATTTCCATCGATGGCTGCTTTCATGGCATCATGATCATTAAATGGAACATATTCGAACGAAGCTAGCATCGGGCCGAAACCAGTCTTGATTTTTTCCTGTCCCGTTGCCGCCATCGTTGCAAACGTACGCCCATGGAAAGACTGCTGACAAGTGATAATTTTACTTTTCCCGGTAGCTTTACGAGCTAGTTTGATGGCTGCCTCATTCGCCTCGGCACCGCTGTTGGCAAAGAACACCTGACTTAATCCTGAGGCATCAGCCAGCATTTTTGCTGTCCTTTCCTGAATGGAGCTTTGAAACATGTTCGATACATGCCAATATTTATTAAGTTGTTCCGTCACGGCCATTTTTACCTTCTCATGACAATGTCCAAGATTCAAAACCCCGATTCCGGATGTGAAATCCAGATACTCTTTACCTGTTTCACTCGTAATCTTCAATCCTGACGCTGTTCTTGGCTCAATGTCCCACCTAGCGTATGTAGGAAATAAAGAACTCATTGAAATACCCCTTCTTCCTGAAGAAATTTTGTACCTATGAATTGTCCGCCTTGATAAAAATGCTCTTTCCCACTAACGATCATCACTTCTTCAATCCCTTTATTCAGCACCGACAAGGCTGTATTGACTTTCGGGATCATTCCACCATGGATACTTCCATCCATGATCAAATTCTTCGTTTCCGTTTCATTCAATTTTTCAATGATATGCCCATTCTTCAAGACCCCTTGAACATCGGTCACAAATAAACACATATCAGCCGATAGTGCCTTAGCTACAGACCCGGCAGCCATATCGGCATTCACATTTAATTTATTGCCCTCTTCGGTAGATGAAATGGGCGTCAATACCGGACAATAGCCTTTTTCGAATAAAAGTCCGAATAATTCAGTATTGACTTGTTGTATTTCACCGACAGCCCCAAGTTTCTGTTCATCGATATAATCACCTGTGAGAATTCCGCCGTCCGAGCCATTTAAACCGACTGCCTTTATGCCATGGGCTTCCAATTTATGAACGAGGCTGCGGTTCGATTTGCCTGCCAGCATAAGTTCAACAATTTCCAGCACTTCTGTGGTCGTTTTTCTTAACCCATCTTCAAATACTGGTTCAATTTCAAATTTTTCAAGCATTGAATTTATATCAGGGCCGCCCCCATGCACAAAGACAATATGGTATCCGCGGTTTTGTAACTCTTTAATACTATTGAAAAACGACTCCGATAACTCATTGATGATGCTGCCGCCGCACTTTATAACCAATATGTTCATACTTTTCACCTCTTACGAACGATAGCTTCCGTTTATTTTCACATAATCATAGGTTAAATCGCAGCCCCATGCCGTGCCTGATTCATTACCATCTTTCAAATAAACTTGAATGATGATGCTTTCATTTTCCAAGTATGCTTTGGCTTCTTCCTCAGAAAACATAATCGGCTCACCGTCTTTAAGTACGACGATATCACCAAAAACGATCGTTGTTTGATCCGGATTGAATCCCACTCCGCTTCTTCCCATTGCAGCTATGATTCGGCCCCAGTTTGCATCCGCTCCAAAAGCTGCCGTTTTCACAAGATTTGAACCGACGATCGTCTTCGCCATCATCTGTGAATCTTGTTTCGTTTGCATGCCATGAACATTCACTTCTATCAGTTTAGTTGCACCTTCTCCATCTTTCGCAATTTGTTTGGCGAGGTTTTCGGAAGTTTGTTTTAATAATTCCAGGAAGATGGACCATTCTGGATGGTCAGGTGTCAAAGGTTCATTGTTCGCTTCTCCATTCGCGAGCACCAACACCATGTCGTTCGTTGAACAGTCGCCATCAACCGTGATTTGATTGAATGTATCATTGGTAATCGAGGATAATGCTTGCTGTAAATCATGCGGTTCAATGACGGCATCCGTCGTAATGAAACCTAGCATTGTGGCCATGTTTGGATGAATCATTCCCGAACCCTTTGCAGCACCGCCCATTTTCACGGTTTTACCGTCGATGATTGTTTCATAACCACAACTCTTCGTTACAATATCCGTTGTTAAAATGGCGGTACCGAACGCTTCAGCAGCTTCAGGTGTATTTTCTGGCTGCAATGCCTCTATGCCGTTTCTTACTTTTTCCATCTCCATGAATTCCCCTATGACTCCCGTTGAAGCCACTGCAAATGAATGGTCCTCCAAACCGAACTTTTGAGCCGCAAGCTTCCTCATTTCATTTGCATCTTTTAAACCTTGTTCACCTGTACAAGCATTCGCACAAGCACTATTCACTACAATGCCGTGAAGTTTTCCAGTAACGGCAATACTGTCTTTCGTTACATTGATTGGAGCCGCTTGAACGACATTTTGTGTATAAACGGCCGCGGCTGATGCTGGGACATCGGTAAAAATGATGCCAACATCCTTTTTAGAATAGCGTAATCCTGCATGGACACCCGACGCTTTGAAACCTTGGGGCATTAAAATGTTACCTTCTTGAATTTGTTTGATTTCTTCAACTGACTGTAGTGTATTCATTGGTTCCCTCCATAGTTTACGGATATAGCGGACTGTTCCATAGTCCTGCCGTTTCTTCTAATCCCATTAATATATTTGCATTTTGAATGGCCTGCCCTGCGGCACCCTTCACTAAATTATCAATAACCGAAACCACCGTTACCTTACCTGTTCTTTCATCATAATCTACGCCCATGTCGCAAAAGTTCGATCCGTATACTTGTTTCGTGGATGGAAAGCGATCAAGGGGCTGTACCCGGACAAATGGGTGGTTCTCGTAAACCGTTTCGTACAAATCCTTTAATTCAACATTTGAGGTTTCCCGATTTACCTTTATATACATCGTTGCCATAATCCCTCTTGTCATTGGAACAAGATGGGTATTGAAGGTAATAGGCTGTAAACCTGATGACCATCGCCCAAGCTGTTGCTCGATTTCCGGTATGTGCTGATGTTGATTCACCTTATATATCTTAAAGTTCTCATTCATTTCACTAAAATGAGTGACTGCAGAAGGTGATTTACCCGCCCCTGAAACCCCGGATTTTGCATCGATGATCACATCGGCATCCGTTCCGGCCAATCCTTCAGTGAATAAAGGGGCAAGACCTAATAGTGATGCGGTTGGGTAGCACCCAGGATTTGCAATGATCGTCGCTTTTTTTATAGCTTCGGCATTCCATTCAGCCAATCCGTATACCGCTTCTTCAATAATATGCTGAGGTGCTGCCGGCTTTTTATACCAGTTTTCGTATTCACCTGGAGTTTTAAGCCTAAGATCTCCTGATAGATCTATCACTTTAATGTCGAGGTCAGAAAATTCCGAAATCAGTTGTGATGAAACACCTGAAGGGGTTGCAAGAAATACAATATCGGATTTTTTTGCAATCGCTTCCGGGTCGATTTCTTCTAATGTATATTTCATATGCATGAAATGTGCATTTTCTTCATATAAACTTCGACCAAATTGGGATGAAGTATGCAATGATTTTATTTTAAATTGCGGATGATTATTCAAAAACCTTATTAGTTCCATTCCTCCATAACCCGTTGCACCTACTATTGATACGTTCATAAAACCATCTCCTATAATTTCAGGTCCCTGTCAATCTTTGATTCTATTATTATAAGACTGAATAAAAATAAAATCAAATGTATTTTTATAAAATTATAAACATAAATTTTAAATGAAATATTATCCACCAAAACTCCTAGAATTATCCAAAGATGTTGACTACTAGGATTTTTTCCGTTTAAATCAAAGGTAGTAATTGAGTAATGACGGTTTCTGAAAGGTGGTCATATGCATGAATGAATTATCGTTATCCAATCGGATGCAAGCAATTTTAGATAATAAACAACAAATTAAACATATGGAAAAAGGGCGCTACCTTTTTCATGAGAACACCCCGGCAAGTGATTTGTATTACATTATAAATGGGAAAGTAGAAGTGAGTAAGGTTGTTCCCGACGGTCGGGAATTAACTATACGCATTAGTTCGAAGAATGATTTGGTTGGGGAGACAGTCTTATTTTCTCAAAACCCTAAATATATGATGAATGCAAAAATGATGGAAGATGGTACTGTCGCGGTTATTTCCAAAGAAGCATTAGAAGAAAAGATCGCCTCCGATAGCCATCTCGCAGTCGAGATGATGACATGGTTATCCGCTCAAAACCGTAAAAATCAGGCTAAATTCCGCGATATGCTCCTTCACGGTAAGAAAGGTGCATTTTACTCCACCCTCATCCGTTTATCAAATAGCTATGGCACCGAAGCGGAAGACGGCAAAATTATCAATCTTCCCTTTACAAACCAAGAACTCGCCAATTTTTGCGGCACATCCCGCGAAGTAGTCAATCGAATGCTCGCTCAATTAAGGAAAAACAATGTGATCTCCATTAAAAAGGGACGCATTACGATTCTTGACTTTGACTATTTGAAACAGGAAATCGACTGTGAAAACTGTCCAATAGAAATCTGTACAATCGATTGAATCCTTTCCCATAAAAAGCAGCAATACATAAAGCCTTAATGATCTTAATCATGAATGGAATTTATTTCAGACCAAATCCATCTCTAGGACCATTGAATTATTTTCATTACCTGTATCCTAAATAAAAATGCATAAATAAAGTATAAACATGGGCTTTGCCATTGACCGGCATCAGGTCCTGACAACTATACAAAAAAGGGATGGCATAGCGCCATCCCTTAATTTTTCATTCGGACGGATTATCCGCCAATGAATGACATTTCGATTTTTTCCTGTTTCTTCACCGTTCCCGCTGCACGCTCATCCGAATAGCGGTCGTCCCTAAGGTTCCAAAGTGAAATGATGAACCCTGTCAATTCTTCATCGGTCATGTCGGAACGGAGCAATGACTTCAAGTCATGTCCCTTTCCATTAAACAGGCATGTATATAAACTTCCATTGGCAGAAAGACGTGCACGTGTACAGCTTGAACAAAAAGACTCGGAAACCGAGGTAATGAAGCCTACTTCTGCAGTAGTGCCCTTATAGCGGAAGCGTTTTGCGACCTCTCCAAAATAATCTTCTTCAACTGGTTCGACATCGAATTCGGTTTGGAGCATTGCAAGCAGTTCTTTTTTCGTAATGACATTCTTTAACTGCCAGCCATTTGTATGTCCGACATCCATGAATTCTATATAGCGTAATTGAAGGCCCTCATCTTTACAAAATCGGGCCATCGGCAGGATTTGAGATTCATTGGTTTCTTTTTTGACTACCATATTCACTTTAACGCCAAGCCCTGCTTCTTTAGCAGCAGTGATGCCTTCAATAACGGGCTTTATGCCGATATCCCTGCCGTTCATCTTTTTGAAAAGGTCGTCATCGAGGCTGTCCAAACTGATATTCACCCTCTGCAAACCAGCTTCCTTCAAATTTACGGCATGTTTTTTCAAGAAGACCCCATTCGTGGTCAGTCCAATATCTTCAATGCCTTCTATTTTAACGAGATTTGAAATCAGAGTGGTAAGATCTTTCCGGAGTAATGGTTCCCCTCCAGTCAATCTTAGTTTTTTTACCCCTAAGCCTGCGAAGATTTTAGAAAGCCTTACAATTTCCTCATAAGATAATAGCTCACTTTTAGGCAGGAACTGAAAATTCTCGTGAAAAATTTCAGCAGGCATGCAATACTGGCAGCGAAAGTTACAGCGATCTATGACTGAAATCCTTAAATCCCTTAGTGGCCTGTCCAATGAATCTTTAATTTGACTGTTCAATTAACCACTCCTAGCCGAAAGTATTAGAAAAAAACCAGACCATAAAAAGTGGCCCCTTGAATGGGTTCACTTTTTTTGACTGGCTTTTCATTTCTATTACAGAGTTATTATTTGATACCTAATGCAATTTTAGCATATCTGGACATTTTGTCTTTCGTCCATGGCGGGCTCCAGACTATCTTCACGTCCGTTTCCTTGACCTCGGGGATATCTTCCAGAACCAATTTAACTTGATCGACGATCGTTCCAGCCATCGGACAGCCCATTGCTGTCAATGTCATCGTAACGGTGGTCAGACCTTCCTCATCCATATCCACATCATATACCAAGCCTAAATTAACGATATCTATACCAAGCTCAGGGTCAATGACCTGCTCCAAAGCTCCAAGAATAATGTCTTTTGTATCTTGATCCACTTCAATCACTCCTTTTATGGAAAATCTCTAGTTTGTCGGTTTCATCATTATGTCCGTATAAGCATCATAACAGATTTTGAGTGAGTACTTAAGCATTTTGCACAGCAGACAGTAAATGTTTCGCGAACCAGTCAGTTGCCTTAAGCACTCCTTCTCTGCTGACCTTATGCCCAGCCTTAGGGTCAAGGATAAAATCAATTTTTTCTTCTGCCTCGTCATACCCTGCTTTGACCCCTTCATAAAAACTGTATGCATGCTGATAAGGTACAACCGGATCTTTGGCACCATGCCAAAAAAGAAGCGGTCGGCCGCAAAGCTTATCCTGATTAAGACTCAAATCAAATGGCTTAAGCTGTTCAATCACCTTCGCAACTTCCTCATCAGTAGCTGGGAAATCAACTTTCCTTTTCTTAATTTCCTCCATTTGGAGCTCTGCATACGCGACATATGATGGGTTCCCCATTAAACTGACTCCGGCGGAAATCCATTCATATGCAGCCAGAGCCCCATTAGTAACAATTCCCCCCATTGAAGTACCTGCCACGCCAATTCTGTCGGGATCAATCAATTTCCGGGATAATAAATCATCCTTCAGCAAAGACAAATCCTGGATTGTTTGTAAAACCATTTCCCAAAAACGGGGCATCATTTGAGAATCACTTAAACCGGCTTCCCTTTCCCCATGATGAATCACATCGGGTAGAAGCACACGAAACCCCTTTTCAGCCAATAAATAAGCATAGTGCAGGTTATGTTCTTTTGCACTTTGAAAACCATGTATAAAAATAATAAGCGGCAATTCCTGATTGAAAATGGTTTGTTCCCCTAGGTGCAAGACAGGAATTTGTCCAATTAGTTCTTTTTCAATTATTATCAAGTTAACCCCTCCGAATAATTTGTTCCGGTCTTTTCAATCCATTTTCAAAATGGAATTCATTACCTTTAAATCTGAGCTTCGCTTTAATCATCATAATCCTGGATATAGTAATATCATACAGGAATGCATAAAGAATGAAAAAGATTTACATTTACATTAAAATAGGCTTAACAATATTTGCATATAATGAAATCAAAAAGAACAGAAGGTGTGTACATGACTGAGAAACATTTAATCGTATTGGATCTTGATGGTACTCTACTTACAGATAACAAAACAATTTCTTCAAGGACTAAAAAAACACTCCTAAAACTTAAAGAAGATGGACACGAGGTTATGATTGCCACTGGGCGCCCCTTTCGTTCAAGTGAACTTTATTACCGGGAATTGGGGTTGACTACACCAATCGTCAATTTCAATGGCGCTTTCGTCCATCACCCATTACATACAAGCTGGGGGGTATATCACTCTCCACTGGATATAAATGTTGCGAAAGAAATTGTCGAAGCGTGTGATCAGTTTACATATCATAACATCATTGCTGAAGTCCGGGATGAGGTTTATGTCCATTATCATGATGAAAAGTTGATGAACATGTTCAATCTAGGAAATCCGATCATGAAGACAGGTGATTTGCGTAATTACCTTCAGGATTCCCCAACTTCGATGCTGATTCACACAGATAGTGAATTCGTAGGACAGATTCGCCAGCATCTATCCGATGTCCATGCAGAATTGGTCGATCACCGCCGCTGGGCAGAGCCTTTTCATATCATCGAAATAATAAAAAGCGGGTTAAGTAAAGCAGTGGGGCTTAAACGCGTATCCAACTATCTGGAAATTCCTCAAAACAGGATAATCGCGTTCGGTGATGAAGATAATGATTTGGAAATGCTCGAGTATGCGGGAACCGGGGTGGCCATGGGGAATGCGATCTCACCAGTAAAAACGGTAGCAAATACGACGACATTGACGAATGAAGAAGATGGGATAGCCGTCTTCCTCGAAGAAAAATTCAATATAAAAGCCTAATACGTCATTTTTTACCTTCATAATATTCAACTATCAAGCCAAACTAATATGGACAACAGATTCATTCCGTTGTCGACAACGCTCAGAATCGGAGGAGATAAGAATGGGTAAAAGCAGTAAATCTAAACGATTTGTACAGCAGGGCAAAGAAAGTGTTGCCAGGCATGCCGAAAAAATCCCTTATCACACTACGTTTGAAGAGGCAGAAAAAGACAGGTTAAGAATTATGTCTGAACAAAGCTATGGTGGCTTCTAATGGGAAACAAATTATTCCAAAAGGCTAGGGAATTTGTTGAAGAAGCTCTCCACTCTGAGCATGACGGTGATCAGCATAAAACAGAGGAATTTGTTGAAGAAGCTCTCCACTCTGAGCATGACGGTGACCAGCATAAGACAGAGGAAATCGCTAAAAACGCTCTTTCATCAGCCTTTGCCAATACGAACGAGGCTGAAAAAGAACAATTGCGAGAACTCCAGCAAGAGCTGGAAAATCACTCTAAGTAAAGTGAAAGCCTCCAGGGATTCCTGGAGGCTTTCACTTTTTCATCTTTCGTGCCTTACCGCTTTTTTCACCGATGTCCTTATAAAATTCTTTACCACGGTAATCAGCAGTTGCTTCCCCGCCCTTTTGCCCAATTTCCCGGTAAAAATCCTTGTCGTGATTTTTAGAAGTGGCTTCCCCGCCTTTACGGCCTGCTTCCTGCCTGCTCATTTTTTCATCGTTAGCCATTTTTATCACTTCCTTCATATTAAAACGCCGAAATGCCGCCTTTTGTAATAGAAGTGTAATGGTCGTTTTTTATTCCCTTCGGAAAGTCCCAACAATTCCTGACGTTTCTATGATGTTTGTGAACGCGTGTGGATCCACTTCCTTGATGATCCTTTCAAGGTCATACAGTTCATACCTTGTAATGACAATCAATAACATTTCCTTCGTTTCGTTAGTGAATGCACCTTTTGCGGGAACCCTTGTAATTCCGCGAACTAATTTAGCATGGATTGCCTGTTTAAGCTCTTCGCTTTTCTTTGTAATGATCATGGCCGTTAGTTTTTCATGACGTGTATGTATCGCGTCCACGACACGGGTCGATGTATAAAGGGTAACAAGTGTATACAAAGCTTTTTCCGGTCCATAAACAGCACCTGCCGTTACAATGATCACTCCATTCAGCAGAAATAAATAAGTCCCTACAGGTTTATCCTTCTTCCGTGAAAGAAGCATGGCGATAATATCCATTCCGCCAGTCGATGCACCGTATTTCAGGGTGATCCCCACACCTACTGCAGCTATGACTCCGCCAAATACTGCATTCAATAATATGTCAGGTGACCAGCGTGTAATCGGAATGATTTCCATAAAGAAGGACATCAAGGCAACGCTGAGGAAACTATAAAAAGTGAAAGACTTTCCTACCTTTCGCCAAGCAATGATCGTTACTGGAATGTTCAATAATAACAAGAGAATGCCTGTCGATACATTAAAAGGAGCAAAAGATCCAATCATCCTCGATAGAAGCTGGGCCACTCCGGTAAATCCGCTTGCATATACGTTTGCCGGTATCAAAAAAAAGTTCATTGCGATGGCATTAAGCAATGCTCCGACCACAACTATGATCATTTTCTTCATTTCACCACTGTACATCCTAAAAAACCTCCATTTCACCCTTATTCTATTATCTTTTTACCCTTAATTATTTATTCTATTTACGTAGAGATTGAATTTTTACCGTTACGTGCTACACTAAAAAGAAGAGTGACCACTCATTTTCTAAAAATTGTAAAAAGAAAGCAGGTGTATTATGGCTATCACAATTCTTGCAGATAGTGCATGTGATTTGCCGTTGTCTTTCTATAAGGAAAACAATGTTTCATTAATCCCTTTACAAGTCCATCTTGACGGGGAAACTTATGAAGATTTACTTACTATTAATTCTCACGAAGTCTATCAGGCGATGCTTGAAGGAAAAGCACCGAAAACATCGCAAGCTTCCCCAGAATACTTTATAGAACTTTTCACACAGTTTGCCAAAGAGAAAAAACAAGGGATATATATAGCCTTTTCCTCTGAGTTATCGGGAACATATCAAACGGCAGTGATGATTCTTAATCAGGTGAAGGAAGAGTATCCTGACCTTGACATTGAAATCGTCAATACGAAATGCGCTTCGATGGGCGTCGGTTTAATTGTAAAGATAGCAGCCGATCTGGCAGCAAACGGTGCCACTAAAGAAGAAATCCTGGCTGCAATCGAATTCCAAACGCGGCATATGGAGCATCTATTCACTGTAGATAACCTAGAATATCTGGCCCGTGGCGGCCGCATCTCCAAAACATCTGCCCTTGTTGGCGGTTTATTAAACATTAAACCGTTATTGCATGTTGAAGATGGGAAGCTTGTTCCGCTTGAAAAGATACGCGGCAAAAAGAAATTGATTAAACGAGTAATCGAATTAATGCACGAAAGAGGCAAAAATTTAACTACCCAAACGATTGCCATCAGTCATGGCGATGATGAAGCAACGGCCCTGGAATGGAAGGAAGCCATCCAAAATGAATTCGGGACAACTGACTTCATGATCCATACAATTGGCTCCGTCATCGGTGCACATGCCGGCCCTGGCACAATTGCCCTCTTCTTCTTAAACGATACCCCTGAGAAATCATAAACATACATACTCCCTTCCATAATTGTGAACAATATATATTGATCAGATAATGGAAGGGAGTTTTCACTATGTCCAAAACAACCGATGACAATAAAAGGCCAAAAGATAACCAAGCGAGAAATGCTGAAAAAAATATCGCTTATCAGGAAAACCTTGCTGCAGGAAAGCACTCCTATTCGAAGAAAACGGACCATAAATGAAGCGCGGGGCTTGTCCCCCCGCTTTTTTAATATCGTTTATATAGTTGTCTTCCTATCATACTTTCTCTATAATAAAGGAAATAAACCCTGCTGGAGGTAAGTGATGGCAAAGGAAAATTCATTTGATATTGTTTCGAAAGTAGACTTTTCAGAGGTAACGAATGCAGTTACCATGGCTATGAAGGAAATACAGACACGCTATGATTTTAAAGGGAGCATAAGCAGCATCACCATTGATAAAGAAGACCTGGTTCTAGTTTCAGACGATGAATATAAGCTCGAACAGCTAAAGGATGTTCTCATCAGTAAGCTCATTAAACGTGACGTACCCGTCAAGAACCTGGATTATGGCAAATTGGAAGGAGCTTCTGGCGGGACCGTTCGCCAACGGGCCAAGTTAATTCAAGGCATCGATAAGGAGCAAGCAAAAAAGATCAATACCATCATTAAAAATAGCGGTCTTAAAGTGAAAAGCCAGATCCAGGATGATCAAATCCGGGTTACCGGTAAGAACCGGGATGATTTACAAGGGATCATTTCCGCGATTCGGGGCGCTGACCTATCCATTGATGTACAATTCTTAAATTACCGCTAAGTATGAAGGCCTCACCTGCTTTGGGTGGGTCTTTTTTCATTTGTTGCAACTGCCTCCATCAACGTTCATCCCCCTTTTTCTCCAAATGAATCACCTTCATGGAACATGGAAAGACTAGTCATGTTCCCTTCAGTTAAAACATTTTCATGGGTATTTTTTCCATGTTTTCTTTTTCTTAAAAGAAGGAATAGAAAAAGCGTAGATAATTAAATGGGAGGCGTTTATATCTTGACTACTCAAAACCAAAATCAGAAAAAACAAGGATTTCCACCTCAACATCAGCAGCATCAACCTGGATTGGAAACAAAAATGGAACCGAACCCCGATTCAGTTAAAGCTGCCTACAAAGGAAGCGGCAAATTAAAAGGTAAAACGGCAATCATAACGGGAGGAGACAGCGGAATCGGTAAATCGGTTGCCATTTACTACGCTAAAGAAGGAGCTAATGTGACAGTTGCATACTTGGATGAACACGAGGATGCTAAAGCGACAAAAGAATTGATCGAAAAAGAAGGCCAGAAATGTTTACTCATTTCCGGTGATATCGGTGATGAAGCCTTCTGCCAGGATGTCGTCAAAAGAACGGTTGATGAATTTGGCGGTTTGGACATTCTAGTCAACAACGCCGGAGAACAGCATGTGCAGACAAGTATCCTGGACATTTCAACTGAACAATTGGAAAAAACGTTCCGCACGAATATTTTCTCGATGTTCCACTTAACTAAAGCTGCATTGAAGCACCTTAAAAAAGGAAGCAGCATCATTAATACAACCTCTATCACTGCCTATCAGGGCAACCCAAAACTAATCGATTACTCTTCAACAAAAGGTGCAATACTGGCATTTACAAGAGCCCTGTCGAACTCCATCTCAAAAGATGGCATCAGAGTGAACGGTGTGGCGCCAGGCCCGATCTGGACCCCGCTGATTCCTGCTTCATTCGGTGAAGAGGATGTTGCCAAATTCGGACAGGATACTCCAATGGGCCGTGCAGGTCAGCCTGAAGAATTGGCACCAGCGTATGTTTATTTGGCAAGTGATGATTCATCCTATGTCAGCGGACAAGTCATCCATGTAAACGGCGGGACCGTTGTAAACGGATAAGACCTTACCTTTTTTCCAAAAGCAGTGGATTTCACAAATTGAAATCCACTGCTTTTACTCTTTCAGGCAGGATATTTCCAGTTAACGCGGAATATATGAGTTGGAAGGAGTGGAGTCATTTTTGAAGAATATTGTAGATCCATGGTTCACCGTTCAAGAATTGGACTCAAAAACGTTTGCAATCAGTGAATATGGTCATTGGGAGAAAGTTCATTCCTTTTTATTGCTTGGTGAGACCAGGGCTGCCTTAATCGACACAGGGTTAGGCATCGATTCGATAAAGCGGATTACAGACCAGCTTACCGATCTTCCAATCATCGTCCTGACCACACACGTTCATGCGGATCATATCGGCGGTCATGGTGAATATGATACGATTTATGTTCATGGAGATGATGCCAATTGGCTGATTAACGGCATTGAAGGTTTGTCCTTGGAACAAATAAGAAAGAATATGGCCCGGGATATCACATTACCCATACCCGAATCATTCAATCCTTCTACATACATGCCATACCAGGGGTACCCTGATAGGCTCTTATCAGATGGGGACATGATTGATCTTGGAAACCGAAGTTTAATCATTTATCATACACCTGGTCATTCGCCTGGCCACATTTCAATCTTGGATGATGAAACAGGTTATTTATTTACTGGCGACCTGCTTTATTCAGATACTCCCGTTTATGCATTTTATCCCTCGACAAGCCCTGTAGACCTTGTGAACTCGTTGGAAAAGATCACAAAGATCAAGGCAGTCTCCAAAATCTATGGCGGACACAACCAACTAGGCCTCGAACCAAGCATCTTTGAAGAAGTCCTTGCAGCCATTCAATATCTTAAAGAGAATAAATTAGCCAGACACGGAACGGGTATACATGCATTCAAAAGTTTCAGCGTACATTTCTAGATAAAAAAGGCATTGCTTTTACGCAATGCCCTCTCGTTCAATAAGTCATGGCCATTGCACCTTGCTTGATCGATCTGCAGGAATGCCTTTCCACGAAATGATGTGGAATGATGGTCCCGGCAGGAGCATCTCCATTCTGCAGCATATGAATGATGCCCTTAGCGGCCTGATATCCCAAATCAAAAATATTAATATCTACGGAAGTCAGGGCTGGTAATGACAATTCAGAGAAAAGAACGTTATTGAAACTGACGATTGAAATTTCTTCAGGCGTGCGTACGCCCATCTCACGAAGTGAATGCACGATGCCAAGTGCCATGAGATCATCACTCACCACCAAAGCGGTTGGTGGTTCCTCAATGGATAATAACCTTTTTGCAGCTGCTTGTCCCCCTTCATGCAAAAAATCTTCATGCAGGGTATATTCCCCCCTTCGATCGATTCCAGCCCTCTTCAAAGCCCTTTCATAACCTGACAAGCGATCAAGGGTCATCACAAGGGTTACATCACCTCCGATGAATCCAATCCTTTCATGTCCTAGCTTTATGAGGTAATCCGTTGCCTGTTCGGCAGCCAAGACATTATCGTTATCAACATAAGTTATCTCTTCGATGTAATCATAGGGTTTCCCAATGATCACAAATGGAAAATCCCGTTCCCTCAAATAGGTCAGAATGTGATCGTTCATCCTTGAATACATCAGGATTATTCCATCCACCATCCCTCCCTGCACCATATTCACTACTCCTTCGCAGATTTCATCTTCTGTTTTTCCCGTGCTTAGCAACAGGGAGTAATGGTTTTCCTGGGCTCCCTCACTTAGACCCTGGAGGATCGTAGGAAAAAAGGGATTTTGATAATAATCATTTGACGAACTTGGCATTACCAAGCCAATGATCCTGGTCGATTGATTGGCAAGACTACGTGCAATGAAGTTTGGATGGTATCCTAATTTAGTCATCGCCTTACGTACCCGTACCTTTGTTTTTTCACTTATCCGAGGATTGTTTGCAATCACTCGAGATACTGTTGAAGGAGCAACATTCGCTAGCTGTGCCACATCTTTTATTGTGATGGCCATGCATTTCCCCTCTCCCTTCTTAGCCTTTATTGACTTCATTTAAAAAAAGGTGAATACCAATAAACACTTCTCTAATATTTTTTATATTTATACATTTCGCATGTATTCATAATACACTCAGTTCAATAGTTATATCCATACTTTTTTTAATGTTTATTTAATTTATCAGAAAATACCAACTTTTCTATCTTTTCATCTGAGTTTAAAATTCAAAAAGAAGCTGATGGATGATCAGCTTCTTGAAAAACGACAGATCTATTGGAAATTAAGAAGTCGGACGACTAACTACATAGGTTTTAGGCTAATTTCCAATCAAGTCCTTAGAATCAATAACGATAAATCCTTGTTTCATATGGACGTAAATCAATAAGGGGCAACTCAGGACAATCCTCATAATTAGCCAGCAAAAGCTCCATTTTTCCCCAATGGGAAAGGTCGATTTGATGGTGATTCATACTAAAGTTACATACTACCATGACTGAATTATCATTCATAGTTCTTGTATAAATATAAAGTTCGGGGTGATCTTCCCATAATAACTCATATTCCCCATAAACAAGGACCTGATGTTTTTTTCGAAGTTCAATCATCTTTTTATAAAAATGATAAATGGATGAAGGGTCATTTTTCTGCTGTTCTACATTAATCGCGCGATAATTTGGATTAATCCTCATCCAAGGGGTTCCATGAGTGAATCCGCCATTTTCAAGATCATTCCATTGCATTGGTGTTCGTGAATTATCACGGCCGCTATGCCATATAATGTTCATGATCTCATCATGAGGCCGACCTTTCGAGGTCTCTATCCTATAAAAGTTTTTCATTCCGACATCATCATAATCATCAATCGAATCAAATTGGACATTTGTCATGCCAATTTCCTGACCTTGATAAATAAAAGGTGTCCCTTGCATGAAAAAGTAAAGGGCCCCTATCATCTTTGCGCTTTCCAACCAATATTGATGATCATTTCCCCAGGTGGATACACTTCTCGGCTGGTCATGATTTTCAAAAAACAAAGCATTCCATCCTTTGTTTTTCAGCCCCTTTTGCCATTTGGTCATCGTTCGCTTTAACCCTTGAACATCAACAGCGTGATTCTGTCCCCTATTCCATAGACCAAGATGTTCAAATTGAAAGATCATATTGAACTTCCCATTCGATTCCCCGACCCATTCTTCCGCCTGCTCTATCCTGACGCCATTGGCCTCACCGACCGTCATGATATCATACTTAGAGAAAGTCTCTTCTTTCAACTCCTGAAGGTAATCCAGAATCCCGTCCTGATTGGTATGCATTTCAAACGCAGGTACATACTGATGCCAATAAGGATTGGGCATATCCGGAAGGCCTTCACGTTTATGAATATGCGTGATCGCATCAATCCGGAAGCCATCGATTCCCTTATCGAGCCACCAATTGACCATTTCATATAATGCCTTGCGCACATCAGTGTTTTTCCAGTTTAAGTCTGGCTGCTTTTCGGCAAATAGATGTAAATAGTATTGATTGGTCCTTTCATCGAATTTCCAGGCACTTCCGGAAAAGATGCTTTCCCAATTATTAGGCTCACGGCCGTCCTGCCCATCCCTCCAAATATACCAATCCCGTTTCGGATTATCGCGGGAAGAACGTGACTCGACGAACCAGGGGTGCTCATCACTTGTATGATTCAAAACAAGGTCGAGTATCACCTTCATCCCACGCCCGTGAACATCTTTCAATAACAGATCAATATCTTCGATTGAACCGAATTCATCGGAAACTGCTTGATAATCACTAATATCATAGCCATTATCCGCATTGGGCGATTTATAAAAAGGACAAATCCAAATGACATCAATCCCTAATTCCTGCAGATAGTCGAGCTTTGAAATCAAACCTTTTATGTCTCCGACTCCATCATCATTACTATCCATGAAACTGCGCGGGTAAATTTGATAGCAAACCGCTTCTTTCCACCAGGTCTTATTCATGCTGTAACCTCCCGATCCTGTTTTCCACAAAGCCTAAGGGACAATGTTTGGCGGCTACCGACAATCGAGAGGTATATGATTATTTTGGTTGATTCCGTTTTGAACGTTTAATAACCAAAGCAATGAATATACCAAAAATGAGAAGAACCAATCCTATGACTAACAGGTAAGGAATATTAATAATCGACTTAGGTGACAGCGTATAGATTTCTGTCGTCTCCCTATCGATCACTATAGAGTAACTGTTGTCCTTACTGCGGACCAGATCCCCATTCAGCATACCTCTCAACTCTTTATTACTTTCAAGTTCCTTATCAGAAAGGTTTATCGTTTGAGTTTCAGTCGTATTGTTCATGGCGACGACGATCGTTTCATCACCATATACACGCTTGAATACCGAAGCTCCACCTTTTTCATATAAAAGCTCCATATCCCCTTTTACCAATGCTGGGTACATGTCTCTGAGATCAGAAAGCTTCGTTATATATTCCACCAATTCCTGTTCTGTCTTAAAATTCATCAACTTGTGATTATCCGGGGCAATATCGCCATTTAAGGCAATTTCCGATCCATAAAATACGATAGGCACCCCTGGCATCGTATACAGATACGACAGAGCCATTCTCCATCTGGAGCCTGGATTTTCGTTATGATCGGCTGCATCCTTTGTAAAACGGGGCATTCCCTGTGTGTCCATGAACAATGCTTGATGGGCATTGCGCCCTAATTCATCTTCGCTTTTCGCAAACGCATTAAATACAGGTTTCAATTCCTTATCGGGCGCAGCAAATGCTTCACGCAGCTCAGCATTCTGCGGATAAGCCATAAAAGCATCGATACCCGTCTCCTTGTAGCTTGAGATCAATTCCGCATCACCTTGAACATCGCCGATTGTATAGAAATTTGATTTTTCAGATTTGACTGCATCCACAAATTCCTTCCAAAAATCTTTTGCTACGTATTGGACTTTATTTATACGGTATCCATCAATATCGGTTTCCGTTATCCACCATTTGGCTGCATCAAGTAAATATTTCCGTGTTTCATCATTATCTTGATTCAAATCGGGAAGACCATTAACCCACCCTGTTTCCAAATCCTTTTGGCTACCGTCCTTGGAAATCTTTTTTTCTTCATGGAACCAATCTTGTTTTTTTGGATCGTTCAGCCAAGCGGAGTCAGGGCCCACATTATTTGCTTGAAAATCAATGATCACCTTCATATCGCGTTTATGTGCCTCATTCACGAGTTTTTTAAACTCTTCCAATGTCCCATAGTGTTTATCCGTTTTATA
Source organism: Bacillus sp. ISL-78 (assembly GCF_018613455.1). Classification (NCBI taxonomy): domain Bacteria; kingdom Bacillati; phylum Bacillota; class Bacilli; order Caryophanales; family Bacillaceae; genus Bacillus; species Bacillus sp. ISL-78. The sequence goes on from NZ_JAGGQC010000003.1 coordinate 270,162, forward strand.
AAAATCGGCCACCCAATCGCCATGATAGCCATTTGCATCATTAGCGAAAATCGGTGAAAGGATGATAGCGGTATAGCCCATATCTTTTAAATAATTCAGTTTCTTCGTGACACCTTCGAAATCCCCGCCATTAAACGCGGAAGGGTCATTCACGTTCGCATCTCCATTATTTTGGGTATCCCCATCGAAAAATCTGTCGACCAATAATGAATATACGATTTCATCCTTCCAAGTTCGTTGTTCTTTTTCAGCTGCTCCTACTGGAATGGCGTAAAAAAGAAGCAACGGAATTAAAGCGAGTGATAACGCTCTTTTTCTCATATCCGTTCTCCTCCTAGCTATCTCTTTACGCCTTTAAGATTAGCCTTTTGACCCCTTAACGTCAAATCCAATTTATAAAAAACTTTACACTTAAGGGACAAACTGGGGATTCCGGTTATGGTTACTGAATTGGAAAAGAGCCGAACACGGTTAACGTTCTTTTTTTATCTTCTTGACCGCTTTATCCAAAGCCCTTTTTGGTCTTGCCTTTTGAGTGGTCATTTCATCCATGGCTGAATTCATCGGTCCCCATACTTTATTCATTTCCGGAATATTCGGCACTGGTTCAGCGTATTGTAATTGTATGCTTAAGGCTTGTGCCCTTTCATTTTCTTTGATTGCGGCATTATGTTTAATCGATTTATTAGGTGGGATTTCCCCTGTCAAATCAAAACGCTTCATTGCATTATCATCATTAGTCAAATATTCAACTAACTTCGTAGACCAATAAGGGTGTTTTGTAAATGCTGTTACATGCCAGCCTTTGATTTCCATGAACGTTTTCATTGGCTGACCATTGGACAATTCCGGCATGGGGGCAAATCCTGTATCCTTTCGCTCGGTAAATGGGTTCCCGTCACTCATGATAGAAGCCAATTCACCTTGTAAAAACAACTTCTCGATTCCTGCCTTGCTGCCTTTAGGAATCAAACCCGCCCTATACCATTTTTGGATGTACGCAGCCCCTTTTATGGAACCCTTATTATTCAAACCAATGTCGGAAGGGTCTAACTTTCCATTCTTATCTTTAAATATATAACCTCCCATTCCAGCCATTACTCCATACGAATCATGGAAATCATTCCACTTGGCATAGTAACCATGCACGTTACGCTTTCTTAATTCCTTCGCCATTTTATAAAGGTCATTCATCGTCTCAGGAGCCTTAGCCATCAATTTTTTATTATAAATGAAGACGGAGGTTGTTACGGACTTTGGCAATCCAAAAACCTTATCTTGATACATCTCCCCCCTAATTGAAGGTTCAATGAATGCATCCAATACCTCATCTTTCACCTTCACTTCCTGAATTAAGCCTTCCTTCACGATTTGCCCGACTTTTTCATGGGGAAAAGTTACGACATCCGGTGCCTTTCCATTTCCGATTGGCCCATCTCGACGAAGTCGTTCATACATCCCGGTAGCCATTTCAAGCTCTTCATGCTCAACTTTGATTCCATATTCTTTTTCAAAGGCTTCAATCACCGGCTTTAGTGCCTCCGCTTTACCTTCTTCCTCCCAAATGATCAATTTTTCCGGCTTCGCTTCATTGCTGGCTTCGTCTTCTCTTTTCTTATCTTCTTTCACTGCTTTATTTTTATTTTCTAAATCTGAACTGGATCCGCAAGCACTTACACTAACAATCAATAATATGGACATGAACAAATGAAAAATCAGCTTCTTCACTTTCATTCTCCTTTTTGCAATGTTTATTCTATCATGTCCAAAAGCACCAAATAATACTGTTTTTCAGTTCAGTACTTCAAATAAAGCCAATTGATGAAAGCGATACCAAAGCTATTGTTATCATTATATGAACGGCTTTGATTTTTACAACATTTTCCTTGGCGTATTTATTTCCTTGTAGTGATGAACAATTTTTGTTATTTTTTAGTTAATAAGTGCTTCTTTCAATTGAAATTGGGTATATAACCATAATGAAAAAGCACTTAACCTGGCTTAGTACACTTCATAGAGACCCTCCTCGTAACAGCCGGAAGTTTCCTTTTTCACAGCCCCAAAACTTATAGAATCGGAGTGGTTTTCATGGAATTTTCATCCATACACCATAGACCTAATGACAATTACGGCTATCCTATCAACACTGAAACCCTACATATCCGCCTACGTACGAAAAAACAAGATATCTCCTCAGTTGGATTGATTTTTGGGGATCCTTACATTTCAAATAATGGTCAATGGCAGTACGAGGAACTTCCCATGAGTCTGTCGGGCAGCGATACCCGTTATGATTATTGGCATATCTATGTGAAGCCTCCCTACCGAAGAATTCGATATGGGTTCAAGGTATCGGCAGAAGAAGAATGCTCCATTTACACGGAAAAGGGCTTCTTCAAAGAGCCTCCCCGAGATCCCGGATGCTATTTCGCGATTCCCTATCTCCATCAAAATGAAGTTTTCGGGGCACCGGAATGGGTCAAAGATACAATTTGGTACCAAATTTTCCCTGAAAGATTCGCGAACGGAAACCCCGCCAACGACCCCGAAGGTGTGAAACCCTGGGGAAGTGAAGACCCGGCGGTGGATAATTTTTTTGGCGGGGACTTCGAAGGAATCATTGAACATTTGGATTACCTTGAGAATCTCGGCATCAACGGAATTTATTTCACACCAATCTTCCATGCCTACTCCAATCATAAATACGATACGATTGATTATCGGAGTATCGACCCGCAATTCGGAACGAAGGAAACATTGAAAACACTAATAGCCGAATGCCATAAACGGAATATACGGGTCATGCTGGATGCCGTTTTTAACCATAGCGGCTACTATTTTCCCCCTTTCCAGGATTTACTCGAAAAAGGGGAGAAATCGAAATATAAGGATTGGTTCCACCCACACAGCTTCCCTCTTAAGGGAGGGGAAAGGCCCAATTATGAAACATTCGGTTTTTTTGAATCGATGCCAAAATTGAATACGGCAAATCCGGAGGTGAAAGAATATCTGCTCGAAGTCTCGACTTATTGGATCAAGGAGTTCGATATAGACGCCTGGCGGCTCGATGTGGCAAATGAAGTCGATCAGCCATTCTGGCGTGAATTTCGAACAACGGTGAAAAATATAAAGCCTGACCTTTATATCCTTGGGGAAATTTGGCATGACTCCATGCCTTGGCTTCGCGGCGATCAGTTCGATGCCGTCATGAATTACCCTTTCACCAACCAGGTCTTTCGCCTGGTCGCCTCACAAACCATCAATGCACGCGAGTTCACTGATGAAATGACAGCCATCTATCACAGTTATCCAACCAATGTTTTTGACGTGACATTCAACCTTCTTGGAAGCCATGATACACCGCGGATTTTCACGGATTGCGGGGAAGATTTAGCTAGAGCCAAGCTCATTCACGCAATCTTGCTGACATTCAATGGCAGCCCTTGTATTTATTATGGAGATGAAATCGGCTTAACCGGCGGCATGGATCCAGGATGCCGAAAATGCATGGTCTGGGAAGAAGAAAAACAAAACACCGAGCTACTCAATGAAATTAAGGCATTGATCTCCTTGCGAAAAGAAGAACGGTTACTTGCCAATGACGGGGAGTTCAAATTCCTAGATACTGCCGGAAACGAAAATATCGTGGCCTACCAAAAGTATAATGAAAAACGGTCTGTCGTGATCCTCATCAATCCGACCGATGTCAAGCAATCCTTTACCCTTCCTGTTGATTTGAAAGGACGTACACTAACGGATTTAAGAACGAAGGAAACCACACAAGTTGGCAAATTCGAATTGGGTGGTTATCAATATAAAATTCTCGCAATCAATCATTGAGGCAAATGAAAACGGGGCGCTGATAATCATCCGCCCCGTTTTTTTCACTCGATTATTTGAATATCATATTCTTTGAACCATACATGGGTCTGTGCCAAATGCGCGAGCAATTGTGGCCCTGACATCAATTGACCGAACCATGGCACTTTAAAAGCCGCACCCTTGGAGTCCACTATATCGGTTAGCTTCTGTTTATCGAAAAATTCATGCAGGATCGAATTTTTATCCGTCAGTAAGTCTTTCAACCACGCCTGCACACGGTCTGTATATATAGGGTTATGGGTTTTTGGATATGGACTTTTTTTACGATACAATACTTCATCCGGTAATAGCCCCTCCAAAGCCTTCCTGAGAATACCCTTTTCACGGTTGCCTTCCATTTTCATTTCCCACGGAATGTTCCATGCATATTCAACAAGACGATGATCGGCAAATGGCACGCGCACCTCTAGACTTGCCCCCATACTCATCCGGTCCTTCCGGTCAAGGAGCGTCGTCATGAACCATAATAAATTCACATAGAAAAGCTCTCTCCGCTTTGCCGCTATACCGCTCTCCCCTTCCAATTTAGGCGTTTCGGCAAGGGTGGCCAAATAAGCTTCCTGGGCATATTCCTCCAGCTTCAATTTCTCGCGCCATCCCGTTTTCAATAAAGATACCCGCTCATCCGTCGATCTCATCCATGGAAAACCAGCACGATTCAAATCATCCTCACGGTGAAACCAAGGATAACCTCCAAAAATTTCGTCCGCACATTCGCCGGAGAGGCCTACGACAAAATCCCGCTTGATTTCCTTACAAAACCAAAGTAAAGAAGAATCGACATCCGCCATGCCTGGGAGATCCCTTACAAGGACAGCTTCCGTTAAATAATTTGTCAACTGCTCTTGAGAGATGACCGATGAATGGTGAACCGTGTTAAAACTATCCGACATCTTTTTAATCCAATACCCATCGGAGTTTGGCTGGAAATCATTTGCCTTGAAATAACGCTCATTATCCTCATAATCAATGGAATACGTATGAAGCTGGCCTTTCCCTTCTTTTTGATAGGCATTTGCAGCAATGGCCGTAATTGCGCTAGAGTCAAGCCCTCCTGATAAGAAGGTACAAAGCGGAACATCAGATACAAGTTGCCGCGTCACTGCATCTTCGACAAGGAAGCGAACCTTCTCGGCCGTCTCATCAAGAGTATCCCGATGTTCTTCGCTTTTCACATTCCAATATCTCCAAATCCGGAGGCCTTTCCTTGATAAAGTAAGCGCATGGGCAGGCCTTAATTCTTGGATATTATGAAATACGCCTGAACCTGGCTTCCGGGATGGACCAACACCAAAAACTTCAGACAACCCTTCGCGGTCAATCTCCGTTTTAACATCCGGATGGGCCAGAATCGCCTTCAGCTCCGATCCGAAAATGAACCCGCCGTCCCTTTCCGCATAAAAGAATGGTTTTACCCCCATGCGATCTCTTCCGACGAATAATTTCTGTTCCTTTTCATCCCAAATCGCAAACGCAAAAATACCATTGAACAAGTCAATGCATTTTTCTTTCCATTCTATATAAGAAGTTAGCAAAACTTCTGTATCAGAATGACCGTTAAAGGAATATCCTTTTAATAATAGCTGTTTACGAATATCCTCGGTGTTATATAGCTCACCATTATAACAAAGCGTATATCTGCCGTTTTCTTGATTTTTCGTCATCGGCTGTTTTCCGCCTTCCGCATCGACAACCGTTAACCGTTTATGACCAAAGGCAACATGGGCTTCGCTCCAAACATTATCTTCGTCAGGCCCCCGCTTTGCCAACGTTTTTGTCATGTTTTCCAGCGTTTTCGTTTTTGTCCGTAAATCTTTTTGAAAATGCACCCAGCCTGTTATCCCACACATTTTACACTTCATCCTCTCTATCCGGACTATCAAAAATATATTGGCTCCCTGTCTTAAAAAGATTTACAGTCCCTAAGTATCGCTCAGCATCATTCCATAGGGCCACCTGCCAACAACGCCTGGCGTCGTTAATGAATTGTTGAGCAAAGCATCCCGTGTTAAACATAGCCTATGCAAAGACGGAAAGATGGTTATTTGTCCATAATATTTTAAAATATACAGTTATATTTTCATTGGATTTTGACTAAAAAGTAGGTGAGGATTCCACTATTGGAGGTATATGTATGAGTCAGCAACAACGAACTAAGTTAATGAATAGGCAAACAAGAGCTTTTACCGAAGGAACAGTGGAAAATATCAATCAACAATGGATTTTTTTCGATGATGAAACAGATGAGGCCTGCTCCATTGAAGACCACGTTGACACCATCATCGAAGTGTACAGGGGCGGGCGCTGGCAGCAAGGAGTAATTGAAGAAGAGGGAAAGATCCTGCTTCATCGGGAAATCACCTTCTTAAGGGAAAATGAGCCCATTCGGATACGCAAAAAACTGCTCTACTCTTTTGAACGTTTATTGGAAGAATTGAACGATGATTCCTTTTTCCAATTTGTAACGACATTGAATTCACTTGATTTTTCTATTTATGATTGTATATATAGCTATAACCAGCTCACTTTTTTAAGGGCCGTCCCAAACCAGTCCGGCGTGAATTTCTTCACCTTTGATAACGAGAGCCAAATTTGTCTCGTTCAGCACCATTTTTCTTACGGGAAAAAGGATCATGACCGTTTTGAATTCACCCTGAACACCGGAAAAAGGATCGTCATTGAGAAAGTGAATTCACAATAACGGGTAAAAGAAAACGGGTAAATGAGATTTCCTCATTTACCCGTCTTTAATTCTGTATTAAAAAAAGTCCATTCCTTGTGGCAGTGAAAGTCCTAAATAAAGGACGAATACAAGCGCTACGATGAACAATATCCACATGGCACCTGTGCTTTTTCTTTTTTTCGTACGGACCAGCACCATTTCCATCGCCGCAATCACGATGATACCAACAATCATTTTTACTGCATAGGCACCAAAATCAGTGATCAGCATGCCGCCAGTAAGGAAAATCAATAGATAGAACAACCGTGTTATCATATGTAGCATTTTCGCTTTCGGGTTTGCACCTTTAAGCATCGAATATGTGACAAAGAAAAGAATGATTCCGATAACCCAAGCTGTAATATGCATATGTGTCATTTTTTTGCCCCCTCGTTCAGTTTCCATTTCATCATATCATAGGCTTTTACAAAAAAACAAAACTAAGTATCCACCTGAATGGGTAAAACCAACAATTTAATGAACATCATTTACATTTCTCCTTAACGGGTCCCTACCTGCGCATGACCGGCTTTTTACCATACGTAAAAAAACGCCATATATATTCAACCGGTCCATATTTATACAGACCCATCCACAATAAGGAAAGCAGGGTTTGCAGACAAAACAGCGCTATTAGAAAAACAAATCCTGTCGTATATGAGACTGATCCATATAAACCAAGGCCATATGAATAAAAAATGCCCGTACATACCATCGATTGGAACAAGTAATTGCTCATCGACATCCTTCCGATATACGAAAGCGGATGTAACAGGCGGGAAGCCCCAGCACGTTCCGCCAAAATCGTGATTGCCGTGATATAAAAAATCGTAAGTAACGGTCCTCCCAAATAATCCTGGACGAATATCGTTCCAAAATGGTATACCGTCACATATGGCAGCATCTTGATTGACATGCCCAATAGCAAGCTTACGATCGATATCGCTTTCAATTGTCGATTATATTGGGTTGGATTTTGGAGAAAGCCTTGTTTTGCCACGCCTGCTCCCATTAAAAAAAACGGAAAAATCGATAAAAAAAGGATAATGGCATTAAAAGGGTTGTTCACCATATACCAATCCAACGCCCTTTGACTCATCAGTTCCGGAAATGTACCAGATTGATAAACTTCCAAAGACTGTTTCATCATCGCCGAATCAGTCGTGATCGCCATCCCTTCCCTATCAAAAATGCCCATTATAAGAAATAGAGAACCCAATATCGCAAAAGGCAGGACATAACAAACCGAGCCAAGCAGAATTAAATTCCGGCCCTTCATCTTATAAAAAAACAAAAGTGCAAACCCAAATACAGCATAATTAATGAGGATGTCCCCATGCCAGATGAAGAAAGCATGAATACAGCCCAGTATCAGCAGGAAACTTAGCCTTTTCATATATAGTAACGGAAATGAAATACCCTTTTCTTCACTCCTTACTGCCAAAATGATTGCCCCGAAACCGAACAGAAAGGCAAATAACGGATAGAAGCTGGCCTGTGCGACTATATCGCTGAATCTGTACAAAATACCATCCCATCCTCCTGCCCACCGCTCGGCACCATCTATGTACAAGAGCGGGGAGTGGAAAGAAGGCATATTCACTAAAAAAATCCCTAAAATGGCTAAGCCACGTAAAATATCGATGCTTACGATCCGTTTACTTTCCTGCAATGGTACCATCGCGCCCTTCATAGGTACACCCTCTTTCATTCATACAGATTTAACATCTTTTCTATATCTCCATTGCATCACCTTTAACTTTCGTGACCGCTTTTTGCTTTTTTATCAGTATGACAAACAAGCTGCCCAACAAGCAAAAGATTCCTGCAAGGAAAAATGCCCATGTATAGGAGTTGAATATTTTGAAGATAAGCCCTCCACCGTACGCCGCCACTGCTGCACCCACCTGATGGGCCGCGAATATCCACCCGTATACGATCCCGCTTTTCTCCATGCCAAATACTTGCCTTGAAATGCTTATGGTCGGAGGAACGGTCGCTATCCAATCCAACCCATAGAAAACGGAAAAGATTATCAATAGACCGATAGAACCTTCATTTAATGCAAAAGGAAGTAATACGAGGGAAGCACCCCTTAGAGCGTAATACCAAAACAACAGCCACCGGTTATCAAAACGATCTGATAGCCATCCGGATACAGTCGTACCAATCAAATCAAAGATTCCCATGAAAGATAGCAGAGATGCTGCCGTCACAACCGGTAAACCAAAACTAATGCAGTAAGAAATGAAATGTGTCCCGATCAATCCACTCGTTGAAAGTCCGCATATAAAAAAGCTACCTGCCAATAACCAGAATTCCTTCACTCTCACTGCTTCAATCAACGACTGAAAAGCCATGGCGATGGGGTTCTTATTTTGGACTGTAACAGCCTCCTGCATTTCCTCTTCCAATCCATATGGAAGAGTCCCGACTTCCTTCGGATTATTTTTCATGAATAAAAGGATGATTGCCAGCATGATCAAGCTAAGGACCAAAATTAATCCAATCGCCCATCTCCACGAATAACTCTCATTGATGATGGCTAAAACCGGAAGTAAAATGAGCTGGCCCGTGGCCGTACTTGCCGTCAGTATCCCGACCGCCAGCCCCCGCCTCTTCTCGAACCAACGATTTGCCACATATGGACTCAATACCGTTAAAAACACCCCAGAACCCAATCCAATGATAATTCCCCAAATTAAAATGAGCTGCCACTCATGCTGCATGAAAAAAGTGAGGAGAATCCCTGCCAATAAAGTTGACATGGCCAATACCATCATCTTCTTCAATCCAAGCACTTCAATTAGGGCTGCCATGAATGGACCCGATAATCCATAAAGAAAAAGACTTATGGCAAAGGCTAAAGAAATGACGGACCGGTCCCACCCGAACTCATTTTCAAATGGTACGATGAATACTCCCGATGATGACCTGACGATTCCGGCTACAATAATCGAGAAGAATGTTATGATTAAAATAACCCAGCTATAATGAATACGTTTCAATGCTCTCCCCCACAATCCAAACTGTTAAAATCAACATAATGAAAAAAGAAAATTATAATAATTTGAAATATTTTATAATAGTAACACTTTATCGTTAAACAAGAAGCTTTATTTCAAAAAAATTCCAGTGTTCCTGATTGACCTTCCCTTATCCAACAATGGCATGAGTTAGCGGCTTACATATCAGTGTCCACCTCAATCTTCATTTCATCAGGATCGGTATCTGCATAGCTTAATATGAAACCGAATTTAAACGGCAACAAAAAAAAAACGCTGATCATTTCTGAACAACGTTAGCGAGCTTCAATTAACGAATCTGCCTGTTTTCCCCTTAGATTCCCAATAATCATTACGGAGATGGATTTTTTGTATTTTCCCCGATGCCGTTTTTGGAAGCTCATCGACGAACGACACACTGGTAACTGATTTAAAATGAGCTAATTTTTCCCGTGTGAAGGCCTTTATATCATCCTCCGTTAATTCCACGCCCATTTTTGGCACGATGAAGGCATGCGGTGTCTCTCCCCACTTTTCATGCGGAACGGCAATGACCGCCGCTTCAAGAATGTCCGGATGTTCGTAGAGTATTCCTTCCACTTCTATTGAAGAGATATTTTCTCCGCCACTAATGATTATATCCTTTTTGCGGTCTACTATATCCACATTCCCGTTTTCATCGATTGTGGCCATATCCCCTGTATGCAGCCATCCATTTATCAGTGTCTGGCTGGTCGCTTCTTCATTTTTCCAATAACCTAACATCACTCCATGGCTGCGGACGATAAGCTCGCCGATATCCACGCCATCATGGGCAACTTCCTCACCATCGTCATGGATAACCTTTACCTCACTGCCTATGATGGGATATCCGGCTTTCGCCTTCATTCTGTATTTTTCTTTTTCCGGAAGATCATCGAATTCAGAACGAATCAGCGATATCAGACTGACAGGTGTTGATTCCGTCATTCCGTAAATTTGAATGAACTCCCAGCCTAATTCTTTTTCCACCCTTGTAACGAATGCAGGAGGCGGAGCGGAGCCCGCAACGACGATTCGGATATCCTGCTCGATATTCTGAACATTCCGTTCATAATATTGGAACAGTGAATTCAGAACCGTCGGTGCCATATGCATGATGGAAACCTTATGCTTTTGCAGTGCATTAAATATCATTTCTGGGCTGGTTTTCCTCAAACAAACTTGAGTGGCACCATTTGCCGTATAATAAAATGGCGCCCCCCACCCATTCACGTGGAACATCGGCAGTACGTGCAAATATGTATCGCGGTCATTGACCCTGAAATGATGCATAGCACCCAAGGCATGTAAATAGTTATTGCGGTGAGTCAGCATCACCCCTTTGGGATTTCCTGTGGTCCCGCTAGTATAAAGAAGGCTCGAAACATCATTTTCATCCACTGACTCCCGGTTAAAACACTTGTTATCATAACGTTCCAGCCAATGGTTGTAATCGGTTTCATTTATCTCCTCATCCTTATAATGAACGATTATGTGCTCCACCGATTTAAGTTCGTCCTTGACAGGGGAAATTAGATGATACAATTCCTGATCTACGAAAAGGACCTTGGACTCGCTATGGTTCAAAATGAAAACATATTCTGCAGGCTTCAAACGGATATTCAAGGGAACGATTACTGCCCCAAGTTGAAATACCCCATAAAAGCCTTCAAGCATTTCAATTGAGTTAGGTGCCAAATATGCCACCTTATCACCCTTTTTGACACCGATATCCCTTAAACCATTTGAAAGCTGGTTTACACGGCCATTCAGCTCTGAGTATGTTAAAACCTTGTCATCTCCAATGATGGCTTTCTTATCTCCATATAGTAGGGCTGCTCGATCTAAGAAATGCGATAATACTAATGGTACATTCATTTCCTCACCTCTATCTTCATTTGAAAGTTCTGAATTATCATTATATTACCATATCTGTTACCAAGATTCCAATAATACCAACCGTTGTTATATAACAATATATTAATAGGCAGATGAATCACATCAATCTTGAGTCAACATACAATACAGTGAAACCCCCATCAGTGATAGGCTCATGGCCTGAGATTCATGGGGAAAACCTGAATAAAAAAAGGGTGATCTTCTTGCCGGCCATCGTAGGAATCGTTCAAGTCATCAACGTCGGTAGCAGTGGAATTGTCCATATTGGTGACGTCTTTAAAATTAATCCATATTCAACCTCAAAAACGTTTGCAGGTGCTGGCTCTTTCAATACAGGTGAATCCATATCCCTCTATAATGCCTATAGCACCACGAATACAAATGATACTGATGGTGTCGATCAGCCACTGGTCCTAAATCTCTAATGTTTTAAGAAAGGAGTCAGCATGATCTTCAATATTCACCAGACCATACAAATCAATATGATAAAAATTGAAAGCATCGCCAATTCATCCGTTTTTCAAATAGGAAGTGCCGGAGTGATTAAACCATATTCGACATTAGCCAATACCGGTGGATTCACAGGGCCTGCTCCCCAAATTGAAGCTGATGTAACCCCATTACCCAGTTTCGTCCCATTTACATCCTCCTAGTTCATAGGCATTCACCTACATCCAACTTTTTCATATACTGTCATATATGAAATTAACTTACTGTGAAGGTGAGGTGTTGAATCGTGAATCAGGATCTATATTCATATTCCATACAAATGCAGCGTTTTCTTGAAGCCCAGGATAAACGAATCATGAAACTTGAACACGAAATCAAACGCCTGACAGATGAACTTGCCGAGCTGAAAAATAAACCGCCAATCCATGTTGATAAAATTGAATATAAATTCGATCAGTTAAAAGTCGAATCTTTGGATGGAACATTGAATATCGGTTTAAATCCAACTGACCTTAACAACATAGATGAATTTGCCGTCAACAACCAACCTGTTCAGCCTGCCCCTAACCTATTTCCAGGCAGGGAAATCGTCGTCCAGGAAATTCACAACGAAATCCTTTCAGACTTGGAAAATATGATCACCGATGCTGAAAACCAACTGAAAACATCATTGGAACCCTCATATCATGACTTCATTAAGCAAGATGTCGAACGCCAGCTTCATCAACGCATCAATATGTATTTCGATAACCTTTCTTACGCGGAACGCGCTCCGCAACAAAGGGAGAATATCAAGGAAAAGATCAGGGAAAAGGTGAAATCCGATATTCAAACTGCATTATTACAATTCATTACACATTCACAAGCCGAGACAGGAGGAAATTCAAATGGAGTTTAATGTAACCAATCATCAGCTATGTGTAGGAGATATCAAAATTACCGGTGTAGCAAGCTCTGCTTTATTTCTCATTGGGGATGTACAAACGGTCCAACTATCCTCAGCATTCGATACCCCACCGGAATCTCTGATCATCGGGCCATTCGTACCGATTACTCCAGAAGGGTAAAAAACATGTTTTCAAGAATATCAAAAGTAAAATCTATATTTTCCGACACGGTATCATTCAGCTCCTCCATGCAAATTGGGGACACCTCATATATTGACGGGAATTCCCTGGCTTTAGCCGTTCAAAAGAAAAGTGAAACTTTCGACTCAGTCGATATTCATTTCGAAGACTATGACATTTTTAAGAAACCATTTTATATCCCAAGATTGAATGAACCAGTCATATCAAGTTTTTCAAATCCGAATCCCTTCATACGGGTCGGCAATATCAATATAATCGGGGTATCAGCCTCATCTGTGGTTGGTGTGGGGAACGTAGGCCATGCACGTATGGAATCAAGAGTGAAGCATATTCGGGTGGTGCCTAAAGAAAACGAAGAGACGCCAATCGAGGATTCGACCAACAACACTTAAACTATTAAAGGAGGGGTTCATATGCCTGCCATTATCGGCCCGGTTCAAGTATTTAATGTCGCGCAAGGAAACCTGCTATTCGGTGATTGCGCCGTCATTTCCCCTAAGTCTTCCTCCAAATCCGTTTTCGGATCTGGTTCAGGGAACACAGCTGCAATCACCTTCACGGCCAATGGCCTGAATGGAAGCAATGTCCTTGATGTCAATGGGGTCGACCAGCCCATTACAGGGAATAATTAGTCAAAGAAAAAGCCTCCCATTTCCAGGGAGGCTTTTAATTTCGGACTATTTTTTTAACATGTTAAATACTTGCTCTACATCTTTGTCTCCCCTGCCTGATAAATTGACGATAAGTATATCATCCCTTGTTAACTCTTTAGCGAGCTTCATGGCGTGAGCTAGGGCATGTGAGCTTTCGAGAGCTGGAATGATTCCCTCTGTTTTGGATAATACCTGAAAAGCCTCCAGAGCTTCTTCCCCTTTTACCGTAACATACTCCGCTCGTCCGCTATCTTTCAAAAAACTATGCTCGGGTCCCACGCTCGGATAATCCAAACCGGCGGCTATGGAAAATGTCGGTCTTGGTTCCCCTTGCTCATCCACTAACGTCAAACTTTTGAATCCGTGCAATACTGCCGGGACACCTTGCGAAACACTTGGGGCTTCAATTGGCTCTACACCAATTAAACGGACATTTTCTTCATCGAGATAATGAGCAAAAGCACCGATTGCATTACTTCCCCCTCCTGCACAAGCAATGATGGCTGTGGGCAGTTTCCCTTCCTTTTCAAGGATCTGGCGCTTCGATTCTTCACTTATGATTGATTGGAAATGCTTAACGATCGTTGGATATGGGTGTGGCCCCACTGCTGAACCAAGCAAGTAAAAAGTATTTTCATAGTTTTGCACCAAGTCATTCAATGCCTCATCAACAGCATCCTTCAATCGACCCTGTCCCTTTTCGACAGCTACGACTTTTGCCCCCAGCAATTCCATCCGAAAGACATTCAATGCCTGCCTCTCCGTATCCAGCTTACCCATATAGATCACACACTCCATGCCAAACATCGCACATGCTGTCGCAGTGGCCACACCATGCTGTCCTGCTCCTGTTTCTGCGATGATGCGTTTAGCACCCCTTCGTTTAGCGAGCAGGATTTGTCCGATCGCATTATTAATTTTATGAGCACCTGTATGATTCAGATCTTCACGCTTCAAGTATATTTTTGCCCCGCCAACCTTTTCCGTTAAATTCTTTGCAAGTGTTAACGGGTTTTCGCGTCCGACATATTCTTTCAGATAATATCGGAACTCCTCAATGAATTCAGGGTCATCCTTATATTTCAGGAATTCCGTTTCTAAAATATCCATAACTTCCTGAAGTTCACCCGGTATGAAGCTTCCACCGAACTCACCAAAGTATCCCTTGCTCTTGATCTCACTCGTCATACTCTTCTCTACTCCTTTAAAAAGGTATTTTTCTCCACTAGTATATAGTAGGCATTTATACTTTTTCAAACTATTCTGTTTATTTAACCGAAAAGAAGCGTCCCACATCAATGGGACACTCTTCTCTCTTATACTTCCAATAAATGCGAGCCGTCAAAGAAAAACAAGTAACGGCCGGTTACCTTCTTATTCATTATTCCTTCAACAGCCCTCGTATAAAGCTGAAGCTGCATCTGGTATCGATCGGCAAGAATCCCTTTAGCCCCTTCGTATCCGCTTGCAAAACGGCCGGTGATCGTATCCGTTTTATAGTCGAGAAGCACAAGACCTTGTTCATCCTCAAAGATACAATCAATCACCCCTTGTATAAGGACTTCTTCATCTCCAGCTGTCCAATCGCTGTAAGCTTCCTTTGCAGGCAGCGACATCGTAAATGGCACTTCACGGCGAATGCTTTCGGCCCTCTGCATTCTTTGGCCGATTTCACTATCGAAGAAATCGACGATCGTCTCCGGATCCACAGCTTCTTTCTGTTCCTCCGTCAATAGCTCACGTTGAATCAGATCAATGATCAGTTGCTGAATCGATTGAATGGTAATCTCTTTAGATAGATCAATATGCTGCATGACTAAATGTGTAATCGTACCCCTTTCAGCAGGAGTCAGTGACTTTTCTTGCATGAAAGTCGGCCGCTTCGTGATAGGCCGCTTAAATTTACGCAACAGCTCTGTGGAGCTTTGCTCGTCCTTGAGTTCATATTGACGTTTTAATTCAGAAACGGATTGCTTGGAACGATACACCGTCGCCTCATGCTCGGGGTACTCCCATTCCAGCTGTTCCTTGATATCATCATAAAACTCGGAAACGATGCCGACCTTCTCCGATTTCTGGACATGTTCAAGCATTTGCTCTTGAACCAGTGCCTCTTCCTCATCCAGAACAGCAAGCTCTTCACTTGGAATGACGGAAATGGACCAATTCGATGGATGCGACTCCATTTCCAGGCCAAGACCTGCAGCACCAAGAGAATCCCGATGTCGGACAAGGGATGGACCAATCCAATCAAGATAACTTTTTGCACCTGCCCGTACATAGTCCTTCAATAGCCAATCTCCATGTGCCGCATTACTTTCCCAGTTCTGCTGCGTTTTTTCTGCATCATTGATACTGGCAATCAAATAAAGCTTTTCCTTAGCCCTTGTTAGCGCCACGTAGAGGACACGCATCTCCTCGGCAATTAATTCAAGCTGCTTTTTTTTCTTAAAAGCCAATTGAGGGAGGGATGGATAAGTTATCCGTAATTCGGAATTCACATACTTTGCCGCAAAGCCATAATCTTTATCCAGTAAATAGGACTTTCGTAAATCCATCATATTGAATTGCTTGGAAAGACCGGCAATGAACACGATCGGGAACTCAAGCCCCTTTGACGAGTGAATTGTCATCAGCCGGACTACATCTTCCTGTTCCCCTAAAGCCCGAGCTGCCCCTAAATCATCTCCACGTTCTTGCATCCTTTCTATGAACCGCAAGAAACGGAACAGACCGCGGAAAGAACTTGCTTCATATTGCCTTGCCCTGTCATATAGCGCTCGTAAATTGGCCTGACGCTGTTTGCCGCCCGGCATCCCACCTGCAAAATCATAAAACTGCGTTTCGCGGTATAGGAGCCAGATCAGATCTGATAATGCCTCCTGCCTGGCAAGCTTCCGCCACTTCACTAGTTTTTTATAAAATGAAGAGGCTTTTTCATAAAGCCCCGGATGTTCTTCAGGGTCACTCTTTCTGTAAAAATCAGCTAGTGCTTCGTAATAGCTTCCTGTATGGAATAAACGCACCTTTGACATCTCTTCTTCATCCAACCCGACGATAGGTGAACGGAGAACGGAAGCCAATGGGATATCCTGTTGCGGATTATCAATCACCTTCAATAAGGAAATCATGATGGCCACTTCGGTCGCTTCAAAATATCCCGTGGATAAATTAGCATATACTGGAATTCCCTGCTTTTTAAATTCCTCCATGATTTGCGGTGCCCATGGCATCGAACGAAGAAGAATGACCATGTCCCGATAAGTAGCAGATCGGTACCTTTTGGTTTTCGTATCATATATCCGATGCTTTTCGCTTATAGCCTTTTTAATGAGCTTGGCCATCTGCCTTGCTTCGAGCTGCGCTTTTTCAAGCTCCTCGGCCTCAAATCCGCCATCATATCCTTCCATTTCCAAATGAGCTTCAGGATCGACTGCTCCATCAATTAAATGGAGTTCGATCGGGTTTGGATCGTCTTCGGGATATGGGGCACCTTTTTTCAATTGGGCATCTTCATCATAATCAATCTCACCGACTGTAATGCCCATCAACTGTTGAAACAAGAAATTGGTCCCATCAAGAACTTCCTTTCGGCTCCGGAAATTGCGGTTTAAATCAATTTTCAGTCCGGAATCAACACCGTCATGGGTAAATCGTGTGTATTTTCCAAGGAAAAGATTCGGTTCTGCAAGCCTGAACCGGTAAATGGACTGCTTGACATCGCCTACCATGAAAAGATTCCCATCATATTCTCCATCAGCCGTCACCAATTTTAAGATCGATTCCTGAACCAGGTTCGTGTCCTGGTATTCATCCACTAGTACCTCTTTGAACTGGTTCCTGTATTCGATGGCTGCCGCTGAAGGTTTTCGTTCACCATCCACGGTTTCCCCTGTCAAAATTTGAAGACAATAATGTTCCAAATCGGCGAAATCCACCAAGTTCTTTTCTGCTTTTGCAGCAAAGAATCTTTCGTCAAACCGTTTAACAAGCATTACAAGTGTATCGACATAACCCTTAAGCTCCCTTATATCCCGCAGGTAGCTTTCCGGTTTCCGGGAAAATAACTCTTCCTGTAACGACTTGATGATCTTCTTGGCCTTATCCCGGTACTTGGTAGCCTCATCAGCCACTTCCTTGATAAAATCTGCACCGGTAAGACGTTTTGCCGTCCCGAATTTCACGTTTTGGATTTCCTCATAAAGTGCATTCCAGGATTGATCCTTCACTTCCGAAAGTTTAGCAACCAGTGCAAGATCGGCTAGATAGTTCTCAGCCCTTGGAGCCGGCCCCCCAGGGATTTTAGTCAACGCGAGCGAGCGCTCCAATAAATCCCTGGCCGTGTCCAATTGTAAACCAATATCGAACTTCAGTGAATCGATAAACGAAAGATCATCAATCCCATCATCATCTGCCAGCTCATACATGCTGGCTGCACCATCAAGCCATCGGTCCGGGTTTGGATTCGATTGCGAAAAATCATGCAGCGACCGAACGATATTCTGAAGTGCATCATCATTTCGATCGCTTGTGAAAGCATCGACCAAATTAAAGAACTCATCGTTATCACTTTGGCCATACTGCTCCTCGAAAAGCTCTTCCATCACTTCATCACGGAGCAGCTGGATTTCCGTTGAATCTGCAATTCGGAAGCCCGGGTCGATATCCGTAAGATAATAATACTTCCTGATCACCTCTAGACAAAAGGAATGGAGTGTGGAAATCGAAGCACGATTAATCAAGCTCAACTGCTTACGTAAATGCTGTGAATGCGGATTATCATCGATCGCTTTTTCTAATGCCTCACTTACCCGATGGCGCATCTCGGCAGCCGAGGCATTGGTGAATGTAACCACGAGCAGTTCATCAACATCGATTGGATCTTCTTCTGAAATGACTTTTTGAATGATCCGATTGACCAGTACCGCTGTTTTCCCTGAACCCGCAGCGGCTGCAACCAGGATGTCCTGATCTTTAGCCCAGATTGCCTTCCATTGATCTTCCGTCCAAGTCACGTCTCCTGGCAGAGCAGGAATTTTCGTTTTACTCATCGCTCTCCCCCTCTCCCCTTAATAGCTCAAGAACGTCATTTTGTTTCTTCTGTGCCAAATTCCTGAATTGGTTCTCCTCCAGTGACTGGTCGAATTGGCATACAGATTTAAAGGAACAGAAGGTACACGGCGTTTTTTCCTTTAATTTGTATGGAGTAATATCCACATCACCATCGACCATTCGATCACCAGCCTCCTGATAAATACGGCGCACATGATGATTCAGAAGCGAAAACTCTTCCCTGCTGGCAACTTTGGAAGCCGCCAGGAGCGATCCGTCCTTTTTAAATCCAGCTGGAATGATATCCGATTTACCCGAATTTTCAATATCAAGCGATGTATCCATCAATTGAATGACATTTGAATGGTCCAGTACAAGTCCATTCATTTTAAAGCTTTTATAAATTTCTTCTTCAATTTTATCCAAACTGAGCATTCCCTTTGATTTGACAACGGGATTATGCACATGAAAATACAAAACTCCGGCTGGAATCGCTTCTTTTCCAATCAGCGACTTGGAATGGGTGACGACGATATCAAGGTATGTCAACATTTGCAGCGCTAGTCCATAATATACTTCACTCATGTTCAGTTCCTTTTCACTCGACTTATAATCGAGCACACGCAAATAGACACCCTCATCTTCTTCCGCTTTATCCACGCGGTCGATCCGCCCGATCAATTCCATCTTCGTACCGTTTTTCAATGTGAAAGAAAGTGGCGGCAGCTCGCCATTTTTTCCAAATCCAAGTTCTAATCCGATCGGAGCAAAACCGCTCGCCTTTGCATGTGCACTTAATACGATCGAGGCACGTCCGATCACGTGTTCGAGTTTCCTGCGTAAATAGTGATGGCGGTTCGTACTTAACAAAATCTGATTTTGGAGTTTAGGAGCAAGTCTCTCCACAGCAATTCTGGCCAGCTCCAAGCATTGTTCCGGGGTCAATGTAGACCAAGGAATATCATGTTCCTTCAAGTAATCGGAAATCATTTTCAACGCTCCATGGAACATCTCGCCTATATCCGGAGCATCCAAACGGAAAATCTGCCGTTCCCTCAACTTCAAGCCATGAGCCGCATAATGGGAAAACGGGCAGCTATTGAACATTTCCATCCTGGATACACTCGTAAGAATGCTCTCACCGTATAATTGCTTACTTGTTTCCTCAGTTAATTTCTTAGTCCTATTTTGATAAAAAAGGCTCGATAAAACCTTAGTTGCTGAAGGACCGGCCATTTCATCATCAATAATGGCATTATATACATCCCACCATAGTGAATGGATTGGATAGTTCCTTTTCTTCAGCTGCAATTGGGCAGCCAGGTACGAAAGGGCCACATCATGATTCGCTGCATATTTCACCTGTTCCTCCGCAGACAGATCGGACGGATCGTTCATATAATACACATCGGAAACGTTAGGCAATACGTCCCTTACCCGTTTCAAATAGGATGAAGGTAAAAGCGCCTTCCCTTCCTCATCGGCAAGCGGATATGATAAATAAAGGGTCTCGGCAGGCGTAGTGAATGCTTTGTATGCTGTGAACTCCTCATCCAGCAGGCGCACTTTCGAACTTGGGGCAACATCAAGTCCACCAGCCAGCAGCACATCACGATCACTATCTGAAAATATCCCGTCAGATACTGCTTTTCCCGGCAGAACCCCTTCGTTCAATCCGATAACAAAAGCTGTCTTCACATCATCCAGGCGGGATAAATCTAGATTAGCGACTAATACTTGGTCAATTGCCGGCGGTACCAGAGAATATTCAAGAGACTCCAGACCAGCTTCAATGATTACCGCAAACTGTTTCATGGAAAGCTCTTCCCCGCTCAGCAGTTCAACGAATTGGTCCAATAGGTCGACAACCGCATTCCATGTTTGCTCATGCTCTCTTGCCGATACCAAATCACCTGCTTCTTCTGCCTCCAGTTTCAGCTTTTCCAATTTTTCCGGTATATGCAATTCTTCAAGATATAGATAAAGGGCTTCACACAATTCCCTGCCATTAGCAGCCTTTTTAGCCCGTTTTGAGAGCCTCAAGATGGGCTCGGTAAATAATTGCTTCATTTCATTCAACTCTTGCTCAAGCATCATTTCCTTATCCGTTTGGTTCCGGTCCTCGAGTTCCAGACCGCGGAAGCGCCGGTAGGTCCAACGATCTTTGGACGTCCACCCGCTTCCTTTAATGCCGCGGGCCAGCACATAGTTTTCCAGCTTATCTACCTGTTCACGCATCCGGTCGTGGTTTTTTTGCAGCGGAAATAGAAGCTCCGTCTTGATTGCACGAAATACCGGTTCATAACGCCAATAGCCATTTATGATCTCCAAAGTCGAACGAATCAGTTCAATCAGAGGATGATTCAGCATCGTCCGCTTGGAATCGACGAACAAGGGAATTTGATAATCCCGAAAAACGGTTTGTAAAATATCTGCGTATGCTTCCCCGTTACGGACTAAAATCGCAATATCACGGAAACGGTGCTGTTTCTGTCTGACCAGCGACAAGATATCCCGGGCAACTCCTTCAATCTCAGCTCTGCGGTTAACTGCCTGGGCGATCGTTACATCAGGTGACTGCTCTAACGTTCGTGCAGGACGAATGGAAAAATAAGTTTCCAGATGATTCAGCCCCGGACTCTTTCGAAACCTTTCCGATCTTTTTAAGATTCGATCTTCTGAAATCGGTATGCCATTCCTCAATCCAGCCTGATATAGGTGATGATAAAGGTTTCCCGTTTGCCTGAACAATTGCAAATCATCCGGAGCATATTTCCTGTAGGGCTGATCTAAAGTCAGCGAGATCGTTACACTCCTGCACAGCTTCATCATTTCTTCAACAATCAATAATTCCTGTGGAGTCAAACTATAAAAACCATCGATATATATATCCGCATTCCTTATATATGAAGACCCTGACATTTTTTCGATCAGCAAAGTGAAATAATCTTCGGAGTCTAAATATTTATTGACCATTTCATCCTCAAAAGCCTGATAGACCAATTCAAGATCATGCAGTTTATCCTGAATGCCGCTGCCGGCCTGTGAGGTTTCAGCCAAATAGTTTTGAATGTCATCAGGTTGGATGCAATACTGCTTGAACTCAGCCAGCATCAGCTCCATTTGTGCAATGAACCCCTGCTTATCAGCAGATCGACTGAACATCTTTAACTCTTCCTTTTTATCATCCATGATCTTCCGTATCAGCATATTAACGCCAACACTATCCAGATGCAGCCGGCTCATCCCTCCGGTTTCCTGAAGAACGCGCCAAGCAAGCCTGCTAAAACTGAAAACCTGTGTCCGGATCATTCCGGCAAGGCCTGGTGTTTTAATTAATTTATATTCAGATAGAAACGTCATCTGATCAGGAACGAGGTAGATAATTGGATTTCCTTCGGGATCTTCTGCCAATTTAGAGCGGATTTCGTCCAATATATTCGAAGTTTTCCCTGTACCCGATCTTCCCAGTAAAAAACGGAGTGACATCTCTTTTTCCCCCTTACAACATAATATCTAGACCCATCATACCAGAAATACTTTCGTCTTTATGACTAGGTTTCTGTTTCCAATTAGATTTACTTTCTATTATTTTACCGTTTCCCTAAAAAAAACACCAATCGTACGTTCGCGTTTTCCCCAAAAGAAAAAGCCCGCATCATACCGGGCTTCCACGATCACTCACCTGTAAACTTAAAATTGAACTCATTGACCGGCCAATATCGAACATCCACTTTACCGACAACATTTTCTACCGGTATATAACCAAAGTGACGGCTGTCAGCACTTTCAAGACGATTATCACCCATGACAAAAAGCTTGCCCTCCGGAACTTTGGTCATATCCGTCAATTCTTTTAATGTAAAATCACCTGTAAAATCCTGTCCTGGGAAACCTTCCTTGAATTTCTCAAGATAAGGCTCATCCACTTTCTCACCATTTACGTAAAGCCAATCATCTTTATAACGAATACGGTCACCTGCAACCCCTATAACCCGCTTAACATAATCTTCTTGTGAATTCGCATGAAAAACAATAATGTCAAAACGGTTGATATCATGAATCTGGTAATTGATTTTATTCACGACAAGTTTATTCCCATCTTCAAGGGTCGGCTGCATCGACTTTCCTTCAACATCATAGCTTGAAAAGAGAAATGTACGGATTAAGATGTAAATAACAAAAGCTATCATCGCTGGTTTTATCCAATCGGATAAAGAATTCTTGTTTGTTTTTTCCATCTAGTTCAACCCCTACTGCATTTATATATTAATTTATTGCCCTTCTTCTCTCTTCATGCTTTTATTTAACCGGACTTCCAGTCTTTTCCCCACATACCATAGGATAAAGATGACGATTCCGATAATGATCGTTCGCACAGGTTTATGAATCAATGATACTAAATCGTAACCTACGAAACTGATCGTAAAAATCATCACCGCCTTCCCTCCAACTACCGCAAGTCCATATTGCAGGGTACTGACTTTCGATAGTCCTGCCACGATATTAACGACAGCCGAAGGTGTAAAAGGGAAGCAGAGCAATATGAACAAAGGACCGAATCCATGGCTCTCAACCCAAACCATCAACCTCTGCACCTGTTTATGCCTTTGCAAAAATCGGAAAAACCTCATTTGACCATATCTTCTAATAATCCAAAAGATCAAAAAAGAACCCGCTACCGCACCAATCCAAGAAAATAAAAACCCCCACCAGAGACCAAATGCCGTTGCATTGGCAAGCACGAACACCACTAAGGGCAAAAAAGGCAAAAAAGCTTCCAGCATCGGCAGTAAGATCCCGGGAATTGGACCGAATGAGCGATATTGCTGAATAAGTGCCGATATATGATCAAGTGTAAACCACTCACGTATAGTATCCAAATCCATAATTATCTCCCTCGACATGCTGCCATCAAAGCAGCATAAACTTATTATAAACCGTTTATTTTAGATATATCACTTTCCCCCGAAATTGCAAGAATTATTATCCATATATCTTCATACTTTCCCTATCTCCGGAAAACATAATCTTGTTAACGAATATTTCTAGATTTATCAAAACTGCTTGCATAACCACTGAAAATACATTAGGATAAAAACGGAACAAACGTTCTTATTTTTGCAGGATATACATATTAGTATTAAAAACGCGCTATTTAGAAAGGGGCGGTCATGATGACCCGCATTCCAGAAGGTGACCGCAATATGATTGAAAAAGCCATCTACCTCCCTATGGTTATTACAATCTTAAACCGGGATCTCAAGGTCATCGAAATTAGTCCGTTTAAATTAAAAAGGCCCTATTCGGAGCTGGTCGAACATACTTTAAAAGTGGTTCAAGACGAACTTGCCGAGGTACGGCGCTATTTGCGCAAAGAGAATATTAAAGTTAGTGAAATCAAACGCGATGAATCCTTCACGATGTATTGTTTTTTATATAAAGGATACGAGGAACATCATAATTATTTCAATCCCCGCCTTCGCAACAAAACCGAAGACTTGTTATGTCATTACTTTTTAGAAAAAAAAACCTCAAGGGATTAACGGGTTAAAAGGGAGCCTTCCGGAAGGATACAAATTCCCTTGGATGTAAAAAGGTTGACCATAAAAAAGCATCGCATCTTTCCTGACATAAAGGTAAGGGAGTCTTTCATGATCAAGATCGATTAGACTCGCTTACCTCCATTCCCCCTGTTTGAGTATTCCATAACATCATAATTTAATTGGCTAGTTCAAACCAAGGCATAACCTATGTAATTCAGTGCATACTGAATATCCTTTTAACATTTAAGTTTTAAGTCTCTTAAATGAAAGTTAATTACATGCTCCATGACAAAGGTTGGAGTGGCACCCGTTATGATCGACTCATCTTATTGGAGAGAAGGATAGGAAAACAGCCAGCTTCGACAAATCGATGTAAAAGTAACCAATATCATGATCCGCCGCAGAATGTAACACGTATCCCATGATTTTCCCTGATCGATTGCCGTCAACCATTCCCTGCATCGAAAGAATGGAAATTCCTTTAGGACGATGGGCCGCTTAAAAAGCCCATGCTATCCTTTTTTGGATCAAACTCTCGCATGTCGGATGAAACGTCTGCCATAGTTTTCAGATTAAAATACCTTTTATATTTAACTGCGTTACTTCAAGTTCCCTTGAGCATCCTTCATTAAAAGTTTGCTGTATGCATAGCATCGCCTTTGTTCTAGGTGATTAAACGGCAGAATGTCGAAACTGCATCCTTCTGGTATATTATCCTCTTCCCTATTAAAGGAACCGAGGACTGCAATAGCCGCTTCTCCACTTCTTGTTACACAAGCCGTTTACACAATTACTGCATACTGAATTAAGACAACAGTTTCGACGAAAATGTCCTTAACGTTTATAAGGTCTGGCCCGTTTGTTCATTATTAAGCGACATTTAATTTCCATTCATATATTATAACTATACGTCTAAACTATCATTTTAGTGTCAGTACAACCTTATTGAGAAAGATGTTAATTGCATATCCATGCATAGTATTATCTACTAATAACAACCTCTTTATATTAAATGTATAAAGCAAAAAGAACTTCCAGAAAAACAAAACCATTTGTGAAACACTGAACAAAAGATACATCATCGGTGTTTATTATATTATGTACTAAGGAGTCAAACATAAGGAAACTTTTACTCATCCCTAATGATCCATGCAATGTTTTATTTGCATGGTTTAATTTGTAGCCAAAAGGGTTTCTATCTAAATTTTAAAACAAAGTTGGTTGGAACGAAAGGTGCGGAGGCTCACGGACCGACCGCGGAAAGCGAGTGCCTGAGGGGGTATCAACGTTTAAATTGAACAAATCCTAAAAAATAGTAAACAATCTCTTTAACAAATATTTTGTTGGTAATCCTAACTTTCTCCGGGAGTCTGCTCCTTTAATATATGCCAACTTCACACTCTTTTCTGAAAGAAATAGATTTTTTATTGATTCTTTAAATCAAGAAATTAATCATAAATACCCACGATCATTTTCTCTACCCATAGATTCAGACGACATCATCCTTTTTTTACTACAAATAAAAACCGTGTCCATATTCCCATTTTTCCGGTTACACATGGTAAATTATTAACTGGAGGGGAAAAATGAAGAAAATAAATATTCTACTGGTGGCTGTTCTTGTTTTGTCTTTATTCACTGGACTTAAAACAACTGAGGCAGCCTCAAGTGTAAAGGTACATTTCATCAACGTTGGACAAGGAGATTCAATCCTGATACAAACCGGTAATGAAAACGTTTTAATCGATGGCGGCGGTAAAGGAAAGGGTGACGAGGTTGTTGCCTACCTAAAAAAACAAAAGGTAAAAACACTTACTGCATTAGTCTCCACTCACCCAGATGCGGATCATGTTGGCGGTCTTGCACATGTGATCAAATCGCTTAGTGTAAAATCTGTGTATGCCCCAAAAGTTTCACATACTACCCAGGCATACAAAGACTTTTTAACGGCTGTCAAGAAGAAGAAGCTTACAATAAAAAAAGCGAAGACGGGCGTGGAAATCAACACTAAAGCAAAGGATAATTCCCTTAAATTCATTGCACCTGTTAAAGACTATGCTAAGTCTGACTTAAATAATTGGAGTGCTGTCCTGTTGCTTAAACACGGCAAAAAAACATTCTTGTTTACAGGTGATGCCGAAGAAAAAGCAGAGAAGGATATGCTGGCTAAAAAACTGGTTCCAAGTGTGGATGTACTTAAGGTAGCCCATCATGGTGCAAAAACATCGACAAGTTCAGCTTTCATTAACAAAACAAAACCGAAATATGCTGTAATCAGTGTAGGGACAAATGGCTATGGGCACCCTACTTCCACTGTTATAAAACGGTTGAATTCAGTGAAAGCCAAAACTTATCTCACAGATAAATCAGGTAACATTATTTTTACTTCTACAGGTCAGAAAATTACTGTAAAGACGGTGAAATAATTGGTACAAGGAATTATTGATCGCTTCGAAGGAAAGATCGCTGTCGTCGAAATCGATGGTGGTGACATGAAGGATTTTCCTAAAAGTGCTCTTCCCAAGGGAGCAAAAGTAGGAGATATGCTGATTATCGATGGTGATACCATCACCATTTCCAAAGAAGGAACTGAAAGATTAAGAAAAGAAATTGACGATTTAATGGATGAATTATTTGAAGATTGATTCCAGGGCCCTTCTTTAATAAGAAGGGCTGCTTTAAATTTGAATATTCCCGTTTGCATTCTACTCTGATTTTTTCCCCTGCCCCCCTCTTATCGCGGTATATACTTTGAGATTACCTCTGAAGCCTTGACTCCATTAGCATCAGTGAACAGATAAAAAGATTTCCTCTTTGTTTCCTCAATCCTCTGGATCAATTTCGTTTTTAAAAATGAGGTCCGATGCAGCTGGTTTTCGAAAGAGCTGCATGACACAGCTATATCGATGGTTTGTCTATTCCTGAATGTGATGGTTGTATGTTTGGAATCCAGGCGATCATAGGATACCACATGCTCATGTGATAACCAGATGCATTGAGGACGTAACGGAGATGTAGTTGGAAAGAAGAATATCGAACTGGTCGGGTCAATCGCGATCGGTGCTTTATGTGTGATGTTTATGAGCTGTTTCGTGCCTTGCTTGCGTCCTTCATAACTTGATCCGAAGAACTCGCAGCTTTTCTTTATGATTTCCATAGGTTTAAACGGGGAGATGAACTCGTCCTCGATTTCAACGATACGGGCATATATTTTACTGCCGTAATTAATTGGAGCAACCATTAGTGTATGTGGCGTGATTTCATATTCCTCGATGATTCCCTGATTGTGTTCCTTCATTTTTAATCCACCTCTTCCTCATTGCTAAACATCGCTATCACTTTCCAAATGTTATATTCTTAATTGCTTGTACCCTTCAATTCCTGTCCAAGAAGAGTGAAGGGAGATAGTAAATGTATGTTAAATTACTCACTATAATAGCATAACCCTTAAACATAAAAAGTAAGTTCACAAAAAATTTAAAATTCTTTTATATAGTGGCTTTTTCGTCATCCAAACGACACATTCTCTATCATAATTTAAATTTTTTAAATTTTCAGTTGATTTTATCCGCTCAAATCCATATAATAATAAAAAGGGTCAGGGGTGGTAACTTTGAAAAATGAAAAATCTTATTCAGAGTCAGTGAAGTCCTTATCAATGAGCGAAATGAAAAACGATGCCGTGGTTCAGGAAATGTTAATTGATATGATTATTCAGGAAGCCGTCCTTACTACCAAAAAGCATATCCTTGCAAAACAGATCGATGAAGCCTTGGATATGAAAAACAAACCTTTATTCTTAAAACTAAGTTCTGAAATGAACGTTTTACTAAAACAATTTGGAAATTAACATTCATGATCAAAAAAAGCCTCCCGCAATGTCGGGAGGCTTTTCTCATTATCATCACTCTTTATGAAACATACCCATGACCTCGGCAGTTTCGGTTATATTAACAAAAGCATTCGGATCCACTTCTTTTATCATTGTTTTTACATCCGTTAACTGATAACGTGTAATGACTGTCATCATTACTTTGCTCTTTTCTCCTGAATATGCACCTTCACCATCCATGACGGTAATTCCACGATATAGGTTGGTCAGGAGCTTCGTTTTCATTTCGTCACTCTTTTTGGTAACGATCATCAATGTTAATTTAATGTGATTGGAATGGATCGTATCGATCACCTTTCCTGCTGCATAAATGGAAATCAGTGTATATAATGCGGCATCCCAACCGAAGATGAAGCCTGAGATTACCACCACAACTGCATTCATCACCGAAAGCAATGTACCAAGCGGAAAGTCGCTCTTCTTAGCCAATAGCATGGCAATGATATCAAAGCCGCCCGAAGACCCCGAAGCGCGAAAGACGATGCCTATACCAATTCCCGATATGATTCCGCCAAATAAAGAAGACAAAATCGGTTCAGTGGAAATTCCGTGAACTGGAATGAGGTATAAACTGATGGAAATCACGACAACTGATAATATCGTATAGGTGATAAAGCGTCTCCCTAATTTCAGGTACCCAAGAATCAGCAATGGCAGGTTCATCAGAAAATTCAATATCCCTGTGTTGACTGGGGTGATGATTCCGAACATGATCGCAAGTCCACTAAGTCCGCTGCTTAAAATTAAATGTGGTATCAAAAATAAGTTGTAGGCTACTGCCACAAGCACTGAGCCTACAGTGATGAAAAGTACATTATACATATCCGATCTCCTTAAAACGAACAGTGAATTTAATTTATTATAGTAGAGAACCTAAGATTTTTAAAAATAATAGTTTTTTCTGAAAACGACTACAAACCTCCACTTTCCGAAGAAAAAAAGCCAGCTGGTTTTCAGCTGGCTTTCACTCACCCTTTGTATCTGCATTTTCAACCGTTGAAATCCGTTCGAGCATGGTCGGATGGGAATACCGCAGCCATTTAACCAGGAATGGAGGGTTGACCTGGCTCAAACCCGACCTCGTGAGTTCCTGGAAAGTCGTGATGGCTGATTCTTTGTCCCCGGTCATTTCAATGGCATAACGGTCAGCCCTTGTTTCTTGATATCTGGAAACATAATTGGACAGCGGACTCGAAGCAAAGAGCAGCACGGACGTTATCAAGAGAAATAACGGAAGAGATGATATGCTGTCAACCGAACGGACCTTTAACTGACGGCCCCAGCGACCAATGATAAAATTCATGATTTTCGATGTCAGCCACAAACCGATTAACGTCAGTCCTAAATACCCTGCAATCCCTATATAAATGTGCTTTTCCACATAATGGGCCATTTCATGTGCCATGATAAAAAGGATTTCATCTTCCTTCAGTTTGTTCAGGGTCGTATCCCAAAGAACTATTCTTGAGTTGGAACCTATGCCGGTCACATATGCATTCAAGGCATTTGTCTTTTCCGCCATATTTACTTCATACACATGTTCAGCCGGGATCTCAGCCTGTGAGGCTAGTGCCAATATTTCCGTTTCCAGCTCTTTATTTTTGAGAGGATAGAATTCATTGTACAGCGGATCAATCAATACAGGCTGAACGAACATCAGGAACAAGGAAAAAGGAATGGACAACATCCAGGCATAGAGCCACCACTTCTTCACACTTTTCTTCATTAACCAATATAAAACGGAAACGATGATGAACATCATCCCAAAATTCACCCAGAATTCGATGACTCCATCCTTCATCCATGAGGTGAAACTTTGTGTACTTATGTGGTAACTCTTGCTCATCCGATATCCAATGAAACTGATTGGAAATAGTGCCAGGTATGAAATAACGGAAAGCCAGAATAAGTAAATGCCCGTTCTGATCGTTTTCCGTCTCGAGACTGCCATTGACGATTTTTCAAATGCCTTAGAAAAACCGAATAATAATATGAAGAAATACAGAAGCCATTCATATGGCGTCGATACGAAAAAAATAAAATTCCGCAGTCCTGAATACTCTTCACTAAGCTTTAGTTCCCTTGCATTCAGGAATGTTGCAGGATCTGCTGCCGTTCCACGCAAAGCTTCGGGAATGGTCGTATCCGCTCCATAAAAAATATACCAATACATCGCTGCTGCATAAAGGATATATAATATAATCGCTCTTCCAGCCCATTTTCTAACCATGATGCCCCTCCTTAAAACGAATCTCCCTCTTAATAGTTTAATCCAAAATGGACAGGTTAGAACCGGATTTCCCTTATTATTCATTCCTTACAATTCCCATCATTCTGTTAATTTTTCATTCTTCATTATCAACCTTTAGATTTCACAGTATACTCCATCAGCAAAACATGCACTTCCGGGATGGGAGGCGAAATATGTTTTATGCAGAGACACTAAAAATATGGAGGGATGGGAGTTTTAAGGCAACGACGGATTTACTCCTTTGCCTAATTGCTAAGATGATAACCGTTTCATCAAAGGGCTTCAAGTGTGAGTTTGATTTGTAATGAATGAGACCGATTAACGGAACGGCGGGCATGATTGGTCCTCCCTCATCCCACTATTTTGAAAACCATACAAAAGTGCCATAAGCTCCGGTCGATTATTAACATTCAGTTTTCTGTAAATACGGCTTATATAGTTTTTTACCGTGCCGATCGATAGAAAAAGTTTTTTTGAAATTTGCTGATTCGTTTCGCCTTGGGTTAGCAGGATAAGCAGTTCATGCTCGCGTTTCGAAAAAGCCCCCAATTTTTCGATTGCCTTTTCCAAAGTTACTGGTGATTTTTCAACATCCCGCTCCAGCTTTTCCATTAAAATTGATTTGAATGAGGCAGGATAAACGATCTGACCGTTGGCACATTGACGGATTGCCGACAACACTTGTTTCATTCCGCCATCCTGTAACACATAACCTGCTGCACCATGGCCTATTGCTTCGATAAGATAATGATTTTCTGAATAGGCTGTAAAAATGACGAAAGGAGTGGATGGGTGTTTTTCCTTAAGGACTTGCATGACTTCCTGTCCATACTTCCCTGATGAGCGTGCATCAATAAGAATGACATCTGGCATGACTGATGTATGATCAGAATCAAGAAGGTCCATTTCATTTCCAGTCATCCCCATGACCTTAATGTCACCTTCTTTTTCGATGATTCCCTCAATTCCTCCCTGACCACCATAAATCATTAGCTTAATCGACTTCATAACCTCACCTGTTACTTTCTTTATTTGTTATTTAATCCGATTTTTTATAATTGTCCGCCGCAAAATAGTTCTAATGGTCTATATTTTACATCATTAATTCACTTGTTAACAAATTTAAACTGTAAAAAATACTTTTAATAAATGCTTTCCTCCTGACAATAAAAAGGCTATCAACCCGATTGACTTCAGGATGATAGCCTTTTTCTTTGTTCCTCATCTATGAGCGTATCAAGTTTCATGATGCTTTCCTTTGCCCGTGGAAAATCAATTTTCCGATAATGGTGTTTTCCGCCTTCTTCTTCATCTTTTTCGTCGGCCCATTTGACGACTTGCTGAAGCGGTGTACGAATAATATCATTCGAAGGTAAGAACGAATCAGTATGAAATAAAATGGCGAGGGAAATGGTCTTTGCCTTGATCGGGTTTTCTCCCAAGCGGATTAACAGTTTATGTGCTCGTTCGGCACCTTTGATGGGGTGAATATCATTTTGTTTATAAAGATCATAATCCCATTTACCATTGCGATACCAGGTGAAATGACCCATATCATGCAATAGCCCGGCTTTAGCGGCAATATCAGGGTCGACATTATATTCATTTGCTAAGTGAAACGCATGGTATGCTACCGCAATCGCATGTGCCAGACCTGAACGGTTCAAGTATTTTTGAGCAATGGGATGTGTAAAAATATCCAAAAGCTTTACATCTCTCATCTAACCCCTCCTTACAATTTTGTGGAAATTTTTAATGACAATCATAACTCTTTTCGAAACAAGAATCAAGGTTTTAAGATTTTTCAATATATTTTATGCAGCCTCATACACTTTGGTTGTACAAAAAAAGGACCATTGCCGGTTATAGGCAATGATCTCCTCATGATCAATGTAATTTAGTTTTGCAGTACTTGGTTTTTCAAGGAACGCCTTAAAATTTTACCAGTCGCGTTTTTTGGAAGTTCATCCAAAAACTCAATTTTTGCCGGCACCTTATATTTGGCCAAATGTTCCATGCAATGGGCAAGCAACTCTTCCTCAGTCAATGCATTGTTTTTCTTTACCACAAAGCATTTAACCACTTCCCCCTGATTGGGATCGGGAACGCCAATGGCTGCTGCCTCAACTACTTCAGGATGGTCATACAGAACCTCCTCCACTTCACGTGGATAGACATTATAGCCACCGACGATGATAAGCTCCTTTTTACGATCTACAATGAAAAAGTAGCCTTCATCATCCATCCTGGCTAAATCGCCAGTATATAACCAGCCATTTTTCAAGACAGCGGCTGATTCTTCAGGCATTTTATAATAACCCTTCATTACATTCGGACCTCTGACAATCAATTCTCCTACACCATTGATCGGCACTTCTTCTCCAAGCTCATTGACCACTTTGTTTTCCACCCTAAGGATGGAGGTTCCAATGGAACCCGCCTTCCTTGGACGGTCCAAAGGATTGAAGCAGGTAACAGGCGAAGCTTCGGATAAGCCATATCCTTCTGATACCCTAACATTAAATTTCCGCTCGAATGATTCAAGCAGGGACACTGGCATGGCGGATCCGCCCGATATGCATATCCGTAAAGACTTCAAAGCATCCTCTTTAGCATCTGGATATTGGAAAAGAAAGTTATACATCGTTGGCACGCCAGCAAAAACGGTTGCATCATATTTTTTGATTTGCCTGAATATTTCCTTTGGACTGAATTGCGGGACAATTAAAAGCGTACCTCCGCTTATCAACGGGGCATTCACAACTACCGTTAAACTGAAAACATGGAACATTGGCAATGTCGTAATGACACGGTCACTTTCCGTGATATTTAAATATTCACCAATATCATGTGCATTGGAGTAGATATTGGTATGTGTGAGCATGGCCCCCTTTGGTTTTCCCGTTGTCCCGGAAGTATAAAGTATGATTGCCGTATCTTCCGGATCCAATTCTGGACCTTTAAAGCCTTCATCCCCCGATTCGACCATTTTTGTAAACGATTTCATTTTATTGCAGATATTAAATTCGCTACTATCCCCATTATCCGGCTGCGTTTCACAAATTACATATTGTTCTACACTTGAAAGGATAGGGTTCATTTTCTCCAGTAAGGGTAAAAGCTTATCTAATGCCACAACAACCTTTACATCGCCATTATTCAGGATATAACCAATCTCGTCAGGTGTGTATATTGGATTGACGGGAATTACGGTCGCCCCTGCTCGCATAGCTCCATACAATGAAATGATGAAATGTGGAGAGTTGCCTAATAACAGCGCAATGTTATCACCTTTTGAAACACCAAGCCTATGTAATTCGTCTGCGAACTTGGTAACTGCTTTATCCAATTCCCCATATGAAGTGGATTGATCCAAAAAGTAATATGCTGGCTTATCCGCCTTTTTTAAAGCCATTTGATGAAGCTGTTCAGATAAATTCATCTTTCTCCCTCCCCTGCAAATAGCATGAATGAATGATCATTCATTTTTATGGTGAACTAAATACATTTTTATTATATTAAAAGAATGCGATCACAGCAACCATTTTATCCATATTCAAGCAATTACTGTCATTATTAGTCACAAAAGCCGTCCTATTAAGTCGGGACGGCTTTCAGGCTTAATATATTAAAGCCAATATTTCTTCTTTTGTTACATTGCCAAAATAATGACGAACATCGATCTCATCCAGTACTCTGCTGATTGCTTCCTTTTCATAGCGAGTTCCAGTAAGCTTTCGTTCAATATCCGTAACCTCTCCGACCCCGAAGAAATCACCGTAGATCTTGCAGTTTTCAATGATTCCCCTGTTCACTTCAAGGCGGATATCAACAGATCCCACGGGAAATCTATGTGAGCTTTGCAAGTTGAATTTAGGTGATTTTCCGTAATTCCACTCCCAATTTTGATACCTATCTTCCGAGATTTCGTGAATTTTCTTCCAATCCGTTTCTGTTAAAACATACTCTGTAACCTTTCCGGTATCTTTGAAAATATTTTGCAGAAGGAATGAACGGAATTCTTCGACAGACATCGGTTCTTTTAGGAAATCGGCGATATTACCGACACGGCTTCTTATCGATTTAATCCCTTTGGACTCGATTTTATCTTTTTTCACTTTTAAAGCGGATACAATGTGATCCATTTCTGATTGAAACAGCAATGTCCCATGACTGAACATTCTGCCCTTCGTTGAAAACATCGCGTTTCCCGAAATTTTCTTTCCTTCAGCCAGAATATCGTTACGACCGCTCAATTCAGCATGTATTCCTAATTTCTCGAGCGTTTCCACGACAGGCTGGGTGAATTTCTTGAAGTTATGGAAACTATCCCCATCGTCTTTCGTAATGAAACTGAAATTGAGATTCCCTAGGTCATGATAAACCGCTCCACCCCCGGAAAGGCGGCGAACAACTGTAATGCCCTTTTCATCTACATAATCGGAATTGATTTCTTCAATCGTATTTTGATTTCTGCCTATGATGATTGAAGGTCGATTAATGTAAAATAAAAGATAGGTTTCATCTATGTTTAAATATTTAAGCGCATATTCTTCGATGGCCAGGTTAATTCTTGGATCTGTAATTCCCTTATTATCAATAAAAAGCACAGTTGTACCTCCTTGTAGACTTCATATCACTGATGTTTCATTTATAGTTGGAACTCGAGATTGGTTTTGGCTACAGCTATTTCCCTTTTGAATACCTCGGATGCTTCTTTTTTCAGTTGATCGAGATTCCCATAATGAGGGAGGTGAGTTAACAGCAAAAGCTGGACGTCAGCCTTTTCTGCCAGCAGGCCCGCTTCCCTTGCCGTCATATGCCCCGCCTTTGAACCATCCATATCACTGTAAAAGTTACTTTCACATAATAAAACATTTGCGTCTTTAGCGAAATCTGCAAGCTCATCCATATATGAACTGTCACCTGTGTAAACTATCGAATGATTTTCAGCTTCAATCCTCATTGCAAAACAAGGGACTGGGTGTTTTGTTTTCATGAACGTAAATTTACACGGTCCAATGGTTAAGGGGTATTCAGCAGAGATGGCTATCCCCTTTGTCACGTCTTTATAAGTTAACTTACCAAATTCGACTTCGTCCAAATCATGACCATATATAGGAATCGTCCTTTTTTCGCTGCCCAATATCTGCTGTATGAACGCCGCGTGCTGCAGGACACCAATATCCGCTACATGATCAGGATGATAGTGGGATAACACAACTGCACCAAGATCCTCCGGCTTCATATGATTTTGAAGCTGTGATAGAACACCGCTGCCACAATCAAGCAGAATGCGAAAATCTTCATATTCAAGCAAATAGCCGGAACTTGCCTCATTTTTAGCTGGATAACCGCCCCAGCAGCCAATTACGGTGATTTTCATGTTTAGGCACTCCTTTTTCTTCTCTAAATGACTACCCCATTAATATAAACTATTCTTGCCCTTATTTCACCTTTTTCACTTATGTTATAAAACATTAATTGACATCTCAAATCTGTTATAATACAATAAAACCATAGAAAAGCGAATAATAAAAAAATTCAGGAGATGATGTTCATGATTCAAAGTAGCATTGAGTTCTTTAAAAATCTGCCATCAAAACAATGCACGGAATGCGGAAAAAAAATTGAAGAACAGCACGAATGTTATGGAAACCACTGTGATCATTGCCTTTCTGGAGAGTAGTAGTCTTTGGGCTTCACCATTCTCTTCCCAAATCATAGATGTTTCAGTTTCGCAGCTGAAACAAAACCAATAAAAGAAGAGATACCGATGATCGGTATCTCTTCTTTTATTAGGTCATTGCCTTTCAGCAAAATAGAATGATCACGTAACGGATAATCCTTTAAACAAATATATTTTAAATAGTTCAGCAATTTCCGCTTTCTCTAATGGGGCATGGTTCCTTTCCCAATCAAAGATCAGGGCAAGGTACATCTTTAGCATCAGGAAAGCTGTTATCTCCGGATCGCAAGGTTGTATATAGCCCTTATCAATCGCTATTTTTAGTTTTTCCTTAATGTAGGATACAATGGCTTCTTCCATTTCATTAACCATTTCCTGAACGGCCGGCGTGCCAATTTCCCGCTCTTCCTGAAGAAGTTTTAATGATAATTGATGTTCCTGCCTGAACTCCAGAATTCGATAAACGGCCCGATGCAGGTTTTCAAAAAAGGAGAGTTTGTCATCCAAAGATTGTTCCGCCTCATATTTCATTTCCTCTATCATCCGCTGAACGATTTCTTTAAACAGCTCTTCTTTATTTTTATAAAAGGTATAAATGGTCCCTTTTCCCACATTGGCAATTTTAGCGACTTGATCCATCGTCGTTGCCTTATAGCCAAAAAGTGAAAACGACTTGGTCGCAGCTTCCAAAATTAATTTTTTACGATCAACAGACATTTCCCACCTCAATTCTGACCAGACGGACAAAACAGTCATTATGTTCAACGATATCATACCAAAAATTTTCAGTTTTTTCAATTATATTTTCAATTCCCAAGAGAAACAATGGCCATCCCCGTTACTGGACAGCCACTTTTCGAAAATACTTATTTATTTAAATCTGCAAAGCCAAAGATAGCGTCGCTTTTCCAGTGAATAACATAACTTCAAATGAAAAATGCAGAGCACATGGCAAGCATGGTTAAACTAATTTTCCCCTATTGACTGATCACTTTTCCTGTAATCTGTTTAAAATGATAGAGGCCAAAGCATCGATGAATTCAGGTTTAACATTGGGCATATCCGGCCTGTAGTAGCCTGCGCCAATCTCTTCCGTCACAACCTTACATTCATAATCGTTATCATAAAGGACTTCAAGGTGCTCGGCAACAAAGCCAACAGGAATATAAATGAAAGCTTTATAACCTTTAGCTTGATGAAGATCTCGGGTTAAATCCTGTACATCGGGTCCCAACCATGGTTCAGGAGTTTGTCCAGCGCTTTGCCAGCCTACTGCATAATTGGTAACCCCTGCGCCTTCAGCGATCATGTCTGCGGTTTCTTTCAGTTGATTTGGATACGGATCTCCGGATTGCAAGATTTTTTCCGGGAGGCTATGTGCCGACACAATCAAAGCGAAATTATCGCGTTCTTCCGAGGTCATTCTCCCAATCACTTCTCTTACCTGGTCTACCCAATATTGGATGAATTTTGGCTCATCATACCAGCTTTCAACGGAAGTGATGGTCAGATCCCCCAATTTAGCGGCTTCATCCTGGGCACGTCCATTATAAGACTTCACGCTGAATGTTGAAAAATGCGGTGCCAATACGATACTGACCGCTTCTTTGATTCCATCTTCATGCATTTGTTTCACTGCGTCTTCAACAAAAGGTTCAATATGCTTCAGGCCAAGATATGCCTTGAATTCAACTTCCTCCTGAACGGAATTCAATTTCTTTTCAAGCGCTTCAGCTTGTCCTGCCGTTATTTTTGCAAGCGGGGATAATCCACCGATCGCTTCATATCTGCCTTTTAGGTCGGCAATCAATTCGTCGCTTGGCCGTCTCCCATGACGAATATGTGTATAATACCTTTCAATATCCTCTTCAGTGTATGGAGTACCATAAGCCATGACTAAAAGGCCCATTTTTTTTCTTGACATGAAGTTACACCTCTTTTAAAGATTTCGTTCTTTTATTGTGCATCCAATTAAGGAGTTTTAGCAAATGGTTCGCTCACCTTACTTCATTTTTGATGAATATTCATGAATGAAAGCGGTCAGCCTCTTCAGTGTTTCCGGATTTACGGAAGGGAAAACGCCATGACCAAGGTTAAAGATGTAGCCGTCCTGCTCCATGCCCTGATCGAGGATCCTTTTCGTCCGTTCTTCTATAACATCCCATGATGATAATAGTAGGGCAGGATCTAGATTACCTTGTACCGTTTTCTGGATTCCCATTTGTCTTGCTTCTGTAATTGGCAGTCTCCAATCAAGCCCGACTACATCAATCGGAAGATCATTCCACTCAAGTGCCAAGTGACTTGCGCCGACCCCGAACATGATTAGCGGTACATTTTCTTCACGCAATGATGAAAAGATACGAGTCATGATCGGCTTGATGAATACGCGGTAATCTTCAACATTCAAAGCACCCACCCATGAATCAAAGATTTGGATGGCTTTAACGCCGGCTTTGATTTGCGACTTGACATAGATGATGATCATATCCGCTAGCTTATCCATTAATGCAAACCAGGCCTTTGGCTCGGAATACATGAAAGCTTTCGTCTTATTGTAGTTTTTGGAGGGGCCGCCTTCAATCATGTATGAAGCAATGGTGAACGGAGCCCCGGAGAAACCGATCAAAGGCACGGACAATTGCTCCCTGGTCAATAATTTAATAGTGTCCAACACATATGGGATGTCTTTCTCTGGGTTCAATTCACCTAATTTTTCAACATCTGTCACCGATTGGATCGGATTGGCTATGACTGGACCGATTCCGGACTTAATCTCAACATCGACACCAATGGCTGGTAGCGGTGTCATTATATCTTTATATAAAATCGCAGCGTCTACATCATATTGCTCCACTGGCAATCTAGTTACATAAGCGCATAATTCCGGCTGATGAGTAATTTCAAAAAGTGAGTACTTCTCTTTCAATTTACGGTATTCCGGCTGTGAACGGCCAGCCTGACGCATATACCAAACAGGCACATGATCCGTTTTCTCTCCTCTTGCAGCTTTTAAAAATGTATCATTCGTAATTTCCTTAGACATTAATATCCACCTTTCAAGCAATCACGTTTCTATTTTTATTCATTACCTACATAGAATATCAGAAGGATGTTGAATTTCAAATCGAATCTCCTTAAACTATAGCTTTTTCTATAATATATTTGTCAAAAAATCGACTTTTATATATGTATCTTACCGGTTTACCAGCTTAATGGTTAGTTTGGAAATGGTAAAAGTACTATTCATTGGGTAAAATGGGTATACAGGCACTATATAGAAATTGGAGGGGAATTTATGAATGTATTCATCACATCAGGTACTTATGATTTTTTGAAAATCAAAAAAGATAAACACCCCAATGAAAAAATATTACTTATGCAGAATGCTCAAAACACAGTACTTTTACATGAAACTACAGGTAAAACGCTCTTCAACTCGCCACGAAAATATGAGGTAGTCGATGGGAAGGGAACTCTTCAAGATCATGGATATGTGGTCATGAACAATATCCCTGTCAGTGAGGAAGGACGGCCGGTATTTGAACACCGTTTTAAAAACAGGGCCGGATTCATTGAAAATGAACCAGGCTTCGTTGCCCTTCGTATCCTGCGTCCAATCAACTCTGAAACATATGTAATCTTAACGATTTGGGAAAAACAATCGGACTTTATGAACTGGAAGAAATCCAGTTCATTCCAGCAGGCGCATAACAGTGACTCCAAACCTCCTGTTACGAATTCCAGCCAGAAGATGTTTTCAGGTGAAGCCTTTGTAACGCAGTATACATTGGTGAAAGATTCTGAGGAATAGACTATTTACTGCTTAATAAGGGGCCCATCCTAAAGGATGGGCCCCTTCATAGTAATGCAGAACGTTATTTGGACGCTAAAAGTCATATAAACCTATAACAATCCGACAAATTCCTTCTTTATTTCCGGGGAAATGCAACCGATATTTACATATATTTTATTCAATGTACGCTAGACCCCAGGAATTTATACAATTTAAACAGAGTTAAACTATATGCCGCCCATAATGCAAAACCTCGCAAGATATCAGTTGGAAAGTGAACTTTCATGGCGATCCTGCTGACACCGATCAGCAGGATGAGAAAAACGAAACCGATTCCCACTGCCCATTTCAATGAGTTTCCTTTAATTTCATTCATGATTAAATAAGCAACCATATGAGAAAATAAGGCCCGCCAATTCGTGGGCACTTGGAAAACTGAAGCCGGTGGTCTCCATCAAATGATTTTCAGGGCGCACTCTTTTAACATGATTTTTTATCCACCCGTTTAATACATCCCCCCATCAATCCCGATAGAAGAGACGACCATGGTCTAATAATCCTTCTATATTATTCACAAATATAGAACACATAGTAAGCTACCAAAACCAATAAACATGGATTTTCCAAGATAGGATGGACTTGAAGAAAGTGACGAAAATGTATTTTTACCTACGGAAAAGAATTCCGCAATATATGTATCGAATGCTAAAGATTTCTCACTCTGAATTTCATTCATCAAAAAAAAGAATAGCAACAAGCAAGTGAAACCATAGCAATCCAGGATATTTATTCATTATATATCTCTCTCCTCAAGGTATTTAATTCACTTTGGATCTTCCAGAATATGATATACTATTTACAATTAATCCAATCATTGGGAGGTGCAAAATGATACAGCGATTACACAATCTTCTGGATGGCTCATATGAAGAAATGGTTTCGATCAGGCGTTACCTTCATCAACATCCCGAGCTTTCTTTTCAAGAAGCCCAAACGGCAGCCTTCATCGCTGAATATTATGAAAAACATGGAATCGAACACCGGACGAATGTAGGCGGTAATGGTGTTATTGCCAAGGTCAAAGGCAGTAAGCCTGGTAAAACCGTAGCATTGCGCGCTGACTTCGACGCCTTACCCATTCAAGATGAAAAAGAAGTTCCCTATAAATCTTCCGTACCCGGGGTCATGCATGCGTGTGGACACGATGGCCATACAGCGACACTCCTTGTCCTTGCTAAAAACCTGAATGATCTGAAGGATGAGCTCGAGGGTGAATATATATTTATCCACCAGCATGCTGAAGAATATGCTCCAGGGGGTGCCAAACCAATGATTGAAGCTGGCTGCCTTGATGGGGTGGATGTAATTTTCGGCACCCATTTATGGGCAACTGCCCCAACCGGAACAGTGCAATACACTTATGGACCCCTTATGGCCGCTGCTGACCGTTTTGAAATCACAATTCAAGGGCAGGGCGGACATGGAGCCCAGCCGCATAAAACCCGTGATGCAATCGTAGTCGGCTCTCAGCTCGTCATGGCCCTGCAGCAAATCGTAAGCCGCCGCCTAAACCCAATAGATTCTGCAGTCATTACCGTCGGTTCCTTTGTTGCAGATAATGCCTTTAACGTCATTGCAGATAAGGCTAAAATAATTGGGACCGTCCGTACATTCAAGGAAGATATCCGTTCATTCATTAGCAAAGAAATGGAGCGGATTATTAAAGGCACCTGCCTAGCTGCGAACTGCACCTATGAATATCAATACTTTCAAGGTTATCCAGCTGTTATTCCGCATGTTGAGGAAACTAAGTTCCTCATCGAGAGCACTGAGTCCGTCAAGGAAGTTTTGATTACAGAGGAAATTGACCCGGATATGACAGGTGAAGATTTTTCTTATTATTTACAAAATGTAAAAGGTACATTCTTCTTTACAGGGGCCAAGCCAAAAAATGAACATACATATCCACATCATCATCCTTTGTTTGACATTGATGAAAAAGCGATGCTCATCGCTGCCAAAATATTAGGCACTGCAGCGGTGACCTATCACAATAAGAAACACTCATCCCAAAAGGTGAATGAATCTTTATTGCGGTAATGGTAAAAGGGACGGATTTTCCCCGTCCCTTACTGTTTAAGAAGTCTGATTCGGTAACAATGGACAGCCGTTTCCCCAAGATGTTCCAACAAATGATGGTTGGCATATCCACCGACAGCTGCCCCAATACCTGGAACGAGCTGGAACATTTTAATGACATCGATGTGATCGCGATATTCCTGCTGAAATTCTTGCCAGTCTATTTCCGGCCATTTCCCTGAATCCCATTCCTCTATTACCTGTAATGTTTCCAATTTCTTCTCCTCGCTAGAAAATGCCATCTGGAAGATATGGAGAATGAATAAACGTTCCTCATATTTATTTGGATCGAAACCGTATATACGGGATAGTTCGAATAATAATTTCATCTTGATGCTGAGCAGTAATGGAAAATCAGCCAATCCAATTAAAAGCCCTGCCGCTCCGGTTCCCACACCTTCTATAACGGCCGTTTTCCGATATGCGGTTACAGTTTCCGCAACCCACTCTTCTTTTTGCTGCAAGGATAATAGCACTACATTTTTTTCTTTAGACATATATTTAGAACCTGCTAATACAGCCTCTATCATCCCTTTAATACTATCAGTAATCACTTTGTGCACTCGGTCTGGAATATAACTATTCAATTTGATTTGCGCCTTTTTGGACATCCGCTCAAGCCTGCCGGATTTCTTGGCTACTTTCTTTTTCCATGATATTAGTTCCGATAATGCCTGTTGCTCATATTCATCCATCATTTAACACCTCCGTTAAATATGTATATACCCCCTATGAGGCTTTTAGTTTCAATTTTCATTTCTTAAAAGAAAAAGCTGATTTTATGAAAAATCAGCTTCTGCTTAAAAGTTTTTTATTTTCTTTGTTGCATAAATTTTAAAACCGAATATGAAAACAAGTCCCATTGCCAAGGCGGCTAAAGCGGACATCCATTCCCCTTTCACTAGCAGGACCAAACTGAAGACAAGGTCCTCAAATAATAGGAAATAGGAAATTAGTTTTATGACTGCAGATTCTCTCATTTTTGCTGGCAATGGGTACAATGAGACCCATACTTTCCATTCATGTGCCTTCCAAACCGGCAGCAGTTGCAAAGCTGTCATGAATAAGAACATGAACGCAACAATCAAATGTGCAAATATGTTAGTGAATACACTTAAAATCACCGATCCCATGATCGTTAAACGAAAACAAAGTCCCACATAATCATTGGATCGCAGCAGGGTACGGGCGTAAAGATAGGTATAAGTTGATTTATCACCATAGGGAATGAGTGATAATGGCCAGTCCATCCATTTCCTCCTCGCTACCTTGCCTTTCAAATGAGGTACATCAGTAAACATGTTCGCTATTCGATAGAAAGAATTCATCCGTTTGTTCTCCAGTTCCACCAGCCGTTCCCACTTCAGCACAAAACCTTTAGTTGCGCTTCGGTAATACATGTAAAGTCCTAACAATAATAAGAAGGTTATAAGTGCAAACAGTATATTTGCCCTTGAACAGATGAAATAAAGAATCACTCCATTAAGTAAAAAGCGGATGAGTGAGTCCCAATGGCTCACTGATGTATCCTGATATTTCAATACCAGCCAGCGCATGGTTAAATTCAAAAGCTTCAAAATAAGCAAAACGACCAGGATGATTCCAATGTCCTTACCTCCTGCACCCGTAACCTTCGAATACATCGGTATCGAAGCAATCAGGACAACCAGAAGAATAAAGCCTTGCATGACCCAGCTTAATATCAGTGAATTCTTGAAATAGCTTCTCAACTTCGTTTCAAGGGGAAGCAGGAATACCGTATCTGGTTCTTTCAAGAAAGTGTTTATCGGACTTCTGGTTACAATGATCGATAAAACTAAGGCCATGATCAATTCAGCAGGGAAATCACTGTTTAACGTCTTCACCCAATCACTGTAATAATAAGCCAAACCACCAAGAACCAATACCATGACAAAAACAAGATGGCCATTAAAAATATAACGAAGATATTTTTGCGTTTCATTTATAAAGCCTATATATCTTTCCTTCCAGAGATTTTGACTATTCATGACCGAATTCTTCTTT
This sequence comes from Bacillus sp. ISL-78, assembly GCF_018613455.1. NCBI lineage: Bacteria > Bacillati > Bacillota > Bacilli > Caryophanales > Bacillaceae > Bacillus > Bacillus sp. ISL-78. Next base: position 314,272 of record NZ_JAGGQC010000003.1, read on the forward strand.
CGTCAATTGGATATATAAATCGTCCAGAGTTGCCCCTGGCATGGAAAATTGTTCACGAAGCTGCTCAAGATTGCCTTTCGCCCGAATTTCTCCATTATGCAGTATGATGAAAGAATCACAATACCTCTCGGCTGTCGCCAGAATGTGTGTAGACATTAAAATTCCCGCTCCGCTCTCTTTCATCTTCCTCATCAAATCAAGCAGGGATTGAATGCCTAGTGGATCAAGACCTACGAAGGGTTCATCGACGATATATAAAGACGGCTGTACTAAAAAGGCGCACATTATCATGACCTTTTGCTTCATTCCCTTTGAAAAATGGGCCGGGAACCATTTAAGCCTTTTCTCCATATGGAATTCCTTTAACAGAACTTCCATCCTTTCTTTAAATGTGGCTTCGGCCAAACCATGTGCCATGGCTGTAAGCTTTAAATGCTCCTCAAGTGTAAGCTCATCATACAAAATGGGCGTTTCTGGAACATAAGTGAATTGTTTTCGATATGTATCCGGGTCCTGAGCTAGTGTTTTACCATGAATCGACACGCTTCCGCCTTTCGGCTCCATGAGTCCGATGATATGTTTAATCGTCGTACTTTTCCCGGCCCCGTTAAGCCCAATTAACCCAACCAGCTCATTAGGCTGAATGTCAAAACTTATTCCTTTTAAAACGGGCGTTTTCGTGTATCCGCCCACTAACTGCTTTATTTCCAATAAGGACATATAAACGATCCTTTCTATTTAGAGGTTCTTATTTCCATTTTATCAAATTCTCCTGCTTTTATATAGTCGAGTGTTCCGGAGCTCGATTTCCATAAATAACTAATTATATTTTTCCTGCTTGATGGTCATCATAAATAAGGAAGAAGGGGTTAGTCATTACGTGTGATTCACATCATATTGTAAATGAGGTGTCAGTTAAAGACGTATAAACTGAATTAAACCAGAAGCTTCATAACAAAAATCGTTTCGAGCAAGGAGATGGTTCTCTTGCACGTAAAAGCAGAAAAGTCATTCAATAATTATCAATTATGCTTTAAAAGTTGATGAAACTTTAAAGATATAGGAGATGGTTGCTTTGAATGGAAAATCTCTATTTAGATAATAACCATATTTTACTACAATGTAGATGAGGTGTTTGTCGCAGAGAATTTATGCTAATGCGAATTTTGAAGCAAAACCCCCTTTTTCAACAGGCAGGGTGCAACTTAATGTTGCATCCTGTTTTTATATTTTTCCTTTTCTCAAGGATTCAAGCTATGGTACGATTAACCAAATACATTAACTTTTAAAGGAGCGTTATAAATGAGTGATTGCATTTTTTGCAAAATAATCGATGGGGAAATTCCAAGTAGTAAAGTTTTCGAAAATGAACATGTTTTGGCCTTTCTCGATATCAGTCAAGTAACGAAAGGCCATACGCTGGTAATACCTAAAGTACATAAGGAAAATCTTTATGAGTTGACACCTGAGATTGCCAAGAACCTTTTTGAAGTGGTGCCGGAAATTGCCCGCGCCATGAAGCAGGAATTCCAACCTGTAGGCCTGAACCTTTTAAATAATAACGGTGAAGCTGCAGGGCAGTCCGTTTTCCATTTTCATATGCATTTAATTCCTCGGCATGGGGAAGGTGACGGCTTTGGTGCAGTTTGGAAAACAAATACCAGCGACTATACACCGGATGACCTGAAACAAATCGCTGACTCCATTGCACAGCATATACAATGAGACTGCAACCTGAAGAAGGTTTCCTTCTCCTTTCGTCGCTTGAAAAAATGATCCCGAGTTGGTCCTCACTTTAAAGTGCAGGACCTTTTTACTTTGGTCTATCATTAAAAAACGGATTTAAAATTCTAAATTTTCCTCCAATTGAATTTAGTTTTCTGGTAGGATATATGAATAGTCTAAAATACTTTATCACATTGTCGCATAGGAGGAAAAAAATTGAAACGTGCACGTAATTTTAACGCTGGGCCAGCCGCCCTTCCTTTAGAAGTTTTACAAAGAGCCCAAAACGAATGGTTGAATATTGAGGATTCCGGTATGTCTGTCATGGAATTAAGCCATAGAAGTTCCGAATTCGAAAAAATTCATAACCATGCCATTCAATCATTAAAAGATCTTATGGAAATTCCTGAAAATTATGAAGTTCTCCTGCTTCAAGGAGGGGCAAGTCTACAATTTTCCATGATTCCCATGAACATTTTGAAAGATGGAAAAAGGGCAGATTATGTACTCACTGGTTCTTGGTCGGAAAAAGCATTAAAAGAAGCCAAAAAGGTTGGTGAAACGGCCGTAGTCGCTTCATCCAAAGATGAAAAATATACGTTCATCCCTAAAGTGGAAGATATCAAATTGAATGACGATGCTGCCTATCTTCATATCACAAGCAATAATACGATTTACGGAACACAGTGGAAGGATTTCCCGGAAACAGGCAACATTCCTCTAGTAGCCGATATGTCAAGTGATATTCTCAGCAAAAAGATTGATATTAATAAATTCGGCATCATCTATGCTGGTGCACAAAAGAATCTAGGTCCGTCGGGAATCACAGTCGTTATCATCCGTAAAGATTTAATAACGGATAATGACAAGATCCCATCCATGATGAACTATTCGATCCATTCGAAAAATAATTCTTTATACAACACTCCTCCGACATTGGCCATTTACTTATTGTCCCTTGTGTTGGATTGGGCAAAAGATCAGGGCGGAGTGGAAAAGATTGCTGAAATCAACGAAGAAAAAGCAAAAGTCATTTACGATGCCATCGACGGCAGTGATGGTTTTTATAAAGGCCATGCCCTACCGGACAGCCGTTCATTAATGAACGTAACGTTCACGCTTCCGTCTGAAGAAGCTGAAGTGCAATTCCTTAAAGAAGTGAAGGAAGCCGGATTCGTAGGACTGAACGGTCACCGTTCCATCGGCGGCTGCCGGGCATCCATCTATAATGCGGTCCCTCTATCCCATTGCCAGGACCTTGCTGATTTCATGAAGAAGTTCCAGGAATCGTATAACGCGAAGGAAGCTCAAACTCTTTAATTCAAACAAATATAACTTCTAAAAAAATAGGTCTTATGATATACTATTTTAAACTTCTTGCAACAGGCAATAGTGCATTGTTGAAGAAAAGCTGTTAGTTGAGATGAGAATAGGAGAGATGAGTAAATGAAAACGAAAACCCTTGTGTCACTGTCCCTATTAATCGGGATTGGGGCTGCCCTGCATTTTATCGTACCTGGATTCTTCCTTGGAATGAAACCGGATATGATGCTGTTAATGATGTTTTTGGCGATAACCCTTTTTCCCGCTAAGAAGAATGTATTCATTGTCGCCTTGGCAGCAGGAGCCATCTCTGCCATGACAACTACATTTCCTGCAGGACAGATCCCAAATATCATAGACAAATTGGCAACAGCCTTTCTGTTTTACCTTTTATTCATCAGTCTAAAGAAGTTTTCAACATCCGTTGTCACCGTCAGTATCTTGACTGCCGTTGGAACATTGATTTCCGGCGCTGTCTTCCTTGGTTCGGCTTATTATATCGTTTCCCTTCCAGGGCCTTTCGTTGCACTTTTCGGAGCTGTTGTGCTTCCTGCCGTATTGTTAAATACAGTTGCGATGGTCATCATATATCCAATTGTGAACGGCATCGTAAGAAAATCAAATATACCCATTAATGCTTAAGCAGCAGGACCATCATACCTAAAAAAGCACCGGAATGTCCGGTGCTTTTTTTCCAATCATATGAATCTGGAATTCTAGTCAGAATCACCCTCCAATGGTCAATGAATCAACATCCACATAAACCAAATGAAAAGCAGTAAAACCCCGGGGAGACCCATAGCGAAGGCTCTAGCCTGGAGCACCCTCCTAGGCGGATAGATGCCAGGATTTTTTGCTTGCCTTAGAAAATACCCCATCCCGCACAGGCATACCAGGCCTAATAAAAAAATGATTTTCATTATTAACCCACCAGTGCCATCCATGTTCCGACAGCTTGTTTTTATTATCTATATGCCGCTCTTCCCTTTATATGAAGCATTATTATTAAAGCTTCAAGTTATTTTTAAATATTATATATTGACTCTCTAAGTTTAAAAAAATATTTTTGTGATATAAAGATAAAATGGTCGATTCTCTTCCATAAGGATGAAAATTATGGTATTTTGATATCAATAGTATTTCTCTCCCTATTTATCATAATTTCCAATTGATGCAGCAGGGATTCAGACCATGGAAAGCGAAAACATATTATAAAATGAGGTGATCCTAATGAAAGCAAAATCATTACTAATTGGCTTTTTGACCGGAACAGTAGTAGCTGGTGCGGCAACCTTACTTTCGACACCAAGTTCAGGTAAAGACCTACGGACCCGCATCAAGACGAATACCGACGAAATTAAGACTACAATTGATGAATTAAAGGTAAAAATGCAGAATATTAGAGATGATACGATGGAAGCTTCACAAATCAGCAAAGAAACGGTGAAAACATTCATTTCGGATGTTCAGGTCGTCATCGAGAACTGGAAGCGGGAAATCGAACCCAATAAGAATGAATTATTGAAGAACGTTCAGGAAATTGAAAATTCATTGAAAGAATTGGAAGCGGCCGCCCCTACTTCTAAAAATTAATAGCTGACACTAGTCACACAAGCTTGATTCTCCATTTTTCCCAATAAATTACATGGTTTATTGGAGAAGAATGGAGAATTCATTAAAAAAACTAAAATTTTCTAAAAATTTTGCAAATATTTATCTTTATTAATTTTTATTTTATTGTCATAATAAATATATAGAATCTTATAAGTAGGTGAGCCCATAATATGCAGAATAAAAATTATTCTATGAAAGAAGCAATGATTTTTAGTCAACGAATTGCACAATTAAGCAAAGCATTATGGAAATCGATTGAAAAAGATTGGCAGCAATGGATCAAGCCCTATGATTTAAACATCAATGAGCACCATATCCTTTGGATTGCCTACCATCTTAATGGCTCTTCCATTTCGGATGTTGCAAAATTTGGGGTCATGCATGTTTCTACCGCATTTAACTTTTCAAAAAAATTAGAGGAACGCGGATACTTAACATTTTCAAAAAAGGAAAATGACAAAAGGAATACGTATATAGAGATCACAGCGGAAGGTGAAAAAATTCTACTTGATTTAATGGAGACCTACGACCCAAGTAAGAACTCCGCTTTCTCGGGTGCACTTCCATTGCGTGAACTTTATGGCAAGTTTCCGGATATGATTGAAATGATGGCCATCATCCGAAATATATACGGTGAAGACTTCATGCAAATCTTTGAACGATCCTTCGATAACATCGATCAGGAGTTTACGGACGTGGAGGGTAAAATCACAAAAAAAAAGATAGAGAAAGAAACTGAGCCAGTTTAATCTCATACTCTATCCATTTCCTTCATGAATGATACATACAAACCTTGTGAGATGCATGCATCAATGCATTCCTTTGTGGTTATTTTTGGATTAACCTTTCTTTCAAATTGATTAAAAAGCGGTCGAAAGTTCATATACCCTTCCGCTTTTTCTATTTCATAGCGTTTGCTCAAGATATCACATGTTTCTAATAACTCTTCCGCTTCCTTCTTCGTGAAATTTTTTTCCACAAAAAGATAGTCCAACTTGGCCTCCGGATTGCGTATAAGGTTTAATAAAAGCCGTTGATGAAAACGGAGTATTTCTATTTCTTCATTTATATTTTTCATACATCACTAATCCCCATTCAATCATTCAATTTAACATAAAAGACTTATAACCAATTTTTGAATTTCACACTCGGTAATCCGCCTGATCCCCATCTCAAAACCTGCCCATTGCATGCTTACTCACCAAAGTGATTTCATCTTAAACATAATCAAAGAATACCATTGCTTTTTCCACCCATTCATCGTAATGTATGTAAGTATATTCAACAGCTTTGGAGGGCTGATTTCGAAATGAATTCGTGGAAAACAATAGACGTGGCAAAACAATATGGGAATTGCCGTCTGCTCTTTTTTTCAGTTTTTACTATATTGATGTCTTTTGTTCTGATCTATACATTATTAAGTGTCTTTTCAACCCATGTTATTTTGTATGGCGATCAAACAATGGTATTTTTTAGCCTATTGCTCTTATTATATCCTGTTCACAAACTATTACACTATTTACCTTTACGATTATTATGTAAAAAAGTAAAAACTTCATGGTCCTTGAAGTGGAACCTTGTGCTAACATGCAGAGTCAATGTGCATGATCCGATTCGAAAGCATCTTTATCTCTTGACCCTTGCGTTGCCTTTCGTCATAATGTCTGTCATATTGATTGGTTGTGCCCTTAGTTTTCCGCATTACATCCATTATTTCACTATTTTATTATCCATGCACACCGGCTTATGCGTATCGGATTTTATTTATATAAAAAACCTTGTTGGTTCCCCAAGGCATTCTTTTATCGAGGAACATCTCGAAGGATACGATATACTTATTCAAAAGTGATTTCTTATTCATTCATAATGATGGCTGCTAAGATTTTTAGGTATCTTTTTTCATTATAATTTGGTATCGTATTTATACATGATGTTTTGCAAGGAGGGATTTTCGGTTTTGATCTCGTTCTGGTTTATTATTTTTGCTATTTTGATCCTTTATAATATTAATAGAATGACAAACTCTTTATGCATTCAAAAGGAAATTGCTGAAGACCGGCAGCCTAAAGTATTCAGGACCATTAATGTATTAATTACTATTATGTTATTATCCTCTTATATTGAAATTTTGTATACGTAGAGATGAGCAACAAATGATGACCATCATTTGTTACATACATTGGTGATACCCGGAGCATTATCCACATAAAGAAAAAGGGCGAAGCAATAGCTTCGCCTTTTGTTTATGAGCTTAGCACCAAGAAGCTCCAATGATGATTAACAGGATGAAAAGAACGACAATTAGAGCAAAGCCTCCACCTATTCCTCCAGACATTGATCTTCCTCCTTTCCATTCTTAAGTAATTGTAATTTCATGCACACTCTTATATCCGCCTAAAGGAATCCATTCCTTTCATGGCTTGAAAATCACTTAAATCTTTTTTTGTTGAGCGGCTACCCTATCCTATTCAACTCCATGGCAAAAGGAGTGGGCTCTTTCCATTAGTAATTTTGCAGCCGATTAGAAACAGGCTGATCCTACAATTATTAATAAAATGAATAACACCACTAACAAAGCGAAGCCTCCGTTAAATCCATTACCCATTATGCTCCCCCCTTTTGTTGTCCTCGATTTATCATATGTAATGGATTAATATCCGGGTAGGCGTACACCCATTTTTAAAAAAAATCTTATTCATGCACCAATATATTATTTTTTGTAAAGTAACCAGAATATGTTATAGTTAATTTTGTGGAAATATGAAAAAGTAGCAAACCAGAAACTTATAACTAGGAGTTGTTTTTATGAAGAAGTGGGCATTATCGATTGCTGTTACTGCAGGGCTGATCGGACTTACAGCATGCAACAGCGACAAGGAAGCAGTCGTGGAAACTAAAGCGGGGGATATAACCAAAGAAGAATTTTACAATGTAATGAAAGACCGTTATGGTGAAACCGTTCTTCAAGAACTTGTTTATGAAAAAGTTCTTTCTGAAAAATATACAGTAACGGATAAAGAAGTTAAAGCTAAAACGGACGAACTTAAAGCGCAAATGGGTGAAAATTTCGAAACGGCCCTGGCTTCTTCCGGATATAAGAGCGAAGCTGATCTTAAACGTGCACTTAGAATCGGCATGCTTCAAGAAAAAGCAGCCGTTGCCGATATAAAAGTTAAAGAAGCTGATGTGAAAAAAGCTTATGAAAACTATAAACCACAAATCAAAGCGAGACATATTCTCGTGAAAGACGAAAAAACGGCAAATGAAGTTAAAGCTAAATTGGACAAAGGTGAAGACTTCGCCAAACTTGCCAAAGAATATTCAACGGACACAGGCACAGCTGAAAAAGGCGGGGAGCTAGGCTGGTTCGGACAAGGTGAAATGGTTCCCGCATTTGAAGAGCAAGCTTACAAAATGAAGAAAGATGAAATCAGCAAGCCGATTAAATCCGATTATGGCTACCACATCATCCAACTTCTTGATACTAAAGAAAAAAAGCCATACAAAGATATGAAAAAAGATCTTGAATATGATTTGAAAGTCGCTCAAATTGACCAAACTAAAGTTCAGGACATTCTGAATTCAGAAGTCAAAAAAGCGGACGTGAAGATTAAAGACAAAGATTTAAAAGATGCCATCACTTCTGGTGACGCAGCCCAAGCTGAAAAATAATTGAAAGTAAAAAGCGACAGGACTTTACCTGTCGCTTTTTTTCATCATTCGGGCTATGCTCCCTGATTTATATCCTTTTTACGCCTCTCACGCTCTTCTTCCATGCGGTCAATGTATTTCTGACCTTCCTTTTCAATCCAAGCATCATCTATGAGGCGTTCCTGCCTGGCTGTCCAAATTGACATGACTGCACTGACAATTATTCCGATAAACACGAACCAGATCCAAATTGGCATGTCCATTCCCTCCCAAAAAATCTACTATTCATTTACTAGAGAATATGCACGAACAAAAAAAATATGCTTCTTTCTCCATCGAGAAAGAAGCATATTTCATTAAAATGTCGGTTTATAGAATGAACGATTATCGAGCGCGAAGACTCTTTCCGTAAATTCACCCGGCTTCACTTTTTCCAAGGCGCGATCCATCATATTTATCTTGGCATCCATATTATCAATATAATGCAGCACTTCCGCTTCCCTAACCATTGGCGGCTTGGGACTGCCCCACTCAGCTTTACCATGGTGGCTTAATATCAAGTGCTTGAGAATCATGATTTCTTCCGCTTCAATGCCCAATTCCTCTGCAGCTTTACCGACTTCATTCACCATGATGGTGATATGTCCCAACAAGTTCCCTTCCACTGTATAAACAGTCGAAACAGGTCCAGATAACTCATGCACCTTTCCAAGGTCATGCAGAATGACCCCTGCATACAAAAGATCCTTATTGAGGGAAGGATATAGGGTTGAAATGGCCTTAGCCAGCCCTAGCATCGATACAACGTGATAGGCCAGTCCCGACATATACTCATGATGGTTCTTGGTGGCAGCCGGGAACGTCAGGAATTCATTCTGATATTTTTTAATGAGATGCCTAGTCACTCTTTGGATATTCGGATTCCTCATTTCAAAAATGTATTGAGTGATGGTTTCCATCATTTCTTCCTGACTTAAAGGCGCCGTTTGAATTAAATCAGCTTTCGTGACCCCGTCAGTATCTGAAGTAATTCTAATATTACGGATTTTCAATTGGCTGCGTCCTCGATAATTCTGGACTTCCCCTTGGACCTTCACTGTTGCTTCCGCACTGTATGTTTTCTCATCAGCCTCGGAAACATCCCATAGCTTTGCCTCTATCTCCCCGGTTTTATCGCACAAAATCAATGTCAAAAACGGCTTTCCATTACTTGCCACCGCTTTTGTACTCGTTTTAATGTACATATATATATCTACTACTTCACCAATTCCGTAGTGTATGATCCCATTTCCCATGCGACTGCCTCCGTTCAATTAAATATCAACATTATAACATACCAATCTCGTTAGTGCGTTTAGTTTTCGTTAATAAGTGATAGACATTGGACATGAAAAGCTAATGCTTTGCATTCTCTTATCACTCCACAAGAAAACCAGGCTTGACCCCAAGCCTGGCTCTCCAATCAAATCTATTTCAACAGTTTATGTTCGGACAATACGCGCACTTCTCCTGGCCATCAATTCGGTAATATAAACAGCATGTCACCCGTTTGTAAGGGTTCATTGACTCCGGAACACTTTTTTCCCCAATGAATCGTTTAAAGGGGGAACGCGTTTCAATATTCAGCCATACTTCATCTTCAAGAAGCATTTCAATGTCCTTTTCAACTCGCGTCTTTATATCAGTTTGCTTCAATAACTCACTATACATCCATACCGTATAGCTCCAAATATTTTCCCAGAGTACTAGTTTCGATATTTTAGCAGTTCCGGAAAAGAAGCGAATGGCATCGGCACCAAAGCTTTTCAATATGGAATGGAGGGCAGAAGGGCTTTCCTTTTCCGTGACATTGCTCCACCTGTTGGTTTTCAGCAAAAAATCCGGGAGCCAATGCTCATCTTCCGGATCATCCAACACACCAAAGTCCTGAAGTGTGCCTTCCCAAATAAGCCGATGTTTGCTTAACATGTACAATTGTGCCGTGACAAAAAAAGCATAGCGTCTGAACCACATTGAAATGGCTATCCTTGACGTTTCCGCCCCAGACCGGGCTTGTGCATACTGAATAAGCTCATCAGCATGATTGAAGGTCTTGGAAACTTTGGCTTCATCTCGAAAGGATATCCGGTATCCCTGAAGTTCTTTTTCAATGGATGGTGTAAGGTTATGCATTGGCCAGCGCTTTTATCTGAGTTTGTGCGTAGCGCCCTTTACCAAACGGGACGCACATGGGACTGCCGAAAATTGGATCAAAGGATATTTGACATTCCATGCTGAATACATGCTGTACCAACTCAGGCGTGATGATATCCTCTGGCCGGCCTTGAGCATGTATCGCCCCATTTTTAAGTGCCACCAGATTATCCGCATAACGGCAAGCTAAATTCAAATCATGAAGCACCATCACGATCGTTCGGTTCTCAAGCTCATTCAAGTCGAACAATAAGTCCAAAATCTCGATTTGATGGGTCATATCAAGATATGTAGTCGGTTCATCCAACAAAATGACATCCGTATCCTGAGCAAGCGTCATGGCTATCCATGCCCGTTGCTTCTGCCCTCCCGATAATTCATCGACTGCCTGATCCTTTAAATCGGTCAGATTCGTTGCTTCAATCGCCTTTTGAACTTTTTCTTCATCCACGGAACTCCACTGTTTCAACCAACTTTGATAAGGATATCTTCCTTGTTTAACAAGTTGATAGACGGTAAGCCCTTCAGGAGCAACCGGGGATTGCGGAAGAATCGCCATCTTTCTCGCTACATCCTTCGATGACATGGTTGAGATCGCTTTGCCTTCGAGCAAGACCGAGCCGGATTGAGGTTTTAACAATCGGGCTACAGACCTTAGAAGTGTTGATTTTCCACATCCATTAGCACCGATGAATACGGTGATCTCCCCTTTGGGTATTTCTATATTCATATCATTTATTATTAATTTATCACCATAACCGAGCGATAAAGACTGAGTGTTAATAGCTGGTCGCATTAAAATACTCCCCTTTTAGTCTAATAATACCATTTTAATGAAAATGATTCTCACTGTCAATCTTAAAAAGGAATATAAACCATAACTCCATGTCCCATTCCTCTTAAATGATTCATTAAAGTGAATGCTCCTTTAAAGATATGAAGCTTCCTTTGGAAACATTAATCTAAAAACACCAGCACATTATACTTTCATTCATCACTGCCTGCAGCTTCCGAACGATAGTCCATTCTCCCATCTCCGAATTACTATCGGAATTACCAAACTCCATTTAGCGGAAAATAAAAAAAGCCCTCCATATGGAGAGCCTTTTAACCCACAAGCAGGCGATTTGTACAATGTTTCAAGGGCTCAATCCTAATGAAGGAAAATAAATCGTGATCGATAAAAGGAATTAATCCTTCTGCAATATTCCATGCATTGACCTCTATTTGATAAAGGATTTCTGATTTCCCTGTACGGTGCAGCTCCTCACTAAGCACAGCAAGATCGGGGTCTAATGCGTGCCCCATCTCATGTGTGAGAATCACCCATGTATATTCCTCAAGCCTTGCAAGCGAGCCTAGGGAGCGTTCACACTGAATCTCAATATCTCTCTCATATAAAGTGATGCTATGACCTATGGCAGAATATTTTCCCCCAACACATCGTTTACCAGGAAACTCCTTTTCGATGATTAACTCCAAAGAAGAATCATGGCGGCTTACAAACTCATTCCTATTCAATGACTTCACTCTCTTTATCTATAGTTTAAGACCCATTATATTTCGGGGATGATCAAATCATTCATATTTTGGCGCAATACGGGGCTGGATAGACGAATCACTTGATTTTCACTAAAGTGCTCCACTATATATCGGTGGCATGTGAAAAATAAGATTTGCCGCTTTTCCGAAATCTTTTTCAATAACTCAAGCATCCGTTTTGTCCTTTCCGCATCAAAATTGACAAAACTATCATCAATGATGAGAGGGAATGAATCATTTTCAAAAGTATGATCAGCAAGTGCAAGCCTTAAGGAAACATATATTTGCTCAGCTGTCCCGCGGCTGACCTCTTCAACACTGAAACTCAAACCATCACTTCGCTGTACCAAAATCCCTTCTCCCGACTGATCAAGGATGATTTTACGATAGCCTCCATTCGTTAAAAAGGAAAAATGGCGCTCGGCATCAGCGATCACCTTCGGCAGGCGCTCCCTTTTATATCTGTCCAATGTTTTATTCAATAAGCTTTTGGCTATTGCCAATTTCGCCCATTCCTTCGCCTCTTCGTTAAAAGCAGCTTTTTCTTCATGAAAACGATGAAGAAAATCATCATAAATCCCTGAAACTTCAAGCTGTTTTATTTTATGCTTCGCATCCGCCCGCTTCTCTAATAAAAGGGATTTCACCTTTACAGAATCCTTCCGTTTCTGTTCTAAATTCTCAAATGTATAAGTATTGATCCCCTGTTTTAAATAAGATCGGATTTGATCAGGCAGCATTCTGGATTGCCCAATTTGAATGGTAATCAAATCAAGCTGCTTTTGTAAAGTGATTTTCTTTTCGGACAATGCAGCGACATGCCTGAATTCTTCCTCGTCCTTGACCTTAGCTAACTTAAAAAGCATTTCCATTTCTGCATCAAGATAACCATTTTCCATTGTCAGCTGCTCGATTTCGTTCGTCAAACGGCTTCTTTCCTGCCTCCATTGCGTTAACTGAACGGAGAATTCAACCGCTTTATTCAACTCCCGTTTCAGTTGGCCAATCGCTTCCCGCCATGTGGATGGTTCAAAACCAAGGCTTTGTGCAAAATGAAATAAAACCTTTGATTTACCCTCAAATTCTGCCTGGAGAAAATCATGCCTCTTGATTATTTCATATTTCCTATCAACGGCTTCCTTCCATTTCTCAAGAAGTTCAAATACAGATTCAAGATTGATTTCCATTCCAGGATAAGACAGACCCCAACCGTTTAAGATGTTCCTCAATTCTTTATCCAACCGGTCCCTGCTAGCTTCCCAATCGGCATACTCCTGAATCGTTGATTCAAACGCTTCCTCCCTTTCTTCATATTTGAAACTTTCACTTTCAAAGCGCCTTTGGAGACGTTGGTCCAGTTCAAGCAGCCTCCCCATCGACTCTCCTTCACTCCCTTTATTGGTTTCACTCCCAATTGCAGCCCTTTTCCTTTTCATCTCATCCAATTGCCTGATATACCCGGACGATATATCATCACCTTTAAAGAGATACCTGGAAACCGCAAACAGAACAGCTACGGCTAGAAGTATCACCCCCAACAAAATCTGTTCACTGAAATAACTTCCGATTGCACCTAAACATAGTAGCGCTATTAAACTGCCATTCATGATATGTGAACGTTTGTGATTATCCGCTTCCTTCTTCCTCTGTATTCCCAATTGCTTTTCAAGTTCAAGTATTTGTTCATCAAGAATAAGGGATTGTGCTGCTTCAAATTCGATGTTATTCTGCTTGTTGCATAAGGACTCCAGCTCGATTCTTTTTTCACCTGGCAGTAACTGGGCCTTAATCTCCTTCAAGCGGGCTTCTGTCGTTTCCAGACTTCCCTTTTGCAGCTCATATTTCTCATCGAGCTGTTTTTTATCATTTTGGAGCTGATGCTTTTCCCTTTCGGCCCTTTTCACCTTTTCCTTCATGAATGTACTGATATCCAGTTTTCTTATTTCCTCATCAGAAACATCCAAGAATAATTCCTGCTTCACCTTTTCGATATTCTTTTCTTCCAACAGTCTTTCGTGTTCCGCTTTCCTAATATCCAGCTCGAGCTTCTCCAACAATGTTCCTTGATCGATTGCATGTTCAATTTGCTCTTTATGCTCCTTGATGAATGGATTGATTTCGATTTCCGTGAGTTTCCCCTCAAGTTTGTTCATTTTCTCAGTCAATGCAGCAAGTTGGGCTTTCATGGGGATTCCAACTGCCTGTAGCTGTTCAAGTCTTTTTAAGCCATCAACAGGAAAATTCACATCCGGAATTTTACTTATTTCAGCCTCTAGTTCCCCCTGTTCTTCAACCAAGGGTTTAATCCGCAAAAAGGCACTTACGTTAACAAGATTTTCTTCAATCTCTTGAATATCCACCGTGACTCTGGAGAGCTCCTCCTTAAGTTTTGCTTCTTCCTGAAGTAATGCCGTATATGACTGCTGTTCTTCTTCAGATGCTTTCACCTTTTTCTGCAATTCCATAAGTTCTTTCATTTTCACATTCAGTATGGGTTTTTGGCCTGATGGTTTAAACCTTGAATCGAGCTCTTTTTGCAATTTCGTTTCGGCTTCTAGAAGTTTATCATTCCCGATCAGCCCGGCTGAAAGCAGATATTTACTCATCGTGCCTTCACTTAGTGTATGTAATCCCTGTAGACCTTGAAGGTCGAAAGAAAAAATGGCTTGGTAATAGTTTTTATCAACGCCATGAAGAATCTCATTCAATTCTTCTTCGCCGCCGACCCTTCCATCCTCGAAGGTCAATTTCACATCACCAGTAGCTTTTCCCTTCACACGTTCAATAACGATTTCCCCGTCTTTTTTTGTTATGAGGCTGAGCCTTCCTCCATATTTGGCATGCATTTTGGGCTCGTAACGCGGTTCGATTTGAACCTTTGTCGGAAAACCAAACAGCATACTATGAATGAAAGACATGAGGGTTGACTTACCCGATTCATTTTCCCCAAAGAAAATCTGCAGCTGTCCCAATTCAGGAAAGCGCCGATTTTCCAGTTTGCCGTAACCATAAACATGGAGGTCTTTAATAATCAAATCCGTTGCTCCTCCCTACACTCATTTATTCGCTTCAAAAACGTGCAAAAGCCATCTTTCCGCATCATCCAACAGTTCCCTATGCTCTTCCGGCTCTATTGAATCAAGAAACCTTCTTGCTCCCGGATGAATGTATAGCGGGGCAAGTGCAGCCTCCGTATCATCAAATTCAGAAGCAAGCCTGGATACCTCATCCAGAAATGGCGATATACTTTCATTTGACCTATTCATAGGAATGGACTGGATGAGTTTGATTTTATACACCCAGACAAATGATTCCCCTTGGTCCTCTTCCTGCAAAATCCGGGTCAATTCTTCAAGATATTCCCCGGAAGCTCCTGCTGCATCACCTGCATCCAGCTTCAACTCCAAAAGAAAGCTTCTCCCATCGAAACCCTTCCGTTCAATTACTTCCTTGCATTGCTTGAGCAGGGCATCAAATCCACCTTCTTCGGATCGTTCAATTGTTTCGCTTTCCCATATCACCTCAGAGGTTTCAATAAAAGAATGGCGCTTCATGTCCCCATCGAATTCTATAAGCATGCACCCTTTAACGCCTGACTCTTTTCTGTTCCTGCCTTGAATATTTCCTGGATATATCACAAGCGGGACTTCCGAAACAACCTGATGTTTATGAATATGGCCTAATGCCCAGTAATCGAAATCTTTGGCAGCAAGTTCCTTCAATGAAAAAGGGGCGTACGGGCTATGTTCGGAGTTGCCTTCCAAGTTCCCATGAAGCAAACCTATATGATAATCGGCCCCTTCAGCTTTTATGTAGGTTTCGATCATCCTCTCCCTTACCTGACGGCGCGGATAACTGAATCCATAAAGATGGACAGTCGTCCCATCGATTTTTTCAAACCGTTTCACTTCGGTTTGCCCTGAAAATACGTGGACATTATCCGGCAGCCCCACAGTAATCCATGAGCCGCTTAGGTGATCATGGTTACCATGAATGATATAGGCAGGGATTTGATGCTGCTGGAGCTTTTCCATTTCGGTCCGAAAGCGGACCTGTGTCCGGAGACTCCGATTTTCCCCATCAAATAGATCCCCCGATAACACGATAAAGTCAACCTGACGGGAAATTGCTTCATTAATGATTGTTTGAAAAGCTTTAAACGGACTTTCCCTTAATTCCTTTAATATAGCTGACGGCATGTCCTTCAACCCTGAAAAGGGACTATCCAGATGGAGATCCGCCGCATGAATGAACTTCACACCGCTCAAAAGTGTCACCTCGATTTCTTTCAACATTTCAATTCAATTTTAACATGAACAGAACATACTTTCCCATACATTATTATTTTATTACGTCACCATGCAGTATGGGCAAATTCAACAGGAAAAAGACCGAATGGCGAACATTGTTTCATTCACGGCATTCGGTCTTTTTCATCAATTAAAGATATCCATACTTAAATAGCGTTCACCATTATCCGGTGCAATGCATAATACTCGTTTTCCACTTCCAAGACGCCGGGCTTCCTGCAGGGCAGTCCAGACAGAGGCACCTCCTGAAGGCCCAATCAATATCCCTTCCTTCGAAGCCATATCCTTCATGGTGGAAATCGCATCTTCATCAGCCGCTTGAACGATTTCATCAAATACCTCTGTATTTAAGATGCTAGGGATGAAACCAGGGCTCGTACCCACTAACTTGTGGGGACCAGGCTTTCCGCCGGAAAGGACTGGGGAACCCTTAGGCTCGACAACGACAACCCTTAAATCCGGCAGATGTTCTTTTAAGGCTTCACCTGTACCCGTTATCGTTCCTCCAGTTCCAGCAGTAGCGACAAAAACATCCAGGTCTCCATCCATCTGATCCAGAATCTCGACTGCTGTCGTCACTCTGTGAATATCAGGATTGGCTTGGTTTTCGAATTGCTGCGGAATAAAGCTATTAGGAATCTCTGCTGCGAGCTCCTCGGCTTTACGAATGGCTCCCGGCATCCGCTCTGATGCAGGGGTGAGGACAACTTCCGCTCCGTAT
This sequence comes from Bacillus sp. ISL-78, assembly GCF_018613455.1. Lineage (NCBI taxonomy): Bacteria > Bacillati > Bacillota > Bacilli > Caryophanales > Bacillaceae > Bacillus > Bacillus sp. ISL-78. Next base: position 331,351 of record NZ_JAGGQC010000003.1, read on the forward strand.
GCCTTTAAGATATTGATTCTTTCTTTCGACATATTATCCGGCATGACCATAATCGCCCGATACCCCTTAGCCGCGGCATTCATGGCAAGCCCAATACCTGTATTCCCTGATGTTGGTTCTATGATCGTAGCCCCGGCTTGAATGATACCATCCAATTCTGCCTGCCTAATTAAGTTGAAGGCAGCCCGATCTTTTACACTGCGGCTCGGATTGAAATACTCAAGTTTCACGAATACCTCAGCATCACCCTCCGCTGTTAAATGATTAATCCTAACAACAGGTGTATCTCCTATCAATTCAGTGATATTATTAACGATTTTTACCGTCATTCAAAAAAACCCCCTTCGATCCATACACTTCCAACATGCACTTTTACTCAAGTTTATTATATCATTTATGATTTTTCATTTTAAAGAGAGAATTCCTCTAGTATAAATAGGTTTTGTTTTCATTCTTTCCAATCTTAAAGGAAAAAAACGATGAAGTTAGTTCGATATAGTTACTTTTTCAAGATATTCAGCTATATATCAATATTCCTTGTCTTAATAGATTCACTCACATAACAATAGTCAAAATTGACAGATAATGATAAAATTTTTATAACAGTTGATAACATTTTTGATAAGGGAGTTTTTTAAAATGAGCAGAATATACAAATTAACCGTTTTTGAACCGTCAGGGGAAAAACTATTGGATGAATCATTTACAGCCGAGAACGATGAACAAGCAAAAGAATTGGGACAAAATCTATTGAAGGAAAAAAACTATCAAGATCAAACTCATCGCTGTACATCGCCTTCAGGCGCTTTATTGCTTTTTCATCGCTGATTGAAAATGGAAGCGCAATCACTAAAAAATATGATCAAGTTTCCCGCTTCTAATCTATATAGAAAGGCCGTCACAATGATGTGACGGCCTACAATTTTTAATGTCTTGTACAATTTGGCCGTTGATTTCCGCTACAGGCACTCGCTTTCCGCGGGCGGTCCGGAGAGCCTCCTCGGCTAGCGCCTGCGGGAGTCTCGCACCTTACGCTCCAATCAACTTTGTTATAAACCTTACCTGAGGAATTGAAGGTGTTGCTATGGGTCAGTTGATTCGGGAACGTCATTTGATGACATATACGTTTTCCGAACCCCTACAACTGTGACCGCCACTAAAAAACGATGACCGTTTCATTCATTTTCCAATGAAGTTCGGTTTCCTTTTTTCCACGAACGCTTTTATTCCCTCTTGGTGGTCCGCTGTTTGGCGCATTTTCATCTGAGCAGCTTTTTCAATCTCAAGCATCTTTATTAATAGTGGGCGATTTTTTTCACTAAGGATCTTTTTCGTTTTAATCATGGCCTGCACCGGACTTTGCAGCCAAGATTGCACTTTTTTCTCTACCGCATGTTCCAAGGTTCCGTCTGCCACTTCATGAATGAGGCCCTTTTCTTTTGCTTCCAGCGCTGTAAGCACTTTACCTTCCCAAATCAATTCTTTCGCACCCACTTCACCAAGACGGCGTTCAAGGAAGAAGTGTCCGCCGCCATCAGGGATTAATCCAATCCCGATGAAATTCATCGCAACCTTACTTTCCGAATCGGCAATAAGATGATCCGTTGCAAGAGCTATACTCAACCCTAGCCCTGCAGCTGCACCATGAATGGCACTGATGGTCAATTTTGGCATGAAGTATAGGGTGGTCACCAATTCACTGATTCCATCCATCAGCTCATCGAAAGCGTTTTCTTTTCCAGGCGAGAGCATCATCTTAATGTCACCACCAGCGGAAAACGCTTTCCCATTCCCTTTTAAAATGACGACGTCCACTTCATCCTTCTCGCTTACTTCCTTCAGGGCATTAATGAAATCATGCAGCATTTTCGGATTTAGAGAATTCATTGCCTCTGGACGGTTCATTGCAACAATGGCTGTCCTGTCCGAATATGTGACTAAAACCGTGCCTGCAGGTGATGTCGATTCAATACTCAATTTATTTCCTCCTCTTTCGTTCTATGAATCTATTATATATTCATCAATCGTTTTCAGAATAGGGTGAAAAGTTATAATTAAACAAATAATGCCGTTATTTATTGATATATTTATCCTGAAGCTGATCACGCAATGCCCTTTTCAAAAACTTCCCAACGCCGGTTTTCGGGATTTCATCCAAAAAGACCACTTCATCCGGCAGCCACCATTTTGCAAACTGCGGTTTTAAAAATTCGATGATGTCTTCCTCGGACACTTGCCCCTTGTAAGCCTCCTTCAAGACAACACAAGCGATCGGCCGTTCCTGCCACTTTTCGTGAGGCACCGCAATTACCGCCGCCTCAAAGATTCCTTCATGGGCCATTAAGGCATTCTCTATATCCACGGATGAAATCCATTCACCGCCGCTTTTAATCAAATCTTTTGTCCGGTCGACGATTTTCACGAATCCTTCTTCATCAATCGTGACAACATCCCCCGTATAAAGCCAGCCATCTTTAAACGTATCCCCTGACCGCTCATCCTTAAAATACTCATTGGCAATCCAAGGACCCCTAATCAGCAATTCTCCCATTTCCTTTCCATCAGGCTTCACTTCGCCATCCTTACCGATCACTTTAATTTCTATCATTGGCGAAACAAGGCCCTGCTTGGCCTTCAACTCATAAAGTTCTTCTTCAGGGAGGTCTACCTGATAGCTTTTTGGTTTCGATATAAATACGAGCGGGCTTGTTTCAGTCATTCCATATGCATGCAGGAATGGTATCCCATACTTTTGTTCAAAAGTTTTAATCATGCTTTTCGGAGCAGCCGACCCTCCGCATAAAACAGCACGAATGCTGCTCGTATCATGGCTGCCTTCTTCCAGCTCCTTCAATAAGCCCAGCCATATCGTCGGTACCCCCGCTGCGATAGTAACCTTCTCCGTCTCTATAAGCTCCGCCAAAATCTTTGGGGTGAAATAGGGTCCTGGCAAAACCATCTTCGTTCCAAACCAAACACTGGCAAAAGGCATGCCCCATGCATTCACATGAAACATCGGTACGACAGGAAGGGCCACATCACGTTCGCTTATTGCAGTAGAATCGGCAAGCCCCAGTGCAATCGCATGCAGTAAAATGCCGCGATGCGAATAAACCACACCTTTGGGGTTCCCGGTCGTGGCGGACGTATAACATATGCCGGCAGGTGCATTTTCATCCAAGGTTTGGATGAATGGCTGTTTCGGATTTCCTTCGGCTAATAATTTTTCATAATGATAAATAGGTGAAAGGGTCGTTTCAGGCAGCTCATCTTTATCCGTCATAATGATATACCCTTCCACTGTCGTTAACTCATCTTTAATTGCTTCCAAAAGGGGGATGACATCCGGATCTATCAATAATAATCGATCCTCCGCACTATTGACGATATAAGAAACATGTTGAGGGGACAAACGCATATTGATTGTATGTAAGACAGCACCATGACAAGGAATCGCAAAATAAGCTTCTAAATGCCGGTGATGGTTCCAGGCAAGCGTTCCAATACGGTCACCTGTTTGAATACCGAATTTTTCAAAATTACTGGTCAGCCTTCTTGTACGCTCAGCAATCTCAGCATATGTAAATGTGTGAATGCCACCATCCGTACGCGAAACTACCTCTTTCTTCGGAAAATATTTTTCTGCTCTCTCAATGATTTGAGTCATGATCAATGGAGTATCCATCATTACAAACTCCCCCTTATATTAAAAGCATGCTCATTATATATTCGACCAGAAAAAAAATAATCCTTTTTCCCTAGGTACCTTTTATGATTATTTAGGATCTGACTTTATTTTGATGATATTTTCAAATCAAATTGACTGCAAAAAACGGATTCTGAAAGGGAGCGGATTTCTGAATCAACTGAAATGTAATTCAAGAAAAAACGTAGGCTGGACTCATCACGAAAAAATTTCGGATGAGGTTATTCTCCATGTATTTTCTGTAATCCTTATTGGATGGATTAAATTTTCCACACGCCTGCCGAATAACTAGCTAGCCGAGACCCCACAACGCTTGCCCCGAGGAGGATTGGCAGACAGTCGGCGAAAAGGGAGCGGATTTCTGAAATCAAGCAGAAACATTTATTAAGAGCGGAATCTGAAAAGTTTTTTTAAACCATCTAAATTTAGTGGTGCTGTTCCATGACAATTTTTTATGTTTCTTTCTAGAAAAAAGAGGAAATAGTAAGGATACAATTATATTTAGAGGGAGCTCATTTATGGTAAATAAAATAAACGAAGAACTAGAAGCATATTGTGCGAGTGAATATTCAAAGCTATCACGGGTAATTGTTTGTGAACCTCGTTATATGGAGATCCGGGAGATTATTAACGAAACGCAAAAAGAGTTTCAAGAAGAAAATATCGATCAAGCACTTGCCTTGGAGCAGCACGCACAATTTACAAAGGCTCTAGAACATGAAGGGATTGAAGTCATTAAACTTCCGCCTCAATTTACATATCCGGAACAAGTCTTTACGAGAGATATCGGTTTCACTCTTGGCGAAACCGTTTACGTAGCTGAGTTGGCAACAGGTATCAGGCAGGGTGAAGAACAAATATTGAAATCCTGGCTCGAAACGAATGGTATTTCATATTTCAACCTCCTCAAAAATCATATTGAGGGCGGGGATGTCCTTATTGACGGAAAAACCATCTATATTGGAATCAGTGAAAGAACGGATGAAACATCCGTCAAGCATCTTCAATCCTTATTACCGGAATACGAGGTCATAGCGGTTCCTTTCATTGAAACATTCCTTCATTTAGATTGTGTTTTCAATATCATCTCACCGACAGAGGCGCTTATTTTTCCAGAGTCCTTTACAAAAAAAGAGATGGATTTATTAGCTTCACGTTATGACATGATTGAAGTGACGAAAGAAGAACAATTCACTTTAGGAACCAACGTGCTATCGATTGGGAATAAAAAATTGTTCAGTCTACCATGTAATAAACAGGTAAATAGTCAGCTTCGTGCACGCGGATATGAAGTCATTGAAGTAGATATAAGCGAAATCATCAAGTCCGGTGGCTCTTTCCGTTGTTGCACCATGCCACTATTGAGGACAACGAAGAAGACTGATTCTGCCTGAGCAGAATGAAAGAAACCGGACTTTTATGGAAGCCCGGTTTCTTTCACCTTTTTGTTGTCAATCATCAATTTTTAATGTTACAGTTTTTCATTCGGAATAGTCTCAACAGGAACCACGATTAATACCGGGAAATTCTTCATGTTTTTTTTACCCTTTTATGACTTCTTTCTGGATTTAAGGAATTTGCGACCACCCTTAAAAAGGCTGGCTGCATTATATAACTCTGATAGTCGGGCACATGAGAGTTCAAAAAATGCTTGTATAGATTTTTTTGAAATCAAGGATCTCCTCTATACATCAATTCAGCAATCTTAATATTATTTCAGAATCCTTTCTATTTAGCTGTACATACTGGCTATGTTCATCCTTTGTCAATTCTACAATATTTTCATCAGGATTTACCCAAACATAATATACGGAAATTCCACTTTCGTTTTTCTCATCATTAAAATAAAAGATGAAGTCCGCCTTAGGATGATCCTTCTCCAGCGCGAATTCTTCCCAATCGGCATTCTTTACTATTTCTTTTGTTTTTTCTGTTTTCCCCATTTCTATCTTTTTTTTATATGCTTCGAATTTGTAGTGTTTACCTTCATATTTTTGAACGGAAATATGTTCTTGCTTTGTTGTACAACCTGAAGCCAACGTTATTGATAATAAGCAAAGGCCAACCAGGAGCGGTTTCCTTTTCATTACATGTCATCCCCTTATACCCCAATGGATTAATTATCCAATATTTTTCATTATACTAGTCCACGCAAAAGAGTAATAGGATTGTTTGTCTATTTTTTAACCTTTATCCCTTGGGCATATGTCCTTCAATGCATGTATTCCGATTATTATTCAACAATTACACCCCTTAAAATGAAATAAATTGTAAATTAAAAAGCCTTCCCCTTTTGGAAAGGCTTATCTAAAATTTGATAATATTGAAATATCCTTGCTATAATTTTCATGAGTAGCGATAAGTAATACAAGATTGAAAGGGGAATATAAAATGAATTATGTTAAAAATCAACTGACAGCCATGCGCAGCAATCTTTTGAAAGAAATTGAAGGAATCAATCCAGAGTTCATGGATGTGCAGCCTAAAGGTTTTAATAATACAATCCATTGGCACATTGGACATGTCCTTACTGCAGCGGAAAAGTTTTTATTGAACTCCAATAGTAATTTGCCAGAGAGTTACAGCCAGCTATTCGGATACGGTTCAAAACCAGCCAACTGGACCGGAGATGTACCTTCCGTTGAAGTATTAAAGCAACAGTTGCATGAACAACTTGATCGACTGCTTGAAATTCCGGAAGAACGATTGACAGAAAAAACGGCACAGCCTTTTAACGGAATGGAAACAGTGGGAGAATTCATTAATTTTGTGGTCTTGCACGAAACCAATCATATAGGCCAAATTCACGCAATGAAACTATTCATACAATCCAACAACTGAGATTAAGAAACTGTCACCCTGTTTTTCTTGAAATGGGAGTGGCAGTTTTTTTCATTAGGACGAAAAATTACAGTTTTGGCGTTTGCACGTACGTTTGGAGCAAATACTCGTGAGTTTTAAGCTTTTACTCGTGAGTTTAGTGCAAATACTCGTGAATTTTATGCTTTTACTCGTAAATATAATCAATAAGAGCCCCCGCTCTTTTTAGCGAGGGCCTCCATCAGTTCATTCGAAGTGAACGTCTCTTTACGTCATTTGGTTATCCATATAATCACTGTATGCTTTTTCTGCTGAGGCTTCCGAAGTGAACAAAGCATCATCATCCTCGATCGTATGAAATGTATCGTTCAGGAACAAGGCAACTGCATTGGGATCTTTGGGGTGCGGAACAATTTCCGCTGCCCTGATATTCGAAACGGTAGGGACATGGGGATTATTATAAATCACAAACACCTCGTCACCGACCTGCACTTCTTTTGCATTGATTACACCCATAGAATTCTTCCTTTCCATTACTGATTTTCCTTTAGTTTATGGAAAGAAGCTTATAATTATTTATAAAGAGCGGCATTATCCGAATGGGGCCCCTTCTATATGAAGGAGCCCCGCCATTCACTTAAGCATATTCATTTTTTGTAAAAATTCGATCGGATGCTGTTTCCGGAAAAATTCCCTAAGCATATAGGCAACACCATCTTGATCATTGGAGCGCGTCACCCATTTTGCCACTTTCCGTACTTCCTCATCCGCATTGCCCATGGCAACTCCCAGACCAGAACCGGCAATCATCTCCATATCATCCAATCCATCGCCAATCGAGACGATTTCCGTTCTTTTCACCTCTAAATGGTCAGCTAAATACAATACACCGCTCCATTTAGATACACCCTTCGGAACGATGGTCAGTTTATGTCCTGGGTGTAAGAGTGCATCTACCTCAGGGAACATTTCCTTTATCAATTTCAACATATCATTTCGAGCATTTTTTTCTGGAAATATAATGTCCATCTTTGTCGGGGCCATCGGCTGGTCAATAAGCTCTTCACTGATATCATCCACATAATTTTGAGCATAAATATTTTGGTCATTCAAATACATAACCGATTTACCAAGCAAATTCTCCGGGAGGTTCACCCGATTGCCCAGCGAGTATTTTTCATGAATGAGCAATATTTGGCACGTGGTCTTTTCAAGCATTTGCACAAGCTCTGCAGTCAGTTCTTCTGATATTCTTTTTACCATTATCGGCTTCTCCATGGAAGCTCCGACAAAGGCTCCTTGCTGAGCAACGATCATCGGATTTATTTTTAGGGCTTTGGCCACTTTTTTTGCTGAGTGATAGTTTCTTGACGTCACAAGTGCAACATGGACACCTTTTTGGTGAACATAATCTATTGCTTCTTTAGTCGATTTATTTAAACGGCCATTCGACTGGAGCAATGTCCCGTCGATATTGACCGCAAGTAGTCGATATACCATGCTGATCTCCCCCATCTGTAGTATCCTCTTTCAAAATTTATGACTAAAATTTCGAGAATAGAACAAATAGTGGTTCACACCCCTTGCACTTGTGCTTTCAGGGAACAAAAAAACCCCCAACCATTATAGAAGGGAGTCTCCAACTGCTTATTGCTGTTGTTCAGGCAAGCCATATAAATCTTCAAGCGGCTTCATGATAATTTTATTGAGGTCTGCGATGACCATGCTCATCCGTTGTTCAGCTTCCATCAATTGTGAAATGGTTGGGTTTTGTTGGACAAGCTGTACCGTCTTTTGTGCTTGCTCAACCTCTTCCGGTGCAATCTCCTGTCCCATCATTTGCTTTTGCTGCAATGACATCTGCAGATTACGGAAGTTTTCAAACATTCCTTTTGTTGCTTCATCAGAATTCACAAGATCATATAAGCGTTGCAAATCGGCATATTCATTACTTGCCCTAATCGCCTTTTCCATTTCATACGCTGCATCATATACGTTACTCATTTATTTCCCCTCCCGGTAATCATTGTATTCCTACACCTTTTCACTATAACAAATCCGATTGAGAATTACACGTCATCCTATTAAAACAGTTACGAAACCTTGAAATAAACCGATGATTCCACCAAGCATGGCCCCAAGGTATGTGATTCATCGACAATTCCTTCTAAGTGATGGAAACGACCATTTCCTCAAGTCAGGACACCGAAAAGGTTGAAACCTGTTCTTCCACGATATCGTCCAAATGCAGTTTTGGAATAGCGGCTGGAAATGATTGTTTACGTACTCGGCACCTTTTTCCACAAAAATCGGAACTCCCTTGTCCACGATGATGTCCGAGAAATTGGCAGTCAATTCTCGAACCGGTTTATTCAGGATCGAAGCGACAGGCAGCATTTCAGCCGTTTTTTCGGTAATCCATTGTTTTATCGTTTCTCTCCCGATCATTCCCTCGATATTCTCTATATCCCATTTCTCGAGACTTCCCCACTCTTTCACCAACATCACTGACAATATATCAATCGTTCTCGATTGTTCAAAAAATTTAATGATTTCCGGCTGAATCTTATCAATTAACTTTTCGTTTCCAATGAACATCTGAATTAAATTTATCAGCTTGCCCCGTTCCTTGAAAAAATCATCCTACATGTCTTAAAGACGAAGTTTTCCTTCCGCTGTCGTAGTATTCTTTTCCCATTTTCACGATGAAACGTGACAAATCAGGAATCGAGTCGAGGGCTTTTTGCTGAAGGTGGCGGAGGGACGATATCTTTCAAGCTCTTGCTCCTGCTCTCTCCCGACCATGTTTCATATTTACCAAGAATGAATGTTTGTAATCGCTGTTCTAGCGTAAATGAAGAATTCTTCATCCCCATTTGATCAAGCTATTGAGCAGTACTTTTTTGTGTGGACAATGCTTTCTTTACTTCTGCCTGGACGAAAATTTTCATATTCTGTATAGAGGCATCATTGATGACTTTACTGTGAATGCTCTCTGGTGTGATATGATCGACCACCAATTTGCCTAATTGTTCGGCTAGCTCATCCTGCCGCTTTGGAATCACCCCTGGTGTCAACGGCAGCTGCTCCCCAAAATATGGATTGGCTTATACGGTCTGAATAGCATTCTGATAGCCAATAAATTAGTGAAGCCGCCTATTACAGCACCAACGACAACCATAAACAGTATTTTTACCAAAACTCACCCATGAAATTTCTCCTTTTATTGCTTGAAATAAAGGCTTGATGACACCTTCTAATTAAAAAATCATAGAATGTGTTATCCACATTTGCCCATCATTTAATTATTAAAGGATATTAAACTTAGTGCAAACGGGGAATTATTATGAACCTTAACCAACAGAAAGTTTACATTACGGTAAATCCCGCAGAGACTAGAAAGAAGGCGCTATTGTTTATCGAAGAAAAGTTATTTGAGGAATGGGACCTTCAATTTGGAGAACCCGTAACGATAATGGCTGGATGCCGTTCCGTCCCGGTACTTGTCCAGCCATTCCCGTCATCCCAGCCTACAATGAAACTTTCATATGATATGAACCAAATTTTATCCTTACCCGCTTTTTCCGATCCAATTTCCGTCTCATACCATGCGGAAGAAAGGTCAATAAAAATAGGCCCATTCTTCGCTTCACTCATGAACCAGACTCCCTTGCAAGACGGGACATTTGGCGAAATGGAAAAATTTTATCAGGAAATGAAATCATATTGTAATCAGCAGGGCATCCCCTTCTATTTAGTAAAACTGCAGTCTCTTCAAGATGGGGTTGTGGAAGGCTACCTGCCAGGGCAAGGTGGCTGGAAAGCCTTGCCTCTCCCCATCCCTGATGTATTTTATAACCGGATACATTCGCGCAAACTTGAGCAATCGCCTTCTTTCAAGGTGTTTAAAACTGAACTGGAGGAACGGTCAATTCCAATGTTCAACGGAAGGTTCCTATCCAAACATGATGTACATGAACTGCTAATCTTAGAAAATGAGCTATTGCCAAATTTGCCAGAGACGATGCTGTTTAACGAAATGGAACCTTTCTTGACATTTATAGAAAAGCATTCGGTAATCTACTTTAAACCCACATCAGGCAGCCAAGGCAGGAATATTTGCAGATTAACGCAAGTAGCTGGAAAATGGAAAATCGAGCAATCCGGACATCTCCAGAATATACAATTTGCTGATACGGATGAAAAATTGTTTGAAACCTTAAAAAGATTTTCCAGAAAACGATCCTTCATTCTTCAAAAAGGGATTTCCCTATTCGAAACCGATCAGAGAAAAGTTGATTTTCGCATACTACTTCACCGGAACGAACAGCTTGAATGGAAAGTTACATCAATGGTTGCCCGGATTGGGGATCCTGGTACTATTGTTTCCAATCTTGCACAAGGCGGATTGATGAAAAATGGGCCGGATTTTCTAAAAGAAGCATTTGAACTTCAGGACGCCAGCCGAATATATCAAAAGCTCGTACGCCTGGCTAAAAACACTGCACAGGCCTTAGTCGAGAACCTTGACGATTCATTCGGTGAGCTAGGGATCGATTTAGCACTGGATACCGATACCCATCCATGGATCATCGAAGTGAATTCAAAACCTTCGAAAAAATTTCAAGGCAACTATGAAACCTTTCGTCCATCAGTAAAATCAATCATAGATTTCATGCTTGCCCTTAACCGCGAAAACCATCCATAAAAGGAGTTGCTAGCACGTGTTAATAGGATTAATGGCCACGTCGGATAATGAAAACAACTACTTCACCGAAATAGCCAAAACCGCTAAATCATTTAATATGAAAGTTTGCAAATTTTCACCGGAAAATATTGATATGGACCTGAAAAAAGTGAGGGGCGAGCGTTTTGATTCCGGGAACGAAACTTGGATCGCCACATCTTTTGATTTACCTGATTTTGTATATGATCGCTGTTTTCACGGTTTAGTTCGTGAGTCAACGGAAACACGACACAAAATCGAGTGGTTAAAAGATAACTCGAATTTCTTAGGACTGGGCCTTCCTGGCAAGTGGGAAGTGTACCAAATCCTAAAAAAACATCCACACCTACAGGCATTTTTTCCAGAAACCGTACAAGTGACGACGCCTGAAGATATTATAGGACATTTGGAACGCCTGGATAAAATCATCATCAAACCTGAATTCGGTGCAGGCGGTACAGGAATCTACCTCCTTTCAAAAACTGAAGACGGGACTTTGGTTTCCATGACGAAAAAGGGCACCAAATATGACCGCCCATTCTCCTCCAAATCTCAGCTTAACAAATGGCTGCAGCATTTATTAAATCGATACCGTTATCTTTGCCAGCCATATTTGGAACTTTGCACCCAAAATAATGAGCCGTTCGATTTACGGATTTTACTTCAAAAAAACGATAAGAATCAATGGATGGAACGGGGCCGCGGAATTCGTACGGGACAAAAAGACGGAATTACTTCAAATCTTGCCACAGGCGGGGAAGCCATTTCATTGGATACCTTCAACAAAAGAAACCCGGAAACGATTTCGATTGCTGTCGAACAAAAGATTCAGCATATCCTTCGCACCTTGCCCGTTGAAACCGAAGCTGTCTTTGAAAGATTATTTGAGTTGGGAATTGATCTAGGCATCGATAAAAAAGGCCAAATATGGATAATGGACATTAACTCGAAGCCAGGTAGGAAAATCATTCAGGCACTACAGCCGGAGACCATGAAAGATATTCATCGTGCACCGTTTAAGTATAGCCAGTATTTAGCAGAACAGCTTCAGAAAGCAGGTGAATAGGAAGTGAGAAAGACTTATCCTGCCGAAATTGCCACTATCCCTGGCAATGTTCTCTACTACCCTTCAGAGCTTGGAGATTTGGCAGAGATTGAATTAATTTATTTCGGACGACATTCATGTCCTGCCATCGTCAAACAAAACCCGGCCGTCAATCAAACAATCGTGCTATCGGAAAGTCTTGCTGAATCTCTATTATTCGATCATGCCGATATCCCCCTTCATTTATTCATATACGGCAAGAACATCCATATCGGACCGCTTGTCGGAATCTTTTCCTCAGGCTTCACGGGTCTTTCAAACAAACCTTTAGGGGAGAGATCTGAATTTTTCGCAAAGCTCCTTTCGCTTAGCAAGACCACAGGCTGTATTCCCTTTGTTTTTGGAGAGAATGTAATCAATTGGGATGAGGAGACAATCAGGGGCTATGTATTTGATAAAGATGACTGGAACATTTATGAATTTCCTTTTCCTAATGTCATCTATGACCGGCTACCAAATCGGTTGACGGAAAACCGTGATGGACCCAAAGAAGTGAAGCAGAAATTCAAAAAAATATATACCATACCATGGTATAACCCCGGATTTTTCAATAAATGGGATGTAAATGAAAGGTTATGCGCAGATGAGCGGGCACTGCCTTATTTGCCGGAAACGTATCCATTTCAATCCATATCCGTTGTGGAAACCCTTCTTTCCCATTACCGGCAAGTTTATATAAAGCCCATTCACGGCAGCCTTGGTCTAGGGATTCACCAAATTCTTTATGATAAGCATGAAAATGTTTACTATTGCCGCTATACAAACGAAGCAAAAGAAAATAAACTGCAACGGTTTTCGACATTGGAATCCATCGTTAAACATATTTTTCACGACCGCCCGCTCGAGAATCTGATCGTGCAGCAGGGCATCCCTTTAATTCGATCTGAAAAACGTCCAGTGGATTTCCGGGTCCATACGAACAAGGACAGTAATGGAAAATGGCAGGTGACCGCGATTGCCGCAAAAATCGCCGGCGCCGGCAGTGTCACGACCCATATTAAAAGCGGGGGTGTCATCAAAACGGTTGCCGAACTGTTTGGAGATGACGATGAGGCGACAGAAGTCGAACGAAAGCTATCGGAAGCCGCACTGATTTTAAGTGACAGTATAGAAAAAAACTTGGACGGCATCATCGCAGAAATAGGATTTGATTTTGGATTGGATAAAAAAGGGCAGGTTTGGATGTTTGAAGCCAATTCCAAGCCTGGACGTTCCATCTTCTCCCATCCAAAACTCAAGGATTTCGAATTGCTGACCCGAAAGCTAAGCCTTGATTATGCCATTTATCTTACGGAACAGACGATCACGAAATCAATCAGAGTGCCGCAATGAACATTTTTTATGATATCCTCACTGAAAATTGGTACCACACTCATGAGAATGCGGAACTTTTCGCCGGCTCTGCCGAAGAAGAAATCAGCTATAAAAAGGACCATTCGAATCAACCTCTAATTCCAATCACAATATTTCCGGGTAACCGGATGCTTACCATCGGAATTTTAACTGTTTCCAATCCCAAAAAGGAATCAGGTTTGGGTGGAAACCTGACCCTTTTTCGGGACTTATCATTATATTTATTGAAACATGGAATATTGGCGTATGTATTCACAGGAAATGCCCTTCATTCCGAGTCGATGAAAGGGTATCTTTTTTCCTCCATTTCAAACAAGTGGATTGAATGTAAAGTGCCCTTCCCTGACATCGTCTATAACCGTATCCCCTGGAGGAGCTATGAGGCGTCAGAGGAATTCCAACATCTTATCAGACATTTTAAAGATTACCGAATGACTCTATTCAACCCCTGTTTTATAGATAAATATGTGATGTTCGAAGCATTAACTGAAGATGGATCCCTCACCAATCACCTTCCGCCCACCATGGTCTTACGAAACAGCGGTTGCCTTGATTCTTTCCTGGAGACATACAGGCATATATACCTTAAGCCATGCAAAGGAAGCCAAGGGAAGGGAATTTATACCATTGCCAAAAATGATGATTATACCCTATTGTTCAATAGCTTAAAGCATAGTGAGTCCTTCCCGGATTTTGCTTCCTTCTGGGAAACCAAAAAAAGGGATTTATTAAAAAGGAGCTATCTTGCTCAACAGGCGATCATACCAAAAAAACTCTTTGGACATCGTTATGATTACCGGATTCTCGTCCATTATGAAAAAGGTTTTTATAAAGTGACCGGCAAAGCGGTAAGGATGTCGCAAACTCAGGAAATCACCACCCACACTCCCCGAGGCGGAAAGCTTTTTCCATATCAGGACCTTAAATCAAAAAAACTGGATCTAAAATTAGCGAATATCGCCCAAAAATGCGGAGAGATACTTTCAAAAAAGATCGGGTTTCTCGGTGAGTTTTCCATTGATATAGGGGAAGACGAATCGGGTTCGCTATTCATATACGAAGTGAACTCAAAGCCGATGCAATTCGATGAAGAAGAAATTGAAAAAAACAGGCTTTTGCATTTAAAAAATCTTTTCATTGAATTAACTTTTCCTAACCTGAAAAGAAAATAACACCTCCAGCTGCCGTTTTCCATTATAATCGAATGAGAAACAGTTATATGGAGGTAATACATATGATCACTCATTTTCAATGGGAACCATTGCATAAGAATCTGCCAGGATGGAAAATTTCCTTTTATTTCAATAAGCAGGCAGTCAAAGCCTTGTATCATAAAGATGGATCCATCGAGTGGACAGCCAATCCGCCTTCCGAAACAGATGAAACCAAACTTAAAAGCATGATACATGATTTAATGATTTTCCATGTATATGAATGACCCCCCTTTCCATTCATGAATCGCTAAACAGAATAAAAAAAACTCCTTTGCCTAAACTAAAGAAAAGGCTAGGAGGGATTTATTTTGGATAAAGAAAAAATGACATTTTTGAAGGATACCGAATATGATGGCAAGGACTCCGTTTACTTGGATATCGACCGTATCATCAATGAAGGAATGGCGGGCGGAAATGTGTACGAAGTCGCAAACCTTCAGAACATCGAAGAAGCACATGATTTTTATGATGAAACAGATCCCAATGTCAATAAATGAATAATGTGGGCTCTCTTATGGAGAGCTCTCTTTTATATTGGTCAGACCGTTAAAACGATAATTCAATCAGTCCCATTCTCCCTCGCACTTAAAATATTTTCGTTTAATATCGATGTAATGATATGTTCTGAATCCCATTCATGCCCAGATATTTCGATAAGGGGATAGCGATTCGGTAAAACGAGCTGCTGAATTTCATGAACGGTCAGTCCTTGAGAATGTAAGCGTAAAACTTCACCTTGGAGGTTTTCCAAATAATCAAGCTTTTTCCGAAACATGTCCTTCCCATCAGGGACATGCCCAGCATGGCAGCAAAACACATCCCCGAAGTCATATTGAAGTAATCTTTTTATGGAATCGATGATGACCGGGACAGACTCTTCCCGTAAAACAAGCTTTGTTTTCGGTGTAACAAAAAGGTCTCCTGAAAAGAGTACGCCATTATTATGGTTCAAATACACCATATGGTCCTTAGCATGGCCGGGGGTGAAAATCGGCTCCCATGTTTGGGTACGAGACTGTATAGCCTTCCCTAGCGGCTCAGCTTTAAAAGCATCTCGCTTTCCCCAGAAAATTTTGCGATATTCAGGATATATAGCATCCTTTGCACAAACCTCCACTGACATCGGGTGGATGAAAAGCGGCACCTTTTTATGTTCCTGTATCCAGGCAGCGCCCCCAGTATGGTCTTCATGATAGTGAGTCAGGGCCACTGAGTCGAAGTCTGCCGATTCATAGAATGGAATAAGCTCTTCCAATAAAATCTGTGCGCCAGTATCTATCAACAGGCCATCCGTTAAAAAGACATACACACTCATCCCCGCCTTGTTTCCGCCAGGAGTCCCATGCACGCAAACCACATCATTTATCGTGTTAATCTCTATCATTCGGTTTCCTCCCATCATTGTACAAAAATAGTTTCATCTTCCTTTTTTTAACTTCACTATAATAAATGTAGTACCACTTTACCTTTTTGACAAGGAAATATAGGAATAAGTTTCCTCGATGAAACGGCTGGATTATTGCATAATAGCCCATTTTCCATGAATCGTTTTAACGGACTGTACCAGATTTAATGACAAAAAAGTCAAAGAAACGATTGACATTGTCGGGTTTTACAAATAATATAGATTATATTATAAAACTTGAAATATTCTAAAATAATAATTTACTTATCAAGAGTGACGGAGGGATCAGGCCCTGCGATGTCCGGCAACCGCCCTTAGGGAACGGTGCTAATTCCTGCAGAATGATTGCATTCTGAAAGATAAGACGAGATATGATTTCGCTGCCTCTTTCTGAATGATGGAGGCAGCTTTTTTAATGTTTAAGGGGGAAAGCTCATGATTGAAATCCGTTCAGTCCGAAAGGAATACGTCTCGAAAAAAAACCGAGTTATCGGAGTGGATAACATATCTATAACCATTCAAACTGGCGAAGTTTATGGAATTGTCGGCTACAGCGGAGCTGGAAAAAGCTCATTACTCCGCTGCTTGAATTTGCTTGAACGTCCGACAGGTGGAAATATCATCATCGACGGCATTGATCTAACCTCTTTATCAAGTAAAGAGCTTCGTAAACAACGCCAAAAAATCGGAATGATATTCCAGCACTTTTCCCTGGTCAGTTCAAAAACCGTTTTTGAAAATGTCGCTTTCGCCTTAAAGGCCGCACATCGATCGAAGGACGCAATCAAGCTACGTGTATTGGAATTGTTGGAAATCGTAGGGCTCAGCGATAAGAAAGATGTCTATCCGGCACAGCTTAGCGGTGGACAGAAGCAACGGGTCGTCATAGCTCGCGCCTTAGCAAATGAACCCACTGTACTATTGTGTGATGAAGCGACTTCAGCCCTTGATCCAACAACTACAAAGGCGATTTTACAGTTATTGAAAAAGATAAGCAGTGAGCTTGGTATCACCATCGTCCTGATTACACATGAAATGGAAGTGGTCAAAGAACTATGCCACCGAGTCGCCGTCATGCAGGATGGCCGGGTAATTGAAGAAGGACCCGTTTATGAAATATTTTCACAGCCTAAACAGGAGTTAACGAAGCAATTCATTAGCAGTGTACTGGATTTCGAACTCCCTTCGCACTTGATTGAAGAAAGTCAAGGTACGATTATTAAGATCCAATTCGAAGGGCAAACCGCCGGTGAGTCGATTCTTTCGGATACTCTCCAATCCCATCCAGTAAAGGGGAATATTTTACACGGTAAAATTGAGTATATCCAGGATGTTCCTTTAGGCATTTTAATCATCGAGTTAATTGGCGATTCCGACCAAATACATTCGGCACTGGAATATATAAAAAATCGTTCCAGTTCTGTGGAGGTGTTAAAACATGTCACTGCTTAATCCCATCGTCAATATTTTACCTGATCTTAATAAAGCCTTTCTTGAAACGATTTATATGGTCGGCGTTTCTCTTGCAGTAGCCCTGCTGATCGGTTTACCGCTTGGAGTATTGCTATTTACAACAACCAGGAATTTATTTTTTGAAAATAGCATCGTGAATCGATCTCTCGGTTTCGCAGTCAATATTGTCCGTTCAATCCCGTTCATCATTCTCTTGGTCGCCCTCCTTCCTTTAACGGACCTACTTACGGGATCGACGATAGGGCCAAGAGCAGCTTCTGTTTCCCTGTCCGTGTCCGCAATACCTTTTTTTGCAAGGATTGTTGAAACGGCATTACGTGAAATAGACAGAGGAGTGATTGAAGCTGCAATTGCCGTAGGTGCCACTCCATGGATGATCATTAAGGATGTACTTCTTCCAGAGGCAAAACCGGGAATCATTCAAGGACTGACATTAACGACCATTTCGCTTATCGGTTACTCAGCAATGGCCGGGACAATCGGCGGTGGCGGAATAGGCGACCTGGCCATCCGGTACGGATATTACCGATATGACAACACAGTCATGATCACGACGATCGTCGTGCTGATCTGCCTTGTGCAACTCATTCAAATGGTTGGTGATAAAGTCTCATACATGGTTAACAAGCGATAGGATCAGTCATTTTTTCATGATTCAATACATTTCATTACTCAGGAGGAATTTCAAATGAAGAAAATAGCTTCGTTATTATCAGTCTGTGCACTTGCACTCGGCTTGGCAGCTTGCGGGAGCGATGCATCCCCAAATACTGAAGACAAAAAAGAATTGAAGATCGGGGCGACTACCGGGCCGTACGCCGATATGGTTAAGGAGGCCATCAAACCAGGTCTGGAAGATCTCGGATACAAAATAGAGATCGTCGAATTCACCGACTATATCCAGCCGAATAAATCACTTGGCAACAACTCGATCGACGCCAACCTGTTCCAGCATAAAGTGTACATGGATAACTTCGCTAAAGAAAATGATTTAAAGCTTTCCGACCTTATCATAGTTCCAACAGCACCAATGGGCATATATTCTAATAAGTATAATTCATTGAAAGAAGTGAAGGACGGTACATCCCTTGCAGTGCCCAATGATCCGGTTAACCTGGCCCGTGCACTAAAAGTGCTGGTGGATGAAGGGTTGATTGAAGTCGATCCAAATGTCGACCCTCTAAAAGTATCTGAAAAGGATGTAACGAAAAATCCAAAAAACATCCAGCTAAAACCATTGGAATCCGCTCAGTTGCCCCGCGCAACAGACAGCGTTGACCTATCGGCGGTCCCTGTCAACTTTGCTCTTGCAGCGAAAATGGACCTCAAGGATGCCCTAGTTTTAGAAAAAATGCCGGATATGTATCGAAACGTGGTTGCAGTGAATACAAAAGATGTAGACGCTCAATTTGCCAAGGATATTAAATCAGTAGTGGAATCCGACCAGTTTGAAAAAGTGATCGATGACAAATTTGCCGGATTCGGAAAACCAGACTGGATGAATTGATCAAATAACCAAGGCCTGCTTCCCTTTACCGGAAACAGGCCTTTCATTTAGGATGAATACCTTACTGGAGGTCCGCAGCGGTCCCGCTTATTACGCTTGTAAAGCAAATGTCCTTGAAAACCTGGAAGGGAAACTGAATAAAGGGAACATCCGTAAAGTGCTCGTTATTCATGGACGAAAATCCTGGGAAGTTACTGAACCCTTTTTTCCTTCCTTAGAAAATATTGAGACGATTTTTTTCACATACGGCGGGGAATGCAGTGACCCGGAAATTGAACGCGTAGAAGGCAGCTCTTGAACATGGTGCAGATGCATTAATTGGCATTGGCGGCGGTAAGTTGCTCGACCTGGCCAAATCGGCCGGAAACTCGCTTCAAAAGGAAATCATCCTCATTCCAACCTTGGCTTCCACCTGCGCTGCCTGGACACCGTTGAGTGTCATTTATGATGATAATGGCTCATATGCCCGTTATGATATTCATGAAAAAAGCACTTGGATGTTATTGATTGAACCAAGAATTCTTCTTAATTCGCCAATTAACTATTTACGTGCTGGAATCGGCGATACATTGGCGAAATGGTACGAGGGCAATGCACTGGCCGAAAAGCTTGCCACCAAGTCCGTTTGTATTGAATTGGCCCATTTGGCTGCGAGGCAATGCCAGGAAGTTTTATTGACATATGCCGAGGAAGCCTTAGCTGATTTAGAAAAAGGGAAATGGACAGATGCGCTGCAGCGTGTAATTGAAACGAACATCATCATCAGTGGTCTTGGCGACGGGTTTGGCGGCCAGTATTTGCGCGTTGCCGGTGCCCACTCCATTCATAATGGCATGACTTCCATCACCCAAGCGAATCATTTACTTCACGGGGAAAAAGTGGCATATGGCATTTTAGTCCAGCTTGTGCTAGAAGGGAAATTCTCGGAAATCAAACAATTGCTGCCCATCTACCAGGTACTTAAATTGCCGATGACATTGCTTGATATTGGCCTAACTGTTGAACATAAAGCGGAACTTCAACAGATTGCTACCCACTCTGTCAAAAAAGGGGAAGACATCCATCTTCTCTTCCCTGATATCAACAAGGAAAAAGTGGCAGCCGCCATGGAAAACCTTGAAATCCTTACAAACCATGCAAATCCATCCATGGACTAAAAAAGCGATTGGGGTTTTTTACCCATCGCTTTTTATTTGATTCCTCATTGTTTAAAATCATCCTTTTCACCAAGCATACATAATGTTCCATTAATACTTCAGTATAATAAAAGAAGATCTCAACCTACTGTCTGTTTCCATAATCCAAGAAGATCACTTTCATGTTGTCTGTGCATGCCTGCTTTTCTCTCGGCAGATTCCGGACGGCCCTTTTCCCAATTCCATATATCTTCGAGAGTTTCTGATAGGGGACGGAATGTTAGTCCATTATTGATGGCTTTATCGTTGTCGACAGCCAAAAACCCATTCAAAGGTTCCTTACCTCCTGGTAAAGGGAATTCTTCCGGTATCCATAAGGGCATTTCTCCCCACGGCTCTACTCTATTGTCATTTAAAAATTTTTCAGAGACCCATGTAAAGGCAGCATTACTTCTTGTAACCTTTTTGCAGCCTTCAAGTATTTGCCCCATAGTCAGTGTGTATTCTGGTCCAACAGCATTAAACGTTCCTGTCACGCCTTTTTCCATCATTCGGATGATCCATTGAGCCAAGTCCCTTGCATCGATAATTTGGATTGGACGTCCAGGACGTCCAGGCGCTAAAACTTCTCCCCCTTCCGCTATTCTTTTAAGCCAGTACGGCAATCGGTCAGTGTAATCAAATGGACCTACTATTTGCCCAGCACGAATTGACAAGACTTTCCCCGGCAGTTCGTTTTCAGCTGCTTTTTCGCTTAATGATTTTAACGGTCCATAATATTCACCGTATATCGGTCCAGCCGTTCCGCGGGTTATTTCTTCTGCTTTATCTTCATTTAGTGCATGAACCTCTCCATTTTCATCAATACCTGGTTCGGTAGGATCACTATAAACCGAGATGCTTGAAATATATGTATAATGTTTAACTTGATTAAGCAATCTGCAAGATTTCGATACAGTTCGAGGGACAAAGCCTGATGTATCAATGACCGCATCCCACTGTCTTCCTTTCAGCTTTTCAAGATCCCCGTCGCGGTCCCCTTTTAACTGTTCTATTTCGGCGAAAACATAAGGATCATTTCCACGATTAAAAAGTGTGACATCATGCCCCTTCTCTATTGCAGCTTTTGCTAAATATCGGCCTAAAAACCGTGTACCACCCAGTATTAAAATGTTCATAAGATCCCCCCTCTTTAACGATATTCCATAAAGCATACGCAATACCCTTTCCTGAAATTAATAATACTTGCAACTTCTCTTTGGTTTTCCCTTCTCGGAAAAACTAAAGATATCCTAATCTTTTGAACTTTATTCTTTTTCGCTATAATGATATGGAAAGGGAGAAAGAAGGTGGAAACGATGCTTGAAAATCTTAAACAAAAATTCCCGAACGCCCTTACCAATAAAAAGGATACTGATGATATTTCTAATTATGTTTGGTTCGAAGACTTCAGAAGTATAATTGGTATTCCCCGTTCAGAAATCACAGCCGAAGAAATCCGTTTATTGGAACTGCTTTTTGTTCCTTCCATAAACCCAAATAACCTCAATGCACATCCAGGCTCATCATGGAAAAACTTTTTATCAGAACCGAATGCACCATTGCCTTTAACGAACTGGGAGAATGTTCGATTCCTTCATTTCAAGTTGACTCATGCTGATTTTTCCAACACCGATTTTGAAGGGGCCTTCCTCGCTTTCGTTCCATCTGACTCTGCTATTATCTGGGAAAATGAAACGGCAGGCGTCTTAATTGAAACGGACAAGGATGAACCATTATCAAATAAAGAATTGATCGCCATTACTTCCACGCTTGAAAGTGACTTTTATGTAAAGACCCGTATGTTCACCGGGCGCTTTCACCCTGTAGATCAAGACCTTCGCCATCACTGGACTCAGGAGAAAAAGTGTTTTGAAGTGGCACAGGTGCATATGCCGGATATAAAGGTGGCTGATCTGGCAGACATCATCCCGTACTCATTAATAAATGATCCATCGTTTAAGAATGCAAATTGGTTTATCAATGAAATTCTTGGCAAGACCAAGCAGGATACTGAGCTTATCAAAACGGTAAAAACGTATATCGAATGTAATTCCAATGCCACATATGCCGCCAAACAGCTTTATATACATCGGAACAGCTTACAGTACCGAATCGATAAATTTTCTGAAAGAACTGGTCTCGATATTAGAAACTTCCGTCATGCCCTTACTGCATACTTGATACTTATACTGAATGATTAATTTCCAATGTAAGCACTTTTTTGTGCAATATGCCCATACTTTTTTCAAAACCCATAGCTTAGACTATAGCTAATTGGTACAAGTAATTTAAGAGTTTAAAAGGGGGATTTTTCATGGCAGAGTTAGTGTTAGATCATATATTCAAGATTTATGATAAAAAGGTGACGGCTGTTAAAGATTTCAACCTTCGTGTTGCCGATAAGGAATTCATCGTTTTTGTGGGACCTTCCGGTTGCGGTAAATCTACGACATTAAGGATGATTGCCGGACTGGAAGACATTTCCCAAGGGGATTTATACATAGACGGCAAACGAGTCAACGACGTCCCCCCTAAAGATCGCGATATTGCGATGGTTTTCCAGAACTATGCCTTATATCCTCATATGTCCGTATTTGACAATATGGCATTCGGATTGAAGCTCAGGAAAACGCCAAAAGCTGAAATCAAGCAAAGAGTCAATGAAGCGGCAAGGATTCTTGGACTTGAAGAGCTGCTAAACAG
This sequence comes from Bacillus sp. ISL-78, assembly GCF_018613455.1. Classification (NCBI taxonomy): domain Bacteria; kingdom Bacillati; phylum Bacillota; class Bacilli; order Caryophanales; family Bacillaceae; genus Bacillus; species Bacillus sp. ISL-78. The sequence continues at coordinate 354,541 of NZ_JAGGQC010000003.1, forward strand.
GAAACCTAAAGCGCTTTCAGGTGGTCAGCGCCAGCGTGTTGCACTTGGCCGTGCAATTGTAAGGGACGCAAAAGTTTTCTTGATGGATGAGCCATTATCCAATCTCGACGCAAAGCTGCGGGTTCAAATGCGTGCGGAAATAGCTAAACTTCATAAACGGCTCGACACCACAACGATATATGTCACACATGACCAAACAGAGGCAATGACCATGGCGACACGTCTTGTTGTAATGAAAGATGGTATCATCCAACAGGTCGGTGCCCCAAAGGATGTTTATGAGAAACCAATAAACGTGTTCGTCGGCGGCTTTATCGGATCGCCTGCCATGAACTTCTTTACCGGAACATTAAAAGAAGGCACAATCAAAATAGGCGAACAAGCGCTTGAAATACCTGAATTTAAGATGAAAATGCTACGTGATCAAGGATATGTCGGAAAAGAAGTAATCCTTGGCATCCGTCCGGAAGATTTCCATAATGAAGGAGCTTATTTCACGGAGTCCCCTAGCACTACATTCACGACCCAAATTGATGTAGCCGAACTCATGGGCGCGGAGATCATGCTCTACTCGACATTAGAGGGGCAGGACTTCGTTGCAAGGGTCGATGCCAATAACATTATCCAGGCAGGCGAAAAGATCGAACTTGCCTTAGACATGAATAAAGCACACTTTTTTGATAAAGGGACCGAACATCGCATTTTAGTTGAAGAAGATGAACAGATGCAGGAAAGCATGAAGTTATCTGCCAATTAAACATGAAAAGACCCATTCATTATGGGTCTTTTTACGTTTATTCAAATAAAGGGAGATTCATTCCTGGACCAATACCACTTCATCATGTCCGCATTCAGGGCATTTCATGAGATGAGGGCATTGCCCTTTTTGAAGGGATTGAGGGTATCCGTCGTTTTCTTTAAGTATGTCGATATCCATATAAGCACTGTAATCATCAGCATAATCCATGAATTTCCCTTTATCCTCAAGTTCACTGCCGCATTCCGGGCAATCCACATGAATTTTTCTTAGGCCGTTGCAAAGCGGGCATATAGACATTGTTTTACCTCCTGTTCCCGATACTTATGATTTCAGTATTTGTCGATTCCATTATTTTAACACATGGAAACACCCTCCCTAATGCTAGAGGGAGGGTGTTTCCATCCAATTATTTATTAACCATGTTAGCAGGATCGACCCATGCTTTAAATTCATCCTCCGTCAGGAACCCCAGTTTCAACGCCGCTTCTTTTAACGTGGAGTTGTCCTTGAAGGCAGTTTTGGCGATCTTGGCTGCCTTTTCATAACCGATATGCGGGTTCAACGCTGTTACCAGCATAAGGGAACGCTCTACATTTTCTTTGATCTTATCTTCATTTGCAGTGATGCCAACCGCACAATTATCGTTGAAGGAATGAATGCCTTCCGTCAATAATTTGACCGTTTGCAGGAAGTTATAGATGATGACTGGTTTGAATACATTCAATTCAAAGTTACCTTGGCTTGCTGCAAAGCCAATTGTAGCATCGTTACCCACGATTTGTGTTGCAATCATGGTAAGCGCTTCACTTTGGGTCGGATTGACTTTACCTGGCATGATGGAGCTGCCGGGCTCGTTTTCCGGAATGGCTATTTCGCCGATTCCGCTTCTAGGTCCACTTGCCAGCCATCTGACATCGTTGGCAATTTTCATTAAATCCGCCGCCAATGCTTTCAAAGCACCGTGTGCGTAGACGATTTCGTTATGGCTAGTCAATGCATGGAACTTATTATCAGATGTGACAAAAGGATATCCTGTATCCGCTGCAATTTGTTTGGCAGAAAGTCCCGGGAATTCTTTCTTTGTATTGATTCCGGTTCCTACAGCCGTTCCGCCTAGGGCAAGGTTCAATAGTTTTTGGCTGCTTTCCTCAATCATCGCCAAATCTTTATCGAGCATCGCTTTCCAACCGGAAATTTCTTGTCCTAATGTTAATGGTGTAGCATCTTGAAGATGGGTCCGGCCGATTTTCACGACATCCCAAAATTCTTTTTCTTTCGTATCGAATGTATCACGAAGTGCTTTGATGGCAGGAACCAATTTTTCAGCGACTTCCATAAAGGCTGCAATATGCATGGCGGTCGGGAAAGTATCATTTGAGCTTTGAGCCTTGTTAACGTCATCATTCGGGTGAAGGGTTTCCGATTCACCATTTTCTTTTAACCATTCATTCCCTTTGTTAGCGACCACTTCATTCACATTCATATTACTTTGCGTACCGCTTCCCGTTTGCCAAACTACAAGCGGGAAATGTTCATCAAGCGTACCTTCAAGGATTTCGCCGCAAATCTTGACGATGGCGTTCTTTTTAACTTCGGAAAGATCACCAAGATCATAGTTCACCTTTGCGGCAGCTTGTTTAACGTATGCAAATGCACGAACTAATTCAATCGGCATTTTTTCGTTACCGATTTTGAAATTGTTACGACTTCTCTCAGTTTGTGCTCCCCAATATTTATCAGCAGGAACTTTCACTTCACCCATCGTATCTCGTTCGATTCTGTATTCCATGTGTTCTCCTCCTATGTTTGTACTATTCATTGAAGAATTTTTGCATATGAAATGAATAATGTCGGATTATTCTTTCTCTCCATACATTGTACAAACTTTATTATTTTAAAGCAAAAATATCCCGCTGACCCTTTCCATATTTCTGAAAACATCCTAGGCCATTCATATTTAGATGAAAATTCGGATATTCTTTTTTGACACATTAAGTGTAGGCACCGCTAGGCTTCAATTGACCTGGCCATGAACACAAACACAACATCACTCCCAAAATGTCCTTGACAGTATTTTGTATATATAGTAAATTCAAAAGAAATTGAATAATCTAAACTCTTATCGAGAGAGGTAGAGGGAATGGCCCGATGACACCTCAGCAACCTTCATTTGTTTCAAACCAATGAAAAGGTGCTAATTCCACAAGTTTATGTACTTGGAAGATAAGAAGAATGACTCGTCCCTACTTAATCAAAGTCTTCTTCTTAAAGAAGACTTTTTTTTATTTTATTTAACTCAAAGGAGCAGTGAAAACCATGTATAAACCTGAAACATATCTTGCTCAATTAGGAAATCGCAGTGAAACGGCGACAGGAACAGTCAATCCGCCGGTATACTTTTCAACAGCTTTTCGACACGAAGGAATCGGTCAATCGACGGGATTCGACTACACAAGGACAGGTAACCCTACCCGCCAGCTATTGGAGCGATCGATCGCCGATCTGGAAAAAGGAGACCAAGGCTATGCCTGCAGTTCAGGAATGGCCGCCATCTCCACTATACTCGCCCTTTTTAAATCCGGGGATGCGTGGATTGTCAGTGAAGATCTTTATGGCGGTACATATCGGCTGTTAGAACAAGGTTTTAAAAAATGGGGATTGCAGTGTGACTATGTAAACACTTGTTGTTTGGAGGATATCGAAAAGGCCATCACTCCTCACACGAAAGCCATCTTCATCGAAACTCCCACTAACCCTCTTATGCAGCAAACGGATATTAGCGCGGTTGCCGCATTGGCTAAACGATATGATTTATTGCTAATCGTTGATAACACTTTTTACACGCCTCTTATTCAACAACCCATCTTGCTTGGAGCGGATATTGTGATTCACAGTGCAACCAAGTATCTCGGTGGTCATAATGATGTGCTCGCCGGACTGATCGTTGCTAGCGGCGCTGAATTATGTGATGCACTTGCCTTCCATCATAATGGCACTGGAGCTGTCTTGAGCCCATTTGATTCTTGGCTGTTGATGCGCGGAATGAAAACCCTGGCATTGCGGATGGAGCGTCATGAAAAGAATGCCAAGATACTTGTAGATTACTTATCGGAGCATGATTGTGTTACGGACGTATTGTATCCAGGCCGAGGCGGCATGATTTCTTTCCGTATCATTGATGAAGCGGCAGTCAACCCATTTTTACAATCGCTCTCATTAATTTCCTTTGCAGAAAGCCTGGGAGGGGTTGAAAGCTTCATCACCTATCCTGCCACACAAACACATGCCGATATACCGCTTGAGGTCAGAACGGCAAACGGGGTTTGTAATCGACTGCTCCGCTTCTCCGTTGGCATCGAGGATAGCGACGATTTGATTGGTGACTTGCAGCAAGCATTCGCACATGTAAAAAGGGAGGCACTACGATGACAGATCATGAATTTAGCTTTGAAACGAAATTGCTTCATAATCAACATAAATTCGATCCGGCAACGGGCGGTGTGAGCGTCCCCATCCAGCATGCATCGACTTTCCATCAATCCGATATCGATCAATTCGGCAAATATGACTACAGCAGAAGCGGGAACCCAACCCGCGAGGCACTTGAAGACATCATTGCCGAACTTGAGGAAGGCACTCACGGTTTTGCCTTTTCATCAGGTATGGCTGCCATTTCAACAGCCTTCCTGCTATTGTCTGCCGGGGATCATATCGTCATTTCCGAAGATGTGTATGGCGGAACGTTCAGGATGGTCACAAGCGTATTGAACCGTTTCAATATTGAGCATACCTTCGTTGACATGACGGACCTTGAAAGTGTCAAAGCGGCCGTTCAGCCAAATACCAGGGCCATATACATCGAAACGCCTTCAAATCCGTTACTTAAAGTGACCGATATTCAAGCTGTATGTGATATTGCAAAAAAAGCCGGCGCCTTAAGTTTTGTTGATAATACATTCTTGACGCCCGCATTGCAAAAACCGCTGAATCTGGGCGCTGATGTAGTCCTTCATAGCGCGACGAAGTTTTTATCCGGACATAGTGATGTGGTAGCTGGGCTTGCGGTCGTGAAAGACCCGGAATTGGCGGCAAGACTCGGTTCGCTCCAAAACTCCTTTGGAGCGGTCCTTGGTGTCCAGGATGCCTGGCTCGTAATGAGAGGCTTGAAAACCTTGTCAGTTAGAATGGAACATTCACAAAAAGGGGCAGAAAAGATTGCAGCCTACTTAAAGGAGCAGCCCTTGGTGAAAAACGTGTATTATCCCGGCCTAGCCGATCATCCACAGCACGCCATCCAGAAAGGCCAGTCACTCGGAGCGGGGGCGGTCCTTTCATTTGAATTGGAAAGTGAGGAAATCTTCCGTTCCTTCGTGAACACTGTTGAGCTCCCTGTTTTTGCCGTAAGCCTGGGAGCGGTAGAATCCATATTATCCTACCCGGCCAAAATGTCCCATGCGGCCATGCCTGCTGATGAAAGGGAAAAGCGAGGCATCACGAATAGCTTGCTCCGCCTCTCTGTCGGACTGGAAAATCCGGACGATTTAATTAAGGACTTCGATGCGGCCCTCGTAAATATTGCCAAAGGGGAAGCAATTGCTGCAAAATGAATAAGGATGGGTGCCTCATATATTATGGGCACCCTTTTCCCTTGCATCATTATTAACTCTCATAAAAAAAGGCCATCGATTTCCGATGGCCTGACTCTCATTTCTTCATATTATATTTATCCAGGAAGCGATCCACCCGTCCGCCTTTTTCAGCAAACTTCTGCTTTCCTGTATAGTAAGGGTGCGTATCCGAGCTGATTTCCACTTTTAATAATGGATATGTTTGACCGTCTTCCCAAACGATCGTTTCATTGGACGTCTTCGTGGAGCCTGTCAAAAATTTATACCCACTATTGGTATCCATGAATACCACTTGTTTATAATCAGGATGAATTTCTTGTTTCACTATTATCACCTCATCGTCAGTATAGGTATATGTTAAACGTAATGATTACTATTATCAATCATTATGCTTGAAGGTACCAAAAGTCGGTACCCTCATTATAGTTTAATCTAGACGATTCACCCTTATTCCATTGTGTTCAGCCAGCCATGCCTTTATGCGGACCAGCCTGCAGTTCATACATTTGGTAGTACTTCCCTTTCAGTTCCATTAATTCCTCATGTGTACCTTGCTCAGCAATCCGCCCTTTTTCCAGTACAAGAATTTGGTCGGCATTTTTTATCGTGGAAAGCCTATGTGCAATGATGAAGGTCGTTCTCCCTTTTTTCAGCACCTCCATACCCTCCTGGATAATTGCCTCGGTTTCGGTGTCGATGCTTGCTGTCGCTTCATCCAAGATCAATATGGCCGGATTGAATGCAAGGGCACGGGCAAAAGAGATTAGCTGCCGCTGTCCGGAAGACAGCGTTCCGCCTTTTTCGATCACGGGTTCGTCAAGCCCTAAAGGAAGATGCTTCAGCACTTTGTCCCCCCCGACATCTCTTAATGCTTTTTCAACCATTTCCCTTGTGATGCCTTTATGATTCAGACTGATATTGGAGGCGATGGTACCAGTAAATAAATAGGGATCCTGAAGGACGATCCCCATATGCTCCCTAAGCGTCTGATGTGGGATATCCAATATATTTCTGCCATCGATTTTGATCTGGCCTTCACTGCTGTCATAAAAGCGGAACAATAAATTCATTATGGAACTTTTTCCTGAACCGGTGTGGCCAACTAAAGCGACCGTTTCCCCTTGTTTAGCGGAAAAGGAAATGTCTCTTAACACATATTCTTTAGCCTTATAACCAAAAGAAACATTTTCGAATTGTACGTTTCCTTTGTATCTGGATATGTTTTCATCACTGACTGCCAATCCCTTCTCATCCAATAAGCTGAACGTCCTCTCCCCTGCAACAAGCGCCTGTTCAAGATTAGCGAACTGATTGACGATTCCATGAAGCGGATGTAGCAGGCGGCTGATTAAATCAACAATGGCATACATCATCCCTAAGGAAATGGCCGAACTCGCTGTAAGGGAAATCCCGCCGAAATACCAGACGAAGGCCATCAGCGCCAAAATCTTAATGACGCCAATCAAGTTTCCACCCGTCAACGAGTTCAAATGGAGCATTTTATTTTGATAGGAAAAATGCTCCCGGTTCAGATTTTCAAAAGATTGCTTCGTCTCCTTTTCACGTCCAAATGCCTGAATGATGTTCATACCAGAAATGGATTCATTGATCATCCCATTAATATCGCTGACCCGTTCCCGAATGATGTGATTATATTTCGAGGCGAATTTACGGTATACCATCGTCCAGATAACGATGATCGGAATGAGTAGGAGGCCAATGGTACCGACTCGTGGATCCAGAATAAACAATGCAATTAGAACGCCGAAAATATTAATGGTACTCGAGAAGAAGTTGGCGAGCACGGTTACATATAATTCCCGGATCGCTTCCGTATCATTAGTGACCCTTGCTACAATTTTACCCGCTGGCATATTATCAAAATAACGTATCGGAAGACGGGAAATATGCCTAAAAATATCATTTCGCATCTTCTGTATGATTCGGTTTGCCGCTTTCTGCAAATAAAAACTCTGGCCATATTGAAAAATGGAGGAAAGAATGACAAGGCTAAAATAAAAAGCCACAAGCTTAATGATCCGCGGGATTTCCGGTTGATAAAATCCCATCACTTCCTGACTCGTCAATTTCACTGCTTGCGCACGTTGCTCTTTCCCGTCTTTCTTGATGATCAATGATTGGTTCTCCAAGGTTCTGCGCCCATCGATAGGGACAGCTTCATCTACGAAGGCAAATTGATTGCCAACCTGCAGAACATGGACTTCCCTGCCTTTCTTCTCACCTTTTGCAAAGTAATCAGCCCGTTTATACCATTTACCATCATATTTAACTGCATCTTTTCCTTTACCTGCTTCATGCCAGGAAGATTCGATGCCAAGTATATGTGAATCGATGATTTTCTTGGCAACGAAAGGACCCGTTAAATCAGCCGCTACCGAAAGTGCAAGCATGATCAGGGCGCCAATGATCAATTTTTTATAAAGGGCAGCATAATTAAAAAGTTTCTTTACGACCTTCATGCCTTCACCTCCGTTCCTTCGTCAACCTGCTGTCGTTCATATTGCTCGCTATACCAGCCATCATTCAGCAGTAAATCCGCATGAGTCCCCTCTTCGATGATCTTTCCGCTGTCCAATACGATAATCCTGTCCGCGTGCTGAACGGCTGATAAGCGGTGGGTTGTTATGATGGTCGTTTTCCCTGCCCGTTCATTTTGGATATTTTCGATGATCGTCGTTTCCGTTTTTGCATCGACAGCGGATAAGGAATCATCCAATATAAGGATTTCCGGATTTTTGATCAATGCCCTGGCAATCGAGATCCTCTGCTTTTGCCCACCGGATAGAGCGACACCCTTCTCACCGACGAGTGTCTCCAGACGGTTTGGCAGCATCATTAAATCCTTCTCAAAATCCGCAAGCCGGATAGCTTCAGCCAGTTCATCTTCCGTTGCATCCATTTTACCGAATAAGATATTTTCCCTAACAGTCTTCGAGAATAAAAAATGGTCCTGTGGAACATATCCGATCCATTTACGGATATCTTCAAGGTGCAGTTGCTCCAGCGGCTTGCCTGCAAAAGCGATTTCACCCGTTCCTAAAGGATATTCCCGCAGCAATTGCTTTACGAATGTCGTTTTTCCACTACCTGTTTTCCCCACTATCCCCAATGTTTGACCGCGCTCAAGCTGAACGGAAATATCGGATAGATTCACAACCGTTGAGGAAGGGTATGTAAAATGCACTGAATTGAATTGGATATTCCCCGGGTTCGTAATACTCTCCAGCCCCATTGAATTCTTCACATCCGCTTCATACGAAAGGGTATCCTGAACACGGTCTAGCGAAGCATTTCCCCTTTGCATGACATTGATCAGTTCACCCACCGCGATCATCGGCCAGATTAACATGCCTAGGTATACATTGAACGAAACAAGTCCGCCAAGCGTTATGGCTTGTTGAAACACAAGATAAGCCCCATAGCCCAACCCGATTAAATAACTGATGCCTATGATAATGCTGATTGTCGGATCAAAGAGGGCGTCGATCCTTGCCACGGCTAGGTTTTTGCGATATACATCCTCGGTCATTTCCTCAAATCGCTTTTCGTCTTCCCGTTCCTGGACATAGGCCCGGATAACACGGACACCAGAAATGGATTCCAGGACCTTGTCATTTAAAGTGCCAAAAGCTGCTTGTGCCTCCGTAAAACGCTTGTAAATTTTCTTCACGTAAATTTGCATCAGCACTGCCATGATCGGAAGCGGCAGTACCGCCGCAATCGTTAACTGCCAGCTGATCGTGGCTCCCATCATGACCACTACCGTGATGGTGAACAGCACCGCGTCTACGAGGGTCAATATCCCGAAACCAGCTGTGAGGGATATTGCCTTTAAATCATTCGTTGCCCTTGCCATTAAGTCTCCTGTACGGTTTTTTTCATAAAAACTCGGCGTCATTTTCAGCAAATGGCCCATAAACCCTGACCTTAGTTTCCGTTCGACCAAGTTTCCGCCGCCGAATAACAGATAGCTCCATAAGTAACCAAATAGGTAACTGCCGATCAGTAACATGAGCAAATAAATAACGTATTTCATGACCCCTTCCTGCGTCATGCTGCCATTGTTCATATCATCGATGGCATTCCCGACAAGTTTTGGCGGGATAACCTCCAAGATATTCACTAGACATAGAAATAAAATCGCCCAGGTGTAACGCTGCCACTGTTCTTTAAAGAACCAGGACAGTTTTTTAAAGATTGCAAACATGAATTCCCCTCCCTTTTGGTCAAACCTTTCACTCGCTAACCGCTTTCTGGATCTCCCGGCTGCAATAAAATTTCCAATGTCTTTTGTCTCATTTATAGTTCCTCCTATCCTTTATATGGAAAGGGTGCTAATGCACCTGGATCCAAAATGCCAAAAAGCCCCCGCCAATTAGCGGAAGCTTTTTTAGATGCGTAATAACACATATAAAAGCGCAGGCCGCGAAAAATCCACAACCTGCGCTTTAAAATCGAATGGAAACGAGGAATCCTATGTCTGGAAAGACAAGGTCTCAGGGCAGGCGGACGTATGATATTCAATTGTGACATCACTGTGCTTAGCTGATTTAGTCATGACGTTCGCCTCCTTTCCCATTGATTAATGGTAATTTTTAACTTATTTTTAAAGATTACTACGTTTGCATATTTTTGTCAATTGTGACTTTTCTAGATTATTGATGGATAATCCTTTATTCTAATAAGAATGACGCAACCTAAGGAGGTTCAGCATATGCAATGGAGAAAATATATACTCCTGGCGGTTCCCTTTTTATTATCAGCGATTTTCATCTTATTTGCCGTACCGCTCCAATATAGATTTTTATCCTTCATTCCTGTGTTTCTTTTCTGGATAGTTTATTATATTTTATTGTACCGGGAAAAGAAGAAAAAAAGATGACATCACCTGGGGGCGTTGCAAATGCAACGCCCCTTTCTTGACGGTTCTGCATATAATGATCGAAAAACATCCGTGGTGAAATGTATGCTTCCCCAATATTTGCAAAAGCTGTTGGGTAAACACCCCGCCAAAACAAAACCGATCATCGATGCTGAAAGATTTGACGCGCTAAAATCCCGTTTACAAAAAGAGCTCTTTCAGCCTGTTGATGAGTCAAAAGCTTTTTTCCCCGAGGAAGCCGCTCTGATAAAAAGCATTCGAACCGAAACGGCTGCCTTGAACCGGAACAATATCACAAGAACACAAGCCTATCTTGCCTTTTACAATCGCAACCCAGAAGTCCACTGGTCCTTTTTAGCACATATGGTTTCGCGGAATGGAGGATACCATATGACTGACTTGAAAAGTTCAAACATGACCCACCTCCTTGACAGAGAGGAACGGCAGAAATTTTTCCTTTTCCTTGAGCGTGCCAATTCAGCCATATTTGCAGATGCCTTCCCCCAGCTTCTTTTATATGAACATTCTAAACGAAAAGAAATTCCGCTAAGAAGGTATTTACCAGTATTCCGCATTTCAAGATTCATGGCCCCGATTTGGGAATCTTTCATCGAAGAGCCCCATTCCCCCCTTTTGACAACGGCCCTTATCATTAATGAACAAAGAACGCTTCAGGAAAGGATATTAAAACGCACCCGTCATGGTGAAATCCTCCGCAGGCTTGATTTTCAACTTCAGGAATACTTAGGCTTCATGAAAGTGATCTTTCCTTATGCAAACAAGCAAAAAGGACTTCATTCCTTGACAGGACTAACCGTCGAACGATTTGCCGACCCGAAAAAGCGTATTGAAACGGGGAAATTATTATATGGGCTTCTTTTTCAGCATCCGGTGGTTTTTCGCGGTGTTGGCCAGTTTACAAAGGAGATTCCCCACACGGGTTCCAGAGAGGATTACTGGGCAAGCATATATACATCTGATGGATCCACGTCAAAAGATGATAAAATCTACAGCCCCACTCTTCATGATGCATGGAAAGATCAACTATTCTTTCCTCCCCATTCCTTTGATTGGTTCACGAATGAAAGCTTCATGGAAGATTTACGAAGTTTACCGAACATTAAAAAGGAGGACCTCACCAACGAGGTGCTCGAAAATGCCAAACAGCTCAAAACCCTTAACGAAATAAAAGCCATTTTCTAGCTTGATGCCTCTTACTTTGAATATCCCATCCCCCATTTGGCAAGAATGGTTAGCAAAAAGAATGGGTGAATCAAATGAGAGGCATTGTACTATTGAATCCGAATTACAAAATCGGGGATTTACATACGGATGAAAGCTTTGCAATCCAAAAGATCGTGACGGACAAGTATATGGAAGAGAATAATATTTCCCCGGTCATACTCAATCCGTATCAAATCCACCCTTATTACACCATCCCGCATGAGCTTCTATCCAATTTACAAAGTAAAAAAACGGGGCAAATCGATTGCCTTGTGCTTCACTCCCTGGAAACCATTGAACGTTTCAACTATATTTACCCTGAAAAATGGCTTGAGTTATGCGGATATTTCAAAGGAATCATCAATGTCACGACTCAAACTCCCGTTAGGAAATATGAAGCAAAATAAAATCATGGTACTTAAGTCGCTGTAGTGAATTAGGGTTATAGCCATTAATATTTCATGTACAAGACCTCTTTCCAAGTACCTTGGTTTATGTTCCCCTTTTTTGATGGAGCGCCCCAACACTCATCCCTCTTATGATTGCCGTTGTGCCGCTTCGCCCCCCTTATCTATTACCCCCCCTTCGGATTCATCGGCCTTTATATTTATATCAACTTTCCCAATTATAAGATTACTAGGAATTATATAACTACAGAACATTCTTTTGGAAATATAGATAAATTTACGGATAAAGCATAGAAAAATAAGTTAATTTTATATATCATTGGAGATAGGAATTTTCTTATTTTTTACTTTTACTAGAAAGGAATGTTAATGATGGCCAAAGAAAAAAAGAAAAAAACCCCAATTCCTTTCCGACTGAACTTTATGTTCTTTTTAATATTCATTTTATTTTCAAGCTTAATAATCCGGCTTGGCATCGTCCAAATCGTATATGGGGATGATTACCTCCGCGAAGTCGACCGAACGGAAAACGATGTGGCCAATACCCCCGTTCCCCGTGGCAAGATGTATGACCGCAACTTGAATCCGGTCGTTGATAATGAGCCGCGTAATGCCATCACCTATACGAAATACCCGAATACGAAAACGGCCGATATGGTGAAGACGGCAGAGGTCCTTGCCACCTTGATAGAAAAGGATACCAAAAAGGTAACCCTGCCGGATAAAAAGGATTTTTGGATTTTAAAGCATCCGAAAGAAGCCGAAGCCTTGATCACCAAGGCCGAGAAGAAGAAAGTAATCGAAAAGAAACTGGAGCAAAAAGATTTATACAAACTTCAAATGGAACGGGTAACCGATGAGGATATCAACGAATTCACCAAGGATGAATTGGAAGTGATCGCCATATTCCGGGAATTCAATAGCGGCTATGCCCTTGCACCGTCGATCGTGAAAAATAAAGATGTCACCACTAAGGAATTCGCCAGGGTCAGTGAACATTTGGATGAAATGCCAGGCGTGGATGTAACGACGGATTGGGAAAGGACTTATAAGTATGACGAGACCCTCCGCTCGGTTCTTGGCAAGGTCTCTTCTTCCGAAGAAGGCATTCCCAGTGAAAATATCGACTATTATCTGGCACGCGACTATACCAGGAATGACCGGGTCGGAAAAAGTTATATCGAAAAGCAATATGAAGATGTCCTCCGCGGTCAAAAGACGCGGATTGAAAATGTGCTGAGCAAAGGGGAAGTCATCAAAACGAATACCCTCACTGAAGGGCAAAGCGGAAAAGACTTGGTCCTTACAATTGATATGGAGCTGCAGCAGCAGGTTGAAAAAATCATCGAGAACGAATTGCGCAAAACCAAGGCTAAGGGAAATACCTACCTTTTGGATCGTGCCTTCGTCGTTTTAATGGACCCGAATACAGGCGAGGTGCTTACGATGGCCGGCAGGCAATACGGCCGTAACAGTAAAACCGGATTGACCGAAATGAACGATTTTGCCCTTGGAAACATTACGACCTCCTATACGATGGGATCATCTGTCAAAGGGGCCACTGTCTATACGGGCTTTCAGACAGGAGCCATCGCACCAGGGTCAGCTTTTTTTGACAGGAAACTCCATTTAGCAGGGGCTAAGAAAGGATCTTATAGTGATTTGGGTTATGTAACCGATGTCTCTGCGTTAAAGAAATCGTCGAATGTCTATATGTTCATGACGGCGATCAGAATTGCCGGCGGGCATTATATCCCTAACCGGCCGTTAGGAATCAATCGGGAAGCTTATGCCATCATGCGGAATCATTATGCCCAATTTGGATTGGGTGTCCGTACAGGAATCGACCTGCCAAATGAATCCGTAGGGTTTAAAGGCGTCGATATGTCAACAGACGGATTGCTGCTGGATTTATCGATTGGCCAATATGATACATATACACCTATGCAATTGGCACAGTATGTTTCGACGATTGCAAATGGCGGAAAAAGGCTTGAGCCACATATGGTCAGGGAAATCAGGAATCCATCCAACGAACACAATGAATTGGGCAGCGTCTTTAAAACAATGAGTCCCAAAGTATTAAACGACTTAGGCGGGAAAGACGTTTGGATGCAGCGTGTCCAGGAAGGATTCAGACAGGTCGCCCAGGAGCCAGGCGGGACGGCATATAAATATTTCGGCGGGAAATCCTACCGCGCGGCAGCAAAAACGGGTACTGCCGAGGCCTTTTACGACGGACCGCGGAGAAATCAATATAGCGCGCCAGTCCCTACTATCAATCTGACGCTTGTAGGTTATGCACCTCACAATAATCCGGAAGTGGCATTTTCTGTCGTCGTGCCATGGGTTTATCAAGGCAAACCCTCTGATGATATTAACAAACGGATTGGGCGGGACGTAATGGACGCCTACTTTAAATTGAAGGAAAAAAGAGCAAAAGGTGAATCTGATGCAGATAAAGCAGTAGAAAGCACTCAATGATGAATACAAAAAAGGCCTGCTAGATTACGAGCAGGCCTTTTTTAATGTTACATTTATTCCAGCTTTTGAACGAATTCCTTATAAAGGGCCCTAAGGGCATCTCCCCTGCTGATGATGCCCACGACTTTATCATTTTTGTCCACGACGGGGATTTTCTTGAAATGATGCTTGGAAAGGACCTTTATCAATTCATCTAGCGGATCTTCGGGAGATAGCTTTGTAATCCTTTTATTTTTAATGATTTGTGAGACTTTATCATTCATTTTGGATGTAACCTTTTCATCCAATTCTTCACCGGGAAGAACCGTAATGTAGGTGAAATACCCCATGATGGCTTCCTCTGCAGGTGTCAAGTAACGAAGGATATCCCCGTCCGTCACCATTCCCAATAGCTTATCATGTTCATCCACGACGGGGACCCCGCCCACTTTATTTTCGATCAAGATCCGCAGAATTTCCTTTAATGTAAAATCAGGACGGGCTACAAAGACTTCCCTTATCATGAAATCCTTAACTAACATATTACCACCCCTTTTTTAAGTTTGTACGTTCTGTATCCATCTCTCCTCTATTAATACCCTTACTTACTCTATTTAAAAACCCTTGCCGCCTGAACTGCCTTTTTCCAGCCATTATATAAATCCTTCCGTTCCTGTTCTTCCATCTCGGGTTCGAATTTCTTATCGACTGCCCATAGCTTTGAAATCTCTTCCTGACTTTCCCAATATCCGACAGCGAGCCCAGCTAAATACGCCGCTCCTAACGCTGTCGTTTCACTAATAACGGGTCTTTCGACTGGCACATTCAGGAGGCCGCTTTGAAATTCCATCAAGAAGTTGTTTTTGACAACCCCGCCATCGACCCTCAATGCCTTTAGGTTAATCCCTGAATCGACTTCCATGGCGCTAAGGACATCTTTTGTCTGGTAGGCCAATGCTTCCAATGTTGCGCGGACGAAATGCTCCTTCGATGTCCCCCTTGTCAGTCCGAATACAGCTCCCCTGACATCACTATCCCAATAAGGGGTGCCTAATCCAACAAATGCGGGAACTACATAGACACCATCGGCTGAAGTGACCCGCAAAGCATACTTTTCACTGTCTTTCGGATCATGCAAGAGTTTCAGTCCATCCCTTAACCATTGTATGGCCGAACCTGCGACAAAAACACTTCCTTCCAAGGCATATTCGACTTTTCCATTCAGGCCCCATGCAATCGTGGTCAACAGGCCATGCTCTGATTTCACTGCCTTTTCTCCTGTGTTCATCAGCATGAAGCATCCGGTGCCATACGTATTCTTAGCCATTCCTTTTTCAAAGCATTCTTGGCCGAACAATGCTGCCTGTTGATCTCCCGCCGCTCCGGCAATCGGGATTTCATGCCCAAAGAAATGATGTGGCGCTGTTTTCCCGAATATCTCCGATGAAGAACGAACATCCGGAAGCATCGATCGCGGCACTTGCAGGATTTCCAGCAGCTCTTCGTCCCACTTCAGGTCATGAATGTTATACATCAGCGTCCTTGAAGCATTCGAATAGTCTGTTACATGTGATTTACCACCCGAAAGTTTCCATATCAGCCATGTATCGATCGTACCAAACAATAAGTCTCCGTTTTCAGCCTTTTCCCGTGCCCCATCTACATAGTCGAGAATCCATTTCACCTTTGTACCGGAAAAATATGCATCAATCAATAATCCGGTTTTCTGCAAGAATAAGCCATCGAGGCCTTCATTCTTCAATTGCGTACAAATTTCGCTTGTTTGCCGGGATTGCCAGACGATGGCATGATGAATCGGCTGACCTGTTTCCTTGTCCCATACCACGGTCGTCTCCCGTTGATTCGCTATGCCAATTCCAGCGATCTGTTCAGGCCTTACATTCATTTCCGATAGACAGGAAGCGATTACCGATAAGATGGAGCCCCAAATTTCATTGGCGTTATGCTCCACCCATCCTGGATTTCTGAAGTATTGGGTGAATTCCTTTTGGGCAATATGCAAAACTTCCCCGCTTTTATTAAATAAAATGGCCCTGGAACTTGTCGTTCCCTGGTCCAATGATAGAATGTAAGTCTCCATGGCTGTCTCCTCCTGCACTTAAGAAAAGGTTCATTTCAGCTTAAGTGTCATGCTGTTTTTTCTTTCTACATTTTACTAGATATACCCGTGAAAACAAAAAATATATAAACTACAGCAGAAAACTGAATAATATTGGCAGGTTAAGAGTTTATCTTTTACAATGAAAATAAGTGGATAGGAGGAATGGAAATTGAATAATCATGAAATAGATTTTAAGGTATATGGAGATGACATGCAGTTTGTTGAAGTGGAATTGGACCCTCAGGAAACGGTGATTGCCGAGGCTGGAAGCTTAATGATGATGGAAGATCAAATCAAGATGGAAACCATCTTTGGTGATGGGTCTTCAAATGGTGACAGCGGAATGATGGGTAAGCTATTCGGGGCCGGGAAACGGCTACTTACTGGTGAGAGTCTTTTCATGACGGCTTTTACGAATGAAGGACGAGATAAAAAACACGTTTCATTCGCATCGCCATATCCAGGTAAAATCATCCCGATGGATTTAAGCGAGCTGGGCGGGAAAATCATATGTCAAAAAGACGCGTTCCTGGCGGCCGCAAAAGGCGTTTCGGTCGGAATTGAGTTTCAGAGAAAAATAGGGGCAGGCTTCTTTGGCGGCGAAGGCTTCATCATGCAAAAACTAGAAGGAGATGGAATGACCTTCGTTCATGCCGGCGGCACCATCCATAAAAAGGAATTGGCAGCAGGGGAGATTTTACGCGTCGATACAGGATGTTTAGTGGCAATGACTAGCGGGGTAGATTATAATATTGAATCTGTAAAGGGCGTGAAAACCGCTTTGTTCGGCGGCGAAGGTTTATTCTTTGCAACATTAAAAGGACCCGGAACAGTCTGGGTGCAATCTTTGCCATTCAGCCGGCTTGCCAGCCGTGTATTTGCTGCAGCGCCGCAAAATGGAGGATCATCCGAAGAAGGCAGCGTAGCTAGAGGCTTATTCAATTTATTCAACGATAAATAA
This sequence comes from Bacillus sp. ISL-78, assembly GCF_018613455.1. Taxonomy (NCBI): domain Bacteria; kingdom Bacillati; phylum Bacillota; class Bacilli; order Caryophanales; family Bacillaceae; genus Bacillus; species Bacillus sp. ISL-78. The sequence continues at coordinate 372,009 of NZ_JAGGQC010000003.1, forward strand.
GAACCGGACCAATGGCTGCCATCCTGGCAGTCATTGATCTCTTTTGAAAAGGATGGGTAGCTACATGCAGCTTGTTAAGTGGTCCTACATGAGACGCTATAATATCAGGGCAATTTTTGATCAATTCCCGAATTCGCCTGTTATTTTCCGGAAAATAAGAGATTACTATTTTGTTTATACCGTTCACTGGACAGCCGCCGATGCCCCTATCGGCATAAAAGAGCTTGAAGAAATGGAACAGCTGCTCAACCGTGAGCTCGGGACTGAACTGCAATATCTCTACCGAAAAAAATGAGTTACTCCTCGTACATCATTTTTCTTGTCATGCCTCCATCGACGATAAGATCCTCACCCGTAACGAAATTATTTTCCGTTGCCGTCAAATAAAGACAGGCCCTTGCAATATCGTCCGGTTTGCCAACCCGATTGGAAAAATGCTGCTGGTGATCTTTATCCCTCAGCGATTCATAATCTCCCGTTTCAATCCACCCCGGAGAAATCGAATTGACCGTAATTTTCTCTTTGCCCAAAGAAGATGCAAGCGCATGTGTCAATGCTTTGATCCCTCCTTTGGTTGCTGCATAGGATTCTGAATCTGGCTCAGACATCATCGCTCTGGTTGATGCTATATTGATGATCGCACCTCCCATTTCATTTTTCCGCATCGATTCTGCCGCGGCCCGGGAACAAAGGAAAACACTGCGCAAATTCGTATTCATCATATCGTCCCATTCCTCTATCGTCAGATCATAAAGCGATTTGAATAATGCCTTTCCTGCATTATTGATTAATATATCAATGGTCTTGTATGTTTTTAGAGTTACATCCATCAATTGTTGAATGTCACCTTCCCTGCGTACATCCGTTTTAACGAACATGGCTTCATGACCGTTACTATTGAGTTCTTCCACACACAGAAGTCCTTCCCGCTCGTCCAAATCTGCGAGAACGACTGAAGCGCCGCTTTCTGCATATCCCTTTGCCACGCCTCTCCCTATCCCATTCGAAGCACCTGTTACAATAACCGTTTTATTTTTGAAACCCATTATTCCAACCTCACTTTCACAGCCGCTTTTCCCTATCATAATATCCAATCCGCTCCACTTCAAACAATTTTGACCTAACTAAAAATCCTTTTCTTTATCATCAATAATCAAAGGACCCTTATATTTTTGTAGCTGCCCTAAAGTGATGTATGATAGATGGTAACAACAAGTATGAGCCAGAGTGAAAGGCATCCGCTATTATCTTTCTTACAGTGTAAAAATCTATATTGGAGGAATGTAAAAATGGACTTATTAAAAAATGTGTTTTCTTTAGGATTAGGTGCTGCCGCTTCTACAAAAGAGCAAATTGAAAAAACGGTGGACTCTCTTGTCAAAAAAGGCGATATCAGCAAAGAAGACTCCAAGGTCCTTATTAAGCAATGGGTCGAAAAAGGGGAGCAAGCCCAAAAGCAGCTGGATGATTCCGTTAAGGCCAAAGTCAATCAAGCGCTCAATGGCCTAAACTTGGCAACTAAAGAAGAAGTCGAGGAATTGGAGCGCCGTATAGTAATTTTGGAGAAACAGAACCAAAACTTACAACCTTGACAGGAGGTACTTGAATGTTTCGCAAGCGACTGAAACACGCACATCGTTACCAAGAAATCATTAATGCCTTCTTGAAAAATGGGTTTGGTTACTTCATCTATCGCCTTGGATTATCCGAGAATAAAGCGGGATCGAAACTCCAACCCGATGAAAACCTGAACCTCCGCTCAATCGGAGAGCGGCTGCATACGATATTACAAAGCTTGGGACCTACATTCATTAAACTTGGTCAGATTGCAAGTACGAGGCGTGATTTCGTTCCTGACGAAATCGTCCGCGAGCTTGAAAAGTTACAGGACCAGGTCACCCCCTTTCCATTTGATAGGGTCCGCAAAATTGTCGAGGCCGAATTGGGTGATTCTTTGGAAAACATTTTCCTTGAATTTAATGAAACCCCACTGGCAACCGCTTCAATTGGACAGGTTCATACGGCTCGGCTTCCATCACTGGAAGTCGTAGCAATCAAAGTGCAGCGGCCAGATATTCTGCCGACTGTGGAAACGGATTTGGAAATTCTCGATGATTTGGCAAGACTTATGGAAGCACGCATATCTTGGGCAAGACGCTACCAAATCAGAAAAATGATTGATGAATTTGCTAAATCACTCCGCGCAGAACTTGATTATAACTCCGAGGGTCGAAACGGGGAAAGAATAGCCAAGCAATTCATCAATGATCAAGGGTTTAAAGTACCAAGGATTCATTGGGAGTATTCCACAAAAAGGGTCCTGACAATGGATTTCATTCAGGGAATTAAGATCAATCATTATAAACAGCTTGATGATGAAGGTTATGATCGCCGGCAAATCGCGGAAAGATTAGCGAACTCCATGCTTCATCAAATATTGATCGATGGCTTTTACCACGGTGATCCCCACCCAGGCAATATCATCATATTGCCTGGGAATGTCGTCGCACTCATGGATTTTGGAATGGTGGGACGTCTGGAGGAAGAAACGAAATATCAGTTCGCCTCGCTTGTCATCAATCTGAAACGCGGAAGCACCAATGGATTGATCAAGACGCTTTCAGATATGGGTCTCTTGACGGACGAAATAGATATGGCCCCCTTAAGGGGGGATATTGATGAACTGCGAAATAAATATTATGATATCCCATTAAGCCAAATCAGCTTAGGCGGAGCAGTCAATGACCTGTTCACGGTTGCCAATCGTCACCAAGTCCAAATCCCACCCGAATTCACGATGCTCGGCAAGGCTCTGCTTACAATGGAGGCCATTGTCGAAGGATTAGATCCGAATTTCAGCATCATGAAGGCAGCTGAACCTTTTGGGGAAAAGCTTTTTAAAGAACGCTACAACCCCAAAAACATTGCGAAGAACGTCTGGAATCAATTCATCGAGTCTGCTGAAGCCATTGCCGAACTGCCCAAGGATATCAGGGAAGTGACAGGCATCATTAAAAAAGGGAAATTGCGGCTCGATATCAACATTCCCGAACTTCAAGTTTTTTTACATAAGCTTGATCAAATCTCGAACCGGCTGTCTTTCAGTATCATCCTGCTTGCATTCAGCATAATCATGGTCGGTCTCATTATCGGCTCGGCAATAGGCGGGGAAACCTTGATCCTTTGGAAGATACCGGTTATCGAAATTGGTTTTGTCGTTGCAACCCTGATGTTCTTACTCATGCTCTACACTATTTTCAGATCCGGAAAAATGTAAAACTCACTTAAAACGGGATTCAGATTGGTCTCATCCCGAACGTGGAGTAGGAAGCAATTTATCATGGAAACCATAGCCCAAAAACCAGCGGTAAGCCATATTTGTTTCAACATCTTCAATTGTTTTACTCATTGATCGAATTCCGATTGAAAGTCAGTGAGTGTACAAGCAAAAAAAATGTAGACAAACTCGATTTTCATCGAGTTTGTCTACAATCAAGGGAACCCCTTTGGTAAAGGGGTTCCCTTTTCTTGATTTGATTCATTGGTTATTTATCCGACGTTCATATGAAACGGCATACGCACTGTGGCGAAAATGTAAAATCCGGTCTTCCGTGCATTCGATTCCTTCAGGAATATTGGTTGGATCAAACAATAAAGTATCTTTACACACTTCCGATTTTTTCGAGATCATTAAATGCCCTATCGTGATTACTTGTTTATCTTCCGACCAAGCTTTAGTCGGATCGTCAGTCGGGTCATTTTCCCCTCCTATTTGGATGTTCAATTTAAAGCCCACCGGTCCTTCTTTAAGCCTTTTTTCCATTTCTTCATCCAGATACTCCGGCGACTGCTCGGCAACCTCCCCTTTTTCTAACATACTAAGGCCGGCATCTGGCACCCACTCATACTTGATTGCCTGCCGCCTTCCTTCCTTGTTAATGAAATAGAATGCGTGAATGGAGTAATATTGGCACGTTGAAAAGCTGGCTGGAGAACGCATTTCTTTAAGCATTTGTAGGCTTGCCTTGCTTTCAGGGTATTTCCACAGGATTTTTGCAAGCTCTTTCAGATTGGGGAAACCTTCCATTGCGGATTGGAAAAAGCCAGCAATATCAACAAACGCTTGCGGTGTTTTCGCAAAGAATAACGGAATGGTCACAGTAATAAGATCTGACACCTTTCCATTCGGCAAATGAAACTTGACTGCCATGCCCTTTACAGGGGAAATGGCATCAGGATGGCTTGGAATCGGTGAGCTATTTGAAAACCGAATGATTGCCGGCACGGCTTCATCCTGTAGATGCGAAGCGACCGTTAAGGGGGACGCTTTTCCGTTTGGGGTAAAAACCCCCTCATAAACATATCCCCTTGCATGCACACGCCGATAACCAGGATGTGTTCCTGCTACATTTTCAATCACATTTATTGCTTCCCTGGCCAGTTCAGGTTTGTAGTCGTCGGTTCCTTCCATGATACTCACCCCACCTTTTCAGATTATTATCCATTATTACATGTACCCCTTATTCCATTAGCTTATTCTTTCTTGAATCACCGAAAGCATTGATTGCAAAAAAACACCTGGCGCTGCAAACATATGTCATATCTTTATGGACACGTGATTTTATCCTTTAATTCTAGAACCGTTCAAAATGATTGGCATATACAGATCTCTTTTTCTTCCACTATAAAAATACTCATTCCTGTTCCGGCTCTACCTGTGAAAGGATCACATGGGTAACGGTTGCTGCAAAAGGAATGGTCCGATTGATGAATTCCTCCACTTCTTCAAGGCTCTGAGTGTGGATTTTCAGCATAAAGCAAGCCTGCCCGGCAATGCGATAACAAAAGTCAACATTCGGTACCTTGGAGATATACTTTTTGAATTTCTCATATTCCCCATTTTTTATCGTAGCTTCCACGATACACTCAATTGGAAAACCGATCTTTTTATGATCAATCTCGGCAACATACCCTTTAATGATCCCGAACGACTCCATTTGCCGTACCCGATCGGCAACGGTTGGGGCCGAGAGGTTTACTTTCTTTGCCAATTCCCTCATGGAGATTCGGCTATTCAACGTCAATTCGGCAAGGATGCTCTGGTCTTTCTCATCTATTTTCATTTTTAAATTATTTCCCTTCTTCTCTTTACATTCATTCATTATTAAACCACATTACTTTACAAACGGAATTAAAATTCCTGGATTTTTATAATAGGATTATCTCAAAGGAGAGATGTTCATGACAAGAATAAAAAAATCATCACAGGGCTCCAGTCCATTTCAAAGATTATTTCATTCTGAAGAGATTTCGGATAAATGGTCGGATCTCGCAGATTGCATATCTGCAGATGGGAAACTTTCGGGAAAATTGAAGGAAAACGTCAGAAGGGTGCTGGCATACGGTAATGGCTGCTCATACTGTCAGGCAAAAGGGACTCCGCTAAAGCCGGAAGATATGAAAGAAAGCTATGCAATTGCCTTTGCGGAAGTATTTCTCTTGCAACGTGAAAAAACGGAGGAAAAGTTTTTCCAAGTATTGAAGGAAGTGTTCAGTGATGAAGAGATTTCTGAACTATTGGCATTCATTTGTTTTACAACCGCCCAGCAATATTTCGGCGCTTTGATGGATTTAAAATAACACAAAAAAAGGAACAGGCCTTCCGCCTCGTTCCTTTCTGTAAAAAACCTACATTCTACCCTTCATTAGTTTGAACGATATCCAAATCCTTTATCATCATCAATTGAATGACCGCCTAGGATTTCGCACCATGATCCTCCATTTCATTGATTCTTGGAAGAATGGAGCGTGAAGGTACCGGGGATGTCAAAACCACAGATGTATTCAGATGTCCATAAGGTATTAATCGATCTATCAGTAATCTCATGCTGTCCATATCAGCTAAAGCCGCTTTCAAAAAATATCCAACTGTTCCTGTTACACGGTGGCACTCTATAATGTCTAAATCATTTTTCACTAATTGCTCAAAATCGGTAACAGGGACCTTAAGTTCACTCACCTGAATGAACACAAGTACACCCCTTCCAATTGCCAAAGGTGAAACCCTTGCGCTGAACCCCTCAATGATCCCCTTTTCTTGCAGGCGGTACATTCGTTCAGAGATGCTAGGTCGACTGAGAGCCAATTTCTTCGATAGTTCACTAATCGTAATGCGTCCATCTTTTTGTAAAAGTTCCAGTAAACTGACATCTATTTCATCCATGAAGCAACCGCCTTTCATAATGAAGGAATATAAGCATATATTTCTTTAAAATGTTGTATGGATAGCGAAAAATACATTCTTTTTTGTATGTAATTTTAACAGTTAATATTCTATCATTAAAATAATCAAATAGAAAAAGAAAATTCAGAATTTACCAAAGGGAGGAACCTGCATTGACTTTTACGAAAATCCCGGTTCGACAAAACATCGAAAGCATTAGCCCATATGTTTCCGGCAAGCCCATTGAAGAAGTGCAACGTGAACTTGGCCTTGAAACGATCGTTAAATTGGCATCCAACGAGAACCCATTCGGTTACTCACCTCTAGCAAAAGAAGCCATGCTTACCGAAATGGAGCAAACTTCCTTTTATCCTGAAGGTATGGCGCCTGCATTAGCTGAAAAGCTGGCAAGGAAATTGAAGATCAATAAAGACCATATCATTTTAGGTAATGGATCTGATGAAGTGATACGTTTGTTGACACGAACCTATATCCAACAAAATGATGAAGTCATCATGGCTGATGTGACTTTTCCACGGTATGAAACGAATGTATTGATTGACGGCGGCACACCTGTAAAGATTCCTCTTATCAATGGTGTACATGACCTCCAGGGTATGTATGAAGCCATAACAGAGAAAACGAGAATGATATTCGTCTGTAATCCCAATAATCCGACAGGAACGATCGTTCAAAAAGAAAAGTTGCGCTCTTTTATCGAGAAGGTGCCGAAACATATTTTACTGATCGTTGATGAAGCATACTATGAATATGTCGATGATGCAGAATATTTAGAAACCTTGCCATTTCTCAATATGCATTCAAATCTGGTTATCTTACGAACTTTTTCAAAGATTTATGGACTTGCTGCATTAAGGATTGGATACGGTTTAATGGATGCCTCCATCATACAAGAGCTAGTTAAAGTGAAGGAACCCTTCAATACCAATCGTTTAGCACAGGCTGCGGCATTCGCTTCCCTCGACGACCATCCATTTGTTAAGAATTGTGTTCGTAAGAATGAGGAAGGAAGAAGATATTTAGAGAATGAACTAAGCAAGATGGGTTTAACCTTCTTCCCTTCACATGCCAACTTCTTGATGGTCAAATTGAACCAGCCTGGCAGGGAGATTTTTGAGAAGTTATTAATCCAGGGTGTCATCATCCGTTCAGGTCATTTGCTAGGCTATGAAAATACCATCCGTGTGACCATCGGCACTCCGCTTGAAAACGAGAGATTCATAGCATCCTTACAACATATAATCAATAAAACATCTGGAGCATGACCACTCGAAATGAAGTTGCACAATATCAGTGATCAGTAATGAAAGATACGACATGGACGCCTATGCCCCTGTCGTATCTTTTACGTGGATTTATTTAGCGATATTCTTTTCTATAATAGGTGTTTCCTGTTTGTCCACACTTTTAAATTTAAAAATCGAAATCGAGATTAAGGCAGCCAACACAATCAGGCAAGCAATGATACTGATTCGATTCTGATCGCTGAACACGAACGTGACACAAATGATGCTTAACGTGATTACGGTAAACAAGGTTACATATGGAAATCCCCACAATTTAAAACTCGGAGCTTTGGGATATGAATTGCGAAGTTTAAGCTGCGCTAAGCAGATGCTGATCCATACAAGTGATACTACAAAACCCGGAAACGCCATTAATAGAGTAAATGCCTTGTCCTGTGCAACGAAAGTAATCATGGAGCCGACGACCAATACACCTGCACTTAATAGCAAACTGTACAAGGGAACGCCATTTTTTGATACATAAGAGAACGACTTGGGAGCTTCCCCTTCTGCAGCTAAAGAATGCAGCATTCGGGTACACCCATATATCCCAGAGTTAGCGGCTGATAAGACGGCCGTAATCAAAATGAAATTCATGATATGTGCAGATCCCTGAAAACCTGACATTGACAACACCTGTACAAACGGACTTGCCTGGTCGCCAATTTCATTCCACGGAATCAAACCGCAGATTACAAGTATCGGTAAGGTGAAGAATAATACAACTCTCCAAATATAGTTTTTAATGACCTTAGGTAAAATGCGTTCTGCATCCTTCGCTTCCGTTACCGTCACCCCTATTAACTCGGAACCGCCATAGGAGAACATGACGATCAGTAATGCCGAAAAGATGGACATCCACCCATTCGGGAAAAATCCTCCATGCCCTGTGAAGTTTTGCAGATAATTAGATCCGCCGCTTGGGATCACACCAAATAAAATACAGGCTCCCAATATGATGAATAAGATGATCATTGTAATTTTAATGCCGGCAAACCAAAATTCGAATTCACCATAATTTTTGACATTCATCATGTTAATCCCAATGATGAAGGCCGCACACCCTAAACTTAATATCCATAGCGGGATTACCGGGAGCCAATACTGCAAAAAGCTTCCTGCCACCACTACCTCGATGACACAAACGGACAGCCACATAAAACAATACATCCAGCCTACGATGAAGGAAAAGCGCTTACCGAATGCTTTCTGAACGAAGCCTTTCATATTCGTATTTGGATAGACAATTGCCATTTCCGCTATGGCACCCATGACTACTAGCAATAACAATCCTGCAAAAATATAAGTGAATATGACTCCTGGCCCTGCTAACGATATGGTTTCGGCACTTCCTTTAAAAATCCCAGTACCTATTGCCCCTCCCATTGCCATCATGCTAATATGCCTCGGCAATAATTTCTTTTGCAATGACCCACCATTTGACTCCATTTACATTTGCCTCCTTCATTCCATAATTTTCTCGTATAAATTAAACCCATTTCAATCGTTGAATGGCGAATAGATTTGTTATCTCATCAACCGTTATGGTTTAGGAGTGGAAGGATCCAAAGCCTTATTGAAAACTCTATACTTCCCCAAAGTAAAAATGATATCAATATGCCGATGGTTTTACAAGAGGGAATCATTGCAGGCCAAGGTCAAACCGGGACAGAATTCCAAATGGAGTGAGTTTACCGATAGCCTTGCCTTTCGGGGACAATTACCAGGTTTTTGACTCCATTAAGATAAATCATTCTAATCGGGGATTACATTGGTAATCCCCATGACTTTACCTTTTCCTATTTATTTACGATGTGAATGGCATGTCCCAAAACTGCCTCAGCCGCTTCCAGCCACCCCTCGGTCAAGGTTGGATGGGGATGCATGCTGAGTGCTATATCTTCGACCCGAGCCGCCAGCTCAAGGGCAAGGACCCCTTCACCTATAAGGTTGGAAGCATCAGCACCTACCATATGCATTCCGAGCAATATATGGCTATTGGCATCCACGATCACTTCTGCAAATCCGTCCGTTTCATCCGTTGCAAGCGCCCTTCCGTTGGCACTGAACGGGAATTTGCCAACCTTGACGCTGTATCCCTGTTGTTCAGCTTCTTCACGGCTTAAACCAACACCAGCTATTTGTGGTTCCGAGAAGATTACATAGGGAACATAAGGCGAGTCAACGGCACTCGGCATCCCCGCTATCACTTCAGCTGCCACGATTCCCTGTTTGGACGCTCGATGGGCAAGAGCCGGACCAGGCGTGGTATCACCGATGGCAAAGATGTGCGGGACATTTGTACGGCATTCCATATCCACTGCTATATGGCCTTTCTCTCCAACCGTCACTCCAGCCCGATCCAGGCCAATTTCTTCAGTGTTAGGGACCCTGCCAATTGTAACCAGGGTCTTTTCGCTCACGATCGCTTCCGTCCCCTGTTCTTCCGAGGAAACAAGAAGATGCACTTGACCATCCACTACACTCGCTTTCTCTACCCTAGAGGATGTTTTGATATTGATCCCAAGCTTCTTGGCATTCCGGGTGACTTCCTTTACCAGGTTTTCAGCAACGTGGGGGAGTATGCGATTGTCCATCTCAATGATGGTCACTTTAGTACCCAGCTTTGCAAATGCCATACCCAGCTCGATTCCGATATATCCTCCGCCAATGATCGACAAGCTTGCTGGAACTTCCTTCAGTTGCAAAGATGAAGTCGAATCCAATATATATTCTCCATCGACTTTAATGAAGGATGGAATGAAAGGCCTGGACCCCGTCGCAATAATTGCCTGTTCAAACTTGTAGGTTTCAAAATCGCCATCGGTTTCAACTCCAATGCGGTCATCGGATAAAAAAGTTGCTTGGCCTTTAACCACCGTCACTCCGTTTTCCTTACACAAATGGGCAATACCTTGCCCCAACTGGGTTGTGATGCCCGCTTTCCAATCCTGCCAAACTCCCAAGTCCATAGTGGTTCTTTCCTGAGGCAGCTGGATTCCCATTTTCCCTAAATCATTAAGCCCATGATATCGATCAGCTGCGTGAATCAATGCTTTTGAAGGTATACAGCCCCGATTAAGGCAAACCCCGCCCAGTTTATCCTTTTCAACCAGTACGACCGATTTTCCTAACTGGCCGAGACGGATAGCCGCAGCATATCCTCCCGGACCTCCTCCCATGATGACAATATCCGTCTCAACAGCAACTTCCCCTACTACCATTTATCTCATCTCCACAATTAAACGAATTGGATTTTCCAGCAATTCCTTGATTTTATTGGTAAATTGTACCGCTGTTACCCCATCAATCAAACGATGATCGAAAGAAAGAGACATATTCATCATTAACCGGATAACACCTTCCAAATCGCGAACGACCATGCGATGTTCCATTTTATGCAAAGCTAAGATGGCCGCTTCCGGATAGTTAATGATCGGGGTAGCGTGCATCCCTCCGATCGGTCCTACATTGCTGATGGTAAATGTACTGCCTGTGATTTGATCAATACTCAACTTTCCTTCACGGGCTTGAGTTGCCAGTTGCCTGATTTCATCAGCCAGTTGGAAAATGGTTTTTTGATCGGCATGTTTGATCACTGGAACAATGAGACCCTCATTTGTATTCGTCGCAATTCCAATATGATAATAATTTTTCAGGATGATTTCATTGGTTCTTTCATCAATTGAAGCGTTTAATGTTTTGAACTCCTTTAAGGCGATGACAATGGCTTTAACGAAAAACGGCAAAAAAGTCAATTTTATATCCTTATCATCTGAATACTCCTTTAATTGATTTTTAAATTCCTTCAATCGGTCCATTTCCAATTCATCTACATGGGTTACATGAGGAATGGTCGAAACGGACTTCACCATATGTTCAGCGATTTTTTTACGAATCCCTTTAAGCGGAATCCGCTCTTCCCGCTCATTTCCCATTATCGGGGCCAACTCTTGACCTGTCTTTTCATCATGCTGTTTAGCCTTTTCCCGTGTATATGAATCATTTTCTTTAAACTGCTTTAAGTCACTTTCGGTAATTCGCCCAGCCGGACCGGAGCCTTTAACCTTCTCGATATCAATCTTCATTTCCCTGGCCATTTGACGCACGAATGGTGTTGCCAGCGCACGCACTGCCTGATGATGGTGTTTAGTCGTAATATGCTCCGCATTGACATTTACATCACCGGATTGCCCGACTTGGTTTTCTTCTTCATTAATGTCTGTAATCGGAACTGACACATCGTTCTCTTCCTGAATTGTGAATATAGTGGTCCCCACTTCCACGATATCCCCTACGGAAAAAAATATTTTCTTAACCACTCCCGCTGCCGGAGCTGTCAATTCCGCATTGACTTTATCCGTTTGCACCTCAACAATGGGTTGGTCCTGTTTTACCGCATCCCCTTCCTTGATGAGCCATTGGATAATTTCCCCTTCATGCATCCCTTCCCCTACATCAGGAAGTTTAAATTCCATCATGCGTCATCCTCCTTCTCCTTAATCCATTAAAATGTTATCGTTTCGACAATTCCTTTTTTTACACGGTCAACAGTCGGTAAATAATGATCTTCAATTGTAAACGGCGGAACCGGTACATCAAATCCTGTTACACGCTTAATCGGCGCTTTCAGGTAAATAAGAGCTTCATCATTAATGATGGAGATAATCTCCGCACCTAATCCGGCAGTCTTGTGGGCTTCATGGACGATTAATGCACGACCTGTCTTTTTAATGGATTGCACGATCGAATCCCTATCTAAAGGGTATAAAGTTCTAAGATCGACCACTTCACACTTCCATCCTTTTTCTGCTTCAATCTTTTTCGCGGCATTCAATGCCTCCCTTAACATGGCCCCCCATGCAAAAATGGTCAGGTCGCTACCCTCCTGGACCACTTTTGCTTGACCGATTGGTATTCGGTACTTTTCGTCGGGAACTTCTTCCTTAAAAGCCCGATACAATTTAGTCGGTTCCAAAAAAATCACAGGATCTGGATCTTCCAGCGCTGAAATGAGCAGCCCTTTTGCGTCATATGGATTACTGGGTGCAACCACCTTTAAACCAGGAGTATGGGCAAAGAAGGTTTCGACACTTTCGGAATGAAGTTCAGGACCCCTGATTCCAGCACCATATGGCGTACGGATTACGAGGGGCACCCCAAATTGCCCACGAGTACGATACCTCATACGGGCAGCATGGGAAACGAGCTGCTCGAACCCCGGATAAATAAAGGCGAGAAACTGGATTTCCACTATGGGCAGCATCCCGTTAAGAGCCAAACCAATGGCAGAGCCGATGATTCCGGATTCAGCTAATGGCGTATCCACAACTCGATCTTTTCCATACTTCTCATAAAGTCCTTCCGTCGCTCGAAAAACCCCGCCATTCACTCCAATATCCTCACCCAAGATCATCACGCGATCATCATGACCCAGCATTTGGTCCAGCGCTTCCGTAACAGCCTGGAGCATCGTTAAATTTTTGCCCATCATTTCTTCCCGCCTTTCCTTAAGATTTGGTTCAATTCCTGCTTCTGTTCCTTTAGATGCCATGACTCCTCGGCATATACATGGTTAAACATTTCAAGCGGGTCGGATTTCGGATATGCTTCGGCCCTTTTAAGGTGAGCATCGATCAGTTCGTTGAATTGCTTTAACACCAATTCTTCCTGCTCTTCATTCCAATGACCCTCTTTATTCAAATACTTTCTAAGGCGTGTAATGGGATCGCGGTTTTCCCTCCAGAACGTTGAAATTTCGTCCTGATCGCGATATATGTTCGGATTATCTGCAGTAGTATGGGCGCCATAGCGAAATGTAATGGCTTCGATTAATGTAGGTCCTTCCCCTTTAACCGCTCTTTCGACAGCCTCCTTTACAGTCATCCATACGGCAAAAATATCATTTCCATCCACCCGCACCCCATGGATGTCATAAGCGGCAGCCCGCTGGCATATTGTTTTTGATGCCGATTGCTTTTCAAAAGGGACACTGATTGCGTAGCCATTATTTTGGCAGAAAAAGATTGTCGGGGTTTTATAAACGCCGGCAAAATTCAGTGCTTCATGAAAGTCCCCTTCAGAAGTCGCTCCATCGCCAAAATAGGCAATGCTAACATTCTTTTCGCCTTTAAGGTTACTTGCCCAAGCCGTTCCGACTGCATGAACCATTTGAGTGGCAATTGGAACACTTGGAGGCAATATCCTTTTTCCTTCTGGACAAATCGAACCATCAAAATGCGCCATCCAGTATAGGAAAACACGGTATAATTCCTGTCCATGAATGATTGCGGCTCCATGATCACGGTATGTGGGAAACATCCAATCCCCTGCCGACAATGCTAAAGCGCTTCCTGCTTGGGACGCTTCCTGCCCTTCGAAAGGTGCATAAGTCCCTATCCTGCCTTGGCGCTGGAGATTAATTGATTTTCGGTCAAATGTTCTGAGCAGGAGCATGCTCTCATACATCTTTAACATAAGTGATTTATCGATTTTTCCATCAATCGCTTCAATGATTTCCCCATCAGGAGTCAATACACGAAACATTTCCGGCTCAACTCCACTTGAATGCGCTTTCATTATTGGGTTTCCCGTCTTTTCCATTTCATTTCTCCCCTTAAGATAGATTTGTTTCGCAAACTTTCCTAGGTTTTGAACAGTCATGAAATAACAGCCCAAAATGTTTTTATTGGTCTTTCTGTCTGTGATTAAATGCTGTTTCATAAACTACATTTCCTTATATAAAAGGATAATACATCCATGTTTTTAATAATATGTTAAATAGAATGAATTTTTTACATATTACCTTTATTTAGAAGATGTTTTCTGATACTTCACCTTCATTTTGAAAATGAGAACCTTTAATGGGGAGTTTCATATTGATTACCTTCAAAATGTGATATGCCACTTGATCGATTCATACCTTTTCCAAAAAGTATTCAGCACAAAAAAGACCCATTATATAATACATGGGTCTTAGACTGTATAAAAACTCGAAGAAATCAGCTGCCTACGTTTTTTTCAACAGACAGTTGTTTTCAGAAATCCGCTCCCTTTCCGCCGACTGCCTGCCAAGCCTCATCAAAGCAAGCGTCTGCGGGGTCTCGGCTAGCCAGTTTTTTGGCTGGTTCAGAAATCCGAAATTAGAGCAATGTTACCCTTTTTGCATTTCAGGATGGGGTAGGACTTGCATCGGCAATTGCACCCAAAGGTAGAAAAGATCTATTTTTCAAATGTTCCTTTCACGACAGCATGGCCATCTTTGACCATCATCTGCCCCATCGCGATAACACTATTTATTTCTAGAGTTCGTTGATTCATCATGATGATGTCCGCGTCCTTACCTACCGAAAGCTTTCCCTTTGCAGAAAGCTTTAAAATGTTTGCCGGGTTTTCCGTCACAACTCGTAGGGCATCGGCAATTGCCACTCCATCCTCGAGGACCGCATCGACAACACAATCATATAACGACATGCAGGTACCAATGTTCAAACCGCGCAGGTTACCGCTTCCATCGAAGTCAGGCAGGCTGGCTTGCCCATCTGAAGTTATGGTGATCTGCCCGATTTCAACGCCTTCTTCTAGTGCCATTTTAATTGCTGTACTTGCTTTGACCTCGCCTTCTTCAAGGAATTTCTGGATTGTACTTGTCGTAAAATCTATATACCCCCCTTTTTTTGCATATTCCACCCCAGCATTGAATAAATGCGGATTTCGGTTTATATGCGTAGGGTAGAACTGAGTGATCGGAATTTCCGTTGTCTCGACAACTTCTTCAATTACGTGCAAATGATCTAGACTGTCGCCGACATGAATATTGACGATACCGCTTTTCCCGGATAACAGACCTCCATTACGTGCCTGCGAGGCCAGTTTAGCGAGTTCGGCTGCAGTCGGCTGCGAAGAACGATGATCGGCAATGGCTATTTCGCCAACACCGATAATTTTATCCACAAGAATCAAATCATCCTCGATCTTACCGGTTAACGTCTTGACTGGAACTTGATACGAACCAGTCTGAACGAAGCAGCTAATTCCTTCTTCTTCAAGCGCTCTCGCTTTGGCGAGCAGTGCAGGCATCGTCCTTGTCGTTCCATCTGTGCCGATGACCCCTACCAATGTCGTTATACCGGCTAAAGTGGCATCTGTTAATTGGATTTCAGGTGTGCGCGTTTTAAAGCCCCCTTCCCCGCCTCCGCCGATAATATGTACGTGAGCATCTATAAAACCCGGAGCCACAATTTGACCACTCGCATCAATCACTTTCATTTCAACGAAATTGGCAGGAACATCAATCTGGTCCTCAATGAAGCCAATTTGCTTTCCAACCAAGAGGATATCTTTTTGGCCCATATATTCCGGACCATAAAGCTCCCCATTTTTAATAAGCGTGAGCATCGTTCGTTCCCCCTCAAAAAATTGAAATTTTCAAATAGGTTTCAAAATCTTTCACGCGGGTAAATATACAACATGACCCGCTAACAATTACATAAAAAAATCCAAACATACTTGTTCATTTTTAAACGTTGTAGCTGAATTGACATCTTGATTATGCTTTTACAAAAGTATAAAAACAAAAGGAGTAAACGACATGAATAAAGTGATTTCTTCTGACATTCAAACAAATAAAAGATTATCCATGCGACAAATCATGAACCTATATCAAGTTACAAAAGAATTTAAAGGGAATATATATTTTATCTGCAACCATAAATTGGTCGATGCCAAGAAACTGTCGACTTTTGTATCCTTTGTGCTCATTCTTCAAGAGTGTGCAACCATGAAAGTCATACTTGAAGGCGAGAATGTACACACCATGCTTGAAAAAGTACAGGCTATTTGTAAAGAAAATGATGAAAGTGCATTTCGTTTCCAATCGAACCAAACCGTAAATATTTAAAAGAATCCAACTACGTTTTGAAGAGGGTGTATCTATATGAGAACCATTTTAATGGTGATAGGCGCAATCGTCGTAATCGGCATAATAGCAAATCTCATTTTTTAAGAATGATGAAAGACTGTCAATGATTGACAGTCTTTTTTTGTTGATTTGATTTAGAAGGGCTTGATCATGCTCCCGGACCTGGGAATCACCACGGAACCTCCCAGTCCCTCCATTTATTCAAGCCTTCCCTTATTTCATTTCCTTTATCAATCCAATATTGTCTCTTCTTCTCCTCTTCTTCCTTCTCCTGTTGCTCAGCTATAAGTGCCTGTTGTTCTGCTATAAGCGGACCGATATCTTGAGCTTTAAAAGATTGAGCAGCTTGATTCTGTAAGGCTTTCGACATTATTTTTTGAAAGATGAGCGCACTTCCCTGACTGCTGTGTGTCGTTAGATAATGTTTTGCGTCCGTCTTATCATATCCCGCCCAAACAGCACAGACCAGCGAAGGTGAATAACCGATGAACCATTGATCTTTAACCCCTGATACTCCTTCGATGGGAACTTGTGTAGATCCTGTTTTACCTGCTATTTCATAACCGGAAACAGCCGCGTTTTTCGCTGTGCCATATTCCACTGTTCCAAGCAGCATGGCGTTCATTTTGTCGACGGCGCCTACAGAGGTCACTTTGGTGCTTTTCTCTTTCCAGGCGGCAACCTCTTTTCCATCGGCATTTTCTATCCTTACGATGGCGTGGGTTTCCATCCGTTCCCCTTCGTTGGCGAAAGCAGAAAAGGCTCCTGCCATCTGCAGCGGGGACACACCTTTTTTCATCCCTCCTAAAGCGATAGACAGGTTTCGATCATCCTTGTCATATGGAATCCCAAACCGCTTAAGTGAATCAAGCCCCCTATCGATTCCAATCTCATTCAATAGCCAAACCGTCGGTACATTCAAGGAATTCATCACCGCTTCATACATGGGGACTTCTCCTTTATATTGACCACTCAGGTTTGTTGGCTCATATTCACCGAAGCTCATTTTTTCATCCTTTAAAGGGTCAGTGATATCATATCCCTCTTCAACAGCCGGCGTGTAAACGACAAGCGGTTTAATGGATGAACCAGGAGACCTTGTCAGTTGGGTTGCCCGGTTGTATCCCATGAATTGGTGTTCACCCCTCCCGCCGACAAGTGCTTTTATGCCGCCTGTTTCAGGATCAAGAAGGACAGACCCGCTTTGAACCAGTTCATCTGTACTCGTTCCAACCGGAAAATTGGCTGAATTCTCATACACGCTTTCTGTAGCCTGCTGCATGGACTGGTCCAGGGTCGTGTAAATTTTATACCCCTTTGAAAGCAGCTCCTCAAGCTTAATTCCATATTTACTCGATGCTTCCGATAAAACATGATCGACATAATAAGGATACTTACCTCTCAATGGATCGGTTTCCTTCTCCCCCATAAGAAGTGTCACCGTATCTTTTTTTGCCGCCGCTTCTTCATCTTTCGTCAAATAACCATGTTCCGCCATTCGCGAAAGAACCAAATCACGCCGCTTCACTGCACCGTCCAAATTCTTGTATGGATCAAGTTTGGATGGCAAGTTAATGACTCCCGCCAGCAAAGCTCCCTCGGCAACGGTCAACTCAGAGACCTCTTTTGAAAAATAAATATTTGCAGCCTTTTTGATTCCCCATGCCCCATGGCCAAAATAAACTTGATTCAAATACATTTCCAGGATTTCATCTTTTGTATATTTATTTTCAACTTCCTGGGCTAGAAAAAACTCTTCTATCTTCCTCTTCAGTGTTCGATCTGATTCCAGCATCGTGATTTTCACAAGCTGCTGGGTGAGCGTGCTCCCGCCTTCAACAACACTTCCAGCCTTCGCATTTTTAACCAAAGCCCGCATGATCCCTTGATAATCTATGCCATGATGTTCATAAAAACGGTGATCCTCAATAGAAACCACTGCTTGTTTCATATGTTCCGGGATTTCATCTATCGCAACGCCCTCGGATTTATTTGCCGTGATCGTACTGGCTAGATTCCCATCCAGATCATAGATACCTGTCGGTTGCTGAAGACTATTTTCAAGATGACTTATATCAGCACCCTGCCTGAAATAAAATAGTGAACCGGCGCCTAAAACCGCAATCGCCAATATTATAATTAGACCTAATTTCACTAACCCTCTCATTTGTACCCCCATTTTCCCATCTGCGACATGTTTCATTAAAAATATTTTACCCTTTTTGTTAAAGAAAACTCGTCGATTGAATAAAAGGCGCTCTTTTCTTGTAGCTCTTTACACGCGAATCGGCATCCTTACCGATAATATCCCTTCACCGTCTGTGCCTGCCAATTAACTGAAGGACCAGGTTTCATCCTACCATTTTAACTATGCTCGTATCTATCCTTTACCCGTAAAAGGCAATCTATATACCGATTTTAGGCGTGAAGCCATTTAAAAGCGGGTATAACACTATAAGGTCTTATAACGGGGAGAGATGATAGTAATGAAAGATTTGAAACATATTGTCGTCGCTTTTGATGGAAATGAAGAAAGTAAACGGGCCGTCGAATATGGAGCAACATTGAAAAAGGCCTTTCCAAAAGCTGAGTTGACCGTAGTTCATGTCCTAAATGATAAGGTTGAACAGCGTATCATGGGTAACGCCTCCGCGCCGGGGTTCGTACCCTCTGCCGGATTTTATGTGGATCCAGTCCAGACACATCCTGTTGTTGAAGTTGACCAGCCAGGAAATCAAAAGGTAAATGACACCCCTTCCGCCCTCGAGAATAGTATTCAGAACGCAGAAAGTAATACGTTGAGATTGTTAAGTGAATGTCAAGTGACGGGGAAATTCGAACTATTGGAAGGGCATGCGCCAGATAGCGTATGTGACTTTGCAGCGAGAACTTCTGCTGATCTTATCGTTGTGGGCAATAGCGATAAAAGCGGTTTGGAAAAATTCTTCCTTGGCAGTACAAGTAGTTCCATTGCGAAAAACGCACCATGTTCGGTATTCATTGCAAAATGAAGAATGAGCGGTTTTTTCCCTAATGGTTCGAGTAATACATTCTCCGAATAAGGCCGGGTTCATATAGAATCCGGCCTTTTTGCTAATAGGATTTTTTCAGTATTACATTCGGAGCACCCGAAAGACAACGGGTTGCTAATTGCTGTCAAAAAACTACATCCTGCATCAGTGCAGACTACCAGGTTCAAAATGCCTGAACCAGAACCATTCACTCTTATCCTTAGGCTCCCCTTGTGGAAGTATTTAATTTTCGATCATCGGTTAGAATATACTATTAGTTTCCTTAAATGAGAATTAAAGAAACTGTACATGTCTTCGAATTCACTTTTCACCATTTAGTGTAAATATATTTTCATTTATCCAACTTCTTTACAGACTTTCAATACACCTGCTGATAACCAAGTTAGATGGCTAAATACGACAATTTTTCTATAGACTCACTAAAGTTTGATTTGGTATCTTTATTAAGCCTAATTTACATTGGGGAGGGAATGGACATGGATAAACATTCGATATCAGCTGAAAAAGGCGCCTACATAAGCATTGCCGCTTACATATTCTTGTCTGCTCTTAAATTGTCATTTGGTTATTTCGGTGATTCTAAAGGGCTTTGGGCTGATGGTTTAAATAATACGACCGACATCATCGCTTCCATAGCCGTTTTGATTGGTTTGAAAATTTCAAAGAGACCTCCTGATGATAATCATTCATATGGTCATTTACGGGCGGAAACCGTAGCGTCATTGGTAGCTGCCTTCATCATGATCACAGTGGGCCTTCAGGTTGTATTCAGTGCCATTGAATCCTTCTTTCACCAAGATTCAACAACCGTTCCCAGTATGCTGACCGGATATGTCGCTCTATTCTCTGCAATCTTCATGTACGGAATCTACCGTTATAACCTTACATTAAGTAAAAAAATCAACAGCTCTTCCATCTATGCCGTTGCTCAGGATAATCGTTCCGATGCCCTTGTCAGTGTTGGTGCTTTCATTGGAATCATCGGCACTAAGATGGGAATCCCTTGGCTGGATGCGATAGCTGCAGCAGTCGTGGGGGCCATCATATGCAAAACTGCCTGGGATATCTTTCGTGATGCTTCCATCTCTTTAACCGATGGTTTCGACGAGCAGCTCCTGCAAAAGATCGGACAAACCATAATACTGACAGAGGGTGTTAAAGACATGAGTGAAATTAAAGCCCGGATGCATGGAAGTGAAATCCTGCTCGAAACTACCGTTCATGTCAACCCTCTTTTGACCGTCATTCAAGGTCATGATATTACCGTTAGAATCGAAGAAAATCTTTTGAAGGAATATAATATCCAGCATGTGATCGTTCACATCGAACCATATGCATTTCATAAAAAAGGTAACCGTCATTAACTTTACGGGTACCTTTTTTCGTTATTAATTCCTGTAATTACTGTAATAAAACTGTGTCAAAAAAAGGTATTTATTGATTGATTGCCGAATATTTATCCAATTGACACATGTTAAAAGAACAGTAATCTGTTATCATGAAAGCAAGTTGTAATTATTTTGATATTTTGTAATTTTATTCAAATAAAGCACTTTCTGGGTCAAAGTAAATTCATTTTCCTACAGTATGGAGGGCAAAATGGTATCTAATCGAGAAATGACCATTCACTTTTTATCTTCTCAAAAAAACAGTATCATTTCCAAATGGAAAGATGAGTTGCTGCATTTACCGGACGGATACTTGGGGTATTTTAAAGGAGAAGTGGAAAACATTTTTAATTTGCTAATGGATCAGGTTGGAAAATCGGATACTGACATAGACGATGTACTGAAGGTCGTAGGAGAAAAAATTGCGGCTGATCGCGTTACTAAGCAATTGGATATGGAAAATTTCTTTTCCACTGCAACCATCGGGAGATCCGTCATCATAGAGCACATTTTGAATTCCAAAGCACCTAGAGAAGAAATATCGGCTCTAATAAAACGGGTAAACGTTTACTTCGATAAACTCATTCATTTTGCATTATCCCATTATACCGAATTGAAAACGATGGAACTTGAAGAACGCTATCAATTCATAAGCCCAAACCATAAAGACCGTTTGACGCTCCTTGGCCAAATGACCTCGAGCTTTGTCCATGAATTCAGAAATCCACTGACTTCCATCATGGGATTCATACAATTATTACAGGCAGAACAACCTGAGATAAAGTACCTTGATATCATTTCAAAGGAATTGGATCAGCTAAATTACCGGATCACTCAATTTCTTAATATTTCCAAAAAGGAGACTTCAACAACACAACCTGATCTATTTTCCATTGCTCAGCTTGTGAATGAGGTGATCGAATTTTTATATCCCAGCATTTTGGAAGTTAATGCTTCCATTACATGCAATATTGCCGAGGATGCCGTAATTTCCGGTTCTAAAGAAGAATTTCGTCAAGTTTTACTAAATATTATATTAAATGCTCTTGATGTGGTTGCAGGAATGCCTTCCCCGTCCATTTACATTTCAGGATCTGAATCGCCACCCGGCATTCTTACTTTAAATATATCGAATAATGGGCCGAAAATACCTGACGACGTCCTGCCGAATATTTTTGAGCCATTCATCACCACAAAAAAAAGGGGAACCGGATTGGGATTATTCGTCTGTAAAGAAATCGTTTTGAAGCATCAAGGAACCTTATCCTGTCACTCTACCGATTTCCTAACGACCTTTTCCATACAATTAAAAACTAAATAATGGATAAATATCCTTTTTTCCTTAGGATTTTAGTGTGAAATTTTTGACTGATTGACGTCCAGTTACTTATACTAATAGGAAGGTTCCACTACTGATCGAGGTGAATGATCCTATAGATTGAAAATAAAAACCAGATTTCATACAAGATAGACGAATTATTTTTCCATCTAACATTTTATATACTAATATCATTTCATTCATTATTGGTTTTGGGAGGTGACTGGGATAATTAAATCGTTCGGCACATCTGGCGATTCAATAAAGTCCCACACTAATTGGACATATTAAGTTTTTTATTTGTCATTATTTTAATTGCTTTAACAGCCTTTTTTGTAGCCTCGGAATTTTCGATCATAAGGGTTCGCAGCTCCAGGATCGATCAATTGATTGAAGAGGGAAACAAAAAAGCCATTGCGGTAAAGAAGGTTACATCCGATCTTGATGAATACCTATCCGCGACACAGCTTGGAATTACCGTTACTGCCCTTGGACTGGGGTGGCTAGGGCAACCGACCGTCCTCAAATTGGTCGGGCCCTTATTCAATGCCTTGAATATCCCTCAAGAAGTCACAAGCATTCTGACATTCGTCATTTCATTTTCCCTGATTACGTTCCTGAATGTGGTTGTAGGTGAATTGGCTCCTAAGACGGTTGCCATCCAAAAGGCTGAGCAAGTGACCTTGGCAATTGCCGGGCCGCTGATTTTTTTCCATAAGATAGCCTTTCCCTTCATCTGGGCCTTGAATCATTCTTCCCGATTCGTTGTCGGATTATTTGGCTTTAAGCCAGCATCCGAAAGCGAAATAGCCCATACGGAAGAGGAATTGCGTTTCATCCTGTCAGATAGCTATAAAAGCGGGGAGATTAACCAGTCGGAATTTAAATATGTAAACAACATCTTTGAATTCGATGATCGTGTTGCCAAAGAAATCATGGTTCCAAGGACAGAAATCATGACCATATCCAAGGATGAAACGGTACAGGAATTCGTCGATGTGGCCAAATTGGAAAAATACACCCGATATCCTGTTGTCGAAGGTGATAAAGACCATGTCATCGGCCTAGTGAACTTAAAGGAAGTTTTCTCGGATCTTATTAAGAACCGGGAAATCCATATCAAAGCGATTGAAAATTACGCTCGTCCGATCATTCGGGTAATGGAAAATATACCAATTCACGATTTGCTGTTAAAAATGCAAAAAGAACGCATTCATATGGCTATTTTGATGGATGAATACGGCGGAACTTCCGGACTTGTCACAGTCGAGGATATCCTCGAGGAAATCGTTGGGGAAATTCGTGATGAATTCGATATCGATGAAGTTGCCTCAATCAGGAAAATTAAAGATGGACACTATATTTTAGACTCTAAACTTCTTGTAAAGGAAGTGAATGATCTACTTGGCATTCACTTGGAAGAAGATGATGTCGATACTATAGGCGGATGGGTCCTTACGGAAAACTATGATGTGAAGGTAGGGGACATCATGGAAAAAGACGGATTCTGCTTTAAAGTGATTGAAATGGAAGATCACGCCATCCGTTCCATTGAGGTCACAAAAAAGGTCGTACATCTTTCTCTTGAAGAGGACCTTACCCAAGGTTAATGATCAAAAACAGCCACGTAAAAGTTTATTTTACGTGGCTGTTTTTTCGATTTTTTTCATTTATCGGGAAACCGTCCCATTTTTTTGACCGTTACGATTGGAGGTGTGTTCTTTTTTTTCCATAAGATATACAGCATGATGAGGATAAAGGAAAAACCAGCAGCCGGTATTAGATAAGGTTCAGTTATTTCCCGGATTTGCTGCCAATTCTCGCCGAGGATCCTTCCTAAGGTCAGGAACAATATGGTCCAAGGTATGACAGCCGCAACCGTATAAAATATAAACTTCCATACGGACATCCTCGCAATTCCGGCAGGGATGGAAATGGCATGGCGAACAACCGGAATGAATCGAGCCGTAAAAACCACGCCCACGCCATACCTCTTAAACCACTCTTCAGCATGTACAATATGATTTTCTTTAATCAGAATATATTTTCCATATTTCAAGAGAAAGGGCCTTCCTCCATAATACCCCGCCCAATAGAGAAATAATTGTGCCATCGTCCCGCCTGCCACACCTGCAAGAACAGCTCCCCAAAAATTCATTTTCCCCTGGCCGACCAAATAGCCACCGTATCCAAGTACAAGCTCACTCGGGATGATTTCAACCATCAGCCCCAATAAAATCCCCAAATAGCCCATTTCCGCAAACCAATTCAATATCGTCATAATAAGCTGTGATATCATGCTATCGGACTCCCCTTACCGCTAATTTCAAATTGTTTGTCCTTCTATCCTATTCAGCTCACAACGTTCTATTCGATTTTTCATATCCAGTTTCACAATGCACCACATTCAGGATTGCACAAAAAAAGACCAGTGTTATGTACTCCGGTCCCTTTACATCAATATTCTTTTAGTTCCCCTTTTGGGGAAATTCGAGAAAAAACAGCGGTAGTGAGTAAGGATGAATCATTTTGTGAAACACTAGTGAAAATCTCCTGCCGTGATTTCGTTTTTTCAATATGAATCCCGAGATCTTTATACTTGTTGATTATTTGATTATTCATGCTTACCCTCCCTTTCTGCTTTACCGTTATCCTTTAACTTCCCATTTAACGAAGTGATAAAACCTGTTTAAACAATTCGATCATAAAAACAATCAATTGACATGAATGGTTTGCAGTTGGTGTTCATGCACTTCGTCTTTTTCAACATGTACCTGGACCTTATAGGTTCCCGCTTCTTCGAAAGATACCTTATTTAGATATGTTCCATTCCCACCTTCTTCAGCTTTAGTGAAATGACTCTCTTCGCTGCCTTCCTTCCACACCTCGAAATTCACATCTGCATTTGTCAATGGCTTCCCATTCAATTCAACTTTCGCTTCAAAGTTCGAACTGTTTCCTGCCTTTACAGGGTTACTTTGAAACCCGATAGATACATCCGTACTAGGATGAACCGATGCACCTTCACTTTCATGTTCAGGAACGACAACTTCTTTTTCAGGCATTACATGAAGGCCTTTAGCCGTTACATGGGACACTACAATATATTTGCCTTGTTCCTCAAAAGTATGCATCACTTGATACATGCCACTTCCAGTATTCTTTGCTTCAAGCATTTCCCGTTTATCCTGTCCTGACTTTCTCACTTCAAACAGCACCTCATCAGCTTCATTCACCAATTGGCTTCCCTGTTTCACTGTCGTTTCAAGAATGACTTCTTTTCCAGGCTCCACTTTCCCTTTTATGACAATTGATGCATCCATCGATTCTGGAACAGCACTGTTAACTTCCTTATCCTCTGGCATTTCAGACTCTTGACACCCTGCAAGCATAACTAACAACGCAGTACACATATAAAGTTTTTTCATATGAACTTCCCTTTACTATTTATTAGACTAAAAATCTGTCCTCTTCATATTGCCCATCCTTTCCTTTTTTAAGATTTTTATACATAGTTTAACTTCAAATGATTCGCATTACGGTGACTGAAGTCAGCATGGCTACCGCGATGATCGTTAAAAACGAATATAAAAAGATTGAAGTCCCCACAACGCTCAATCCGCAAAGCAGTACACACCCATCAATGAAAAAAATCAGCAGACCAACATTGAGTCCACTTTTCCTGGAAAGGATCTGTGCCAACATATCGGTTCCGCCTGTAGAGGTCCCATACCGAAGCATTAAACCGATTCCAAGTCCAATCAACCCTCCCCCGAATATCGCACTTACATAAATGGGAAGGTCCCATCCTGTGACAGCGTCGGAAAAAATATCGATGCATAAAGAGGAAAAAAGCAAGCCATGCAGGCTGTTCAGGAATAATTTTTTTTCAAAGTACCAAGCATATATATATAATGGAATGCTGCTCAAAATCACACCCAGCCCTGTCGGAAGTCCTATATAGTAATGAAAAATCAGCCCAATCCCTATCATGCCGCCATCCAATAAATGATAAGGTATCAGAAAAAAATTGATTCCCACACCTACAAGCATGCTGCCGGCAATGATCGCTGCCATCCGTTCCATGATCTTCATGGCTGCCACCCCCTTTAATTCTTGCATTTAAACTTGTCTTGGTTTCTATAGAATATGTTTGTACCATCAAAAAAATAATGAAACTGATCAATTTTTATGAAACGGCCCTTAGTTCTCTGAATATTCTATAATATGTTGCAATAAAGTAGAGAAAACAGTCAAAAACAGCTAATTATTAGCTCAAACTGATCCTTTACAAGCAATTTACCGGATTTAAGGTGCCGTAAGCTGTTTGACTGAATGACTAACTCTTTCTATAATGAAAGTATTTAAATTAATTAGATTGAGGTGATTTGATGGGGCATTAAAGAATGTTCGTTTTGACGGACGGGCGCTGCATTGCGTAACGGATATGTGCATCCTTTTGGAAAATGGCTGCATTCCTTCAGACAGAAATTCTTCTATTTCCCGTCTACGCATCGCTAATCGGCATATACTATTATTCTCTTCATCACTAAAAGAAATGGGAGTTCAAGCGGCTGCACTTTTACTGCCACAGGCCTTTTTGAAGCAATCCCGAAAATATTCAGCACGGCAAAAAAAATATACTTGTATATTTTAAAAATGTAGGAGGTGTACTCCTTATTCGTCTCGAAGGCGAGTTAAGGGAGACTATTTGGACATAATAAACTTGGTTCTTATTGCCATTTTAATTGCTTTAACAGCATTTTTTGTAGCTACGGAGTTTGCGATTGTTAAAGTGAGAAGCACGAGGGTCGATCAATTAATTGAAGAAGGAACGCCGAATGCTCTTTCAGCAAAGAAAGTCATATCCAACCTGGATGAATACCTCTCAACATGCCAGCTCGGAATTACCGTCACCGCTCTAGGGCTTGGGGTGCTTGGGGAACCGACAGTTGAAAAGATTTTGCATCCACTCTTGAATCAATTGAATCTTCCAAATTCAGCTTCACATGCACTCTCGGTTGCAATTGCCTTTTCTTTCATTACCTTCATGCACGTGGTTGTTGGGGAATTGGCACCAAAAACATTGGCGATTCAAAAAGCGGAGCAAGTAACTTTATTGGTTTCCAAACCTTTAATTGGTTTTAACAAAATCATGTATCCATTCATCTGGGTACTGAATGGCTCTGCAAGGACGCTTACAAGAATGCTAGGATTAAAAGCGGTTTCCGAACATGATTTGGCTCATACAGAAGAAGAGCTTCGAATCATTGTTTCCGAAAGCTACAAAAGTGGCGAAATTAACCAATCAGAGTTTAAATATGTGAATAAGATTTTTGAATTCGATGATCGGATCGCAAAAGAAATCATGGTTCCACGTACAGAAATCGCAACGGTATCCAAAGATGATACGATCCAGCAGTTTTTCACCGTAATGGCGGAAGAGAATTTCACACGATATCCTGTCATTGACGGTGATAAAGATCATGTTATCGGAATGGTCAATATCAAAGAGCTATTCACTGAAATGATTGACAAGAACAATCAGGCTGCGTCAACGATCGACCGATATGTTCGTCCGATCATCCGTGTCATTGACAGTATCCCGATTCACGATTTACTTTTAAAAATGCAAAAGGAACGGATCCACATGGCCATCCTCATGGATGAATACGGCGGTACGTCAGGTTTGGTTACCGTTGAAGATATCCTTGAAGAAATCGTTGGCGATATCCGCGATGAATTCGACTTGGATGAAGTTCCCGATGTCCGCAAATTAAAAGAAGATCACTACATCATCGATGCCAAGGTATTAGTCAGTGAAGTGAATGATTTACTTGGATTGGATATCAATGATGAAGATATTGATACTATGGGCGGATGGATCCTTACCGAGGATTATGAGGCCAAACAAGGTGATATCCTGACTTATGGTCCCTATAACTTCAGGATAAAGGAAATGGAAGATCACCATATCCGTTATATTGAAATATATAAACAAGCAAAAGTCGTAAGCGAAGTGAAAGAATTCCCGATCATATCACAAACCGAAATCGTTTCATGATTATAACCCCCGTTCCCAAAACAATAGGAGCGGGGGTTTTTTTTTTCATCTGGCACATGAAATAAAATAAATACATATTATATAAAACCTGCTTCATTTAACATTGGATGATCACATGAAGTATAGTTCTACCTTTATTGTTTCATACTGTTAAAAAAGCGATACTTTTTGAAGGAGTGAAGAATCATGAAACTCATAACCATTTGCCAGCACTGCAAAGGGAAAGGGAAAACCCGTTATCTTCAATTCTTTTCCCGGGACTGCAATCATTGCAATGGTCAAGGTAAAGCGGTAAAAGATATGTCAAATTTAAGAAATCAGGCCAAAAACATCTAATAAACTTTCATATTTTGAAGTTGGTTTTAATGACACCTGCCCTCTTTAACGTATCATAAACAATCAGTATCGAAGGCCCAAGGAAAAGCCCAAGGAAACCAAGCATCTTAAACCCTAAATAAAGACTGACCAACGATGCCAAGGGGCTTAATCCCATATTTGCTGAATAGATTTTTGGTTCAATGGTCCTTCTTATGATGGTAATGACCAGGAATAGGATGATGAGGCCAATACCAAGATTATGATTTCCTTGAGCCCAAACGATCGCTGCCCATGGAACCAGCACAGATCCCGTCCCCAAGATAGGAAGAATGTCCACAACCACTATTAACAGTGCCAATGGAATCATATACTTTACATTTAACAACCATAGTCCTCCATAAGCCATGACGAACGTTATTAAGCTCAACAGGATTTGTGCCTTAATGAAGCCTACGGCTGCCATACTTAAATCTTGATAAACTAGCGAAATCTTTTGATAGGTGGATGTCTTTAAATAAAAGACTGCCTTTTTTCTTAATTTAGGCAATTCAAGACTGATTAAGAATAAAGCGATTAAGTAAATTAAAAAGTCAATGAAAAATCCCGGAATGAGTGTAACGAACTGAACCATATCCTGAACAAATCCCTCTGTGAACCCCTCCAGAGCCATGACTCCCTTTTCCATCGTCTGTTCCACCGATTGAATGAGATTTGGCGGCAAAGTTTGCGAATACCGTTCCCATTGCCTAATGACTGGCAATATAGCCGTCAAATACACTTCACGTATGAAACCGGGAAATTCTTCCGAATAGACAATGACCTTCTTGATTAATACCGAAAAAGAAAAATAAGTGATGCTCATAAACCCGCCTACATATAAAACAAATGAAATCAATACTGCCCAAAAACGATGCAGCTTTGCCGTTTCACCAATCATTCTGACCAATCCATCCAAAAGAATGGCGGTGAGCAACGCTAAAATCAACGCCCATGAATAGGGAATGACGATTAATATGACTAAAAGGAGTATCCCCCTCCAAAACCAGCGAAAAAAGACGGCGACATTCACTGAACAAACCTCCTTGCACTTTCCTGTTCTCCTTATATTTATGAAACGGGGTCACATATATTTCGCTTATACGTTTTATTTTCTCAATAAGGGGAAAAAGAGATACAAAGAGATGGAGGGATTGAAATTGGATAATAAAGACAAAGAAAAGTATATTGAGGAGCGTAATGATAAATCCAAGGCCTTCAAGAAAAATCAGGAAAAGCAGCTGGAACGTGATCAAGTGGTCATGCCCATTGATGATTTACCAATTGATGAAATTAAATATGAACAGCAAGAAGAACGAAATAAAAAAGAAACAAAGCACCGCTCCACCAGCGAGAAGTTCTAAACAAAAACCGGCCACTTTTTAGAGGCTGGTTTTTGTTTGCAGGATATACTGCATTCAGCGCGTTTTTTACTTTTCCCAATTTCGTCGGCACTTATGGACCATTTCAATGAAAAATATATTTTTTCCATCATATATTACAAGTAGTAGACTAAAAGGGTCCGGAAAGCGTATCTTTCTTTATTGGTGTACGGCACCACCTTACCCAAAGCTGAACCTTCAAGTCCTCAGGTATGGTTTCTAACTAAATGTTATAACAAAGTTGAATGGAGCGGGTGTCGAGACCCCTGCCGGAAAAGCGCTCCAAGGGAGACCCCGCAGGCGCAAGCCGAGGAGGCTCTCCGTACCAGTGCCTGGAGCGAAATCTACGTCCAAATGGACAACTGTAGGCAAACTCGAATTCTTGAATTTGTCTCTAGGCTGAAATATATTCCATCATAATTAAGGTTCTTCTTGTGATTGTGCCGATGCCCCCCCTTTGTTGTTTTAGATTTTTGGAAGACTGAGCTTTTCCTCAATTCATTCATATTGCCAGAATTTTGCCCTTCCCCGCTTTACTTCCAAAAATAAACATTGACTGAAATAAATGATTCTTTACAATAGACTTTTAAGAATTAAAGAATATAATGGACTGGTCGACCATTATAAAGGAGAATCATATGACGAACCCTACTCAATTATTTCATCAATATTTACAAGTATCGAGATCATTAGTCAGCAAAATGAATGAACAAATTACAGCCCTTGAAATTTACCATAATCAGTGGACAATCCTGAATTACTTAAAGAACTGTGGCTATTCCACAATCCCAGATATTTGCAGTTACCTAGATGTAGACAGTGTGATTATCACACGTTCGGTCAACAGCATGGAACAGAATAATATGATTAAACAAGTTCCGGGTAAAGATGAACAGGAAAAACGAATCGAACTGACCCCCCGGGGCAAAGAGGTACATACAAAATGTCTTAAGATTGCAGAAAAAATCGAAGGAAAAGCACTGGAAGGCATTACTGAAGAAGAACAGGAAGTATTTTTCCAGACGGTCCTTAAAATCCTCAATAATATAAGAAACTAAAATGGGTAGCTTATATCATTGTTGAATAAGTGTGAAGCAAGGAATTTCCTTACTTTCACACCAAGCTATAGCCATGCCTTTTTTAAAAGCCGGATTCCAGCTTCGATTTCCCTTTCGGTTAAACCACCGTACCCAATCAAAATAGTCGGATCTTTCACATTCTTTGAATGATAAACCGATGTTGGGTGGACCTTAACCCCAACACTGGCAGCCCTTTGGATGAGCTCTGCCTCACTGCTGCCGTTTTTTACGTTTAAAAGAACGTGCAATCCTGACTTTTCACCGATTATGTTTACACGATCATGGAAGCTCTCTTCCATTGCGTTCAGCAGCACCTTATTCTTTTTACGATAAATCGTCCGCATTTTATTCAGATGGCGTTCCCAATGTCCATTTTTCATAAAAAGACAGAGCGTTTCCTGAATCAGTCTGGAAACGGTCTGTTTATATCCGATTAACTTCTCCTGAAATCGGCAAGACAACTCCATGGGCAGCACCATAAATCCCACCCTGATCGATGGGATGAGCGACTTTGAAAACGTGCCTAAGTAGATGACCCTTCCTTTTGTGTCCAACCCCTGCAACGACGGAATCGGTTTGCCTGCATGTCGGAATTCCCCGTCATAATCATCCTCAATAATATAACCCTTTTTTTCCACCGCCCAATTCAGTAATTCCACCCGTCTAGTTATCGGCATGATCATACCGGAAGGAAATTGATGGGAAGGTGTGACATAGGCTACATCCGCTGCACTCTCTTTCAAGGATTCCACACTCATTCCACTTTCATCCAAAGGTATGAATGCCATATCCGCTCCCTCCAGACTCAGTACCTCCCTAACCCGATGAAAGCCAGGATCTTCCAACCCAAATACCCGCTCATTTCCAAACAGTAATCGCAAAAGATGGATGAAATACTGGGTACCTGCCCCAATGAAGATTTGATCAGCACCGCTACGCACTCCTCTCGATTGGAATAGATAGGATGAAATCTCAGCCCTAAGCCCCCATTCCCCTTGTGGATCACCGCTCATGAACATTTCCCTTTCCTGTAGATACAACGTATTGTTCAAGCATTTTTTCCATACGGCATGCGGGAAAGAATCCACGTCCACCCGGCCATGATTGTAATCTATCTCATTTCTTTCGTACAGAGGGCCCATCATCCCTTCTGTTACAGGCAACGGCTCATTCAAAGCTGAAATCGGTTCTAAATCGGCTACGTAATAACCTTTCCTTAATTGACTTTCCACATATCCTTCTGCCATCAACTGCTGATAAGCCGTATCAACTGTATTCAGGCCTATCCCTAAATGCAAGGCCAGTTTTCGTTTAGAAGGCAGTTTCATTCCGGCCTTTATTTGTCCATTCTGGATTTCCTTTATAAAGTATTTATACAATTGTACATATAAAGCTTCTTTGTTCGTTTTATCTAAGGTTAGAGTGATTTCAAACATTTGGGCCTCCTTAAAACTGGTTCCATAAATTATATCAGCATTGGTCCTTAATGCAGAACCAGAATATTTTTATAATGAAGATATCAATCAAGAGGAGGAAACTATGGAGCATATCGAATTATACGGGAAACACGTGATACTCACCCCGATGATGGAACATCATGCCGAACCGCTTTACGCCGCTTCGCTGCCATCAGAAATATGGGAATGGAGTGCAACAAAGATTTTGTCATATGAAGAGGCGATCTCCTATGTAAAGGAAGGCATTCAAGCAAGGGACCAGGAACTTCATCATCCATTTGTCGTACTCGATCGGACAGATGATTCGGTAGTTGGCAGTACGAGCTTAAGGAATATTCACTTTCATAATCAATCGCTGGAAATCGGCGCGACTTGGTATCATCCCGACAAATGGCGAACAGCCATTAACACTGAATGTAAGTACTTGCTATTGCAGCATGCTTTTGAAAGGTGGAAAATGAAACGGGTTGAATTCAGGACGGACGAATGCAACAAAAGATCACGTGCAGCAATAACCAGGCTCGGCGCCCTTGAAGAAGGCATTTTGAGGATGGAGAAAAAACTGCAAGATGGGAGGAATAGGAACACGGTGGTCTATAGTATTCTCGACCATGAATGGCCCAGTGTGAAAGGGAATTTGGAAGCTTTTTTAGAAAGGTGAAAATGAGAAAAAGAGTGCCGTTGTTTTGCACTCTTTTCTCTTGCTGCTATTTTTCATGAGAGTCTTTATGAATTTTCGATAAAGAATCTTTTTGCCTTTTCGTTGATCGAATGAATATGAAAACACCAATCGCAAATAAAAACGGCATTAGTAAAGCAAAAAGAAGATAAATCATATCACCAAAGAACAAGTATATTACCCCCTGACGCACACTTTTGTCTGTTAAGCTTTTCCGTCAGACTTGGATGATCCTTGCTTAGTCTAAGCTTAGTGACAAGCGAATCATATCCTGGCACTGAATCCCATTTTCATAAATGGCCTCGGAATAGTTCCTATTAAAAAAATCCCGATCGACCCCAGTTATTCTAAAACCGCATTTTTGGTAAAGGGCAAGCTGGCCTATCCCCGAATTCCCCGTTCCGATTTCAATCATTTTATATCCCTGTTCCCTTGCATGTCCTATCGCATGTTCAATCAATTGCCTGCCAATTCCTCTCCCATGGTACTGTTCATCGACCGCGATGTTCATTATCTCTATCAGTTCCGGGCCTTTTTGCAGTAAAACAAAAACGCCGATCACCCGGTTTTCACCCACGGCAACAAAGCACGTTCCGCTCCCCAAATATTCCTCGACCAATTTCCTTGAAGGATCTGCCAAAAGTAATAAATGCATCGGGGGTGGCTCATCCAAGAATAATTCCCTTATCTCCATCAGCACCCAAACCCTCCTCAGTTTAATTCATCTACAAGCAGTTCAACCAATTCCGATGCAGGAAGTTCCCTGCTCAACTTATAACCCTGTCCTGCCCACAAGGCCATCAATTCAGGATTGTTCTTTTGTCCGGCTGCTTTTCGCATTTGTTTTGTCATGTGATGGACATAAGGATAGGCGACCGGTGCAACACTATCATATTCCGTTAAAAAGTGATTCACCAACCCGCGAGCCCTCCGCCCGCTGAAGGCTCGGGTAACAGCAGTCTTAGTGAATCGGGGATTTCCCAGCGCCGCCTTATGGACCGGACTTGCCCCGCTTTCGGGACAGCGAAGGAAAGCGGTACCCAATTGTGCCGCTGTTGCTCCTGCTTCGAGCACGGCCGCGATATCCTTTCCTTGCATCAGTCCGCCTGCGGCAATGATCGGTAAGTCCAGCTCAGCCTCTATCATCCGAATCAATACTAAAAGGCCGTAATCATCTTCTGTGCCGTTATCAAAGCTGGCCCGGTGCCCCCCTGCTTCAAACCCCTGTACACATAGAACGTCCGCGCCTGCTCCCGCCGCCTTTTTTGCTTCATGAAGGTTGGTTACTGTCACGGCTATAAGGGAACCGACATCTTGGAGCTCCCTTATCACATCTTCCGTTGGACATCCAAACGTAAAACTGACGATCGCGACCCCAGTCTCCTTCAATACATCTAGTTTATTTCCCCAATCATCGTCATCACTATCGGCTTTTCCAATCTCAGCCCCAACGCTCTCGGCCTCTTTTTCGATCTTTTCACGATAGCCAGATAATATATTTTCATCCACCGGCTCGTTGCCTGGCACAAATACATTCACACCAAAAGGGCGTTCAGTCAACTGACGGGTCTGCCCTATCTCGTCCTTCATCTCTTCCGCAGTCTTATAGCCAGCTGCGAGAAAGCCCAATCCTCCTGCATTGGATACTGAAGCCGCAAGCTTCGGAGTGGAAGCTCCTCCTGCCATCGGTGCCTGAATGATTGGATATCTCATTAACTCTTTCAACATTCGATACAACTCCTCTTGATTTTTCTTCATGCCCTTATCATTTTTACGTTTTCTTGGTATAATGATTATCTGTAAGAGAAAAGTGTCTAAATGATCACCCTTTATATCTTGCAAATATAAAATATAGGTGGTAAATAAAAAATGGAAACAAAACCATATAGAGTATTACTTTATTATTTGTATGTACCTATCGAGAATCACGAAGAATTCGCAGCCGAGCATCTTGCGGCATGTAAAGCCCTTGAATTGAAAGGCCGTATCTTGGTGGCTTCAGAAGGTATCAACGGAACGGTTTCAGGTACGATCGAACAAACCGACAAATATATGGACATGATGAAAAGCGATCCCCGCTTTGCCGATATCGTGTTTAAAATAGATGAAGCTGAAGGCCATGCTTTCAAAAAAATGCATGTACGTCCACGCAATGAACTTGTAACGCTTCGCTTGGAAGACGACATCAACCCGAACCAGACGACAGGCAAATACTTGAGCCCGAAGGAGTTCTTCGAGCAAATGCAAGATGAAAACACCATCGTCCTTGATGCCAGAAATGACTATGAATTTGATTTAGGACATTTCAGGGGTGCAATCAAGCCAGAAATCACGAATTTCCGTGAACTTCCGGAATGGGTACGGGAAAATAAAGAAATGTTCGAAGGCAAAAAGATCCTAACGTATTGCACGGGCGGTATCCGCTGTGAGAAATTCTCCGGCTGGCTTGTCGAAGAAGGCTTTGAAGATGTAAGCCAGCTGCATGGCGGCATCGCAACATACGGGAAGGATCCCGAAGTCCAAGGTGAGCTATGGGATGGCCAAATGTATGTTTTCGATGAAAGGATTGCCGTACCTATCAATCAAAAGGAACATGTCATTGTCGGACGCGATATTTATTCCGGCGAACCTTGTGAACGCTATGTCAATTGCGCTAATCCTGAATGCAACAAGAAAATCCTTTGCAGCGAAGAGAACGAACACAAACATATGCGCAGCTGTACCCATGAATGCCGAGTGCATCCGCGTAATCGCTATGTTGTCGAGCATAACCTTTCTGAAGAAGAAGTGGCTGAAAGATTACAGCTAATCGAAGATTCCATTACGGCAAAATGATTTTAGCAAACCCGAATCAGTGGACATGATCCCTGTTCGGGTTTTTTTATCGATTCAAACCAAATCTTATTTCCCTATATTAAACCTATGCCTTGGACTTCATTCCACTGCAAGGATTAACTATGATTTTTTAATGCCACCTGCTTTTACTGCAATATTACCTCCATTCTTACTTCCATATCACAATAGAAAAAACCTTCTTAAAACGTAAAAAGAATGGTTTCCGCTTTAAGATTTTAGCGGTCATCAGTCTTACCTACATGAAAAGAGCGATTCCTCTAAAGAGGAATCGCTCTTTTCATGTTATTTTGCCTCTGCACTTACAACAATCCCGCAAGCTTGTCTATCGCCTGCATCACCAGTTTTCAAAGTATCTGCATCCGGTCCTTTTTCTCCATTGGCTTCATATCGGTCAGGAATATTGGCAAAGTTGTCTGGATTAGCATGAACGATTACAGCCAGCTCTTCTTTCTTCAGTTGGTCTATTGTCATGTTATCCAATGTTGCCGTATATTTTGCTGTTCCATCTTCTTTTACATATAAAGGGGGCATATCACCTGCATGTTTAGAATGCGTTTCATCAGTTGGGTTGAAGTGTCCTCCCGCTGTAGTGAAAGGGCCATCCTTGGCATCCGCCTCACATGCTGCATTCTCGTGAACATGGAATCCATGATAGCCTGGCTCAAGACCTTCCAAAGCGGTCTCGATCACTACAGAATTCTCTTCAGCGGTAAAGTTCACCGTCCCAAGTGTTTTACCTTCTACATCTTTAACTTCCGCTTTCACCTGCGGATCAACCTCTGTATCTGTTCCTTGTCCCACTGTAGTCATGTCCTCGGCCTTATTATCGGCCTCATTTGAATCATCCGCTGAATTGCATCCATACAGTAAAAAGGCAGCACACATCGGCAGTATAAGCTTTTGTTTATAGTTCATGATAACTTCCCTCCACTCTCTTATATGTATCTTCCTCTTATTACTTTCCACTATTATGGAAGAATAAACAGATAGCGGCATAAATAGGAAAATAGATTACACCAATGAGAGTGAACACCTTACTAAATTCACAGACAAGGATTTTACAATATAGCTTAAAGGGCTCACATTTTTACAAAGTGATGACCCCGAAAGTAATGGCTGCGATCGTCATGATGATGGTTGTCCCAAACGCCCATTTAAACAGGAATTTTTGGTGATCCCCAAAATCCACGCCTACAAGGCCAATCAATATGAATGTTGCAGGCACCAATGGCGATAAGGGGAACCCTGCGGTCGAATGACCTAATAATGCCGCCCTTCCGATTTCTACAGGGGCAATGCCGAAGTTCGATGCCGTTTCACTTATGATTGGCAGAATGCCAAAATAATAGGCATCAGGTGAAAAAATGAACCCCATCGGTATGCTCGTCAGCGCTACCACCAGTGGCAAATGTGCCCCGAGCCACTCCGGAATGACGGTTACGATTGAAGCAGCCATCGAGTCCATCATCTTTGTTTCCGTGAATACACCCGTAAAAATCCCTGCTGCGAAAATGAGTGTACAAATCATCACGAAACTATTGGCATGACTTAAAATCCTTTCCTGCTGTTCTTTTGGATTAGGAAAGTTAACGAATAGTGCAATCGCAAAAGCGGAGGCAAATAAGATTTGGATCGGCAGCACTTCCATCACCAGCAAAACCATCAGTAAAATCGTCAAGAACCAATTAAACCAAAAAAGCCTGGATGTTCCTTGAGGTGCGGTTTCAACAGCTGCAGCCTGTTCGCCCATACCAGTTTGCATGTTCGTCTC
The DNA here is from genome assembly GCF_018613455.1 of Bacillus sp. ISL-78. Lineage (NCBI taxonomy): Bacteria > Bacillati > Bacillota > Bacilli > Caryophanales > Bacillaceae > Bacillus > Bacillus sp. ISL-78. The sequence goes on from NZ_JAGGQC010000003.1 coordinate 409,839, forward strand.
CAGGGAGCCGACTCCCAATCTCTCCCTTTCCTTTTTGCCAAGTACATATGCCGAAAAAAGCGTCCATAAAAGACCGCAAATCATGACCGGAATAAGAGGTATGAATAACTCCGATACTTCCACCTGAAGGCTCGCGGCCGCCCTGACCAAAGGACCTCCCCAAGGGATCATGTTCATGACGCCAGCGGCCAAACCAACGACACAGGCCAATACGAGCCTGTTCATCCCTAATTTGATATAAAGCGGCAGCATGGCCGAAACAGTGATCATGAATGTAGAAGAACCATCTCCGTCCAAACCTACCAATATGGTTATAATGGCGGTTGCCATGACAACCTTTAGCGGATCTCCTTTTACAAAACTCAGTATTTTAGCGATCATGGGCTCGAATAAACCAACGTCAATCATTAAACCAAAATATAGAATAGCAAAAACGATCATGACTGCTGTCGGTGTCACCTTTAAAATACCCGCAACCATCATATCTCCCATTTCCGAAGCAAACCCGCCAATCAGACCAAAAGCTATCGCCGTAAAGATAAAAGCGACAACCACTGATAAACGCTTAGTGATGACCAAGACCAGAAACGTTAAAATCATACAAAACCCTAAAATCGTCAACATGTTTAAAACTCCTTTAATTGGAAAAATGAATACCTTTTGCACATTTAATTTTTCTGAAAAATCAGTATTTTCACATTATACCATTTGCCCATTCATTAAAAAACCAGTTAAACAAATTCGTTTAATAAATTAGTTAATTTCTGTATACTATTATTTAGGAACCCGAAGTTTTTTTCGGAGGAAAGAAGTGTTGTATGTAAAATGAACGCTCATAAAATAGCTAAACGGAATCTTTTCATCATGTGGTTCGCCAATTTCTTCATAGGCGGGAGCATGACGATGGTTCTCCCATTCATATCCTTATACATTGGTACATTCGGAGATTATTCGACTCAATATATCCAGCATTGGTCCGGATGGACTTTTGGAATCACTTTCGTGACTGCCTTTTTATTCTCCCCCATTTGGGGACGGATTGGTGACCGGTATGGCAGAAAGAAAATCTTGATTGCCTGCGCCTTTGGGATGGGCCTGTCCATCTTCCTGATGGGATTCGTCGAAAATGTTTGGCAGCTATTCGTCCTAAGGATGTTCACAGGAATATTCACTGGCTTCATTTCCATGTCCCAGGCCTTCATATCAACGCAGACACCAAAAGAAATTGCCGGACGCGTACTGGGAACCTTACAAACGGGAAATATAACCGGTTCCCTTTTCGGACCATTGCTTGGCGGCGTGCTTGCAGACACACTCGGTTATTCAACCGCCTTTAAATTCACCTCCATCACCATTTTCATCTCTGGTCTTCTTGTTTTTGCAACCAAGGAGTACCGAATGGAGCGGCAGAAGGGAACGAAGTCGAGCTATACAAGCAGGGAAGTTGTCTCACATATCTTAAGGAATCCCATCCTGGTGAATGTCATGCTCATCTCCACGCTTGTCCAAGTTGCCCACTTCAGCATCCAGCCCATTCTTTCTTTATACGTTGGTGAGCTGCATGGAACTTCCAATCTTGGCTTTTATTCAGGAATCGCCTTTTCTGCAGCAGGTCTGGGGAATTTATTGATGGCGCGTCACTGGGGCAAGATAGGTGATCGGCATGGACATGTGAAGATTCTTGTGCTGCTTCTTTTTCTGACAGCTCTTGTCTACTTGCCAGGTGCTTTCATCAATCATTTTTGGCAGCTTGTCTTTGTACGCTTCATACTAGGCATGGCAATAGGCGGCATCATCCCTGTAAGGATTGCCTACATTCGCCAAGAAGCGCCTGTCGCAATGCAGGGGGAAGTGCTAGGGTACAATACGAGCCTGCGTTTTTTAGGCAATATCATCGGACCCGCAATGGGCGGAATGGTTGCTGGTTTCTACGGATTCTCTGCCGTCTTCATCACGACCAGCACGTTACTCCTCATAGCCGGACTTGTCCTCTATTTCGCGATGCATCGCAATCCGGAGTTGGCCAGATCACATTAATCACATTTTTGGCAAGAAAGCCTGCTTCCATCTTTAAGCAGGCTTTCTCCTGTTTAATGCTCATACAGCAGTAGTGTGCTGGATACTTCTGGAACTTTTTGTATATAGGGAGTTATCGAAGAGAAATCAAGGAAAAAGATTTGAAGGGGTCACGTTCATGCTTATCCGTAAAGTCCTCCAACCCTTATGACATACCCAGAAACTGATAAGTATTTTTCCTGCACTCATCACATCAAATTTTATGTTAAGATTATTTTAGGCAAATTTTATGAAAGTAAAAGACGCAAAGCCACGGGCCTAAACCAACAACTTAGTTGTCAAGGCAGCCGGGTTGCCAAGATTTTTCTTGAATGGATCACTTTATATTAATTTTCTTGCCCCTTTTTAATTTGCCTAAAATTAAAACAAGGAGGGTTATATATGTTCTTTCCAACCATTTATTCAGCTACTACGGATGAGAGACACATAGTTAAAGATAAAAATACTTGTGCATGCGGCACAAGATATAATGCATTCGCAATGTTATCCAGAAGCGACCTTCGAAAGATCAGGTTCAAGCATTATAAAGAAGTAACATGTCCTTTATGTAAATCCAGCATCATTGATGAGGAATAGCCTCTTAACACAATGACGAATCCCACTCAAACTTTGATAGAGCTGGCCTTTTCATCCTCACCATTCCCCATATATGGTAAAAGGGGAAAATATCATTCCGATAAAAAAACTCTCTTACCTCCTGCCCACATATTGACACAGTTAGAGCACTATCTTTTTTTCATTATATGAATGGTAAATGTACGGTCACCCTATATTGGGCTCGATAAGATATAAATCATGAAGTAATCATTTGATTGTATCGCGTTTCGAGTTCTAAAACCCATTTCCCGAATGTCATGAATAGGTCCAATCGGTGGCGTAAAGCTAGCAGGAAAGGGAAATCCATGTTTTTTTGACTTTTTAATTATGAAATAGATCTCTACCGTTTACTCCACTCACCCTTAGCGGGAATTTAACAAAAGCCTATAGGAGCGTCAAAAATGGCCAAGCCATTAACGGAAATCCGATTCGACTGACTTTATTGCAAGCATGACCTGTATGCATTCGCCTATCTCCATAAAATTGACTTCCCTCACATGATAGCTCAATCACCTTTTGCAGCCAATTCTTCTCTCTTAAAGCATTTTTCCTTCCTACGATAAGAAATGAATAGCCCCCGATTTGTCGTTTATATTATCCATATAGATAGAATAAAGGACTCATGCTATAATTTAGTGCGTTAAAAAGGAAATGAACACACATTATATATGAAAGAAGGAGTGTTTCTTTGAATACATCTGCATACAAAAAGGAATGGTTCGGCAACGTTAGAGGAGATGTTCTATCTGGAATTGTCGTTGCCTTGGCATTGATTCCGGAGGCGATTGCCTTTTCGATCATTGCTGGCGTTGACCCGATGGTTGGTTTATATGCCTCATTCTGCATTGCCATCGTCATCTCCTTTGTCGGCGGAAGGCCGGGAATGATATCGGCTGCCACTGGCGCAATGGCACTCGTCATGGTCGACCTTGTTAAAGATCATGGCTTGAACTATTTACTTGCTGCAACAATATTGACTGGTTTGCTGCAAATTTTACTAGGAGTTTTAAAAATCGGGAAATTAATGAAGTTCATTCCGAAGCCGGTCATGACTGGTTTTGTGAATTCTTTAGCCATCCTGATTTTCACGGCACAGCTTACCCATTTTGTGGGCGAAACATGGATCATGTATGTCATGACAGCCGTTTCATTAGCTATTATTTATCTTTTTCCGCTGATCACGAAAGTCATACCTTCACCACTTGTCGCCATCATATTCATGACGATCGTTGCAGTTACCACGGGGGCTACGGTGCGGACGGTTGGGGATATGGGGCAATTGACCGAAGCGCTTCCGATGTTCATGCTTCCAGACATCCCTTTGACCTTCGAAACTTTGGCGATCATTTTCCCTTATTCCATTGCCCTTGCGTTTGTTGGACTGCTTGAATCGTTATTGACGGCTCAAATTGTCGATGAGATGACTGACACGGACAGTAATAAAAATAAGGAAGCCAAAGGCCAGGGGATTTCGAATATCATCGCCGGATGCTTTGGCGGCATGGCAGGATGTGCGATGATCGGCCAATCCGGTATCAACATTAAATCGGGTGGAAGGGGCCGGCTCTCCACATTTGTAGCGGGCGCATTCCTTATGGTATTAATCGTGGTATTGAACGATGTCCTTATCAAAATACCGATGGCTGCACTTGTAGCAGTCATGATCATGGTTTCAATCGGGACATTTGACTGGTCTTCCCTAAAGAGGCTCACTAAAGCTCCTAAGTCGGATGCAGCCGTGATGATCGTGACGGTCCTCATTGTCATTTATACACATGACTTATCAAAAGGGGTATTTGCCGGAGTGCTTTTGAGCATGATTTTCTTCTCGGCTAAAATTTCTAATGTGGCAGTAGAAAAAACGGAAGACATCCAGGCCAAGAAAATCACTTATCGTATCAGCGGACAAATATTTTTCGCTTCTGTCCAGGACTTTGTTTCAAAGTTCGACTTCAAGGAAAAAGCCGATGCAATCGTCATCGACTTCTCCCATTCCAAGATCTGGGATGCTTCAGCAGTCGGTGCTGTCGATACGGTTATTCTTAAATATCAGCTCTTGGGAATACCTGTCCTAGTTCAAGGACTCGATGAAGAAAGTTCGACATTGCTTGAAAAACTCGCCACCTCAGAAAGTAAAATATCTTAAAGAAGTAAAATTCTGCTGAATAGAAACTTTTCAAACCGACAAAATAGATAACATGAATCATTTCCTTTTGAAAGGAGCGAAAAGCATGACACCCGAGCAGGATTATACGGCAGCAAATCTGTCACCGGATTTATTGAATGAACTGAAAAGCTTTGAAAGCAAACTTGGCGAGGAAGCCAATAAAGAATTGATTGTCATCGCCTATGAAAAAGAAAAGGAATCTTTAAATTAAGAAAAAAGACTCAAACACCCTTAATGGGATGGTTGAGTCTTTTTTTGAATGTACAGAAAAAGGGTGCCCATGTTTTTAATGAGCAACCCTTTTCCTATATTATTTGCTGAATACGTCGGTTAAGACCGGCACGATTTGTTTTTTACGCGATACAACGCCTTCCAACACGGCGATGTTATTGTTTAATGAAACGTCATATGCTTTTTCAACCGCATATGCCGCTTTACCAAGGGCCAGGGCAACGGAATCATTAGTCAGGATATCCGTTACGACGAATAGGAACAAGTCCAATTCCTTCACTGCGATGACCGCTTCAATCGCTGCTTCCAATTCAGCTTGCTTAGCAAGGACTTCGTTCGGATCAACAGCATTGACCTGTGCTATTTCCACTTTAGCCATTCCCATGGAGAATTCCTTTGCATCAAGAGTGATGAGCTGGGCAATCGTTTTGTCGCTCAAGTCAGCTCCCGCTTTCAACATTTCCAAACCATATTTTTCAGCGTCGACTCCCGCAATGGCAGCCAGTTCCATTGCTGCTGCAACGTCTTGCTCCGTGCAAGTCGGGGATTTGAACAATAAAGAATCGGAAATGATGGCAGACAGCATAAGACCTGCGATTGCTTTAGGGACTTCAATGCCGTTTTCTTTATAAATTTTATTTAAAATGGTTGCCGTACAGCCAACTGGTTCCGCACGGTAATATAATGGATCGCTCGTTTCAAAGTTAGCGATACGGTGATGGTCGATAACTTCCAATACACGGACTTGGTCAATATCTTCAGCACTTTGCTGGCGTTCGTTATGATCGACCAGGATTACGCCATCAGCTTCCCCTGCAACTTTTTCCACAAGACGGGGAGCATCGAATTTGAATTGGTCCAATGCATATTGAGTTTCACCATTCACTTCACCCAGACGAACTGGTTCAGCGTTGATACCTAACTGCTTTTTCAGATCTGCATAAGCGATTGCTGAACAGATTGTGTCTGTATCCGGGTTTTTATGTCCAAAAACTAATACTTTTTCCAAGATTTTATCCCCTTTTTCATAAATATTTTTCCGCGAATCCCCTCACCGCAATAAGGGAGAGCCACCTTTACTAGACACTTTATTTTAACACAAAATGCCGTAAAATCAGCGCTTGATTTATCCATTCCCCCATAAAATCTTTCACTCCCCCACCCTCTTCCATCACTTTGTCAATAGATAAGGGGTGGTTTTTTTCAAATATATTAGTTGAATTATCATCGCATATGGCTTACGATAATATAAGCAGAAATACTAGATATTGATTACATAAACAATTCCAATAACTATATATAGAATTTTTATAATCCAAGGTGCCAGTGATGGCTGAAAAGGGAATCCGGTGTAAACCCGGAACTGTCCTCGCAACTGTAAATGTGACGAAATGAGAAAACCACTGTATAGCTCTCTATACGGGAAGGACTCAAAGTAGGATGATCATGAGTCAGGAGACCTGCCTTGAATTTTTCACGTTTCTTATTCTTCGGGGATTGAGATGATGAAACGATAGTATAACGGCTATTTTTTCATGGCTCTTTTATTCTATCGTTTGATCCGCTCAATTCTTTGGGCGGTTTTTTTATTTTAGCGGAAGTTAACAAGGAGGATTATTAATGACTCAAACATATAACTCTACCATAAGTGAAAATGACACAGAAGCGAAATCCATCCAGCTTGAGACGTTATCGAAGGAATTCGAAGGCCGTCTCGATATGGAAAAGTTCAAAAGGCGTTTTACAAAATGGCTTGATCGCAAAAGTGACTCAACCGAAGAACAGGCATCAAAAAAATTGATTCAGCTCGCTCTTGAAGGTGTGGATATCGATGCTCCGGATTGGACTTTCGTTGCTGCAGCAGAACTGTTGAATACAATGTATAGGGATGCACAAGCCAATCGAGGTTATGAAGGCAAGAGTTATGGCCCATTCTATGAGCTGATCACAGAACTCTCCCAGCTATCGGAAGGTCAGCGTTATCCCATTTATAAACCAGAACTGCTATCTTCATATACAAAAGCGGAAATTGAGGAATTGGGATCGGTGATCGACCCGGAAAAAGATAAATTATTCTCTTACATAGGCATCTACTTATTGAATGACCGCTATCTGGCCCGCCCAAAAAAGGACAAGGTCTTCGAACTGCCGCAAGAACGTTTCATGATCATCGCGATGGAAATCATGCGAATGGAAAAAACGGAGCACCGCCTGCAACTGATAAAAGAAGCATACTGGGCCATGTCCAACCTTTATATGACCGTTGCGACTCCTACACTCTCCAATGCAGGTAAAACACATGGACAGTTAAGCTCCTGCTTTATCGACGCAATTGAAGATTCCATTGACGGAATTTACCTATCAAACTACGATGCCGCAAAAGTATCTAAATTCGGCGGCGGTGTCGGTCTTTACGTCGGTAAGGTTCGCTCGCTTGGTTCCGATATCCGCGGTTTCTCTGGAAACAGTTCCGGCACGACTCCCTGGATTCGACTATTCAACCAGACAGCAGTAAGTGTCGATCAATTGGGTCAACGTAAAGGTGCCATCGCGATTTACTTGGATGCCTGGCATAAAGATATCATGAGCTTCCTAGATTTGAAGACTCAAAACGGGGATGACAGATTAAAAGCACATGATATTTTTACAGGTGTATGCATACCGGATTTATTCATGGAGGCTGTACGCGACAGAAAAGAATGGTATCTTTTCGATCCGCATACCGTTAAGCAAACCCTTGGATTTTCACTTGAAGATCTTTATGACGAAAAGAAAGGCGAAGGAAGCTTCAGGAATCATTATGCACTTGCTGTCGAGGCCGCGGAAAATGGCACGCTTCCAAACTATAGCTTTGAAAAAATCAATGCGATGGACATCATGAAAAGCATCATGATTTCTCAATTAGAAGAAGGCGTACCGTATATGTTCTACCGCGATGAAGTGAATCGGAAGAATCCGAATAAACATAAAGGTATGATATATTGTTCTAACCTTTGCACGGAGATTGCCCAAAACCTAAGCCCTTCGACGATCACGGATGAATATGAAACAGAAGATGGAGATGTTGTTGTGGTTCGTAAAAGCGGGGATTTCGTTGTCTGCAACCTTTCATCCATTAACTTGCCACGGGCGGTGGGCAGCGATGTTCTGGAAAGATTGATTCCCATTCAGATCCGTATGCTGGACAATGTCATTGATGTGAATAATCTTCCTGTCAAACAAGCATCCATCTCGAACAAACGGTACCGGGCAATTGGTTTAGGAACGTTTGGATGGCATCATTTACTTGCCATACAGAATATTTATTGGGAATCCGATGAGGCTGTTCACTATGCAGATGCTTTATACGAAAAAATCGCTTACTTAACTATCAAGGCATCCAACGAATTGGCCAAGGAAAAAGGGTCTTACCCATATTTTGAAGGTTCTGATTGGCATACAGGGGACTATTTCGAACTGCGTGAGTATACAGATCAAAAATGGCTGGATTTAAAAGCAGACGTGCAGGAGCACGGTACCCGTAATGGCTATTTAATGGCGATTGCCCCCAATTCATCGACAGCCAAAATCGGTAATTCCACGGATGGAATCGATCCTTTGTATGAAATTGAATTTTACGAAGAAAAGAAAAACTTCAAATTCAAGGTGACCGCACCAGGCTTGACGCCAAATACGTATGAATATTATAAAAAGACGCGATTCAATTTGGATCAACTGGAAAGCATCAGGCAAAATGCAGCCCGCCAACGCCATATTGACCAAGCAATCAGCTTTAATCTGTATGTACACAATACAATCAAAGCGAAGGTCCTATTGGATATCCATTTAACGGCATGGGAAAGCGGGTTGAAATCAACGTATTATGTTCGTTCGACGTCTTCCGAATATGACAATGCCTGCGAAAGCTGTTCAAGTTAACGTCAATCATGACCCAGTAATCTATTCTTAAAGGAGTTTTCACTAATGACCAATCATATAAAAAAAATTCGGATGCTCGAACCGACGCATCCAACCAAGGCAACCGGTGTTTTCAAAGGAGAAGCTTCAGGCTTCCTCCTTTGGAACGATATACAGTATGAAAAATTCTATGATACCTATACACAGCTCCTCAATAACTTTTGGAAGCCTTCGAGCGTGAACATGATTCAGGATAAAAAGCAGTGGGGCGAATTGGATGAAGATATCCAGGACGCTTTTCTCGATATCCTTACGATGATTGCCGGAATGGACAGTCTTCAAACGCCCACTTTAGTAGAGATCCTTCGGTACATCAAAGATCCGGCGGCAAAAGCTATCCTGGCCAACATGGCCCAGCAGGAATCGATACATAATGAGTCTTATTCCTATATCCTTGCTTCCTTGATTCCGGTAGGCAAGCAAAAACAGCTTTTCGACCGCATCAAAGAACATCCTGAAGTGATTAAGCGTAACCAGCCGATAGTTGATGCTTATCAAACGTTCGTGGACGATCCCAGCCCTCAGCATTTATTCGAGGCACTGATTCATTCAACGAACCTTGAAGGGATTTATTTCTATCTGGCTTTCGCCTTTTATTATAATCTGGGACGCCAAAATCTTATGACCGGTTCCGCTACGATGATATCCTATATTCATCGCGATGAAATGGTCCATTTCGATTTCATTGGCATGCTCATTCAAATCTTGATGTATGAATATCCTGAGTTAAATAATGAAGATAACACGAAGTTCATCTATACAACGATTGAAAAAGCAGTCGAACTCGAAAAGGAATGGTCTGAATACATGCTCGAAGATATCCAAACGAAAGCCGATCTCGATTTGGAAGAATTCGATGAGTACATTGAATATATCGCCAACAAAAGGTTACGTATGCTAGGCCTTGAAAATTTGTATAAAGAGTATGGCGAGAACCCGATGCCTTGGATCAAAACGTTCGATGATGAATCCATCGGCCTTACTAAAACCGATTTCTTCGAACAGAAGTCAAGGACTTACAGTCAAGTAAATGCCAGCAATGGGTTCGATGAGCTGTAAAATCGCCATTGTCTATCATTCTGCCGGCGGCAATACAAAAGCGCTTGCTGAAGCCCTCGCTGCCCTTTTGCCTGAGGCCTTCCTATATCGAATGAATGAATTCGATTTACGTACATTGCCGGATTACGATGCATTGATCGTCGGCACCTATACATGGGGCAATGGGGAGCTTCCCGCTAAATCAGCTGCCTTTTATAATGAACTGGAACAGTTGCCTATTGTTCGCCTGAAAACGGGAGTCTTCGGCACTGGCGAAACCAACTATAATCATTTTTGCGGGGCGGTCGATCATTTCCGGGACATGTTATTTGCCAAGAGCCAGTTATTGGTGACATTGAAGATAGAACAGATGTATCAAGAATCAGACCTGCATAGACTTCAAAAGTTTGCCTCGCTATTCCAGAACTGACTGAAAGGGGATATGCGTTTTCGCATATCCCCTTTCAGTGTTTTTTTTTAAACTCGGCTCCCTCAATCATAGCAACTGGTAAGCATGAAGTATAATGGAAGAAAAAAGGAGATGATATCCAATGAATAAAAAATATAACCCAGTTCCTTCCTATCCTTTTTATGCTAGTGCTTGTAGTATTCATTATATTCATCGTGTTTTTCCTGTCAGGACATTTTAATCGCTCTAAACGGATCGAAGAAAAATTGGACAAAGCATTAAAGGAAATCGCCGAAATAAAAGCAAAATAAAAAGACTCCAAAATCGGAGTCTTTTTTTTATATGCGTTCAATTATTTTTGAACGTTAGCAGCTTGTGGTCCACGAGCGCCTTGCTCGATTTCGAAAGAAACTTCTTGGCCTTCTTCAAGCGTTTTGAAGCCTTCTCCTTGGATAGCTGAGAAATGTACGAATACATCGTCTTGGCCTTCAACTTCGATGAAACCGAAACCTTTTTCTGCGTTAAACCATTTTACTTTACCTTGTACCATGATAGTTCCTCCTGTGTTTGGAAAAATCCATTTTATTACTATTTTTGGTTCTGGATAATGTTTCAAGAGGAATCCTATTACAGTAAATCCTTCTATCAAACTTTTCCGAACAAAAATAATTACTCATATTATATCATGGAAAATCCTAAAAAAACAAGATTATCGCCGTAAATCAACCGACAAATTATCCTAAAATTCTACATATTCCTCTTCTTGCTTTGTCGGAAGCCTTCGTCCAATAAGTAGCGCTCCGCCTCAACCGGACTTTCGAAACATTCCTCAAGATTCGACCCTGAATAAACATTCCAAAGCAGGTCTTCCTTTTGAAGTGTAAGCTCTTGCTTTTCAGGGCCAATCCATGCCCCCTCCAACCTAGCGAACTCGTTTTCCTCTTCTTCGATTTCAGCCGGAGGTTCAGATAGGTAGTCCACGCTTCTTTGGATCAATTTTTTTAATTCCGCTTCATTATAGTCACGTATATTGATAAACCCTTTACGGTCAGTGTCTTTTTTTCTCATATGCCCTGCGTAAACGAACCCATTTCCATTGGGATGCAAGTGCTGAACGACGATCTTTTTCTCCTGGACGCTATCTGGATAATGGAAGTTCACACGTCCCAATGAAACGTCTTTTCTCTGTAATTCCGGAAAAGTTTCAATGATGCTCAATTTTTCTTCAAATGTTAACAAATTTCTTCCTCATTTCATTAGTTCATATTGTTTGTCGATTATAACACAGACTCATTAGAAACAATAATATCCCTTTTCCATTATAATGTAATGAAAAGGAGTGATGGGATTTGATCATGAAAATTCGGGACCTGGAATCAGTCTATGGCAAGCAGCTATTTAAACTGCAGAAAGAAGCCTATAAGGTGGAAGCGGAAATGATCGGTTTTGCCGATATACCTCCTCTATTGGAAACATATGAACAATTCATTCATTGCCATGAAACGTTTTTATGCTATTTAAAGGGTGATGCCTTAGCTGGTGCCATATCTTATACAAAAGAGAATGGCCAAATGCTGATTTGCCGAATGGTCGTCCATCCTGATTATTTTCGGCAGGGTATTGCGGACGCATTGTTGCATGCTCTTCAATTACACGTCGACTGGGAAAAGATATCCGTCTCGACCGGTAAAATGAACCTGCCTGCACGAAACCTTTACGAAAAAAACGGATTCACCCATAAAGAGGACGTAGAATCCGCACCTCGCCTATCCATAAGCATATACGAAAAACAGCATTCATTTTATGTATGTCACGATAAAAAGCATAATGAATGAAATGACAATGATTACGGCAACCCATAGCCAGGCCAATGTCATATTCCCGGAGTCCATGGCGATATAAATTGCGGTCGGTATGGTTTGTGTCTGTCCGGGAATGTTTCCGGCAAACATGAGTGTGGCCCCGAATTCCCCCAACGCACGGGCAGAACTTAAGATGGCACCTGTGACGATCGATTTGACCGCCAATGGGAGGGTTACAAACAGGAATAACCTCCACTCGCCGGCCCCGTCAACCCTAGCTGCATTTTCAATTTCTTCATCTATACCTTCAAAGCCCGTTTTAGCGGATTGGTACATTAGCGGAAAAGCTACCACGGTAGATGCAATGACCGCAGCCCACCACGTGAACATCAGGGGCTGGTCAAAAACCCTTTCAATGAATTGTCCCGGCATTCCATTCTTGCCAAAAATCACGATCAATAAAAACCCAACAACGGACGGCGGCAAAACAAGCGGCAATAAAAACGCTGTTTCCAGTAAGACTCTACCTCTGAATTGCTTTTTAGCCATCATTCGCGCCAGGAAAATTCCTAAAATGAAAACAAGGATACCCGCTAGTCCCGCTACTTGTATCGATAGCCTGACTGGTGACCAAAAATCCCCTGTCATGATACTTCTCTCACACCACTATTAAATATCGGCATATGCAGGTCCTTATTCGGTATCATTACCCAAACCGTATCTTCTTCATTAAAGGCAGATTTCATTTCATTTTCTCCCTTTCCTTTTAAATAACATTTAAGTTTATTTTTCTTGACATCTTGCTGACACAAAGAAACGTTAAAGTAAGAGTATCACAAATATAAAAATAATTTCATTCCAATAAACTTGAAAACTTTGAAGGAGTCGATTTTAATGGTAACAATTTATACTACTCCAAGCAGCTTAGCCTGTCGTAAAGCAAAAGCTTGGCTTAAAAAGAACGAAATTTCCTTTAATGAACGTAACCTATATTCCCAACCTCTTTCTATAGAAGAAATAAAAGAGATTTTACGTAAAACGGAAGGCGGGACAGATGAAATCATCTCAACCCGTTCCAAAAAATTCAAAAGCCTGAATATCGATATAAATAATACACCTCTTAATGATCTTTGCAAGCTTATTCAAGATAACCCGGATTTACTTCGCCGGCCAATCATTTTCGACCATAAGAACTTGCATGCAGGATATAACGAAGAGGAAATGGGACGCTTCCTTCCAAGGAAGGTCCGTCATGTACAATTATGGCGGGCAATCAGCCAATTAGCTTGATTAGTTAGCATTCTGCATAATAAGAGGGTTGTCCATTAACAGGACAACCCTCTTTTATATTTGATCCGCTTTTTCTATGACTATCGTGAAGATGGTGCCTTGTTCATTGCTATCCTTAAGCACAAGATCTCCCTTTTGCGCTTTTGCGAGCATCTTACTGAATGGCAGTCCCAAACCTAAACCGCGTACCTTCAACTTTTTGTTTTCGCCTCGATAAAATGGTTCGAACACATATTGCTGTTCATGCTTGGGAATCCCCCGCCCGCTGTCCAGAACATCAATGCAGATTCGTTCTTCATCCTTTTCATAAAGATTAATCGCTATTTTCCCTTTGCCGTCAAGTGCATGTCTGGCATTATTCAAAAGGTTAATGACGATTTGCTGCATCCGCAAAGAATCAATTTGACCAAAGACCGGTTCATCAGGAACTTTTATCTCAAATGCGAACGCTTGATCATCATCTTGTGTCACCTGCCAGCGATAGGCGATTTCCTTGATGAATATATTGATATTCTCTTTTTGCACCCGGATTTTAAAAGCGCCTGCCGAAATGGCATTATAGTTGAGTAAATCCTCTATCATACCTTGTAAACGCTTGGTTTCCTTTAAGGAAATATCGAGGAATTCCTTACTTTGCTCTCCCTTGACGACATCATCTTTCACCGCTTGTATAAGTCCGCTAATGGAAGTGACTGGCGTTTTCAAATCATGGGTTACGCCCGCGAGCAATTCCGCCCGCAACTTCTCCATGACCTTCAATCGATTTGTCATTTCCTTAAATGATTCTATCAGTTCATAGATTTCTTCTTCCTTGATTTCCTCTTCCTCTTTAAAATGGATATCATAGTTGCCTTCACGAACCTGGACCGCGGCGTTAGCTACGTCTTGGATGGGGCGCGAAATCTGCCTGGAAAGAAAATAAATGACGCCCGTTCCGAGAATCAGAAGTCCCCCAATCATGATAGCCAACAAGCCATGATCTTGGTTGATTTCCTTCAATGCCCCTTCTTCCTGGGCAATGACCACCCAGCCTCTCGTCTCATCATTGAACGTAATGGGGGATTTGACTACATATACTTTATTGTCGGAAATCTTGACCTTTTGGACCAACTCCGTATTTTTCATGATGACGTCCGGGAGTTTATTTTCATCCGGATCGATATACAACTGTGGCATCGTATATATGATGGTGGCATCGGGATCGACGATATAGATGATTGGCTGTTGATTCAGATGGAGGATTTTCTCCCGTTCCTCGACAATTTCCGAAAGGATCGGGCCAACGACAATCTGGCCATTTTCCTTTATCGCCCGATCGGATGTTTCATCCGCTAAGTACTTTAGAAGGCTGAGCCTATATTCCAAAGCCGTTTTTTCCATCCACCATAATGAAAAAACAGACAATAATATCAAACCGGAAATCAAGGTCAATACGTATCTCTTTGTCCAATAGCGTTGTAAAGTGGTTCTTTTTTTAGTTTTCATAGACACTCAATTGATACCCCAATCCACGCAATGTTTTTATTTCCCCCTCAGTTACCGGCCATGCATCTATCGCCTTCCTGATTCGTTTGATCGCCAGGTCCACCGCCCGGTCACTGCCGTCATAATCCATGCCCCACACCTGGTCGAGCAGCTGTTCCCTCGTAAAAATTTGATTAGGGTGCTTAGCGAAAAAAACGAGAAGAGACAAATCACGCGGCGTCAAGTTTATCTCTTCCCCATTCAAATGCACCATATATGATAGATCATCGATGGTTAAACTCCCAAACTCGTGTACATGACCATCTTCCGTAACAACCGATGATGATCTTCTTAAAACGGCATGAACCCGGGCCACGACTTCTTCAGCAACGAAGGGTTTGGAGATGTAATCATCCGCACCTGACTTAAATCCCGATAATCTATAATCGACATCTGTCAGTGCAGTCAACATGATAACCGGACATGTATCGTCCTCACGAATTTCCTTCAATATATCCCAGCCTTCCTTACCCGGCAGCATGACATCCAGCAAGACAAGGTCTGGCTTCGTTTCTTCAAACACTGGAATGGCCTTTAGCCCATCGTAAACTTGGACTACATCAAAACCTTCCCGCTCCAAATATGCTTTTAATACCATCGATATGGCAATTTCATCTTCTACTACAAGAATTTTCTTCATATATGGATTCCTCCTTCCTGAATTATAGTGGAATTATTTTGTATATGCTAACTATTAAAAAACACCAAGACTTTTCCCTCAATTTTACCCTTTTTATGTGTCAGGATTATGTTCGCAGTAAAATTAACCGGTGTTTTCACTTAGTAACTTGTGTAAGTGATCTCGATTCATTTTAACAGGAATGCCACTACATGATCGTAAAAATCATACAGAAAAACCATGAGCTCCTCATTACACTCTAAAGAGGCTGGCTCTAAGCCGAGCCAGCCCTTTTCAATTACATGTCTCGTGTGGATTGGGACAGCCTGCTTCCTGCCTTTCCACTTGGATCGTGCTATGTTCAATTCCAAACTGATCATGAAGTAGTTTTTGCGCTTCTGCTAAAACTGAATCGTGATTACCGTCCTTACCTATGACAACATGGCAGCTCATTGTCAAAAAACCAGAGGTGATCGTCCAGATATGAAGATCATGGACATCGGATACACCGTCCAATTCCACCAAGGATGCTTTCACTTCATCCATATCGACTTGGTCTGGTGTGCCCTCCATCAAGATATGGAAAGAATCCCTCACTACCCTAAAACCGCTGATAATAATTAAAATCGCGACTATGACGCTCGCGATCGGATCTGCAATTCCCCAATCGAAAAAATAAATCAAGAGTGCGGCCGCAATGGCACCCACAGATCCAATCATATCACCAATGACATGTAAAAAAGCACTTCGCACATTCAGATTGTCTTCCTTATCTCCGCTCATTAAAATCCAGGCGGCAATGACATTAACAAGTAAGCCTATGATTGAAATCATTAGCATTCCCATGCTTTGAACCTCAGGAGGATCCAGGAACCTCTTAATTGCCTCAAAGAAAATGAATACGGATATGACGATCAATGTCAATCCATTCAAGCAAGCAGCAATGATCTCAAACCGTTTATATCCAAACGATTTGGACGATGTCGCTTTCCTTTCCCCCAACCTGATTGCTGTATAACTAAGTCCTAATGCTGCCGCATCGCTAAGCATGTGACCTGCATCCGACAGTAAAGCCAGACTATTTGTCAAGAATCCCCCAATGACCTCGACTATCATAAATGTGGAGATTAATAAGAAAGATGCCAACAATGCTTTTTTATTGTTAGAATGGTGGTGGTGTCCGTGCCCATGATCATGGGAGTGACCATGATGATGTCCCATGCCATCCCTCCTCTCGATTTGAAACTTATATATAGTATGGGATAAATCCAGAATGGTTTCAAATGATTCACTTCCGGGATTCACCGGCTGCAAAAAGAGCGGAAACGGGTAGGAAGTGAGTTTTTACGAAAAGTAAAAATCGGACTTCAACCAATTCAAAGTAAAAATAAACGCTACAGACATTTCCTGCAGCGTTTTCCCCTTTTATTTTTCCTCTTGCATCGTATCATCGACAATGGCATACAGATCCTTATTAAACAATTCATCATTGCAGACAAGGCTATGCCGTTCCATCTCTTCCTGCTCTTGAATTACCTGTTCATTTTCCTTCATGACCTACCTCCAGCTTCATGATGTTTGCCTATTAGCGTATCCGCAGGCATGTACCTTTATGCTCAACATTTCCCCAAACTTCATCTTTTATAAACGTCTTAGGCCTGCTGTCCGCCATGGAAGGCACGTATAATGAATTCATGCTCTGGAACTTGTAAGCTTTGGTACGATGACAGGAACGATGTATTATCATAGGTGACTTTTTCAAGCTTTACCTGAATACCCCCATTTTCAATTGAAACAATGGCATAAGGAGCAACTGGTTCACCATTACAGCCAAGAGAACCAGGGTTCAGGTATATCGTTCGGTCATTTTTATAAAGGTGGATAGGATGATGATGTCCGAATCCTATTAAATCGTGTTGCTGATCTTTGAAAAGCAGTTCCAAGTTATTTAAACTCGGTTCAACGATTTTACTATACGGATTTTGGCTTATGTGCTCATCCAATTTCTTCGATTCCATGTGATAATGGGTGAAGTAAACGGAGTGATCATTAATGATATGATGTATGGTTCGAGGCAATTTTTCCAATTCATTTATGAATTTCAGATGCATCCTTTCAGCTATCCATTCATGATGCTCCTTAACATGAATATGTCCGTCCGGATGCGGCTCCCCGTTTATGATGGCCAGGACAGCTTCATCATGATTTCCAGTTATCATCGATAAATCATTTCTTGAAAATAAAAGTTCAAGGACTTCATTTGTATCCGGGCCAATCCCAACCATATCTCCCAGACAATAGAGACGATCTATTTCTTCCCTTTGATCAATATCCCTAAGGACGGCTTTTAACGCTGAAGCATTACCATGCACATCCGTTATAATGGCAACTTTCATGACTTAATTCAGCTCCCTTCTCCACAATCCACATGGTATATTATAACATTCAAAACGAAATCAAAAAAATATTCGGGCTTAATCCCTTGGTTTGCCCACGCCCATTTTTTATGAATAAGCAAACACTTCGGCCTAGAATACATAGTATGAAGTATTCCCGGTAAAGATGTTTTGCTAGGTATGTAATTCATAATATATATGAGGAGGAAATCAAATGGGTGGAAATGGTAACGAATGTTGTGGCGGCGGTTTCGATAACGGATTCGCATTGCTGATCGTATTATTCATCTTGCTGATCATCATTGGATGCAGTTGGGGATTCGGCGGCGGATTTGGCGGATGCTGCTAATAATGACATAAATCAAAAAGGCGCCTGATCATGGCGCCTTTTTTGTTATGGATTGACTTTTATTTTTTCTCTTTGCTTTTGTTTTCGAGTCTTCATAATGAACCAAATGACTATAAGTGCAATGGGGATAAGCAAGAAATTCGCATATTGTGAAAAGATGGCTCCCGCCTGCTCCCATCTGGATCCTAACTTAAACCCTAAATAAACATAAACGCTTGTAACAGGAAGCATCGCCATATAGGTATATAATATGAATTTCCAAATATTCATTTTCAATATTCCGCATGGCAGCGACACGGCGGTACGAACGCCTGGTACAAACCGTCCAATGAAGGCAATCCCCCCACCATACCTTTCAAAGAAGCGGTCAGCTTTGTTCAACTGCTCATCTTTGATCAAAAAGTATTTTCCGAACTTTAATACAAGCGGCCTCCCGCCATACTTGCCTAAGGCATAAAGCGTCAACGGTCCCGTTACCCCACCAAGCGAACCGGCAAGGATAGTCAAGTATAAATTCATATCACCTTGATAAACCCAGTATCCTGCCAGTGGCAAAACTATTTCAGCGGGAATGAATTCAAAAGTCAAAGCTAGCAAAACACCGAAATAAGATAAAGATTTAAACGCTTCAATCATATCCATTATTAAAGTTTCCATTGAGGTTTCCCCTTTTCTAACTTTTATTACATATAAAAAGGGGTGCTCCAAAATGAATCCGGGCACCCATGATGTCAAAAAGCACATTTTCCATTGTATCACAAGTTAACCCGCGTTTTTCCATAATGTTTTCCTAAAACAATGTTCTTATGGAGTCCATATTTTGTTATCGGGCTATTTACTACAGAACTATGCTTATAAGAAGAACGATAATAGAATATCAGATGGCCCCGAAACGAAAAAAACTTGAGGACGAATTGACCTCAAGCATTCGATATAGTTAACCAAGTGAATAGCCCCTAAATGGGTAGAGATGTACACATGACAAGATCGGTATCCTTAGTTCTCAAATCATAAAAGGGGCAGAGAGCCTGCTCAATCCATCCTCCATTTGTTTTTTCGCATCTTTCATCATGCCATCAAGTAATTCCTTTACTGTGGGTATATCGTCAATCAATCCGGCAACCTGGCCGCTATTCATAAAACCATTTGTAACATCCCCGTTCATCGCTCCATTAATATGATGGACTTCAGAGGTCATTTCACGATAATTCATGGGAGACAGTCCCTGTTTCTCCAAATCCAGCACTTTCTCGGTATATGGGTCCTTCAATACCCTTCTGACCTGTCCAAATGATCTGCCCAAAATTACCGTATCATTGCCCATCGCTTCGATTAGTTTCTGCTTATATGACGGATGGAACGGTGCTTCTTGTGTAGCGATCAGCCTGGTTCCCAATTGGACGCCTGAAGCCCCCAGCATCAATGCAGCTGCCAACCCCTGCCCATTGCCTATTCCGCCAGCGGCCAAAACGGGAAGCGTCACATGCTTGCTGATTTGCGGAATGAGTGTAAACGTCGTCATTTCCAGGTTCGAGTTGATGCCGGCAGCTTCAAACCCTTCTGCGACCAACACATCTGCCCCTGCATCTTGCGCTTTTTGTGCGTGCTTGACCGACGCAACGATGGCAATCACTTTTATATTCTTTTTTTGCAATAGGGGAATGAAAGGGGCTGGATTTCCTGCAGATAAGGAAACTACAGGGATATCATGCTTCAGGACAAGATTCACTAACTCATCTGTATATGGACTAACGTTTATTGGAATGTTCAACGCAAAATTGTTATTGGTTTTATCTTTGGTCTCGAGAATGATGGCTTCTACCTGTTCAGGAGTCATGGTACCGCACCCTATTGTTCCCAGGCCCCCTGCATTGGATACTGCAGCCGCAAGACTTGCATTGCTTATATTCCCCATGCCGCCTTGAATAATTGGATATTTTATCTCAAAAAGTTCACAAATATATTTCACTTTCATCCCTCCCAGTCCATTTAATGTTATACTATATTCATTAGAAAAACAATTCTGACTTTTTAAAAAAGGAGCGAGACTATGATTATTCCGTACAATAATAAAAAACCATCCATTGATGATAGCGTTTTCGTGGCACCTGGTGCTCATTTAATCGGTGATATTTCGATTGGGAAAGACTCGACCATATGGTTCAATGCGGTACTGCGCGGTGATGAAGATTCAATTACAATAGGAGAAAAATGCAGTATTCAAGATAACTCCACCATTCATTTATTTGAAGGATGCCCGGTTGTCATTGAAGATGAAGTGACGGTTGGGCACAATGTCATCCTGCATGGTTGTAAAATAGGCAAACGATCCATTATTGGTATGGGTTCCACGATATTGGATAATGTAGAGATCGGCGAAGAGTGCATCGTCGGAGCGAACACATTGATTTCCTCTGGCAAAATCATACCTCCACGTTCATTGGTCATCGGTTCCCCCGGGAAAGTGGTTCGCCGATTGAATGATAAAGATCTTGAATTGATCCAACTTTCCATCGATACGTATGTTCAAAAGGGGAAAGACTTCAAAGGGATACTTGATTAATTATTGCAATGAATTTTGAAAAGAGCTTCGGCCAGTCGTCACAAACGATTGGCTGAAGCTCTTTTTCACTTAATGATAAGTGGATGGTCCTTTGCATCATAGGTTTCATCTTTCCGGCATAAATCATTGTTTTCCTGAAATACACTTTCAAAGAAACGGCTTGCTGGTTCAGCCAAGACTTGATAGTACTGGCTAAATAAAAGAGCAGCATGATTCCCATTCCACTTAGAAGGCAGAAGTTCCTTTGGCAGGCCCGGATCAATGAATAAAAACTTACGGTATTCATGCACCAAGTTCGTTCGTTCCACAAAACAATCTGCATCGGACATTTCGCCCCTGCTAATGATGCTTTGATGAACGATGAATTGTTTACTGTATTTCTCGATGAATTCTTCATATTTATTTTCAATCTCTTCTAATTGCCAGCTTTTCTCTACAAGCGATTGGTTTTCTTTTGGACCTTTGTACTCCGAGATGAAAAAATCAACATATTCATCTATGTCATATTTCTCGATCAAGCGATTGATTTGCTTCTCCAAATCATTGGGGGAAATCCAGCAACCACTTGAAAAACTGCCAAACCCGCTCCATAATAATTCTTTGCGGAGATCATCCCGTAATTGCCGCTTATCTTCAGGGATCGTGTACATTAAGATTCGCCATTTACCATCCCATTCATTCGGTTTCATCTTATATATGCGATTGGCCGCTTCATCCATTCTCTGCACACCGCGATCAGTCAAAAAATAATAGCTTTTATTTCCCTGCTTCTCTGACTGAATCCACCCTTGCTTGACCATTCGTGAAACGGCTACACGAACGCCCTGCTCATTATGGCCGAATTCCTTTAACAAACGAATTAAACTGCCTATCCAGATTTTACTTCCATAATTACGGATATAATCGCCGTATATCGTAAAAATCATGGATTGTGTATTAGTACCTATCTTTCTCACCTCGCCCTAACATTGTTACTATTTTCACACGGAAGACATAATAATTATTATATCTTTTTAAAATGAAAGCGCAATATTATTTACCAGTAAATCGCGCTTTTCTCCGTTCACTGAATGCCAGGAGCGCTTCCGATCTATCTTGAGTCGGAATGGTCAATTCATAGGCTTTTCCTTCTATGGCCATTCCCGTTTGCAAGTCCGTATTCATTCCTTGGTCAATCGCATATTTGGCTTGTTTGACTGCAATCGGCCCATTCTTCATGATATTGGCTGCCAATTCCTCACAGGCTGACATTAGACGATCCCTTGGTACGACCTTCAAAAGGATCCCTAATTGACATGCTTCTTCCGCAGTCAATTTTTTTGCGGTGAAGATCAATTCCTTCGCCTTCATTTCCCCAATCAATCTCGGCAGCCGCTGTGTCCCGCCTGCTCCCGGAATAATGGCCCAGCTAGTTTCAGTGAGCCCCAAAGAAACACCTTCCGCAGCAATTGCAAAATCACATGAAAGCAGCCATTCAAATCCTCCCCCCAATGCATATCCATTGACGGCAGCCATTGTCGGCTGCGGAAGCCCTGCGATACTATTAAAAACATCACGAATCGCTTTAACGTTCCTTCTTACTTCCGCATCATTCAAAGACTTTCTTTCTTTCAAATCCGCTCCCGCGCTGAATGCTTTTTCCCCTGCACCGGTGAAAATGACGACACGGATATCATCGTCATAATAAACGGCATCGATGACTTCCTGCAGTTCACAAAGTGTCTCATAGTCGAAGCAGTTCAATACGTCGGGCCGATTAACTGTTATATAGCCGATTTGATTTATCACTTTATAAATAACCTTGGACATGAGTCTCCTCCCCTTTTGAAAAAATGACCCTTATGCAGATAAAATTAATAAGGGCCATACGCATAATCATTCTTTTTCAATATTTTCTATAATGGCAGATATGCCTTGGCCGACGCCTACACACATCGTCGCAAGGCCATAGCGCACTTTCCGCTTTTTCATTTCGTGGACGAGGGTTGTTAAAATACGAGCCCCGCTTGCACCGAGCGGATGACCAAACGCTATTGCCCCTCCGTTGACATTCACTTTCTCCTGATCCAATTTCAACTGCCGGATGCACTCCAAGGATTGGGAAGCGAATGCTTCATTCAATTCCACCAGCCCGATGTCACCAATCGTCAAACTCGCCCTCTCCAATGCTTTTTTAGTGGCATGAATCGGACCAAGGCCCATAATGGATGGTTCCAAGCCCGCTACAGCCCCTACAACATATTTGGCCAGTGGCTTCAATCCAAGCTCCCGTGCTTTTTCTGCACTCATCAAAAGCAATGCCGAGGCTCCATCATTTACACCTGAAGCATTACCGGCCGTTACAGTGCCGCCTTTAAAGATCGGTTTGAGTTTTTCCAGCTTTTCGATGGTCGTGTCAGGACGAGGGTGTTCATCTTTATCGAAAATGACCTCATTCCCTTTTCGATCCGTATATCGAACAGGTACGATTTCATTAATGAAACGCTCATTTTCCACTGCATTTTTCGCCCTTTGCTGGCTTTGATAAGCGAATTGATCTTGGTCCTCCCTTGAAACAGAAAAACGCTGGGCGACGTTTTCAGCCGTTTGAGGCATGGAATCCGCACCATACATTTCTTTAAGTTTCTCATTCGTGAAACGCCACCCGATCGTTGTATCCTGAAGTTCCATTGAACCCCGCGGAAATTCACTCTCAGGTTTGGCCATGACGTACGGCGCCCTTGTCATGCTTTCAGTACCCCCTGCGATATAAATATCGCCTTCACCTACAGCAATGGAGCGTGCTGCATACATGACGGCATCCAATCCGGATCCGCATAAACGATTTATTGTCGTTCCGCCTACGTTTACGGGAAGACCAGCTAGAAGGGCGGACATCCGGGCCACATCGCGATTATCCTCTCCCGCTTGATTTGCATTCCCGAAGATGACATCCTCAATTTGATTTGGCGGCAGCTCTGGATTACGATCTATCAGCGCCTTGATTACAATTGCGCCGAGGTCATCCGGGCGAACGCTTTTCAATGCGCCTTTATATCTTCCGATTGGTGTTCTCACAGCATCAATGATCACAACATCCTTCATTTCCTCACCAACTCGCCATCTTTTGTATAATCGTACACACCCTTACCAGACTTACGGCCTAGCCTGCCAGCTTTAACATACTGTTCAAGGAGGGGAGCCGGGCGGTATTTCTCACCCAGTTTACTATGTAAATATTTTAAATTATTCAAACGGGCATCCAATCCCACCAAATCACCTAGTTCGAATGGTCCCATTGGGTAATTCAGTCCTAACTTTATTGCCTTATCGATTTCTTCTGGTGTTCCTAAGCCTTCTTGAAGCATAAAAAACGCTTCATTTCCTACCAAACAGCTGATCCTGCTTGTAACAAACCCAGGGAATTCATTTATGACCACGGTCTCTTTCCCCATTTTTTCGGCTACCTCTTTTATTACGGCTGCCGTTTCATCACTTGTTTCAAGACCACGTACAATTTCAACGAGCGGCATTTTTTGTACAGGATTGAAAAAATGCATGGCAATCGTTTTTTCGGGACGCTTTCCATAAGAACCAATTTCCGTCGGACTCATCGTGGAAGTATTGGTTGCAAAGTAACAATCTTCTTTTGCATGGACTTCAATCGTTTCGAAGACTGCCCTCTTGATTTCCGCCTTTTCCGGAACTGCCTCTATGATCAAGTCGGCATATGCTGCTGATTCTTTCAGATTGGCAGAATAGGTAAATCTGCTTTTTGCAGCTGCCGCTTCTTCCTCGGTAATTTTTTGGTAGCGCAAACCCTTTTCAAAAATGGAGTCGATCTCTTTTCTGGCACTTTCCAAAGCATCCTGATTCACATCCACAAGCACTACATTAAAGCCTCCGGTTGCTCCTACATAAGCTATTCCCCTGCCCATGACACCAGATCCGACAATCACTAGATTTCTAATCATTCGTTCATTCCTCCTTCAAAAATAAATAGGGCTGACTGCGGATGAATCAGATCAGCATTCAACCATACCTGAATTACTTTTCCGACATACCGTTCAGCCAGCCGTCTATTTTTTTGTTTTATTGAATTCCAAAGGGATTTAAGGGACGGCTTCCATGATAGGAAATGATGCTTTTCGTTTCTGTATAAAGATCAAGTGTCTCAATACATAGTTCCCGGCCAAATCCTGATTGTTTATACCCTCCGAAAGGTGTTCCTGGAAATGCGGAGAATGGGCAATTCACCATGACGATTCCCGCTTCTATTTGATTGGCCACTCTAGTCGCACGCCCGCCATCTTTTGTCCATAGAGCTGAACCCAAACCGAATTCCGTATCATTCGCGAGCCTCACAGCTTCTTTTTCATCTTTGAATTTCATTATGACAACGACCGGCCCGAATATTTCCTCTTTCACTACATCCATTTCATGATTGACATTCGTTATGACCGTCGGCTCATACCAATAACCGTTTTCGAAGCCTTCAATGACCGCTGGCTTTCCGCCTGTCAGGATCTTCGCTCCATCTGTAATGGCAGATTGGACATAATTGTCGATGACATCCAATTGCCCTTGATCTATGACTGCACCGATGTGTGTTTCTTTGTCGAGCGGATTGCCCAATTTCAATTTTTTCGTCTTTTCTACGAATCTGGCAACGAACTCATCGTATATGTCTTCGTGAACGTATAAACGGGATCTAGCTTCGCAAGACTGCCCAGTATTATAGAAAATTCCATATAATGATCCATCGATGGCTGCTTCAAGGTCTGCATCTTCAAAAACAATATTAGGGGACTTACCGCCAAGCTCCAATGTGACCCTTTTTAATGTCTGTGAAGCCTTGCCCATAAGATCTCTGCCGATTGGAGTAGAACCCGTGAAGGCCACCTTATTCACTTTCGGATGCTGAACAAGATAATTCCCTACGTCTGATCCAGGACCTGGAATGATATTGACCACGCCTGAAGGAACACCTGCTTCTAAACAGATTTCCCCTAAAACAATGGCCGTCAGTGGCGTTAACGAGGCTGGCTTAACGATTACTGAACAGCCGACTGCGATTGCAGGTGCGATTTTCCATGCTGCCATCATCAAAGGGTAATTCCAAGGGATGATTTGAGCACAAACGCCTACTGGCTCTTTTTCCGTATAGTTATGGAATTGACCAGGCACATTATTCACGGATCCGCGGTGTGCAACTAAAGCGCCTGCATAAAACTCGAAATCTTCAATTGCCTGCATGACTTGGCCTTGCGCTGCAGAAATGGATTTGCCGCTGTTCAGGACTTCCAATTCAACCAATTCATTAAATCGTGAACGCATGATCGCTGCAATTTTGTTCAAAACACGAGACCGTTTATTAATCGGAGTCCTCTTCCATTTCCCGTTATCAAATGCTTCACGTGCAGCTTGAACAGCCTTTTCTGCATCTTCCTTGGTCGCCTTTGCAACCTTGGCAATGATTTCACCAGTCGCAGGGTTATACGCATCAATTGTGGAACCATCAGAGCTTTCCACTCTTTCCCCATTAATGATCAGATGATAATAATCACGCTTCATTTCCGCTTTTTCAAATGCCGCCTCTTGTACTCTAACCATGTAATCCCACTCCCTTTTCTATATTACTTGCCTATGAATTGAGCTTTCCTTTTTTCAGTGAATGCCGCCACACCTTCTGCATAATCCTTCGTTAAGCCAGCAATGCGCTGACCCTCCGCTTCTTCTTTTAAGTATTCTTCCAGTGAAAGATGATAGGACGCCTCTAAGTATCTTTTGATTAATCCGATTGCCTTTGTTGGTTTGTTTGCGATATTCTCTGCAAAGGCTTTCAAATGCTCGTTCCATTCATCCACACCGACCACTTTTGTAGCTAGCCCGATATTTTCCGCCTCGCTAGCCGTAACCTTTTCCCCCAATAAAGATAATTCAAGGGCTTTCGCATGACCAACGATTCGCGAAAGGTAATACAGATTCCCCGAATCAGGAATCAATCCGATATTGACAAAGGCATTTAAAAAACTGGCTTTTTCAGATACAAGCCGAAAATCGCATGCCAGCGCCAGGCTGAAGCCAGCACCTGCAGCCACTCCATTGACTCCTGCAATGATCGGTTTTTCACAGTTTGCCATTTGCTCCATCATCGGACCGTAATCTTCGCGCAGCTTCTGGCCTAAATTCATGCCCTCATCAACATCCGATAAATCCTGCCCCGAACAAAATGCCCTGCCTTCCCCAGTAATGATAATGGCCCGCACTTCATCTGCCCCCGCGGATTTTTTGATCGCTTTCTGTATTTCCTTATTCATTTGGGACGTAAAGGCATTTAGTTTATCAGGACGGTTCAAAGTAAGCCATGCCACTCCATTTTCAACCCTATATTTGATGGTTTCGTACATAGAGCACCCCTTATCCGCCTGTAAAATCCGGCTCTCTTTTTTCAACAAATGCTTTCATTCCTTCTTTTTGGTCCTCAGATGCGAAAAGGATATAAAAGTTCTTCCGTTCAAATTGCATGCCCTCATATAAGGTGTAATCAACGGCCTTATTGACTGATTCTTTGATCAGCCTTACAGCTAACGGGGGTTGCTTTGCTATCTTTCTAGCAAAATCAACCGTTTCTTCCATTAACAATTCAGGTGCCACGATCTTATTAATGAAACCATATTGCAGCGCTGTCTTTGCCTTTATCCTTTCAGCCGTCAACATCCATTCAAGTGCCTTTGTCTTGCCTACCAATTTCGTCAACCTTTGGGTTCCCCCCGCACCAGGCATGACCCCTAGTGTCACTTCCGGGAAGGAAAATTGGGTATCGCTGGCGGCAATCAGGAAATCACAGGATAAAGCAAGTTCAAAACCACCGCCGAATACAAAACTTTTCACCGCACCAATCACAGGCTTCTTGACTAGGCTTATTCGGTCCCAATCGGCAAATTGGTTCGTTAACTCCATGCTGATCGGATTGTCGTTCACCATCTCGTCAATATCAGCTCCAGCTGAAAATGCTTTTCCATTGCCCGATAGCAAGATCACCTTCACTTGCGGGTCCCGGTCGAATTCTTCCATGGTTGAAACTATTTCCCTTACCATTTTCCTGTTAAGGGCATTCAGTTGCTTCGGCCGATTTAAAGAGATATAACCAATGCCATCCGCGATTGACGTTTCGATGAATTGAAGCGCATTCATTTTATTTCTTCACCGATCATCATCGTTACAAGTTTCCCGGCAAAGCCCATTAGGTCTTTCCCTGATGCTTTTCCTTCCGGGGAACGCATTCCTTGTTGCAATGCATCATGGTCTTCATAATACATTTCACAAAGGATATAATACTCAGAGTCTTTGCCCATTGGGGTCCCTACAATTTTAGTGACCTCCATTTTTTGAAGACCAGGAATTTTTTCCGTTATCGGGCCATGTACATTGAAATAGTGCTCATCGAACTCTTCCTTGTTTTCAGGTTGTTTGTATAGGGCGATTAACTTTACCATTTTATAAAACCTCCATTATATTAGATTATTTTTATCATCGGTTTCATCGCTTCGAACGGATTTTTACATGCTTTACAATATAAAATGCTGCGGCAGGCAGTAGGGCCGAAGATATTTTCCATCGTTACATATGTCGATTCACAATATGGGCAATCCACATGCCATGATCCATCACTTTTCATTTGTCGAGGAGGAGGGGAGATTCCGAAAACCTTCAATCCAGCTTTCCCCTTTTCCGTAATTCGATCGGATGTCCAGGAAGGGGAACGTAAAAATTCCACACTTACATTTTTTACGGCAGGCAGCTGTTTAAGGGCTGTTTCCACATTTTTTTGAATGATCGACAATGCCGGGCACCCTAGAAAAGTTGGCAGCATTTTTACCGAGACGTCCTGGCCCGAAACCGTCACGTCTTCAACCATCCCTAAATCCAGAATACTTACTGTATCGATTTCGGGATCTTTAACGTCTTCCAGGAGCTTATAGATTTCTTTTGTGTTTAACTGTACGGTCGACATGGTACCCCTCCCCTTTCTATTGAATTACCATGAAGCTGCTTTATCTGTTGCGTATACTTCACTTAACGTTTTTAGCGCCTTTTCCAAATCTTCCGTATGCTGGCCATTACGGCCATCACCTCTTGCCATGCCCATTTCAATAGTTGTTGCCAAGCCGACACTTTCAAAAATTGGTATGATAGCCTCAATCCATTTTTTCTGTAAGTCAGCTTCGCCCTCTATCAAGCCGAGCTCCACCATTTCTTCTCCATATTGTCCAAGTGAAAATACGCCGGCGAAATCCGGCATTGTTTTCTCAATTGCCGCTTTCATTCTCGAAACCGCTTCTTCGTGACCAGATCCCAGCAATTGGACGAACCAGGTTTTCCAGTGCATCAAATGATAGTAAAGTTCCATCTGTACCTTTTGTGCCACCTCGGCAAGCGGTTCATATGAACATGAATGAAGGGATTGAACCTTAATCGCTTTGGCTTGGGTATAAAAATAATTCCGCACTACCGCAAACGCCCAATCATAATCCGGGTCTTTCATATAGTGGCCAGGACCATTGACCAATTCGAGAATGATCGCATTGCGCCGTTCCTTGGCGGGACGGTCGTGAGCCAGCTTATCCGCATCTCCTTCACCGAGTTCTTCAAGTAATTTATAATATATGGCTGCATGCCCCATCGTGTCTTGGGATATCGAGGCGGATGCAACATCTTCTTCGATATGCGGTGCGAGTCCCAACCATTCTGCTCCACGGTATGAATGGATGAAGTCATCGTCCGCCAGTTGAAACAGCAATTCCTTGATTGCGAAGTCCTTCAATGATTCATTCTTCATTTTTCACGCCTCCAGCCCAAGACATTATCTCTTTTTCATCTAGCATTCCCTGCTCATACTTCCGCCATTTTTTCTTTAAATACCCGTACCCTTTTGTGGTCCTGTAGTCTTTATTATCGATACGTTGAAGCGTTTTCTTTTCCTCGGCCGTCATTTTCCGTATATTCCGTCTTTTCACGACCCAGATATCATCAACCGCTTCACGTCTCATGAAGTTTTCTTGTGCCATCATGATGGCGATATCCTCATTCGGGGCGAGCAGGCTGAAGTGGTATTGAACGGGTGATGATTGCGTTTTACGGCTGAATACTTCAAATTCTTCAAAGTAATTTCCTTGTCTAGTTTCCATAGCGTCCTTCCCCTTCCCTTAAATGACCTTTGGCGCCAATGCCTCGCGTACCCATTTATTTTTTTCATAAGAATTTCTTCGAAGACTTAAGCGATCCTGCGAACGGGGACCTTCATTCCTTGCGAACACCTTCAATTTCCCCCAATCGGGTTGTTGGTAAATCCAGGTTTCAGATGCTTTGTCAAACCTAAGCGTTTTATCCGGAATGCTGAAGCCGAGTGAAAGGATCCGCTTCACATATTTGGAAAAAAAAGCTTGCCGAAGTTCTTCATTCGTACTGGTTCTGATTTTGTACTTAATCGTTATATCCTGTTTGGATGAGCCCACTTCTTTCTTACTCGGAGGTCCAAAGAAGAGTAACAAGGATTCCCACCAATAATTGATGGAGTCTTGAACCAATTTCCTTTGTTCTTCCGTCCCTTCAGCCAAAGCCATGATTATCGCTTCACCATGCTGGGCGTGAAAAACTTCTTCCGCGCAAATCCTCTGTAATGCCCGGGCATAAGGCCCGTATGAGGCGCCAAGCATGTTCGTCTGGGAAATGATGGCTGCACCATCAACCAACCAGCCAATCAATCCAGCATCGCCCCAGGATTTGGCTTCCATATGGAAGACATTATGAAACTTTAAATCTCCTTTAAACAAATCTTGCATGAGGTCATCCCGTTTTTTACTGTAAGGCTTTAGCAAATCTTCGGCGACGCGAAGCAATAATTGCCCATGCCCCATTTCATCCTGTACCTTTGCCATGATTCCAAGTTTCCTATTTAAAGTCGGGGCTTTAGGTACCCATTCCTTTTCTGGAAGCGCCCCCATGATTTCACTGATTCCATGCATCGATATTAATTTGATTAAAGTGCCCCGGTATTCTTCAGGCATCCAATCATCCGCCTCTATCTTTTCTCCCGCTTCGATTCTGGCAATGAATTGATTTAGCTTTTCTTCTCCTGCCATATCATTTAAAAGAACGTTCATCCAAATCACCTCTTTTTTATAATGTAACGTTAATATAACGTTATTATATTTTACCGTTATACTTAATGCAAGACTATTCTGTCTTTTTTAAAAATAAAAGGAAAATTTCTGGGTTTCTTTGAATTTTTTAATCCACTAAAACTTTAAAGGGCGAAGTTTCCACCTTGATAGAATCTGTCGGACAACCCTCCACCGCATCATCCAGATCATCAAATAAACCTTCCGGGACCTCTGCAGTTCCTTCATTTTCATCCAGGATGACAAATGCCACTCCCTCATCATTGTAATCGAAGATTTCCGGTGCAGCGGCACCGCATGCACCGCATGCAATACAGGTTTCTTGATCCACAACTGCATATTTAGCCATGATGCCTTCCTCCTTATCTCAATTTCATTAATTCTTTCTTCTTTCCCTACCGTCCAATTATCGTAACGTCCACTGCATTTTCTTATTCATATACCCTTTTACCCACTGCCCCATTCATACGCTAATGATTTCATCATTCCGTTTATCCACGACACGAATGGCTTTCCCTTCTGAACGCGGAATGCCTTTTGGGATGTTAACAACAATATCCATCGTTACAAGACATGTGGATTTCATATGATGTTGAATCGTTTTCTTTAATTTCTCTACTTTTATATGCGCTAAGTCTTCTCCAATCTCCCTGTAGAAACCGCTTTCAATTTCTATATGCAGTTCAACACTATCCATATTCCCCTTCTTAACGAGGTGAATCTGGTAATGAGGAACAATACCCTCCATTTGGAATAACACACGCTCAATTTCAGATGGAAATACATTCACTCCCCTGACTATGATCATATCATCCGTTCTGCCTTTAACACGGGACATTCTTGTTGTGGTGCGTCCGCATTTACATGGTTCATGGGTAATGGAGGCAATATCGCCTGTACGATAACGAATGATTGGAAGCGCTTCCTTTGTAAGGCTTGTAAAGACAAGTTCCCCATCCTCGCCGTCCTCAACCGGTTCAAGTGTATCCGGATTAATGACCTCGACAAGAAAATGGTCTTCTGCGATATGCAGTCCATCCTGTGCTTCATGACATTCAATCGCAACTCCCGGCCCCATAATTTCACTTAAGCCGTAAATATCGATGGCTTTCAAATTCAGTTTCCTCTCAAGTGTTGCCCTCATTGCCTCCGACCATGGCTCAGCTCCAAAAATCCCATACTCAAGCCCATTATCAGCAGGATCGATTCCCATCTCTTCCATCTTTTCAGCGATATTCAAAATATAAGAAGGGGTTCCGCAAATGCCGCGCGGTTTAAAATCATTGATGATCGTAATCTGGCGATCGGTATTCCCTCCTGAAATAGGTACTGTCGCAACTCCTAGCTTTTCTGCCCCACAATGCAAGCCCAGGCCCCCTGTAAACAGACCATATCCATATGCGTTATGGAAAATATCTGACTTGCGGCCTCCTGCAGCTACAATTCCACGTGCGACGATCGTTGCCCAGTTTTCCAAATCGTTTTTCGTATACCCGACAATGGTAGGCTTTCCGCTTGTTCCGGATGAACCATGAATGCGTGTCACATCCTCCATTGGAACGGCAAATAAACCGAAAGGATACTGATCACGAAGAGTCTGTTTTTTTGTAAAGGGAAGCTTTATCACATCGCTTAGAGTTTGAATATCTTTTGGATCAAGGCCCATCTCATCAAATTTTTCTCTGTAATAAGGTACATTTTCATATACATGGCTTATCGTTTTCTTAAGGCGTGTCATTTGTAGACTTTCCATTTCGGCACGCGTAGCCGTTTCAACTTCCGGATTGTACATTGTTTCAGTCCCCCTTATTTGGTCCCCATAGGACCTCTCTTTCATAACGATAATTACACGGAATTCAAATTAGTGTTATGCTTAATTTTAAGATTAATACGTCATTTATACGTTGTCAATCATGTTTTCTTGAATTCATCAAAAATGACAGAATAAACAAAAAAACAAAGTTTTAATTTACTAAATTTTCTGATTATGTTAACTTTAGCATTGATATATCATTTTATCTAAGCATCGTTTCAAAAACGTCCTACAATTTAAAGGGGGATTATTATGGAATCACCAGCTAAAACTGGGCATTCACCATCAGGTTATGACAGCGGAAACAAGTATCGTCAATTAATTGAAACGGAAGAATTCAAGGAACTTATCCAAAAGAAAAAAGCTTTTATCGTACCTGTCACTCTCTTCTTTCTTGCCTTTTATTTTGTTCTGCCTATTTTAGCTGCTTACACAGAAGTACTGAAAGGTGAAGCTTTTTTCCATATTCCTTGGGCTTGGATATATGCACTTCTCCAATTTGCCGTCGTATGGATAGGAGGAATCGTCTATATCAAAAAATCCGCGAAGTATGACAAGCTGGCTAAAAATATCTTGAAAAAATATGAGAAGGAGCTTGGCGAATGAGCATTTTATCCCTCACACTTTTTTTGGGCATCATTTTGTTAACGCTTACAATAACCTATTACTCTTCTAAAAAGACGAAAAATGCCAGTGATTTTTATACTGCCGGGGGCGGATTGACAGCATGGCAAAATGGATTGGCCGTAGCAGGTGACTTTATGTCAGCAGCTTCTTTCCTGGGAATTACAGGTGCAATCGCACTGATTGGTTTTGATGGCTTTTACATGAGCATCGGTAACCTTGTTGCCTTTCTTGTTCTATTGTACCTTGTGTCGGAACCACTTCGCAATTTAGGTAAGTTTACGCTGGCAGACATGATTTCAGCACGCTTCAAATCAAAAAAAGTGCGAGGGATAGCTGCCGCCAATACACTTGTCATTTCAATCTTTTACATGATTGCACAACTTGTGGGTGCAGGGGGATTGATTAAACTGCTGCTCGGCATCGATTATTGGCTATCCGTCCTTCTTGTCGGAGTATTGATGACGATTTATGTAATTTTCGGCGGGATGAGAGCGACAAGCTGGGTGCAGATCACCAAAGCGGTTCTCTTGCTAGGCGGTTCCGCTGTGTTGACGTTCATCGTATTTTCCCGTTTTAATTTCAACATTTCAGAGATGTTCCATCATGTCCAAACTGCAACACCGCTTGGAAAGGAATTTTTGCATCCTGGAAATAAATACACCGATGGACTCGACATGATTTCATTTAATATGTCGCTTGTCCTCGGGGCAGCCGGCCTTCCGCATTTACTCGTCCGCTTCTTTACAGTAAAGGACGCAGCTACTGCAAGGAAATCCGTCGTTTATTCCACATGGTTTATAGGATTATTTTTCATCATGACCATATTCCTAGGTTTCGGCGCTGCATCTTTCGTCGGGTTTGAGCGGATTGTCGAAGCAAACCCTGCTGGAAACATGGCCGCTCCTCTTCTTGCATTAACAATGGGCGGTGAATTTTTATTCGCCTTCGTTTCTGCTGTAGCATTTGCCACCATTTTAGCGGTTGTGTCCGGTCTTGTTTTAACGTCTGCATCCGCTTTTGCACACGATATATACGGTGAAATCATCAAGGAAGGAAATATTACGGAAAAACAGCAAGTACTCGTTGCCCGATTGGCTTCTGTCGGTGTAGCTGTCATTTCGATTCTACTTGCTTTATTCGCACAATCAATGAATGTCGCTTTTCTTTCAGTCCTCGCGCTTGGGATTGCTGCCAGTGCCAATTTACCGATCATCCTTTGCACAATATATTGGAAACGCTTCAACGCAACCGGAGCGATCACAGGAATGTCATGCGGTTTACTCAGCTCCATCATACTGGTCATGCTTAGCCCCAATGTATGGAATCCGGAACCTGGAATGGGGATTTTCACAGGCGATCCCCTCTTCACGATGAGCAACCCGACCATTTTCACCGTGCCGCTCGGCTTTATTGGAGCTTATTTAGGCACAATCTTGTCAAAGGCAAAAGATGAGGAAAACAGGTTTGCTGAAGTACTGTTCAAATCAAACACCGGATATGGGATAAGTTCAGCAAAAGACCATTAATAAGGGGGATTTCCATGACCACACATTTAGATAAGGATATTCACGAATTGCATTACGATCAAATCAAACAAGTACTGGTCGACGAACCATATGCTTCTTTTCTAGGGATGAGGCTGACGAAACTCGGTCCCGGCACAGCGGAAGCAGAATTGATTCCAAGTGACCACATGCTAAATAGCCACGGAACGGTTCATGGTGCCATTATCTTTTCACTTGCTGATTACGTGTTCGCAGCAGCCAGCAATTCATATGGCAAAATAGCGGTTGGCGTTTCAAACAGCATCAATTTCTTATCAGCTGGCAAACGGGGGGAGACTTTAACTGCCAGAGCAGAAGAGATCAAGAAAAACCATAAACTGGCCTGGTATAAAATAGACGTGTTAAATGAAAGGGAATTGATTGCAACCATGGAAGCGATGGTATTCAGGAAAAATCAATATTTCGTCGACCAAGTTGAATAAGTAACGTTTGAAACCTGACAAACAATCCATTTGTCCGGTTTCCTTTCCCTTGATTTGCCAAGGATACGTACGCATAGAAATAAAAGGGGGATTCCCGATTGGAATCCCCCCCTCTATTTTATAATCCTTCTTCTAGTTATTGACCGCAATACTGGAACCTATCTCTATTAACGACTCCGCATTCCCGTTCACTTATCCCATCCGTCTGATAAGTGATTTTCCCTCCATGCCTTCCCCATGATCATGGACAGGTTTGCTGAAATCCACATGGACATCCATTATTCAAAGAGTTCCTTGTGATGCTGCCATTTTCTCCTTCTTTCCTACATATACATCCAGTGCAGCCTGCAAAGCCTCTCCCCGATTAACTTGGA
The DNA here is from genome assembly GCF_018613455.1 of Bacillus sp. ISL-78. Lineage (NCBI taxonomy): Bacteria > Bacillati > Bacillota > Bacilli > Caryophanales > Bacillaceae > Bacillus > Bacillus sp. ISL-78. Next base: position 445,821 of record NZ_JAGGQC010000003.1, read on the forward strand.
ACCCCTTGCGCAAAAGGACAGCTTCCAAGGAGGCCAATACAAACAGGATGTTTTCTTTCCTGCAACTGAATCCCATGGTCCCAATTCTCCAGATTTTCCCGTGAAGCGGACCAAATGAGGAAGCGATTTCGAGGCCAAATTCATTCAACAGCATGTCTCTTACAGCTTCACCATCGATTCCTTTTGGAATTTCAATGCAAGTTACACACGGAAGTTTGTTTTTCCCATCCCCGAATAACATTAGTCCCATTGCCTTGATCCCTTCAACGAGAGCAGCTTCGTGGAGTTCATGACGGGCAAAGCGCGTTTCCAGACCTTCTTCGAGCACAAGGCGCAATCCTTCACGTAACGCATAAATCATGGAAGTTGCTTCTGTATGATGATTCAAACGACGCGGTCCCCAATAATCCTGCAGCATGCTTAAATCGAAATAATTACTGGCAATCGGACGGCTGAGCGAAACCTGTTGGTTGTCTTCATCGGTGGCTATACCACGTTCCACCTTTTTGCGGGACAGGATGATTTCTTCTATTCGCTCATTATACGTAATCGGTGCCATACCGGAAGGAACGGACAAGCATTTTTGTGTCCCTCCTATCAATCCATCAATACACCATTCGTCCACCTTAACATCGGTGCCCCCGATGGAAGCAACCGCATCCACAACAAGCAGGACACCCAATTCACGGCAGGCCCTCCCGATTTCCTTCAAAGGCTGCATACAACCAGTGGAGGTTTCCGCATGCACGATTGCTGTTATTTTTGGGGAGACTTTCTTGATTTCCGCAATGACTGCTTGCGGTTCGAACACTTCTCCCCAAGGACATTCCATCGTATGGACTTCAGCTCCGTATCGCTCACAGATTTCCACCAATAAATGACCGAACCTTCCGAATATAGGAACCAGGACCTTATCCCCCGGCTCAATGATGCTGCATAGAATCGCTTCATTACCGGATCTTGAGGTGCCATCTATCGGGAACGCCCATTTATTTTTGGTTTGAAAAACCAAACGCAGCATTTCCATCACTTCATTCATGATAGTGGTGAATGCAGGATCGAATTGCCCTAATATCGGTGTGCTCATCGCCCTTAAAACACGCGGGTCAACTTCGACCGGTCCTGGTGTCATGATCGTTCTCATCGGTGCATTCAATTCTGTATATGCCATTTTTACCAACTCCTTCAATAGGCTATTTTATAAAGTATTTCATTCAAAAATCCGATTCCCTTATCCATATCCATCGCAACAGGTTTGACATCGATCGATTGTGAAACCCCAGCTTCATTTCCGCTTTATTTGCCATGGAGTCGAGATCGAAAATGTCCTTACAAAAACCTTTCAAAAACCTCTTCCTCTCCGATGCCATTCGGAACATTGAATTCCGAAGCCAGACGACAGCATCCTTCCTTTATGAATGGGGATGGTGCCCGCATGATCACTTTTACCAATGATTTTCACCGTATAAAGGCGGTGACGCCCCATCCTTGTCCGTTTCCATATGGGAACTGGTCGGAATGATTCCACCGGAGGGACCTAAATCATACACTATCAAAATATATAATAAGTTTTTTCCCATCCTCAGCTTTCATTGCCTGCTGAACGCTCATCCTTTCCTTGGAATATAATATCCGTGTCACCCCATTACTCTCTGTTCCCCCGAAAAATGCTAACCATTCTATCATCGAACGCAACATCATCCTTTTCATCTATTAATTTTTCGTTTTGATTGCCCATCATATCGTTTCCCTTCGCAATAGCCTTTGATGTCATGAACATTCACAAAATTTATCTCATCTATTATTTTACTTGCTTTCGCCTTTAACTTCATTGACAATTCTGTTAGTATTTCGGTGTTTTTTTGTGCAAAATAACCAACTGAAAGACAGCCAATAATGTATTTATATATAAATCTCTATGATCAAAAGAACTTTTGTTATAGTCAGCGCCTTATCATATTTCACTAGTATTTTTTGATAAATTAAGATACTGGTTCTACTTATGCCGGCCAAATTAACTTTTGATGGACTGCGAACCTAAAAAGATGATGTCTAATCTTTGTAACATCTAATTCACATATGTTTTATTTGCTTTTTCTTTTTATAAAGAATTAGACCAAAATGGGGAACAAGTAATCATGATCACTTGTTCCCCATTTTATCGAATAATCACTTATTTTAATCCTAAGCCCCGTATGAATTACTATAACATTGCATCCTGGTTGGTCTCAATGCCCCAGAAATCACTTAATGTTTACACTTATTTTCCTTCGCTTCAATGCGTCGTCGATGCAGGATAGGCTCAGTATACCCACTTGGTTGGTTACAGCCTTGAAACACTAGGTCGCATGCCGCTTGAAACGCCACAGAGCTGTCGTAATTATCCGCGATACATTGATAGGCTGAATCTCCACTGTTTTGTTCATCCACTACTATAGCCATTCGTTGTAAAGTCTCCAAAACCTGTCCTTTGGTACAAATTCCGTGGTGAAGCCAGTTAGCGATATGCTGACTCGAAATTCTTAGTGTGGCACGGTCTTCCATCAACCCTACATTGTTGATATCGGGTACTTTGGAACAACCAATTCCTTGTTCTACCCAACGTACAACATAACCGAGGATACCTTGGGCATTGTTATCCAGCTCTTGCTGAATTTCTTCCGGACTCCATTCGGGGTTTTGAGCCACCGGGATTTCCAAAATATCATCACGTAAATTTACTGGATTCTTTTTCAACTCGTCTTGCACCTTTTTTACATCCACTTGATGATAATGAAGAGCATGCAATGTTGCTGCAGTCGGTGAAGGCACCCACGCTGTATTCGCCCCCGCTTTTAGATGGCCAATCTTTTGCGTTAGCATTTCCGCCATCATGTCCGGCATTGCCCACATTCCCTTACCAATTTGAGCTCGACCTTGAAAACCGGTTGCTAGACCTATATTGACATTCGATTTTTCATAAGCTTGTAGCCATTTTGATCCTTTCATGTTATTTTTGAGGATCATAGGCCCGGCTTCCATAGAAGTATGAATTTCGTCTCCCGTTCGATCTAAGAACCCAGTATTAATAAAGGCCACCCTTTCTTTAACTTGGCGGATACAAGCTTTCAAGTTTAATGAAGTTCGACGTTCTTCGTCCATAACGCCAATTTTCAGTGTATTTCGCTGTAGACCAAGCATGTCTTCCACGCGATCAAAGAGCTCATTGGCAAAAGCCACCTCTTCGGATCCATGCATTTTTGGCTTAACGATATAAACTGATCCTTTAGATGAGTTTTGATATTTACCATTCCCCAACAGGGAATGTTTGGCAAGTAAACTAGTCATGACTGTATCCATAATCCCTTCAGGAATCTCCTCACCATTTGCATCCAGGACAGCGTTCGTGGTCATTAAGTGTCCCACGTTACGGACAAACATAAGTGAACGACCAGGTAAAGAGAATTCTTCTCCATTTGGTGCTCTGTATAAACGATCCGGGTTCATTGTACGTGTCATCATTTTATTATCCTTTTTGAAACTTACAGCCAGATCCCCCCTCATAAGACCTAACCAATTTCGATAGACCAGGACTTTATCATCAGCATCCACTGCCGCAACAGAATCCTCACAATCCATAATGGTCGTAAGAGTAGATTCCATTAGAATGTCCTTAACGCCAGCTTTATCTATTTTACCGATCGGATGACTTCGATCAATCTGAATTTCAAAATGCAACCCATTATTTTTCAATAATATCGCCGATGGCTTTCCGTATTCACCTTGATTGCCAACTAGCTTAGATTCCTCTACTAAACTCGTAATTTCTCCATTTCTGAGTGTAACAGCTAATTTCCCATCTACTACTGCATAATTTACAGCGTCTTTATGTGAATGGTCCTTTAAAGGAGTTACTTGATCAAGAAAATCCTTTGCAAATGAAATGACTTCTCCACCGCGTACTTCATTGTAGCTCCCTTCTCGGTAGGCTCCTTCTTTTTCGCTAATAACATCAGTACCATATAGGGCATTATAAAGGCTTCCCCACCTTGCATTTGAAGCGTTAATAGCATAACGAGCATTATCAACCGGGACAACTAGCTGCGGACCGGCTTGGAAGGCAATTTCATCATCTACCCCTCCTGTCGTAATATGAAAGTCTTCTCCTTCAGGTTCGAGATAGCCAATTTCTTGTAAAAATGTTCTATATTCAGCAAAGTCCATCTCTTTATTTTCTCTATGCCATGTATTGATTTTGGTTTGAATTTCATCACGACGAGCTAACAATTTTTTGTTTTTTGGAGACATGTCATGTACCAATTTTTCAAAATCAACCCAAAATTGTTCCTGATTCAGTTCGCTTCCAGGCAGCCCATCTTTATTGATAAATTCAAAAAGTACCGAAGCCACTTGAAGATTACCTACTTTCACATATTCTCCCATGATGTATTCCTCCTCTAAAAATTAGTTTGACTACCGGCATACGCCGAGATAATTTTCTTAAACCTGGTGATCTCCCCCCCCTTTTAACGGGTTCAATGCTTAATTTGTTTTCGATTTCAAGTTCTCGAATTTATTGTTTTGTTATCTTATAATCAATTTCAAGTTTATCGTTAGAGATGTCAATGTGGTATGAACACCTTTTTCTTCAATTGTAAAATGAAATCCCATTTTTTTAGAACACCCACCTTATGTTTCCGTTTCCTGGTAGATATATCGGTTACTGCCCAACTTCCAATTTGGTTGTTAATTTATTCCAATTAATGAATTTTTCCAAAAAGATCGATATAATGACACCCATAATGAGACCATTTGTAATGAAAGGCTGCAAGAGGACAGGTAAACTGCCGAATAATGCTGGCGGGATGTTCATAATGCTAACTCCAACTAGGACTGGCCCCGCTATACGGAGTATCGTTTCAGAGTTGAATAACGTTCCTTTCAGGCTGTTTAATGCGGTCCCGAACAATTGAAGGTATGCGACAAATAAAACAGCGTTACCTATTGTTAATGGTATTGTTCCTAAGAATCTCCCTAATGGCGGTATAACTCCAAGGAGAGTAAACAAAAATCCGCTTATAATGAATGGCTTTCGTTTAAATAGCTTGGTACTTTGTAAAAAACCTATCGTAGATGTAAATGGTGTAAAAGGGACCAAGCCAAAAAACGAAGTGATAAACGCAAAAATACCTGTTACAAAAATAGATCTCCTGTATTGACTATGTTCCACCTTTTCCTTGTATACATCTGCAACAGCTTGAATAGAAGCGAAAGAATTCGTTAAATTCAGAAGGACCGCAAAAAAGGAAACAAAAATAATACCAATATTCAAGTTTGGAGTTCCAAGGGGAAAGAAAGTGAATGCCATACCTGAAGAGCTAGCCGTCGGAAGATCTGAAGGGAAAATAATTCGATATAATGACCATCCAACGATAATTCCGATCAGGATTGAGAAATTGCCTAGTATTTTCCCTCCTTTAATCCTTAAAAAGCCGACGAAGATGACAATCAAGATTGAAAACAAACTGACAGGGAGATCGATTGTTCCACTTTCGGTTATTTTAAACATACCTTTGAAGAAAATAAAAATGAGCTGAAAGGTCAGTAAAAATATATAAACACTTATCACCATCGGCTTAATTACTTTTTGTATGATATAAATCAGGTTAAATGCCGCAAGCAGTACGGTTACAGCTCCAGCCAGCAAAACACCTGTTGCAATTCCTCCCCCTACGGTTGCAAAATCCAATCCGAGTGCAGATGCAGAGATGCCCATATTTATCATCAGCCCCCACATTAGCCCCGAGTGGCTGTCCAATAATGGATAACGATGTCCAATCCAGGCCTGCAGAATACAGGATATGCCTGTAAAGATAAAGGAGCATCTTATCGTCATTTCAATTGTTTCTGTAGGAAGTTGGAATGCTGCTCCTACAGAAATTGGTACGACAACCGTATTGGCAAAAATAAAAAAAAGCCACTGTAAAGACGAGAATAATGTTACAGTAACTCCTTGCTGTTTCATCTTAATCATCACCATTTCCGATTTCTGGATTTTTTGTAAAATCAGTTTGCTAGTTTTTAAGGAAGCCAATCGTAAACATTACAAATCATCACTTTTTTATAAATAAAAATATAAGCGAAGCGCTGTCTTCATTACATCGCTTCGCCTTAATCACTTTTTTTGTTTTTTAAAGAAGAAACTTAAATTATATTGTAATGTTTAATAATCTTAACCTTTTCTAATATCTTGTTATATCCATAGGCAATGCCCCTGCAGCAAAGCCTACAAACATGAATCGACTGTTTCCTGTATTACGCATACCATGAATTTGATTAGGCTTGGCCAATACTACCATTCCTTTTCTGATCGTAATCTCATTCTCCAGATCAGGAAAGTATGTTCCTTCCCCCTCAATGCAAACCCAAATATCATCAACATTCGAATGGGAATGTAAATATACTTCCTGCTCAGGTTCAAGACACCAAACTGCCCCGACAGTTTTATCCGTTTCATAGAAATAATTTTTTTGTGGTGCATTAGAATCGAATTTTGCTATTTTATCGATTTCAAAAACTCTTTCCTCTATTATCGACTTTTTGTTCAAAATTACATTCTGGTCCATACCTCAGCACCTCTTTTATATTTAATGGTTTTGAATTACACTTACCGGATCTCCCTAAAATACAATTCTGCCCGCATTAAATCTCTTGAAGTTGTCATTTACTCATTTCTTCTAAATGATGTGACCTTTTACAAGGATGCATCGCGATTACAATCTTTAGAGTAAACATAAGTTAAATTTTCTCTGCCTACCGCATAGGCTGCTTGATGTACATATGGACCCATAAAAATGTAATCTCCTTTCTTTACGGGAACCCACTGATTATCCAGGTTATACATCCCTTCTCCCGAGAGTAAGTAGGCTCCATGTTCTTGCACATGTGTTTCGATGAACGGATGAGATGCAGCGGGATCAAAGGAAAGAATATGAAAATTCATATCAAAATCTATATCAGCAGGCAAAAGATCCTTAAGATGGACATTATGCATATCATCATAAATCCTGAATTCAATGTTGTTAGCATGGTTTGAATGGACCCAAGGCCTCCGTCCTTCAAGTGGACGATACTTTTGCTTATATAGGAATAGTTTAGAATCTCCATCCGATTGGTTTTCTAAATACATCTTTGTTCCTGGCGGACAGTATAAATAACCGCTTTCACCGAGGACAAACTCTTGTTCACCTGCAGCAGCTTTTATTTTCCCTTCAATAACATAGACAAATGTCTCAACATTATCTTGTCCACCAAACCCCTCGCTGTTCTTTCCTCCCTTTTGCATTGTCACAATGTAATCGACAAAGCTTGCTCCAAGCTTTGGAGAACCCAAAATGGAAATGATACAATTCTCAAATCCCGGAACAACATTATTAACCAATCCTTCAGGTGCAATTAAAGCATATTTACCGTGCTCAATTATTGATCTGCTTGCTAATAAATCTTTAGGATAACCCATCTTTTAAACTCTCCTTTTAATCGTATTTTATTTGAAAGTATGTGCCTCATGGTGTGCCCTGGTTTCCGCTATAAATCAACTTATAATTGAAGCTTGTTTCCATATATTATTAGCTTGTTAGAAACGATTAAGTCCCTTATATAAATATTAACCGCTTTCATTTAATTAGTCTTTATGCCTATTCGATAAAAACGTTTTATATTTTTGTTCATTATAGATAAAAAGATTTTCTCCAGCCCTTTATGCTTAACGACCCTAGATTTTAATTTTTTCCACAGTGGTAATGCTTCCATTTTCAAAAACAATAGCCCCATTGACGATCGTTGTTGTTACTTGCCCTTTGAATGTCCTGCCAACATAAGGCGACTGCTGATGGCGGTAGAACAAATCTTCCTTTTTCAGCTCGAAGCTTTTGTTCAGATTAACTATTGCCAGATCAGCGTCGCTATCAACGGCTATTATCCCTTTATGGGGATAAAGGCCAAATAACTTAGCTGGATTCGTTGATGTTAATTCAACAATTTTCCCCAGAGGAAGATTACGGTTGAAATGCCCCTCCGTCAACATAATATTGAGCGTAGATTGGGCACCGGAAATCCCACCCCAGGCACTAAAAAAGTCATTATTTATTACTTCTTTCATAGAAGCAGGTGCTGGTGAATGGTCGGATGCTATTACGTCAATTTCACCGTTTGCCACAGCTTCCCATAATTGTTCTACTTCTTCATCATCACGCAGTGGAGGGCAGCATTTTGCCAATCCGCCTTTTTCCTCTAAGTCTTTTAATGTCAAAGATAAATAATGAGGGCATGTTTCTACCGTAATATCCAGGCCTCTTTGCTTTGCCTGATTGATGACCTCCACTACTTTGCGGCTGCTCGCATGAACAATATGCAGTTTACACCCTGTAGCTTCTGCATATGAAATTATTCTTCTTACCGCTTCAATTTCGGAAATTATCGGTCTTGATTCGACGAAGTCTTTTGCAGTCGTCTTATTTTGTCTTTGTTTTTCTTGTGCAAGCTGATCACAAATGACTGTACTTTCAGCATGAACGGCTAAAAGTGAACCTACAGAGGCGATTTCTCTCATCCCTTTAAAAATCGTACTATCATCAACATGATTGAAATCGACAATTCCGCTCGGTGACATAAAAGCTTTAAATCCAATTACTCCATTTTCATCAAGTTCCTTAATATTCTCAATATTTTCCGGTATAAGTCCACCCCAAAAGCGGCAATTGATTACCGACTTTTCTTCGGAGCAAGCTCTCTTTAATGCCAGATATTCTTTATTGATTGTTGGTGGTGTACTGTTCAATGGCATATCAAAATAGGTTGTCACCCCACCTGCCGCTAAACTTCTGCTACCAGTTTGAACACCTTCCCACTCAGTTCTGCCTGGCTCGTTGAAATGAACATGAGTATCAATTAATCCTGGGAGGATGTGCTGCCCCTCAGCATTAATTTCTCTTGTTGCTAAAGCATCAATATTCTTTCCAATAGTCACTTCTTTAATTTTCCCTTCCTTAATTGCAATATCTCCTTGAACAATCGAATCAAACATTACCAGATTTCCATTTCTAATGAGTAAATCATATGTAGCCATAGGTTCATTCCTTTCCATGGGAAATCAAACTTTATAAAAACTTTTAAGGAGAATCCTCTTTACAAGTTGCCTGATGAAGAAACGAACATTTCTTTGGGCAGCTGAAATCGTATATATTCGGAATTAAATACAACTATTACATTCTGAACATCGTTTTGAGGTTTAGTAGATTCCACTAAAACTTCTATCAAGCAATTTTGGAATGAAACTTACAATCCATTTCCCAACTTAATCGCATCCACCTTTATGGAAACGGGAAGCGAGATGCGCAGCCTTGGCTGTTATCTTGTTTTGTACGGCACCCTCACCAAGGTCGTCAATACTGATTCATTTTTTTAATATTCGGACTCTTTTTCTGACTATTTCACGTTTCCATCAATTAAGCCCCTTTAACCACATCCTCTCGTTTCTGTTGCGCTTTTTAAAACAAAAACAATATAGATGAACGAATGCGAGCATCGTACCAGAAAAATATAGAGCAATTAATAGCTTGAGAGCAGGCAAAAACTGGCGGATTGTATGCGCTTCAAAAAATAAATATAGTTTCTAAATATAATAAAAACTTGGGATTCAAGGAATGTAAAAAAAATCTTGAAAACAGTTTCATTAACCTTCAATCCTCTATACAATTGATTATAAGCGGATTCATTCACAAAATCATTATGCGGTGTAAACAATTTCCATTTAAATTTTTGTCCAAATTTAACAAGATTCGTTTGCTTCCCTTTCTAGTAATAAAAACTGACAAAATGTAGAATTAGAAGGTGTATGATGAAAAAGGTAGAAGATTTATTTATCGTTGATGTGTTTCAAGAAGCCAAAATTATTGCTGGACATGCCGGACTTAAAAGGAAAGTAGAATCAATTGAGATTTCAGAAACACCAGATGCCATCAATTTTTTAGCTAAGAACTCACTATTATTGACAACAGGATACGCTTTTAAAAACGACCCTCATGCATTATGCAATCTCATTTCCCAAATTAATGAACTACCATGTGCAGGGATTGCCATTAAACTTAAAAGATTCATTGATAAGATCCCGCAGGATGTAATCGAATTGGCTGACTCATTAGAATTTCCAATTATTCAAATTCCAGAGACATTAACATTAGGTGCGGTTGCTCATCAATTATTAAGCTTTATATGGGATAACCAAATTGAAGAGTTATTCTATGCGATGCATATTCACAAGGAATTTACCAATATGATGATAAAAGGCTACAGTCTGAATTCTTTAATTGAAAATCTTGGCTCCCTATTAAAATGTCCTGTTCTACTACTTGATCCTATTGGTGATGTGACATCCTTTTCTCATCATTTTCGTACAGGAAATATGAAAATCGTCATGAAAAATGTTCAAGAACAAATTAAACGTGATATAGAAACATACCTGGAGAAAAACCAGCTTACTATCGACATCCAAAATACGGACATTTCTATAAAGATGTTTCGGGTGAAAACAATGCGTCCCTATCCCTATTTTCTATTAATTCTTCACCCTGAGAAGCTTTCATACCCATCTTCACAATTAGCTATAGAACAAGCATCAACAGTCATTTCATTCACGCTACTTAAAAACGAGGCCATTAGAGAAAACAGTCGTTTGTTAGAAAATAACTTTTTTGCTTCCCTTGTTGATGGAAAGATTTCTAACAAACAAGAAATTATTCATAGGGGAAAACAGCATGGCTTAATCGACAATATGAAATACGTATGCATTGTGTGTAAGATTGATGATGATAAACAAAACGCTTTACAAAAAAGTGCAGACATAATGAATAAATTATACGACTATTTATATAAATTTTTACATAAATCATTTTTAAAAATAGATACTAACAACATCGTTTTTATGAAAGATGGATATTTTGTTATTTTGATGCAAGCTCCTCTGAATATTAATGATTCGATTAAAAGCATAATAGAAGAAAGGCTGAAGGAATTCCAGAATGAGGCTTATTCAAATCTGAAAATTTCGTTGTCGTTTGGAGTTGGTAACTTTTCTAATGACCTTACCTATATCCACCTTACATACGAAGAGGCAGTGGAAGCATGGACAAATGGGGCTGAACTGTTTCAAAATAAATTTATCAACTTTTACGAGACCAAGCAATTAATCGAACTGATTCGGTTAATTCCCGAAAAAGATTTAAAAAAATTTTATGAAAATACTTTACGTTCTTTATCCTACCCGAAAAATAAAGATGAAAAAGACTTAGTTAATACCTTATTGGTATATTTGGATAATAATTGCGAACTTGCTATTACATCCAGGAAACTGTTTGTTCACCGTAATACCGTTAAATACCGAATTGCCAAATGTGAGGACATGTTGAATTATTCCGTTCATGATGCAAAAAACTCACTTCATTTACGTATAGCTTTACTCATGAGTTCAATTTTCAGGGGTAATAGTGATTAATAAGTTATTGTAATCACTACTAAAGCAGATATTGACTGAAGGTAAACTGCTCTACGCAGACAGAGATCAATATAAAGAGTAATTCTCGACTTTATTTTCTGGAAGTGTCTTGGATTATGAGGAATTCAGGAATTTCAGTGGCTTTTTAATGAACAAACAGAATTCCTTTTATTACATCGGATCATTGTCGATACGCATGACTGTTTCATCGAATGAAGGATCTTTGTCCAATAATTGAAATGTATTCATTTTGAAAAAACTCGTGTTCCGATACAGTCGGATCACGAGTTTTTTTGTAAGAAGTTCTCTTTTAGTTGATAGCTAAAACTTATAAGTTCCTCAATATTGTTTTGTGGCTATCTTAATCACTGTAGAGTAAAGGACTCTAGCTCCTGCACCCATATCTTCTACAGTCACGAATTCATCTGGGTGATGACTAAGACCATCTTTACAACGAACGAAAATCATTGCAACATTCGTTACATCCGCCATAGCCATTGCATCGTGACCAGCACCGCTTACAAGACTGATAGGACTGCCATCCAATTCGCTAATGGACTCCTCGATTACTTTAATCAATTGTTCATCACAGTATACAGGATCGGCTTCCATGACCTGTTCAAAATAAATTTGGAGTCCTCTAGCTTTTGCTACTCTTTCACTTTCAGTTAATATGGCATCAATGGCTTTTTTCTTACGATCCACATCTAAATCACGGATATCCAGCGTTCCTGTTACAAGGCCAGGTATTACATTACTAGCACCCGGACTTACAGTAAGTTTTCCGATGGTCGCCACTAATGGTTCATTTTGGATAGCGATGTTCTCAATGTAGGAAATGAGATCACTAGCTCCTAAAAGCGCATCTTGTCTAAGGGCAACAGGAACTGTACCTGCATGTCCAGGTTTCCCGATAATTTCAAAATAAAATCTTGTAGCACCAGCAATCCCGCGAACTATGCCGACAGGTTCATTCTCCTTCTCAAGCACAGGCCCCTGTTCGATATGAAGTTCCAAATAAGCGAGAAGTTCTTCTGGAGTACGACTAGCGTCTTTATAAGCATATGGGTCAGCAATGCCAATTCCTTTTAACGCTTCAGCAATTGTTATTCCTTGTTCATCTGCCCTTTCTAAATCTTCAGCAGTAAAGGTTCCTGCAATCGCTTTACTACCAAGGAAAGTTGAGTGAAACCTTACTCCTTCCTCATCACAAAAACCTACCACTTCGATTGGATTGTATAATAAAATGCCATTATCCTTAAGAGTTTGAACAACTTCTATTCCAGTTATAACTCCTAGAATCCCATCATATTTACCTGCTTCAATCACGCTATCTAAATGTGAACCAATCATTAAAACTGGAGCTGTAGGATCTTTCCCTTCATAACGTCCGATTATATTATTAAGAGCATCTTTTCTTACCGTCATCCCAGCTGCTTTCATCCACTTTTCAACTAGACTTTCTGCTTTTAAACTTTCCGCTGTGAAAGGTAGTCTAGTGACACCAACAGATGTGGATGAACAAGCAGCAAGTTCTTCGGTTCTAGTGTTGATTCTTATAGCATCAACATCCTTCTGAAGTTTAACCAATCGATCACTTCCCTGCCAATTTAATCTCCAAGTAAAATTTTTGTTATTTAAATCCAGTTACTTAATATGCAAAGTCATATTAACACTTTATTTAGTCTTTGCTCAATAGGAATTCTGCATGATAAGCTAATTAAAAGTTAGATTAAACGGTGACAAGCAAAAGCACTTGTCACCGTTTAATACATATCGTACATATATATAGGCTAACTAACTAAACGCCCTTTTTTTGAATGTAATAATGACCACGCATCAACTAGAGTACGTTTTGACTGTGCAATTACAATATCAGATGATTCTGTACCGACAGGTTTCACTTCAAAAGCGACTATATTCTTTATACCTTCACCAATGTAACCAATTTCTAATAGAGACCGTAAATACTCAGCTAATTCAGGAACATCAACTTCACTTCCTGGATATCCGAAACGCGGATGCTGATCGCCGTAAGCAGGATCAGAAGTATCTTTAATATAGCAATTTCCGATATGGGCATGGTTAATATAATCACGAGCTACCGTTAATGCATCATGAGACGTTTCACGTTGCATCGGTAAATGACTTAAATCAAGCATTAAACCGAAAGTGGGATCTACTTTACGAACTTCTTTTGCAACTTCAACAGCAAGTTTATTCGAACCGATTAAACATTTCTTATCAGTCTCATCATCAAATGTTTCAAGTGAGAGTACTAAATCACCTTTAGATTTTGCATAATCGCATAATTCTTTGATAGAATTCGTTAGTAATTGTAATGCGACATCTTGTTGATTATCTGGTTTAGCCCCACTTAAGAAACCAAGTTTAGCAGCATTTACTTCGTAAGCCTGGTCAATTCCGCCTTTTACTAAATCGATAGCCCTTCTACGCTCTGCTTCATCAAAAGAATTAAGGTTTCCTTTGTTTCTTAATAGAATCGGTTGTGCACCAAACCCTACATTCATTCCACCGGATTGTAAAATTTGAGCAGCCTCTTTACGTTCTTCAGGATTGTTAATAGATGTAATTTCAATTCCAGAGAAAAAATCATCTTGTACAATTTTCTTAATTGTTTCAACAGCTGGGCCCTCTCCACCCATTGTTTCCGGATAAGCCATGAAGTGAACAATTCCGACTTTCATAGAATTATGAAGATTTGCTGACATTGTTTCGCCGATTTTTCGGCTTCCCTCCTTTAATGAACCCATTATTTAAGTACAGTCAATCCTGCTTTTCATTACTAATATGTTTTTTGAAGCAATAGGTCATATCCCATTGCTTCAAAAAAACCACTTCCATCAAGAGTGATGACTATTTGGAATAATCAATCTTTTCTGAGTATTTAAATCCATTAAGTGCACCGTTGTTAGAGAATTCGCATGCGTTCTTAGGATCTGGATCAACTATAACTTCGATTAAATATGGTTTACCTGAGTCAACTGCACGTTGCAGAGCTGGTTTGATGTCATCATAATGTGTAACTAGCTCACCACGAACACCCATGCCTTCAGCCGTTTTAACAAAGTCGATTCCTCGCTCTTCATTATCACATAATTCATTTTTGTAAATTAAGTCCGTAGATATTTGGCGTTCATTATAGAACCAGTTTTGTTGTTGGCGAATTAATCCCATTAATGAGTTATTCATACAGAAAATAATGACCGGAATATCATGCTTTGCAGCTGTAGCAATATCTTGCAATGACATTCCTAAGCTTCCATCACCAAGGATGTTTACACTTTGTCTTTCAGGAAATGCAAGTTTCGCTGCCATTGCTGCACCAAGGCCCCAACCCATTGTCCCCGCACCGCCAGTTAATAAGTATGTTCTTGGTACATACGTTTCAAATAATTGACTAGACCAGATTTGACTGATACCGCAGTCATGTGATACGAAGGCATCGCGATCCAAGAATTCACGAAGTTCTCGCAATGCACGCTCTTGTCTGATTGGAAGTGTTGTGTAATCCGTTTTACGTGCCCATTTCTTACGCTCTTCAGTTAAGTTAACTCTAGTGCCTACTTCGGCAGTTGCAGCTACATGAGCACCAAGTGCTTTATGGGCTTCTGCAAGTTTAATCATGAATGTTTTAACATCAGAAACGATACCTAAAACCGTTGGTACAACTTTACCAATTTCCTTATTATCAAGATTTACGTGGATGATTTTCTTACCGTTTTGTGTGAATACCGAAACATTACCAGTTGAGCGATCAGCGAAACGTCCGGCAAGGTTGATTACTAAATCGGCTTCAACAATTGTTTTGTTACCGAATGGAGTATCAAGCATCGTTCCCATACGTCCAGCGAATAAAGGGTGATCGTTAGGGAATGTATCCATCCCCATGCCAGAAGTTACTACAGGGATTTGCAGTTCTTCAGCTAACGCTTTTAATTCAATGGTAGCGTTCGCAATGTTGACCCCTCCACCAGAAAGTAGGACCGGTCTTTTAGCATCTTTTAATAATTCTAATGTTTTCTCTATATCAGCGTCGGAAGCTTGTGGTAAGTTATCGACTGGAGTAGAACCGATAAGCACATCCAAGTCTACTTCTATTTCAACTTTTTGTTGATCAACCGGTAAATCAAGAAGCACTGGACCTTTTCTGCCAGTAGTAGCTGTTACCCATGCTTCATGGATAAATTCAGCAGCTTTCGAACCGTCAGTTAAACGGTATGCAGCTTTCGTTACAGGCTTTGCCATTTCAACGATAGGCGCTTCTTGGAATTGCATGGTTCCAATTAAACTATTTTTTTGTTGACCGGTAATGGCTATCATTGGAATGGAATCCATCCATGCACCGTAAAGGCCAGTTAAGAAGTTAGTTCCACCAGGACCTGATGTGGCAGCACATACACCTACTTCACCAGTTGCTCTTGAATAACCATCAGCCATGAAAGCACCCGTTTGCTCGTGACGAACAATATATGATTCGATTTTAGTTAATTCTTTTATTGCATCATAGAATGGTAAAATTGCAGCTCCCGGTACACCATAAACATGCTTCACCCCTCTTTTTTCTAAATACAAGGCAATTAACTCAGCAGCTGTCATTTTTTGTTTAGCCATCTATATCTCTCCCTTTTGATCCTTTTTTATATTTTCAAAGATTTGAGCAATCGAATCTTTATCCCCAACGTTGCCTGGAAATACGATATAAGGTGTATCTTTAAACTTAGCTTCACTTCCGGTTAACCATACTGGAACACCGGCGATCGCTTGCCCTAAAATTTTTGCATATTTAATATCTAAGCCGTCAGTTGCCACATCACTCGAAGTTATACCACCTTTTGCAATGATGAATTTCGGCTTTACTTTCAGTGAGCGAATAACTTTAACTAAAGAACTTGAAACAGTTTGACTAATCTTCAAGTTTTCTTCCTTATCTTTCGCACTAATTAAATCCCTACTCGTATATACAAGCGTATCGCGATTAGAAGAAATATTTTTATCTACTAATTGACATACTCGGGTTAGCTCTTCAATTCTCGTTTCTTCATTCAGAACTTTCACAACATTCATTTCGATTTGTTCAATCGGGTATTTATTCATTAGTTCCTTAATTTGTTCCGTAGTTTTATTCGTGTGAGAACCTACTATAATAAAGCCACCATTGTTTTGGCTTTCATCATTTGAAACAATCTCATTAGCTGATAAATATGGACGATCCTGAATGCCCGCAATCGATTTTACAATAGATGCCGCAGTTCTAAACAAGAATTGTTTGCCAGAATCAATTGCTTTAAGGACAGCTAATGATACGATGTCCAAGTCATAGTAAGATTTAGCATTTACTATAATAGGAGTATTATTGTTAGCAGATAGTAAAATCTCATAAACTCTATCAATGCCGCCATTATGAATATCTTCCAGTGAAATGATCAATGCTGACTCTGAAGCTACGTTTCCATTTGTCTTTTCTTCAATCCATTTTGGCAAATTAGCGGTTTTGAAACCGAAAACGGAATCATTCGCAAATTCTGTTTCATTTACTGGGACAAGCTGGCCTTCCATACCTAAATAATGAATATTGTCTATGGTGTAACGATGTGCTTCAAAAAAAGCCGGAATGATTAAATGACCTGAAATTTGTACATCAGCAGTTTTTAATAATTCATCTTGGAGCACATTAATTTCAAGTGGATAATGCCCTCTTAATGTTGAGTCACTTCTACTGATAATTGAATAATTGATTCCCATTTCCTTAGTAACGTCAACAATGTTTTGGACAATCTCCCTATTGATGATTTCCGTCTTTTCTGCATTATGACTTCTTGTGTTTGTTAAAATATAAAGTACACTTCTCTCATCAGATAATCCTTTTTTAATCCAGTCTTTTCCCCAGTCTGTGATGACAAAAATATCATGTACCGTCTGGACACCGGTTGGATCATCATCTAAAACGATAAATTTATGTTTTGTTTGGTTTAAATGAGCTTTGATTTCAGCACGAAGGCTGTCATCCGATTTAGAGAAGAGGTCTAAAGTATCCTTTAAACTTAGATATTGGGTTGCGTTTGACAAAAAACCTCCCCCTTTCATTATCTAAAAATGTGATTAGCTAGTTACTCTATGCCCTAATAATTCATTTGCAGTAGAAATAATACGGTGTGCTCTTAATTCAAATAAATCAAGTAATTCATCCATTTTTCCAGAAACCCCAAAACGGTCATTTGTACCGATTCTTCTTAATATAGCTGGTTGGCTTTCCGATAATACTTCAGCAACAGCACTACCTAATCCACCTATAATTGAATGCTCTTCAACTGTGATGACATGTTTTGTTTTCGCAGCCGATGCAATAATGGCTTCTTTATCAATAGGTTTAATTGTATGGATGTGTAAAAGTTCGGCGCTTACACCTTGCTTTTCCAATTCACCTGCTGCTTTTAGTGATTCATCAAGCATTATCCCAGTACTGATGATTGTAATATCAGATCCTTCACGGTATTTAATTGCTTTACCTATTTTGAATGGTTCTTCTTTTTTGGTAACGATCGGTACTGGTAATTTGCCAACACGGAGGTAAATTGGTCCTTCATGGTAATAAGCAGCTTCTACTGCTTTTTCCATTTCAACCGCATCAGCTGGAACAATTACAGTCATACGTGGGAGTGATCGCATTAAAGAAATATCTTCAAGCGGTAAATGTGTTGCACCCTCTTGAGCAGCTGATGTACCAGCGTTATGACCGACAATCTTCACATTGTTATTTGAATAACATACTGAAATTCTCATTTGATCAAATGCGCGCCCAGTAAGGAAGTTTGCATAAGCATTGGCAAATGGTACTTTACCCGCCACTGCCATGCCGGCCGCGGTACCCACTAAATCACATTCGGAAATACCGATATTGAAAAAACGTTCTGGAAATCTATTTTTATATAGATTTGTCATATTCGATTTTGCGCAGTCCGCGTCAAGTACCACTAAATTGTCATGTTTTTCTCCAAGTCTAATTAGTGCATCAGCAAAACCTTTACGTGGTGCTTCTTGATTTGCCATCTTAAGCCAACTCCTTTAAAGCGATTTCTAATTGCTCATCATTCGGAGCCATTCCATGCCAATCATGTGTATCTTCCATAAATGAAACTCCCTTGCCTTTAACCGTATGAGCAAGAATTGCAGTAGGTTTGCCTTTAGTCCGTTTAGCTTCTTTATACGCTTCATTAACTGCATGAATATCATGACCATCAATTTCAACAACGTGCCAACCGAAAGCTCTAAATTTATCACCAAGATTTTTTAAACCTTTTACATTTTCAACAAAATCATCAAGTTGAATTTTGTTCCAGTCGATAATCGCACAAACGTTATCAAGATTGTAATGTGCAGTTGTCATTGCCGCTTCCCAAACTTGGCCTTCTTGTAATTCTCCATCACCTATCATGCAATATGATCTTCTATTGCTGCCATCAAGCTTTGCAATTAATCCAACACCATTAGCTACCGATAATCCTTGACCAAGTGATCCTGAAGATATGTCTACACCTGGAATATGCTCTCCACATGGATGTCCATGTAACCTGCCGTCAACATCCCTGAATGTCATTAACTCTTCAACCGGGAAGAAACCTTTTTCAGCTAATACTGAATAAAATACAGGTGTACAATGCCCCTTGGATAAGAAGAAACAATCTCGGTCTTGCCAATCTGGGTTGTCAGGATCAACATTCATGTGTTCAAAAAATAGGACGGACATTAATTCAGTTGCCGATAAAGAACCACCGGGATGACCACTTCCAGCATGGTTCGTCATTTTAACTATGTGCCGGCGAATCGTTTTCGTTAGATTATTATAAAATTCGCCTTTCTCTTTAGAAAAATCCACTATTTACTCCCCCTTTTAGTCGCATAATAAGCAACGTCGTTTCACTAAATGGTTAAAAAAATAAAATTAAGTAAATTGTTGCTTATTAACTAACCTTGTTTCTTATTTTGATATTATCACCGTTTTTTGAATATTTCAAGTATTTTACCATTAAATTTTTTATAAAAATTTTCGGAGGACAAAACACCAAAGTCCCTACTCGAAGATAAACTTGATTCAATAAATTTCCACAAAAAAAGAATTGGCATTATACCAATTCTTTTTCACATTATTTAATTATCCGTGTAACCAAGCCTTTTGGAAATCTTTTTACCAATATCCATTATAATTGGTTTAATTTCAGTTAATCTTTCTTCAGTCATTCGGATGCTTGGTCCTGATATACTAACAGCAGCTGTAATTTTCTTACGATTATCAAAAATTGGCGCTGCAATACAGGTGATTCCTTGTTCATTTTCTTCAATTTCCCTGCCAATACCTTCGTTCCTTATTTTTCCCAATTCTTTAAAAAAGAGTTCTTTATCGGTAATCGTTTGTTCAGTATGTTTTGGTAAACCATGCTTGTCAATTATATCTACGATTTCATTTAATGGCAGATGGGCCAAGATTACCTTCCCAACTGCCGTACAATGCATTGGGGCCCGTCTCCCTACTTGTGAATGTGTTCTAAGGGTTTCACTTCCCTCAAGTTTTTCAATATAGATTACCTCTCCTTGATCATATACGGTCAAGTGGATCACTTCATTAATATGTGATTCTAACTCTTCCAGAAATGGTTTAGCTTGAGTTCTCAAGTCAATAGATTCAAGCAGCATCGAACTTAATTCTAAATATTTATAGCCCAATCTATATTTTTTAGTTTCAGGATTTTGTTCGATGAATCCATGATCTACAAGAGTACTTAATAATCTGAATATAGAGCTTTTATTTAAATCTAGGTTGGAGGCCAGCTCAGTAACCCCAATCCCATCTTTACGCTTGCTCACTAATGAAATAATTGTTAACGCCCTATCTACTGACTTAACCATTTATATTAACCTCCGATTAAATCCTATAATACTGATCCTGTTTCTTTATCTTACCACAAGAGCAATCCACAGACATAATACCAGTCAAAAAATAAACCAAAAAAGAAGGTATGACGCCATTAAGGGCAACTTAAGTGCCCTTTTGGGTCAACCTTCTTTACATAACTTTATGCTTTTACGAGACTACTTTTTGCCGAAATGAACTTCCCAATCGGATGACTTACAATCCCTTTCTCAAAATCAAATACTAGTTGTCCTCTTACAAACGTTTTCGTCACTCGACAGTTAATCCTTCTTCCAATATAAGGGCTTTGTTGATGACGGTAATACAAATCTTCTGGCTGAATGGTGTATGATTTATTTGGATCAAGAAGAATGATATCAGCGTCATAGGAAACTTTAATGCTTCCTTTATTTCTTAAGTTAAATATTTCTGCAGGTTTTGTCGCAATCATCTTTGAAAAATCACTTACAGAAACCCCACGTTTCTTAACAGCCTCGTCAAACATTAAATCAACATTATTTTGGCAGCCACTAATCCCTCCCCACACATCAAACATATTATTGGTGTTGCTCTGCTTCATTTCCGGAGGACATGGGGAATGGTCTGATGCCAGGATATCAATTTTCCCTTCCTTAAGAGCTTCCCATAATTTATCTTGTTCTGTTTTAGTACGAAGCGGTGGGGCGCATTTCGCAACAGGTCCTATCCTTTCAAAGGTTTCCATATCCAACGTGAAATAGTGAGGACACGATTCTATCGTAACCTCTTGGCCTAGTTTACGTGCTTTAAGGATTTCTTCAACAGCCTCTTCACTGCTAATATGAACAAAATGTAATTTGCATCCAGTCTCTTTACCCAATAACAAAGCACGTTTTACAGCATCAACCTCAGTAAAAATGGGGCGGGACTCTACATAATCTCTTGCTGTTGTCTTCCCTTGTTTTTTCTTTTCAATTGCCAGTTTATCAGTAAGCTCTGCATTCTCAGCATGTATAGATAGAATATGCCCCAATTCGGATAGTTTTTTCATACCTTGATATAGAGTAAAATCATCAACATTTTTAAAATCTCCAACTTCCTCACTGCCACATGTTGCCATAAAACATTTAAAGGCCACAACACCTTCGTTAGAAAGGTCCTCTAAATCTTGGAGATTATCCGGAACTAATCCACCATACAAAGCATAGTCAACATACGCCTTATTTTCAGCAGATCTTAATTTTAAATGCAGTGAACTCTTTGTAGTCGTTGCCGGCAAAGCGTTTAATGGCATATCTACAAATGATGTTGTCCCTCCTGCAGCCAGTGCTTGAGTTCCTGTTACAAACCCTTCCCACTCCGTTCTGCCTGGCTCGCAAATATGGACATGGGCATCTATCATCCCAGGCATGACATATTGATGAGCAGCATCTATGATTTCAGCAGATTCTCCGGCAATTTCTTTTGAAATTTCTGCAATCTTGCCATTAAGTATACCGATATCTAGTTGTTCCACTGTATTTTCAATTACTACATTTCCGTTCTTTATAACTAAATCAAATTTCATTCTCCCAACCCCTTTTTTTGCAATTTTCAGTATATTTTTATTATACAATTGCCTTGTTTATTTCATCCTCAGATTGCATCCATCCATTATAAATGGACAGAGAGAATAGCCCCCGGAAACATAGAAATACAGGTCTACTTTTCAAAAATAGTACCCTTTTTGAATTTTGAATCTTTAAATGCAAATTTCATCAAAAGCAAATATGCACTACCTCCCACTACAACTCCGATAATCCATGCCAGCTCCACTTTCAAACAGGCTCCACCGGCGCCGATTAGCAATGCAAGCACCGCTGCTGGATTATACCCGGCAAATGGACCGTCTTCCTTATACAAATCTGCAACATTCACCTTTTGCTTTCTTAATATATAATATTCGACTAATAATATAGAAACAATCGGTCCTAAAAATGCGGAATATATAAGAATGAAGATTCCAAGACCCTTTGCCGAAGAATCCTGCACAAGAACCCAAGGGAATGAACAAAATGCAAGCAGTCCGGTTATGGTAACTGCAGGTTTATATTTCATTTTTGTAAGCAATGTAATAACATAGGTTGGCGGAATAATATTGGCAACCATGTTTACTGCCACCGCACCCAAAACAATAAATGCGGATACAAAGAGGGTAATATAAGAGTTATCCACCACGACCGCAAACGCCTTCACAGGATTGTTGATGCCGGTTGCGGAAGCAAGCATTCCACCGATTGTAAGTGTCAAGCCGTATGCCATTAAAATAGGAAGAAAGTACAAAAACCCGCGTTTTTTGTCGCTAATACCGGATTTTAGCTCTCTTGAATAGTCCGCTGCACTTAAAAAGATAGCCGCATAATTCCCCATGAACATCATGATCAATGCAAAGAAAGGTAAGCCCCATGATCCTTCTGCATGAACCCATTTCTCTGCAATAACATCGCTATAGGAGGTTAGTAGAACGCCAAATACATAGAGAAGCGCAAGTACAATAACAATAGAAGCTAGCGTTTCCACCCATTTAATGGCATGGAATCCATACAGTGAAAGCCCAATTTGCACAAACTGCAGCACGACAAAGCAAATGGCAACATTATCAAAGGCGCCGCCCGTCATAATCTTCGCAATTTCATTTAAGGCAGTACCGCCAATCCAACTTTGAAAACCGTACCAAACAATGGCGGGAATACCGCGCATCAGTGATGATATAACGGAACCCTTCAGCCCAAAGGACATTCTAAGCTGTACAACATATGGGATTCCCGTTCTGTATCCGAGCCTATCATTTAAAGCAAAAACAGTTGAAATGATACCAATTGCCATGATAGCTGCGGCAAATGTCTGAAAGATATTTAACGTAGCGATTCCCGCTACAATCATACTGGCTCCAAGCGTCATATTACCTAAATTAACACCGTCACCCACCCACATGAAAATATAGTCTACCGGACTTACCGTCCTACCTTCCTCGGTTTTCGGATTAAGTGATTCATCCACACCCGTATCATGTTGGATCTGCGTTTCTTGTGAAACGTAACTTTCTAAATTTGTAGACATGATACATCCAACCCCTTTTTTATTGTTTGCCGCATTTTAATGCATTGGTTAACAAGTCAGGTCTTAGATGTTTGCCAAGGCTATGATATGATATGATACACTTCCTTCTAAGTGGTCTTTTCCGTTCATCATTCACAGGAATTAAAATGCGAATTTGTTTTGTTAAAAGTACTATTTCCCATAGATCATCAGATACCTTGTCGCGCATTAAGCAACGTCGTTTCATTGGAGTTGCAAAAAAAACACATGACAACACTTTAAATTTGAAAATGCCTTCAAAGGACTGTATCACCTCCTTAAAAACCCTAGTGGTAAGCGCTTTCAATGACTGTATACCAAATTACAATTAAAGAAATATATCTAACAAGGAAGAAGAGATCTGTAATTCCTCATTAAAATGAAGATTCGACTCAATTTCACTAAGATGAATGAGAGATAAGCGTTCTGCAAGATTACCATCCCTTTGCTTAATGGCATTTAAAATTTGCAAATGATCGTGAGAACCACATGTTTCCATTTTACCTCTTCCATATATTGCTATAATCACATAAGTTAGGGAAATTAAGTCTTCATTGATAAAAATACGCATTCCCTGCGATTTCAGCTATTTTCAAATGAAAATCCCCTGATATTTTTAAAGATTCATGAAAATCCAGACTACCATGAATATGTCGTTCTTCTTCTACCAGAGCCTCTAGTTCTTTTAATTGTTCCTTGTTATAGAGTCTGCATGCTCTTCGCACTGCTTCCCCTTCTAAGATTCTCCTCATCTCAAATACTTCTTTTGCTTCTTCAATTGTTGAACAGGAGACAAAGGTACCTTTATGCTCTTTAATTTTCACTAATTTTTCATATTCCAATCTGCGCAGAACATTTCGAACAGGGGTACGGCTTACGCCAAACGATTCAGCAAGATCCTTTTCTATGAGTTGCATATTTGGCCGAAGCTTTTGCTGGATAATAGCTTGCTTGATTTTTTTATAGATATCTATTTCTAAACTATTCAACACTTTATACCTCCCCTCAATGAAGAATTCAAAATTGAATGCAGTATTGTATACAATACCGGGTAAAAAAATTTGAACTGGATGATTAGACTAAATTTTATATGACTGATCATTTAAATTAAGTTGTTTAAAATGCTTCGTTCTGTCTGTTCTCAAAGAACATTGCCAAATCTCAAAAGATCTAGCCACCCTTTTTGTACCTCAATAAGCAACATCGTTTCAATCATAGAGTGAAATATAACAATTTACTCTATATTTTACATTTTTATACTATCACCGCTAATTTAGTTTTTCAGTAAAAAAATATAAAATTCAGAATATTATTTTTTCCTTATTTAACATAAAGTAAATACTATTGTAGCGGGATGCACTTTTTCAACTTAAGCCTATTCCTTTAAGGTAATAACAACTTTTGCACCTTACCACCCCATTTTTACTAACCATATAGGAGAAGAGGCTGACCTTTTGTAAGGCAGCCTAGTATCATTCTACTTCTTAGGATTAATGAAAAACAATATGCGTTCTCTAAATCATGAGTATATTGTTTACTTATATCACTTTTTAACTTTTATATATGACTTAATGGCTTTTATAGCTGCTTCATAGTTCGGATGTTCCGTAATTTCCGGAACGTATTCAACATACCGTACGACATCATTTTCATCTACAACGAATACTGCACGGCATTCCAAACGATGTTCCTTTATATATGTGCCATAAGCTGTCCCAAATGACATCTTAAAATGATCTGAAAGGGTTTGGACTTGTTCTATTCCTGCTGCTCCACACCATCTTTTTTGTGCAAATGGAAGATCTACACTAATTGTTAACACTTCTACTTCACTTCCTAGATTGCTAGCTAATTGGTTAAATTGCCGTGTTTGTGCGTCACATACTCCTGTATCAAGAGAGGGAACACATGAGATAAGGCGGACTTTCCCTTTTGAATCTTCAAGTGTAACTTTTGAGAGATCGTTTGCTAACACTTCAAAATTTGGAGCTTTATCCCCAACACGAATTTCACTCCCAATCAATGTAACTGGATTGCCAGCAAATGTAACTATACTTGATCTTTCTATAGACATATTATTTTTCCTCCTATTATCTTAGCAATTCTTCTAAAAAAGGTTATCTTCAACGATAAGTAGTCTAGCCATAAATTATGTGGTTAAAGGGTTTATCCCTGTGTCTAAAATATGGGGTACTGTTCAAAGGTAGTATCATATTACTTCTTAAACATAGTAAGAAGCACTATCACTACTTATTAAAAAGTTTTCAATTTTTTCTTTTACTACGTTCTGAACTGCGTTTTGGACTAAAGTCAATGTTTCAGTCGGTAGTTCCGACCACTCTTTTTCTGTAACATGATTTTCTCGATTAAGCGTTTTTATCATCATATGTTCTAAATCTGTTGCAATATTCACTTTACTAATTCCACCATTAGGAATTTGAATTGCCTTCTTTATCATCTCTGAAGGAGTGCCTGAACCACCATGTAACACTAAAGGTACAGATGTTAATGCACGAATTTCCATTAAACGTTCAATATCAATTTTTGGATCTTTAACGAGATAAACCCCATGTGAAGTTCCGACAGAAACCGCCAATGCATCAATACAGGTCTCTTCAACAAACTGTTTTGCTTCTTCAGGCTCTGTAAATAGCTCTTCATCAACGTCGGTTTCAATAAAGTCGGTTGTCCCTATCTTGCCTAATTCAGCTTCTACAGTTACGCCTTTTGAATGCGCATACTCAACAACCTTTTTTGTTATCTCAATATTTTTCTTAAATGGTTGCTCTGATGCATCAATCATAACGGATGTAAAACCAACTTCGATGGCTTCTGCAATTACATTGAAATCCTTCGTATGATCTAAATGTAACACAGCAGGGATCGTAATATTCTCCTCTTTGATCACACGATAAAACTCTCGGCTAAATTCCGCTAAATTAATTCCATATCGTTCCTGCTCCCTCTCAGAAGTTTGAACAATAACCGCAGATTTCTTTTCTTGGGCCGCTCTAAGTATAGGAGCCACCATCTTTGTAGCTCTAGGTGTAAACGAACCGACAGCAAATTGATTTTGCGTAGCTACTGCAAGTACTTTTGTTAATGAACTAACATTGTTTGGTTTTAAATTTACTTTCATTCATTCAAACTCCCTTTAAGATGATTTAACTTATTTCGTTCATTCACGCCCTTTCTGTTACCTAATAAGCAACTGTGTTCCCTTTTGATTTTAAAATCTTTTCTGAAAATTGCAACACATATTCCCTTCTTTCCTACTCACTAGATGAAAAGAGCCTCCGCAATTTTTTTACGAGGATTCGCCACTGACAGCCGCTTATCAACAAGGGTTTTGTAAATATAATGCTATTACCCTGTAAGAAAACATTCTCAACAAAGATAAAGAATCCATTTACTTACTGATAAATTGGCAATTCAGATCAGGCTTCCACAACTGTTTCTGAATTTATTGAATTTTCTTTTTCGGTATTATTGCCAATCGTAAGGGCAATAATTGCTGCAACAATTATGGCTACAATCATTAATATGAAAGTTGAATTGTAAGAACCACCGCTGCTTTCAATCATATAACCCATAAGTAACGGGGAGATAAAACCTGCAATTGATCCGAAACAGTTAACAGTGGATGAACCTGCAGCCATTATTTTTGCAGGAAGCGTGTCGACAACCAGACCCCAGAATGCTCCTTGAGCTAGGAACATGAAGAAGGCTGCAACACATTGATACGTAATGACCACTGCAGTGGAAGAAGCTTGAAGCATTAAAAATAATGCCAACCCGCTAATTACAGCATTAGGGATGAACACCCATTTCCTCTTTCCTTTTACTTTATCTGACAAGTACCCACCAAGAACGATGGAAACTGTACCTACTAAATACGGTAAGGCACTGAAAATGCCAGTATCCATTAAAGAAAGCCCTCTAACATTTATCAGATAAGATGGAAGCCAAGAAGTGAAGCCCCAGAAAGTAATATCAAAGAAGAACCAAATGAACGCCATCTGCCATAAAATCGGTTTTTTAAATAGTTCCTTAAAGGAAACTCCTGATTTTTTTTCTTCATTCGATTTTTCAGTATCAATGTCTTCATCCAATTCTGCAAGCTCTTCCTTCGTCATTTTAGGATGATCTTTCGGATTGTCTTTGAATTTAAACCAGATATACAGACCGAGTATAATGCCCGGAATACCCATTACGATAAAAACCGTACGCCATCCGAATGCCCCAATAATTGCTGCTGCAGCAATAGCAGCAATAGCCGGTCCCAACGTATTAACGGTTGATTGAATTCCAGTAGCTGTTCCTCGTTGCTTACTAGGAAAATAATTAACTATTCCTTTATAAGCAGCACCTGGTAAACATGCCTCACCTAGACCGAAAACGAATCGGATAAGTAACATAAGTGGATAAGAAAAAATAAAACCAGTCAATGATGTGAAAATTGACCACCAAACAATCGCAATGCTCATCACGCGACGAAAGCCAAATTTATCTGATAACATCCCGCCCGGTATTTGGAACAGTGCATACCCTGCAAAGAAAATACTTAACAGTAACCCTTGAGCTGTTGCCGTTAAATTAAGATCTTCACCAATATAAGGCAATGCAATAGTGATAACCATTCGATCCAGGAAGGAAAACAGCCAACATAACCATAATACGAATAAGACAGTATAACGAACTTTCCATTTAGATTTCTTTTTCATCTGCAGTTGTTTGTTCATTAAACAAAAACCTCCTCATGTAAAGTTGTGCCTTTTCTAATCTAGTTACGATGTTATGGTCTAAAACACGGGACATTACCAACTGACAACGTTTATACAAGCGCTTACATTTCTTTCATACCAAAAAATAAATCATTGGCCTATTTACATCGCCTTGGTGTTATTAGCTAATTTTCTTTAATATTATTTCCCGTCAAACTTTCTATAGGTTGATTTCAAAGAAGCGCTTTCAAATCATTTTTCTCCCCCCCTTATAAATAGATTTGAAGAATATTAAAACTGAAGATGTTTAATCGACACTCTCGGTTTCTTAATAAGCAACATTGTTTCTTCCTATAACCAAAAAATCTTTTATAAAAAGAATGATTAGTTATGTCGAACAATCATTGTGCTGATTTTGGTTATAAGGTAATAGGCAAGAAAGCGTCGTCAAGGCTTTATTTCCTGGATAGATTCTTTAGTCCCTTCACCATCGGTTTTGTTGCTTATTAAGAAACATAGTTTCACCATTAAAGCAATATCATCTTATTTATAATATTCTTACCTGAAATGAATTCTAACATGTGCACGAACCCATTTCAAGAAAATTCTGAATTTTTTTCCACCCCCTCTTTTACTAATAATGTAATAGTGATTGATATTTTATTGTTTTGGTTTTATAAGAGCAGATGCAGTTTATAAAACACCAGCAATTACAAGCTGCATTTAACAAAGAAACCATAATGGCTTTACCTTATACATGTCCTCGAACAAAAGAAGGGTTCGTTCGCACACATGACCATGAATACGAGAAAAATTTGATTGTTACCTTTGCCTTCTGGCGAGCTTATAAAGTGCTCAACAAAGAGGGCCATCGCGAGTATAAATCGCCAAAACACATCTGTGCAACATGCCGAGATATCCTATTAATTAAAAATAAGCACTTAAAACACATGACAAAACCCCACCTGTTTCCATAGCAACTGGTGGGGTTTCTAACTGGCTTCTACATCTACATCAACCGGGAGGTCCATCTTTGCAAACACGTCCTTTCGTTTAAACGGCTAATTTGCTGTATTCGTCCAACTGATCTTTAGTTAAATTTTTGATGAAATGGTCAATGTTTATCGACTCGATTTCATACCTTTCACAAATCTTTAAATAACTTTCATAAGCTTTATCATAAATGTTCATCATCTAGATTCCTCCTTCTGTTATATAACAATAAATTTAACTTATTAATAATATATAACAACCTTAATTTCCCGTCAATGTATTTTTCTGAAAATTCGGTAACAATTTCATTCCCTTAGTATTTCCCATATTGTTCTTAGCTAACCGTCTTATAATGAAAAAGCCGCCTTAGCGACAGCTGAATGCCTGTTACATTAACGACCAATGAATAACGGAAAAAACCAACTCTCCATATAGGAAAATTGGTTTTTATCATTTCAACGATAGATTATCCAAGCAATGCAGTCAGTCATTATTTGTAGCTGCTGCAAGCACACCAGTGTATTTAGTTCTACCACTAATAAGCTCCGCCTAAAATTCAGCTTGTCCAAGGGAGACTCCACAGGCACCGTGCCTAGAAGGCTCCTGGACCGCCGCGGAAAGCGAGTGCCTAGAAGTGGAAAATATTGATTTAGGCAAACTCGATCATTATCAGGTTTGTATACAGTCTGAGCAGGTACTGCCTGCTATTCCTTACATATTAACTAAAAAGAGCTTTGTTTGTTCCCTTTTTTGAAGGGGATGGGGTCGGGAGTATTTCTTTCTGTAATATAGGCCCGTATGTATCGACACGACGGTCTCTAAAGAATTGCAGAATTTTTCTAGTCTCTTCTATCTCTTTTAAATCAATTTCTTGGACAATAATTCCTTCTTCCTCATCAAGTGAAGCTAAAATATTCCCGAATGTATCGCTAATGAATGAACCTCCGTAAAAATTCATGTCCTTTTCCTGGCCCACTCGATTTGTCGCAGCAACAAATACACCATTAGAAATGCCATGCGCGGAAATTGCCTTTTCCCAGGATGATCTTGTCGAAATCTCGGGATGGTCTGGCTCTGAACCAATAGCGGAAGGATAGAATAATATTTCTGCACCTTGTAAGCTCAAAATTCGGGCAACTTCTGGATACCACTCATCCCAGCAAATCCCAACTCCTATTTTTCCATAAGCTGTTTCATAGACAGGATATCCAGTATTGCCTGGAACGAAATAATATTTTTCATGATACTGGGGACCATCCGGAATATGATTTTTTCTGGTAATCCCTAAACATTCCCCATCAGCATCAAATACAACTGCACTATTAAAATAAATACCAGCACCTGCTCTTTCGTAAAAAGGGACAATCAAGACAATGGCCAATTCCTTTGCTAATTCACCCATTTCGGCCAATGTACCGCTATTTACATTTTCAGCTAAATCATAATTTTTCACACTAACCGTTTGCGGAAAATATTGTGAAGAAAATAATTCCTGTAAGCAGACGATTTGTGCACCTTTCTTTACTGTTTCTTTTATTTTCTCTATCGTTTTTTGGATATTTTGCTCAATGAATTCTCCGCAATGAATTTGAATAAGACCAACTTTTACTTTTGACATTTTCTCACTTCCTACCTTTTAATGTTTTTTTATCTTATACCTTTTGGACGACCTGGTTTTCATATACAATCTTTCCATCCATAATCGTCATCTTCACTTCTGTTTCAAGAATTTCCTCTGTTGATATGCTAAATAAATTTTTATTTAATACTGCGATATCCGCTATCTTCCCTGCTTCCAATGTGCCTAATTCCTTTTCTCGGAAAGACCCGAATGCCGGTGTAGCCGTGTAATATTTTAAGGCTTGTGCTAATGTTATTCCTTCCGACTCTTGCCACGCCTTCCCGGTTAAATCTTTTCTGGTGATTGCCTGATATATGCCCATCATGGGATTTAGGGGCACTACAGGAAAATCTGTACCAAAGGCAATTTTTGCACCAGTATCCACGAGTGTTTTGATAGGATAATAGAGTGGTTGTTGTTTTTCACTGATTCTGGCCGTATATGCCTCACTTTCCATTAATTCAATATGTTTAGGTTGAAATGAGGCGATTACATTTAATTCCTTAAAGCGATGAACATCGTCTGGATGCAATACCTCCACATGTTCAATGACATGTCTGGCATCTCTTTCCCCATTTACGTTTCTCGCTTCTTCAAATGCATCCAGTGCTAAGCGGACAGCACCGTTACCAATAGCATGGAAACGAATTTGAAATTTTTCCTTATCTGCCTTTTTTACTAATTGTTTAATTGTTTCAGCTGGATAAGTGGTCCCGCCTTTTGTTTCAGGACGGTCTTTGTAATGATCCAATAAAAAAGCAGTATGACTAGTCACGACACCATCTATAAATTGTTTTAATCCAGAAAAGGTAAGCTTGTCTGACTGATAATTTTTTTGTAATTCCTTGGCGGAAGCTACATCCATTTTTAACTCCGGCGAAAAGTGAATTCTGGTTGTAAGTAACCCTTCTCTCTCAAATTCCTTGAAAATTTCAAGGTCGTCTAATGGATTCGGAGCAATTTTAGCTCCGTATAAATCATTTACGGATGTGATTCCCAACCTTTTTGTTTCATTAAGAAAATCTTGGAATAGGTTTATACGTTTTTCTTTCGGTAATTTGTATGCATGTTCTGATGCATACCCAATTGCCTGTTCAAATAGAAGGCCTGTCAGTTCCCCATTTTCGTCTTTTCCAATTTCCCCATATTCCGGATTTGGGGTATCCTTCGTTAATTGGATTATTTCCATCGCTTTACTATTGATCCATGCGTAATGCACTTCTGCATTGAATAATAAAACGGGACGATCACAAATATATTTATCCAGTGTTGTTCTATGTGGCAGCACTTTATTCTTCCAATTGGTATGGTCCCATCCAACACCGAAAATCCACTCATCATTTGGTCTCGTTTCTGCAAATTCGGCTACTATTTTGGCTGCATCTTCTTCTGAAGCTGCATCAAATAATTTGGCACTATCCTTCTGTAAAATGCTTCCCATCATAATGTGCATATGAAAATCATGAAATCCCGGAATGATCAGCCCCTCTTCGAAGTCATACACCTTTGTTTGATCTCCAAGGAATGACATTATATCTTCTTTAGAACCGATTTTAATCATTTTATTATCTTTAATAGCGATAGCTGCCTGTATAGGCTCATCTTGTAATCCAGTAAAAACATGTTGACCAGAAAGAATGATGTCTGCATTTACCATTATTATCCTCCTTGATGCATAAAGCTTTTATGCTTGAATTTCTTTTTCAATCGCACTATCAATGGAAAGCTCTGGCGGCTGCTTACTAAACATTTTCGTATTTGAAAACAGCATGATGACACCAATTCCGAACCATCCTAGTCCGAGTAAGAGTGCCTTTGAATCAAGACTGGTCCATAACCAAATTGTGAAGCTCGTTCCAACCATTGGAAGTATAAGGTATTTCAGTGCATTAATTCCTTTTCGCTGTTTTTCTCTAATAAAATAATGGGAGATAACCGAAAGATTGACAAAAGTAAATGCAACAAGCGCCCCAAAGTTAATAAAGGATGATGCTGTCACTAAATCAACAAATAAAGCAGATAAAGCAAAAATACCCACTAAGATGATGTTGTATGTTGGAGTTTGAAATTTCGGATGAATATGACCAAATATTTTCTTTGGAAGAACTCCATCTCTTCCCATCGCATACAAAATCCGTGAAACACTTGCATGAGCTGATAAACCGGAAGCCAGCCCCCCGGTAATGTATCCTGCTAGAAAAATAGATTGAAATAAATGCCCCCCGATGTACATGGCAATTTCCAAGGAAGCGGAATCTGGATCTTTAAAGGCTTGGAAATTCGGGTAAACAAGGTGACTGATGTATGAGATGGTGACAAACAGACCTCCTCCTATTAATGCGACGAGGAAAATGGCCTTTGGTATCATTTTTTTCGGATTAATGGTCTCCTCCGAAAATGTGGTAACAGCGTCAAATCCTAAAAAAGATAAACATAAAATGGAGGATCCTGCCAATACTAAAGATAGTGGTATGTCTCCGTTCACGAATGGAGAACTCACGAGTAATGTTCCTGAACCCAATCCGTTCAGTAGCCCTTTAATCGAAAGGAATGTAAATATAACGATTATTAGAAATTGAAAGGCAACTAATAAAAGATTTATTTTTATTGCTATTTTCACTCCAATTATATTTACAGCGGTGATTAAAATGACGAAGGCAATTAACCAAACGGAAAAGGGAACGGATGGAAAATACGCGTTTAAGTAGATGGCGATCAATAATCCATTGATCATTGGCAAAAATAAATAGTCCAATAGGATGACCCATCCCACTAAGAATCCAAGGTGAGGATTAAGGGCCTTTTGAGTAAATGTATAAGCAGAGCCGGCAACAGGGTAGGCCTTGACCATTTGACCATAGCTATAGGCTGTAAACAGCATACCAGCCAAAGCTATGATATAGGCAGCCGGCACCATCCCTTTCGTTATTTCCGCAACAACCCCATAAGTAGAAAAAACTGTTGTAGGTGCCATATAAGCCAATCCAAATAGCACTAAAGGAAATACTGTTAACGAACGTTTTAATTTTGCATTCTCCATGTATCACTCCACCCTTATTCGTGATTAATTAACTTATATGCAAATACCATACCAAGCGGGGATTGATGGTACTTTCCTAATAATTTCAATATACAGATTATTCAATATATTAGTGGGTTTATGCAATTCTACATCAATTATTTAAAATTGCATAATCAGTCGTCAGGGACATGTTATGGCAACTCATTATTCAAGACTTTTTCTAATTGAACTAGCCGGCCTCGGCCTCACTATTCGGATATGTAAGAAATATCTATTCATTAAGTCATATATTAAGGGAAAATTAGCTGGCAGGGCTGGCGAAAACCCAGCCGCTAATAAAGTTACCATCGCTAAAACAACTCCAATAATCAAATATATCTTTAAATGCCATAATGCCTGCAATAGATGCAGTAGCTAAGCAGACAATGAAACATAATCTTTTCATATTTTTTACACCCTATTTTAGTGGGTAATATCCTCAATCCTTAATAGGAATAATCATTGCGGAAGTATGGTACGTTTTAGCCCGAGACTATCCTGAAATTCACAAATTAGTGAATATACATGAAAAAGAATATATACTTGAAGACAGAGAAATTGTTGATACTGCCAAAGTTAGAGCACCATGGAATACTTTTCTGAAAAAGTTATAGATTTTGGGCGTTAGGAATGCAATATTTTGTTGTTTTATATATCATTACTTTCTTTTTAGTTTTGTTACCTACCTATCTACTGGAAGATAGACGATTCTCATTAAGTTAAATGGGATTTGCTGCGCCTACCTTGGTTAGCAATACTGAAATAATCCCTGAGTTTTTGCAGCTTATGGTTGTTAATAAAACCGGTTACTTCATTACTGAATAATATTGAGGAGTGAATAAAGTGAATTATTTGGTATTTCAAATGGATTTAGAAGTTGGGAATCCAGAAGAGAATAGGAAAATCATTGAACGCTGGTTAGAAGCTAACTACAGTGATGATTTGGACGTTGTAGTACTTCCTGAAATGTGGTCGACGGGTTATGCGTTGGAAGAATTGAAAGAAATCTGCAAAGTGGATGGTAATAAATCAATTGAATTTTTACAATCACTAGCTAAGAAGTTTACTGTAAACTTGGTGGGTGGTTCGATTGCTGTACTCGAAGGTCAAGATATTTTTAATCGTGCAGTTATTGTAAATCGAATGGGTGAAATTGTTCATACATATGACAAGATGCACCTTGTTCCGATGTTAGATGAACCCAAGTTTTTAACAGGCGGTCATAATCAAGTGGAAGTATTTGAACTTGAAGGTGTGAAAATGGGGATTATTATTTGTTACGATTTACGATTCCCTGAAATTATTCGGGACTTAGCATTACAAGGTATTCAAGTGTTACATATCGTAGCGGAATGGCCGCTCGCAAGGGAGAAACATTGGAATACGTTACTTCGCGCACGCGCAATTGAGAACCAAATGTATGTTGTTGCATCCAATGTAACGGGGACAAAGTTAGGAGTGGAATTCGCAGGTTGCTCACAAATTGTAGATCCATGGGGAGACATTGTTCAAAAATTAGATCAAGAAGTTGGTGAATTAAAGGCAACTTTAGATTTAGAAAAAGTACCTCAAATAAGAAAAGATGTTCCCATATTCGATTCCAGAGTACCAGAAAAGTATAGAAAGTTATAAAGTAGAAGCTACTCCAGATATACAATCTGGAGTAGCTTTTTAGGTTTAATTCTTATAGTATTTCAAAGCATAAGTTTTACATGGAAAATTCATATAAGGATATAATTAGATACCTTCTTATACAACTATACTCCCCGTTAGCCATCCATGAAGCGCAAAAATCAGCGCTTCATGGATGGCGAAGAAGGTCGTTGAACTATGGTGCCTTTGAGCCCATCCGTTAGTCTAACTCCGACGACCACGGTGTACCACCGACTGTCGCGCCTTTATGGGTAGCACTCATGGGAGATTAATCCTTTTTTGGTCGTCGCGCTAGCCTCTACTTAATATGCTGTGATTGGAGGTTTTTGTTTAACGATTGACCAAACTCAATCAGATTACTCATATGGCTCAGCCTTTTTTTAAAAGGCGTTTTTACTGGGTCTATTTTGTTGTGGTTTTTTCTGGATTTTGAGCTTTTTTAATTTTCATGGGAGTTCATTAAGAAAAAAGGCAACCAAATATCAGCCCGGAATACTGCAGTAATAATATACGTGCAAAATAGCACTTAAAATAAGTGCAAATTATCACCCTAAAGTAACACAATTCCGTTAAGTTATGATATCAATTTTAGTTAAAATAAAAACACCCCATTTCTGGGGTGTACATCTCTTGGTCATATGTTCTTTAGTTCTTTAACGAGTTTCTTCTATTTTACTCATCCTCCTATTTTAAGGTAACTACCAAAACGGTCGTTTTACCGGCTACAGATTGTCCACTATAGTGGTACTCTAAATGTGTCACAATGTCTCCATTGGTAATAATCATCGGTGTAATAGTACTTGATGCTTTTTCCTTTACTAGTTCAAGGCTATAGGTGACCAATATGTCTCCTGCTTTAACCTGGTCACCTTCTGCCACACAAACGGAAAACCCTTCTCCTTTCATGTTAACCGTGTCCAATCCAATATGAATCAATATTTCCAGCCCTTCTGCCGTTTCCAATGCAATGGCATGCTTCGTCGGGAAGACATTGATGACTTTTGCATCAGCCGGCGCCACTACCTTCCCTTCAGTAGGAAAGAAAGCAATACCATCTCCCATCATTTTCTGTGAAAAAACTGGATCCGGTACATCTTCAAGCTTTAAAATTTCTCCTTCAATTGGCGATACTAATTTTATTTCCGAAATTTTTGTCTTTTTTCCAAATAAGTTTTTTAACAAGGTAATACCTCCAATTATTTTTAATATTCTGGCTGAACAGCAAATTTCTTAAGCAATCACTTTTTTGATTTATTCTTTTAGCTAGTCTGATTTCGGTCTAAAAATTGCCTAGATGTTATTTCCTACCTCCAAAACGCCTGCATCTCCAAGGCCTTTTAATAGGTCCTTATCAACTTAGCAAGCCAATCGGTCGGTACTTTTCCGTTTAGGGCAGGCGCCATTATTGATCGATTTGCTGCAGTTGATAAATCGCTTCTTTGGCCGGAATGGAAGAGATTGCTCCTTTTCCAGTCGTAGTAAGAGCGCCACTAGCGTTTGCAAAGCTTAGGATTTCTTGGTGATGAAGTTCAAGAACTTCTTCCAGATTTCCTTGCCGAACGTCTTTTTCTAACAACTGATACAGCAAGCCTCCGATAAATGCATCCCCAGCCCCTGTTGTATCCTGTACGCCTACGCGATACCCGGTTGATTCGTATTTTTTACCTCTTACATATAATTCGGCACCTTGAGCTCCTTTTGTATAAATTACTGCTTTAACAGCACCAGTAAATAACGAAGAAATTGCTTTTTCTTTGTCAGTAATCCCGGTAATAAACTCAAGCTCTTCATCAGAAATTTTCACAATATGAACCATTGGAACAAACTCTAAAATCGTTTTTCGGCATTCTTCAGGATCAGTCCAAAGCGGAAGGCGGACATTTGGGTCAAAGCTGATGATTCCGCCTTTTGCTTTTACGGAAGTAATGGCTTTCACATGAGCATGCTTCATAGGACTTTCCACTAAATCGACTGAACAGAAGTTGAGGAGGTCTCCGTTTGCAAACCAGCTATCGTTAATTTCAGTCTCATGAAGCAGCAAATCTGCAGAAGGATTGCGGTAGAAAGAGAAATCACGTTCACCATTTTCAAGCAAAGATACAAAAGCAAGGCCTGTGTTGGCTTCATTCGTTCTCGTAATTTTATCTATTTTCACGCCGGCTTGCTGCAATTGTTCTAAAAGAAAGTCCCCAAATGAATCCATTCCGAGCTTAGTAATTATCGATGCATTGCCGCCATTTCTGGCAACTGATACAGCAACATTCGCTGGAGCGCCTCCTGGAGCACGCTCGAATTCCATTACATCTTTTAGTGCGATTCCTTTTTGAAGGGGGATAAAATCAATTAATACTTCACCGATTGCATATAAATTTTTCATACCTTACCTCTCGC
This sequence comes from Bacillus sp. ISL-78, assembly GCF_018613455.1. NCBI lineage: Bacteria > Bacillati > Bacillota > Bacilli > Caryophanales > Bacillaceae > Bacillus > Bacillus sp. ISL-78. The sequence goes on from NZ_JAGGQC010000003.1 coordinate 483,819, forward strand.
TTTCATACATAACTCCATTTTTTTGCTTGAAAAGTGGTGCTTCCAGATAATGCAAAGAAACGAATTTCATTTCTGTTTTCACGAGGAAAGATCCGGCTCGTGAATACTTCTTCACCGTCATTGATGAAAATCTCAACAGAAGAGGTATCTACAAATAAATGAAACTTAATTTTTTTGGTATTCACAAAGCATTTTCGGATTGTTCCATAAGCTTCTCCAACGGTCTCACCTGAAGAAGAACGGTCAAGAATGACTTTTTTCTCTACAGTATCATATTTAATGACCGTTTTTTCATTATCACCGGCCCTGAATTCAATACCAAATTCAACGGCATCGTTGTTTTCAAATTCACATACCATTTCATAGGATACTCCTTTGAATTCTTCATATATGTTCTTGGTGTTCTTCAAAACACCTTTTACTTCAGTTTCCTGCCTGCGTAGCGCTTGAAGTTCCTGCACTGGCCGCTGAATCAGCTTGCCGTTTCGAACAGATAATTCTCTTGGCAGTGTTAAACAATGCGCCCAGCCATTTTTGTCTGTGGGTAGGTCGATTTCAGGCAATCCCATCCATCCGACAAGGATACGCCTTCCGTCAGGATTAACCATTGTTTGCGGCGCATAAAAATCAAAGCCTCTGTCAAGCTCCTGAAAAGAGCCATGTGATAGTGAGTGGGTTATTGTATCTAGCTTGCTGCCAATAACATAACCGGATTGATAAATATTGTGGTAAAGGTCTCCCTTGGGCTCCAAACCTTGTGGAGAAAACATCAGTACACCATAGTTTTGCAGTTCAAAATAATCCGGACATTCCCACATATATCCAAAAGTTCCAAGGTCAGTTTGTAACTCTCCTTCAAAGGTCCAGTTTACTAGATTGGAGGAACGATAAAGGACGACACATCCTGTTTTGTCTTTCCGCTGTGCACCGATTACTGCATAAAAGGTATCATTTTCTCTCCAAACTTTCGGGTCGCGGAAATGATTAGTATATCCTTCTGGTACGTCCCGAATGAATGGATGGGTCAATTTTTCAATTTGTCCCGTTTTCTCCATGATGGCGATACATTGATAGGGATGTCTTTGCCAATTCTCATCACGGGTGTTGCCGGTATAAAATAAATATAGTTTTCCTTCATATTCAATAGCACTTCCCGAATAGGCTCCATGGCTGTCATAATAATCATCCGGTGCGATCCCGATGCCGGCATTTTCCCAAGAAACAAGATCTTTTGATTTCGTATGATACCAATACTTCAACCCATGTACAGGACCAAGTGGAAACCATTGGTAGAATAAATGGTACTCTCCATGATAAAAAGAGAAGCCATTAGGGTCATTAAGTAGGCCGGATAAAGGCTGTATATGAAAGGTTTGTCGCCATGTGCATTCATTTACTCTTGTTTGCAAATTTTGTAGCTCTACCTGATTAACATCTTCAACGCGTCGATAACGCTGTTCTTTTGTCCATCCCATGTGATCAGACTCCTTTAAAAAATCAGAGGGCTGTTCCTTGTTTCGGACAGCCCTTTTCATATTAATAAATTAGGCTGCTTTTCGAGAAAGTGCAGCAACTTTTTTATCTGTCCGTTTTGCTAAACTGAATGTTGCGATAAAGGCAACAGCAAATGAAATGGCCATACCAATTATATAAAAGATAATTGTATCTGTTTTGATTGAAATAATCCCTGGTAAACCTGCAGCGCCAAGTGCAATCGCCTTTACTTTGAAGAAGGTGACGAAAGCAGAAGCCACTCCTGAACCTATAATTGCTCCAATAAATGGATACTTCAGTTTTAAGTTAACACCGAACATTGCAGGTTCTGAAATCCCTAAAAGAGCCGAAATACCCGCTGCAGATGCCGTACCTTTTGTTTTTTTATCTTTCGTAATGAAAGTAACTGCAAGGGTTGCTGCACCTTGAGCAATATTGGACATTGCTGCAATTGCGAAAATAAAAGAGCCCCCAGTTTTTGAAATATCAGAAAGTAATTGTGTTTCTACAGCAATAAAGCTATGATGCATACCTGTGATAACGATTGGTGCGTAAAGAAGTCCAAATATAGCTCCTCCGATAAAACCAGTTCCATCATATAAGAAAATGAGACCGTCTGTTAATAAGTTCCCTGTAGCACGAGTAATCGGTCCTACTACTGTGAACGTTAAGATACCAGTAATAAAAATTGTCAATAATGGTGTTAGAATATTGTCTAGTGCGGAAGGAATTACTTTTCGCAAATACGTTTCTATTTTTGCTAAAATAAAGGAAGCAACAAGTACCGGCAACACAGTGCCTTGATATCCGATTTTTTCAATTTGAAATCCGAGAATATTCCAGACCTGAATCTCACCGCTTACTAAGGCTCCTCCGTATCCCCAACCATTCAATAAGTCAGGGTGAACCATTAGCATTCCAAGTGTAGCACCCAGATAAGGATTTCCGCCAAACCGCTGTGTGGCAGAGAAACCGATTAAGATGGGAAGGAATACAAATGCTGCGTTGGCAAATGTATTAATCAGAGCTGCTAAATCTGCGAATCCCGGGTTAGCTTCGACAATGGATTGCCCTGCGATAAATAAGTCAGGTGCTGTGAGCAAGTTGTTAATCCCCATCAATAGACCGCCGGCAACAATTGCAGGAATAATAGGAACAAAAATATCAGAAAGCATTTTTACAAAGCGCTGAAGCGGATTCATTTTCTTCGAACCAGCATCTTTTACATCTTTCGTCGACATTTCAGTAAGTCCAGTTAGCTTTGAAAACTCTTTGTATACTTCATTAACAGTTCCCGCACCGATAATAATCTGGTATTGTCCTCCAGTTGAATATGTTCCCTTTACTGCATCCATCTCATCTAGTTTTGCTTGATCGACTTTATCTTCATCATGTAAAGCTAAGCGGAGCCGAGTCGCACAGTGTGCTGCAGCTGCCACATTTTCTTTCCCGCCGATTGCCTCCAATATTTCCTGGGATACTTCTTTATAATTCATAATGATCCTCCTTTTAAACGTTTATAAACGCTGGCTTGGAACCGGTTCCGTTTGAATCCAAAAAAATATATGAATATATCAAGCAGTGGAACCGGTTCCAACGTAAACCAAAAAAATATAATATCAACAAGTTGATTCACAGAAACCGGTTACATTTTAGAGAGAAATATTTGGTAACCGATTTCATTTTGATTATAATCGGTGTAGTAAACGATTGTCAACGCTTTCTCTTTCAATAATTTTATATTTTGATAGAGATAATTTTGGTAATTCTTCCCCGTTAACAAGCTTTACGATACTTTTAGCTGCCATTTGTCCTGCTTCTTTGTAGTAAAATTTCGCTGTAGTTATGCCTGGGTGTATCATCTCTGTTACTTCATAACCTCCAAATCCAGTGATCGACAAGTCTTCTGGAACTTTTAAACCTCTTAAATAAGCTGCTTTCAAAGCACCAATCGCTATATTATCAGTTGCACATACGATAATAGAGGGAGTGAATTCCTCAATAATAGAGGGGACATTGATTAATGCATCTGTTATGCTGAAGCTTGTTTCATAATACCTTACTTCACAGTCTGATTTTTCATCTATCGCCCGCTGAAATCCTTTTTTTCGCATGACTCCTACAGCAATATCTTTTCCTGTTACGCCCAAATAAGCAATCTTACGGTGACCTTTTTCCAGCACATGTTTTCCGAGATCATATGCTGCTTCATAATCATTGTGTATGATGCTGTGAATAGTTTCATGCTGCTGACCAACCAGTAAAACGGGCAAGTGCAGCTCTTTGAAGGCCTCTAAATGGGCGTCTGTAACTTGGGATGGAAGCAAAATCATTCCCGCAACCTTTTGCTTAGCCAGTGTGTAAATATTTTCAATTTCCCGATCTAAATCCTGACCGGTATTTGAGATCAGCATTTGATAATTTAGTTCTCTTAATTGTTCATCAATGCCAATTAACGTATGAGAAGAAGCATACGAATCAAGTCTCGGTACGATGGTACCGATTATATTAGTTTTCTTTGCTTTTAAACTTTGAGCGAAGGCATTAGGAGCATAGCTGGTTTCATTTATCACACGTTCGATTTTATTTTTCGTTGCCTCACTAACAGAACCATTATTTAGATAACGTGAAACTGTACTCTTAGCAACTCCGGCAAGCTTCGCGATATCAGTAATTGTAACCAAAGCATTCATCTCCGTCTTTATATGGATTTATTTATTATACACCAATATGTTCAGTAAATTAAGCGGTGAATATAGTTGAATTTAAACAGGAAATTTTACAACGTTATCATTGCAAATTTAAATGTAAACACATTCACCTCCAAGCAGGATGTGTAAAATATGGAAATTAGTAAAGAGGGTACATTTATATAATGATAAATAGAACTAACCATTATGAGAGAAAAAACCCTTTCTTTTCTATTTAGCTCTCTTCCTAAATGGGTATAGCACTCCATCAACCCAATTGAATCATTTCGTATACTTCCTGATTCGTTTTAACATTACCAAGGAATACACCCATAAGTTCATTATAATATTATTCTTTATCACTAAATAACGCTTGAAACTCCTTATCATCTGCGAAATCATTAAAAAACAAGTCCATTGAACTGTCTTTTCTTACCCAAGCAATTGCTTCTATTTATGGAGTGAACTCATATTTCCATTTATCTACATGAAGGTGATTACCAGTATAGTTTTCATCATTAAAATAATCATGATTATTCATTGACTTACCCCCGAAAACTCACTATTAGCAGAATTATACCATAGGACTTATTGTTCTAATTTGCTCCGATAGTTTTAATAAAATCAAGTAGGAGGAGGAGCCTAGCTATTTGTGCCTTTATCTGCTCCGCCCTTTTGAAGTTCCCCGTGTATTCACCACTTCTTCCTTCAAATAAGTTCCGTTAGGGATTGCTTGCTTCTTCGCAGATAACGAACGCCTAGTATTCATCCTCTTTAATCTGTTCGGTCCTTCCTTATCTTCTCGAGTAGACAAGTCCTATGACCTCTGCTGACTTCTGATGATTCAGCTGTCCATCACTGGACAGGTTACCAAGTGTACTTGGCTGTCATCAGACCTCCCCGGGTAAGAGAGGAATCTTTCCCTCCATCTATCTGCTTCATTTACTCTGTACAACCTTCGGCAGTAAGGACTTTGTTTTGTTTCGCAAACTCTTCCAATGATACCTAGCCTTATATGAAGTTCGTGTTCCTCAGACCGGAGGTTTGCCGCTTGCTTCCTTCAGATTCCACGTCACCGAGGACACCCTTGCATTAAGCTAACCACTACTACTGCCTTCATGGTTCGGGACTTTCACCCTATAGATTGCACCCATGCCGGGCGCACGAAAAAGCTGCCTTAAAGACAGCTCTTTGTTCAGCCATATGTCTCGTGCCATACATTTTTAAATGCTAATTATCAATAAAGTTTATGTTATTGTCTAGACACCATTTAATCGCAATTTGTTTATATCGTTCGTCACGATAAGAATACCATTGGTCCTCCATTTCAAAGTCAATAATTTTGTCCTTAAACCTTCTAAAGGCACCCTTCCCCTTAATTGAACTTAATAATTTATCTTGCTTTCTTTCATCACTAACAGTAAAGCAAAAGTCTTCTATAATCTCATATTCATTTACTTCATATTTTGTTGGGAGTTCCTTGTAATTCTCAAAGTTTTCAAATACATCACGAGCAACTTTTCTATCTTCTTGTTCCCACTCAGGTAAATGCCCAAATTCTTCTTCATCTTCAGCTGCTCTCAAGTCATCCAAAGTTACTGAAATGATTTCACCAGTTTTTACATTTAAAAATGTCCGAGACTCATCAAACTGCATTTCCAATTCTTCAATAATGGCCTGAATCTTTACTGGATTTCTCAATTATTGATCACCCTTCAATTTTTTATTAATGCATCCGTTAGCTTAACAAACGATTTAATTATCTGAATTATTTTTCCCAAGCGAAAACCTAGTAGCTAATAAGGATACCATCTAAACCAAATCCAATAATCATATAATAATTAAAAATATCTTAGTGCCATACCGGCTGCAATAGAAGCAGTAGATAAGCATAACAATGAAACAGTATTTTTATTCATCATAATTCTCGCCATCCCTTTATAGATATTACCAAAAAATCAAATGAATTATTGAACTAACCTGCCCCTTAGTTCCATAAAGAAAAAGCTGCCTTAAAGACAGCTCCGATCTTCAGCTAACGCACCCGTTAGTTCTATAGCTACTTACAGTATTTTATATTGCTTCTTAATATACTGGGTCCCAATTTTTCAGTCTTTAAATTAGAAAGACGCACCTGCACTTCTACATTTTCCATTTTTGCTGTAATTTCATCAAATTTCCCAGCCCAAGTTGGACTATCTTTTTCTGGAGAAGGATAAAGCCTGAAACGCCAACTAATTTCGTCTGGTATAAAAGCAAAACCTTCATAGCTATCATAATTCCCATAAGAAGATGGTTCTGGCAGGTGTACCCCCAGAATACTTACATTAGTTCGTACAAAACTTTGCGGGCGTAACTGCACTTTATAAACCAAGGCTGTTCCCTTTGCATTTGTAAGCTTTTTATCAATTGGTTCCAATACCATACTACAAGGCATAGTTGTTGCACTTGTTTGTAAAGGAGAAATAACAAAAGTTGAGATAATAAATATACCCAAAACAAATCGTTTCATATAACACCTCTTTTACCCTCATTATGTTCTAAATATAGATAGTCCTTCTACAACCAACTGCCCCTTTAGTTCTACAAGCTAATGAAAATGATTAAGCTTTTGTTTCCACGTAGTTTATTCGTACTGCGACATAGCAAAATAACAGCAACTGATGTTTCTGTTCCTTTTTTGATTTGGAGAATTATAAATAGGGATAGTACAATCACTATCCCTAACAATACATATGATTTCGATTAACGAGTTCTTCCGCCTAATTGTTGTTCAGCCATTTGCACTAAACGTTTTGTAATTTCTCCACCAACAGATCCGTTTGCACGAGATGTTGTATCAGCGCCTAGTGTAACACCGAATTCACTAGCGATTTCGTATTTCATTTGTTCTAGAGCTTGCTCTGCACCATTAACTACTAATTGATTATTGTTGTTATTTCTAGCCATGTTGTCAGCTCCTATGAATGTAATGTGTTGCTAGTCATAGGTTTTGATATTGTTAAGAGTTATATACATAGATTCCAAAATAAATTAAGGCAATGATTAAGTGAAATTAAAACTCATCGTGGCCCTAGAAGGGAGAGCATAGGAAAACATTGAAGCCACCGGTTCGCAAGGAAGGGTTTCAGAAAGAAAGGCAAATAATCTGAGGGAGAGACTTTCTCCTCCTTATATATAAAGAATTGCTACACCATATTTTTTCAATCTAAAGTCACCTCAAAAATATTATTCTCCCTAAAGCTAATTGTTTCCTTCCCTATCCTGCCCCGAAATTGCCATAAGAAAAAGGCTGCCTCAGCAACCTTCCTTATTGAAGTAAAGCACCCATTAGTTCGATTCATTTATTTCTAGTATATTCTGGGGTGATCTTCTTGATATTTCTTTTCCTTTGCTAGGATAAAGTAAACCCCAAGAATAAAAGTAATTATTAAAATGACACAAATTTCCCAATACATCAAAGGATATTGATATAGTACTGTTGTTGTTGTAACTACTGAATTCATATCTGTTGTTGTTATTTTATTCTTAACAGGATCATAAAGCATGTCGACAATTAAGAATGTTAGTAAAGATGAAAGGGTAAGAAATATTCCTATCGCACGTTTCATCTTTTTCACCTCCTAAATCCGTTAACTGTATAAAATTTAACGTAAAAACGAAATCCTTGTTGAACTCCCTATACATACAATAAGAAAAGGAGCTGCCAGAGCAACTCCTGGTAATGCATCTGTTAACTCATTATATCATTTATACAAAATATCATCTTTTAATGAACCAACTTTAGTTAAAGCTGTATCTATGTCAGCTTCATTCACTCCAAAATGAGCAAGTGCATCGTTAAGATGCTTTACAATGGCATTAAAGTGGGCAGGTTACAGATTCAATCCTTGGTGCGCTTTTGCCATGGATTGTCCAGAATATTGTTTTGGGCCGCCTAATGCAAAGCTAATAAATTTTGTCTGATGACTTCGTTGCTTTTCCATATCCGTTTTTTCAAAAAAATGATTAACTGTCTCATCTTTAAGAACCAATTCGGAGTAAAAATAGTCCACCACTTTTGCTATCGCTTCTTCTCCGCCGACTTTTTCATAAAGTGTTTGTTCCATATCCACACTCCTAATTTTTAATTAATAGAAGTATTCTTTGTGGAAAATTTGATTTTATTCCTTATCTTTCAATAGTATCTCCTTCTGCTCTAGCACCCTTGCAACTAACCTGTCCCCTTAAATTCCGAAAGTGAAGTAAAGAACCGGTTAGTTCATTAGAAAATGATCGATATCCATTTAAACCCCATTATTTCAACTTGTTGCCACTAAGTTGTTGAAAATGCATAATTGATATAGGTAATTTCATTTTATGTTCAAGCTGTTATTTTCATTTTCAAATTGTAATGTGACAAAATTGTAATCTTACTTCCTGTTACATCTATGGTGGGGAAAGGGATGAATTTTATAGTATGTAACATGAGGAGGAGATTTACGTTGAAAAAAGTATTACAAACTAAAAACTTATCTAAATCCTATGGAAAGTCACAGGTTTTAAAAAATATTGACCTGACCATAACATCGGGTGAATTTACAGCTATTATGGGGCCTTCCGGTTCTGGAAAAACAACACTGATGAATGTGTTATCGACAATTGATAAATTTTCTGGCGGGGAAGTCTGGCTTGAAGAGCAGGCCCTGTTGGATTTAAACAAAAAAGCATTGCGCACATTTCGCCAAGAACGAATGGGGTTCATCTTTCAAGATTACAACTTGCTTGATACTTTAACGATTAAGGAGAACATTCTTCTGCCCCTTTCATTAAGGAAATTCTCTTCGGATGAGATGGAAAGACGGCTGAAACCAGTCATTCAGGCATTGAATATTGAAGGAATTCAAGATAAATACCCTACAGAAGTTTCTGGCGGCCAGAAACAACGGGCCTCATCGGCACGCGCCATTATTACAAACCCTGCGATAGTTTTTGCAGATGAACCTACAGGCGCTCTTGATTCGAGATCAGCCACACAATTATTGGAACAGTTATCAGGCTTGAATGAAACATTTCAAACGACGATCCTTATGATTACACATGATTCCTATGCAGCAAGCTTCTGTAAACGAGTCATCTTCCTGCGTGATGGGGGAATCGTAAACGAGCTTTATAAAGGTGACCAAAGTCAAAGTGATTTCTTTGATCGGATCCTTCACATCCAGAGTGCCATGGGAGGGAATCAAAGGTGAGCTTACTGAATATGACGTTCCGGAACGTTCAGCGGAATTTCCGTGTTTATACGATTTATCTGTTTGCCATGATTACAGGTGTTATGGTCCATTTCACCTTCTCATCACTGATGTATAACGAGGATATATTGGATGTACTCAATAATAAGGAGAGTTTTCAAACGGGGGTGTCGATTGCCTCGGTGGTCATCTTCCTCTTTATCATTTTCTTTATTCTTTATGCTAACTCTTTCTTTATGAAGCAAAGAAAAAAGGAATTTGGACTCTATTTGCTGCTAGGTATGAATGAAAGCCAGATCACTCGAATGGTTTTCGTTGAAAATCTGCTCATTGGATCATTTTCACTTGTAATTGGAATACTCCTTGGCGGTCTGCTGTCCAAGTTTTTCGGTATGGCATTAATGAACTTAATGCAATACGACAATGTCATTACGCTGAATTTTCCTTATCAAGCGATCGGGTCGACAATCATCTTGTTTCTCTTGTTAGCCATCATTGCAAGTATCCAAAGTTTCTTCATGATCAATCGCGTACAACTCGTGGAGTTGTTTCATGCAAATGAAAAAATGGAAAAACCGATACCTTCTTCGTTCATTATGGCAGCTTTATCGTTAATGTTATTAGCAATGGAATTCTTTCTGATAAGCCGGGGCAAAGAATCAAGCATATGGCAAGAACACTTAACTTTTGCCATGATGGCCGTCACAGTCGGCATGATTGGCGGCACGTATTTGTTCTTCCGTCAGTTCTCCGGCTGGCTGCTGCAAAAGATCCGCCAGAAACATAACTTCCATGAAGGCAATCGGGTATTGTGGATCTCGTCATTACGCTTCCAAATAAGGTCGAATACGTTAAACCTTACCTTCATCTCTTTGTTCAGTGCCACCATCATTTTCTTGATTGGATTCGTTTCGATCAATTATGCTGTCCAGTTTGAAGCTGTCGGCAGGAATCTACCGAATGATATAGCGTTCCAGTCATTGGATAAGGAAACCAACGAGAAAATTGATGCTAAGATAAAAAATTCCGACCACTCAATTGAATATCATAAAACTTTGGAAGCCTTAGTAGGAAAGCCTAATACAAACATGAACCTTGCTTTTGAGAACCCTGAGTATTTTTCAAAGGACGTTTTTCTTTTTCCAGAAAAAGCATATAACGAAATCATCTCATTGCGTGGAAATCAGGAGGAAATCCATTTAGAAGATATGGAAGCTGTAACTCTGTCACAAGGAACAGATTTCCCAAAATCCTTCCCCTCCGATCAGCTGCCACGTTTTAAGGTGAATGTAAATGAAGATATCACTCTAAAACTAATAGAGAAGAAAGATTACGCATTATTAGGCTGGGCCAGCGACCCTGTTCGATCCATGATATTGAAGCCCGCAGTCCTGATTATTTCAGATGAGGCTTATCAAAACTTAAAAAGCAAAGCCAAAACGGTCCCTTTTGAAATTTATGAAATCGAAAATGAGAAGCAGGCTGAATCCTTATCAGCTGATATACATGCCATTGTTACGAAGAAGCCCGACACTTACTATTCTTCATTTGCTGATGTGTATTCAAAGCAAATAGAAGGTTCAGCTTTAATGTTATTTGCTGCTGCTTTCCTGGCTGTCATTGCCTTGTTTGCATTGGCCAGCGTCATTTACTTTAAACAATTGCGGGAAGCAACGGAAGAACAGAGACAGTATTCCATTCTGCGGAAGATAGGTACCGCAGACCGTGAATTGAAAAGCGTGATCCGTAAACAACTTCTCTTTGTTTTCTTCCCTCCGCTAGTTTTAGGCATTTTACACAGCTGGCTCATTTTAAAATACTATATCCTGGATTCTGTACAAGATTTCCCGCAGCTTACCTCCATGCTCTGGTTCATCTTTGCTATATACTTTGTGATCTATGTAATGTTTTATCTGTCTTCCGCGAATCTCTACTACAAAATCGTAAATCAGAAATATTAATAAAAAAACGCAATGGCCTTCATCAAGGTCTCATTGCGTTTTTTTGCATATTGAAATAGGGATCGACATTTTTGGGAAAGTGCATGACAAACTCGGTATACAAACCCGTTTCAGAGGTACAAGTGATATAGTGACCAAGTTTATTGGATAACTGCTGTGCTAAATATAACCCCATCCCTGTGGATTTTGTGTAGGTACGCCCGTTGGATCCTGTAAAACCCCTATTAAATATCCGAGGTAAATCAGTCTTTTCTATACCAATTCCATTATCTCTGATAATCAGCTGCTTTTCTTTTAAATCAGAACCTGTCTCAATCTTTATTTCCCCTTCTTCTTGCGTATACTTCAAGCAATTTGAAATTAACTGATTCAGGATGAATTGCAGCCACTTGGGGTCACTTTGGATGGTGATTGGTTCAATCTGTAGCCGAAGGCGGATTTTCTTGGAAATAAATGTTTTGGAATGAGTTTTTATAACCTCTTTCACCAATTGGTCCAAATCACAATTCTTGATGTCATAATCCTGATTGAAGTTATCCAACTTTGCGTAATAAAGTGCCTGATCCACATAATGCTCTATCCTTGATACCTCATCATGAAAAATCTTGGCATCGATTTCTGTTTGCTGCATCAATCGCAGCACTGAGATGGGTGTTTTAATTTCATGAAACCACGATACAATAAAATCATAATATTCGTTCTGCTTCTCATGAATCTGATTGAGAGACCTAATATGCTCCCTTTCCTTCTCTTCAAATAAATGCTGTAAAGAGGCTGCCTCTAAAGAAAGGTTCTCATGATCTTCGTCACCCCTTGCCCGGATTACACGTAAACTTTGCTGATACCGATACAAAAAGAAAATAATCAATACGAATAGGGTCAATGCCCCCGCATATAGAAAAGTGTTCCAGCTCCATGTCATATTGGGGTCCGTGTAAAACACGGCAGAAACCATGCAAAAGATAAAAACGAATAAAACGATATAAGGCTTCTCGTATTTTAAAAATTGGATAAACCTCATTCGATCAGATACCCCATTCCTTTACGTGTCACAATAAAGTCTTCTAATCCAATTCCAGTAATCTTACGCCTTACCCGATTTACATTAACAGTCAGTGTATTATCGTCGACAAACTGTTCATCATTCCAAAGAGCTTGCATCAAGTCCTCTCTGGGTACAATTTCCCCTATTCTGCGCATCATCAACTGCAAAATGATGAACTCATTACGTGAAAGCTCAATGGATTGTTCCTCAAATTGGATAGTTGAGTTTGTTACATGCAAAGACAAGTCCCGGTGCGTTAGTTTTAGGTTATGTCCATTTTGATAGGTATAATTCCTGCGCAGCAATGCACTGATTTTTGCTACAAGAACATCTAAATCAAATGGCTTCTGGATAAAATCATCCCCTCCCATATTAATGGCCATGATGATGTCCATGTTTTGATTTCTAGAGGAAAGGAACAGTATGGGCACACTTGAGATTGCACGGATCTGCTGACACCAATAAAAGCCATCAAAGGTTGGCAAGTTTATATCCAATAGTACCAAATCAGGCTGGAATTTCTCAAAATCATCTAAAATGTGGTCAAATTCCATTATCCCCACAACGTCGTATTTCCACTTTGTTAGCGTATCAGCCACAATCTTTCTAATTTTTTCATCATCTTCAACTATCATAATTTTAAACATAATAATCTCCTATTCATGAACTGAATCGCTAAATGTTTACATGTTCTTTACTATCATTATGCTAATTATTCCAAACTCCTGTCATTTGTACAAATACAACACTCAAGAATATGGCTCAATTAAAGTAACTGTAGAGAAGAAGTGAGATAGTGACACCCTGCCCCCTTTTAGGGATTGTACAATTTGAACGTTGCCTTCATGCACTCGTTTTCCGCGGGCGGTCCGCCATCCGTTCCAATCCACTTTTTTAACTTTTAGATAGAGCCCCTTTGTCTAAACACTGAGCGAAGCGTTTTTTTCAGCAATTAAATAACCGCTAATGGGTAATGAGTTCTCCTATTTTTCGTGTTTGCACTCAAACAGAAGGATACCCAAAAAAACTGAAGACATTAATTTTTTAGATAAAAAAGTTACCAGCTTGGCCAAAAAGTAAGTATAAGAATGTAATAGATTGGATAAACTAATAAAAAAGGAGTGGGAGATTATGGAGATTAAACTTAAAGAAGGAACGAAAGAAATGTGGAGCGAAATTAATGAATGTATAACTCGGAAAATCAATGAAAAACATGATTTATCTTTTCAAAAGAAGAGCAATGATAATTATATGAATCTATATATTCAAACAGCCGTCTTACACACGTTATTTGAACTATCAGATGAGTTCAGGAAAATCGAAAGAAAATATAACGGATAGTGATGCTTCCGGAAAGGACATGCACTGAATTCACTTTAACGGTGGATTAGGATTAAACTCTTTAAGGGAGGCTATTAATCCTAATCCACCTTTTGTTTCCAGCATTATACATTACGCTACCGGCAATTTGACGAGCATTATTACTGTACCATCTGTTTCCCTTCCCTATAAATCCCTCTTTCTATTCCAACTAGAATCCACCAAATAGAAACCCCACCAGTTTTTAAGGTTTGGGTTTTTCCTGTGTTTTAAGTTTTAGTATAATGCGAATAATCTTAATGGTACGCTAGGTTAAATACTATAATTTGTTGTTTTATTAATCTAAAATCTTGTATATTTAAATGAGTATGTTAATAACTTACTGACGTTTGAAACGATAATCAGTAGCAACTCCGAATAGCCTTTTAATTAGCTAACATCATTGAAAACAAATATTTTGGGAAGTGAGCTGAAAGCTGATGTTGTGGTCACCACTATTCGAAAATGATGTACCTGCAGTTTTTCTTCCTTAACGGCAGAAAAATTGCATCTCCGTTAAGGACTGGAAATGTTTGGTTAAAACGGAGGGTATAAAAATGAAAAACACTATATTAGGCTCTTTATATTTATCACTCGCTGCCAGCATTTGGGGCGGGATGTATGTTGTGGTAAAAGTTGTGGTAGAGGTTGTTCCGCCGCTTGAATTAGTATTTTTACGATATGTAATTGCGATTTTAGCTTTGCTGACAATTGGTTTAATAACAAAACAATCTTGGCGGATTGACAAACGGGACTGGCTTCTGGTTTTCATTATAGGACTTGTTGGGAACACCATTTCCATCGTAACCCAGGAAGTCGGTACGCTGCTATCCACCGCACAAATGGGGGCCATCATCACTTCAACAACACCTGCATTCATGGTGATATTTGCACGTATCGTTTTAAAAGAAAAGATCACTTTAAAAAAATCCATTTCTGTTATTTTAGCGACACTCGGTGTCGGTATCATTGTCGGAAATGCCCATATCGGCTCATCTCACCAACTTGGGGGCGTATCACTGCTTATTGCTGCGTTAACTTGGGCCCTTATGTCCGTTCTAATCAAACGGGTACCACGGCAATATTCACAAATTGTTATAACGACCTATGCCGTGCTTGTGGCAATTGTCTTTTTAACCCCTGTTACGATTAGTCGATTGGATGAGCTTGACTTTCAAGCCATCATGCATCCATCCATATGGGGCGGCCTTCTATACTTGGGCGTTATTTCAACAGCATGTGCCTTTTTACTTTGGAATCGTGGACTGCAAATGCTTACCGCTTCAAGTGGCGGACTATTTTTCTTTTTACAGCCTATAGTCGGTACTTTTTTAGGTTGGTTAATACTAGGTGAACAAATCGGCTTGTCCTTTTGGATCGGTACAATCTTAATTTTTATCGGTGTGCTATTAGTCATTCGGGAAGAATAACTCACATTAAAAAGTATTGGAGTTATATATTAAAAAGTACCCTATAGAGCAGTCACTTAAAAAAAGGCTGCCTATAGGGTACTTTTTGGTTTAGAAAAGGGAATTGGAGAAAAGTTGTTTTTTGTTTTTAATTTCTCTTTCTTATCGACCTTTAATAAGGCGGAATCCAATAAGGGAATAGCAGTTTACTTGCTTGTTTGTCTAATGTAATCCAAACTTCCTTCCTCAAGGCAAAAAGATACTTTCTTTTGTTTATTTCAACCCATTATATCAAAAATCCCCAGAAATACATTCATTACGTAATTATTATCATAATTTCATCTACATTTTGAAAGAATTTTTGTTATCATTAATTCATAATCTTGGAAATGAATGCTGAATTTTATAACAAAGGAGGAATCGTTTTTGAAAAATCCATATACGGAATTGACGATTGGAATGATGAGAACGGGGATATTAGGATTCGGCGGCGGGCCATCTGTCATCCCGCTCATCCGCCATGAAGCAGTATCCCGCTATCACTGGCTCGACGATGATGAATTCGGGGACACTTTGGCGATTGCCAATACACTCCCAGGACCGATTGCCACAAAGATGGCCGCATATCTGGGTTATAAATTAAAAGGCTGGCCGGGAGCCACCGTAAGTGTGGCCGCTCACGTGTTACCTTCATGCATTGCGATGGTTTTCTTGATCGCGTTCATTAATGTTCTAAGTAATTCGGCAATGATCAGTAATATGATCGCTGCTGTCATGCCGGTTGTCGCTGTCATGCTTGGTCAAATGGCTTATGAGTTTGGCGAAAAGGCGGTAAAAGGGTTAGGAAAGGTGCTCGGAATCACCTTTTTTGCGATTTCCTTTTTGCTCCTGCAGGTCATTTCCCTGCATCCGGGTATCGTCATTATGATGTTTCTTTTATATGGTGCGTTTCATTATAAATTAAAGGATAGACTGAAAAATAAAAAGACTGATAGGAAGGAGGAATCCGCTTAATGGGTATTATGATCCCAATGGGAGTTGCTGTTTTTCTAGCGTTCTTCATTGCCAATATTCTTGGTTATGGCGGAGGTCCAGCTTCGATTCCGGTTATGTATGACCAAATCGTCACCCGTTATGGCTGGCTAGATAATATCGAGTTCTCACAAATGCTTGCGTTAGGAAATTCACTCCCTGGACCCATCGCCACGAAAATAGCCGCATATGTCGGATATGATGTATATGGCTGGCCAGGATTTCTAGCTGCATTGGCAGGCACGATCATCCCTTCAGCCGTGGCTTTGATATATCTATTAAAAATCCTGCGAAAATACAAGCAATCGCCAATCGTAAAAGGCATGTCACTACTTGTACAGCCCGTGATCGCGATCATGATGTTATTGCTCACCTGGAATATGGCCGCGGACGCGGTCGGGTCCATCGGCTACATCCATTCAATCTTCATCGCTGGATTGGCCTTCTTGGCTTTAGGAAAATTCAAGATCCACCCTGCATTCGTAATCCTTCTTGCCTTTTTGTATGGCGGATTTATCATCCCGCTCACATAAATAAAAAATCCGCCTATTTAGGGGGATTTTTTATTAAAGCTTCATGCCCATTCGGCTTTTATAACGTTTAATGAGAATTTGGCAATCAACGCTGACAACACCGACGACCGCATACAGTTTCTCATTGAGAAAGCGTTCCATCTCTTGATTATCAGTAAAGATTCCGTGCATATGGAGTTTACTCGGACCGGTCATATGATATAAACTCGTAACAGCCGGTTCACTTTCTAATTGCTGCGCGACCGATTCCAGATATTTTGGCTCAACCTCAACGTTAAAGAATGCCGAAACATGGATGCCGACCTTAGCTGGATTTATGACTGCAGTGAACCTCTCGATCACACCGTTTTCAACAAGATGATTAATTCTCGCCTGAACCGCAACTCTGGAAAGCTCCACTTTCTTCGCTAAGTCGGTATACGAAATTCGTGCATCTTCATGTAAAACCGATATGATTTTCTTATCGATCTCATCAACTTTCAAGCTGGGAATGTTAAAGTCCTCTGCCATCCTACGTAACTCCTTTTCAATTTCTTTACTCCATTATCGCAGAGAACATCATCGGATCACAACAATCTTCCTTTTCACTTCTCATAACGCAAGAAATTTTTTTGGTATCCCTTTCAATGAACTCCCTCCTACTTGCCTAGAAATGTCCATCGTTTATGTAGTTTTGGTGCTTCATTTCATCCAGCGGAATGCAGCCGCCAAAAACATCGCCAACACTTCCTTTATTTCCCGATAGTCTGCAGTCCCCCTCCTCTTCTAAAATTAAGGCGGGGGTTTTACAGACCGTTTACTGCAGGATAAGAGTTTATGAAAATCCAAGGGACACTTCCTCAATCCTTTGATTGAAAGGTCTTTGCGATATTTTTGTATTCTTCATCATTGAGAATGCCCATTTTTTTGAATAATGCGGAATATGCCATAATTTTTTTCTGCGTACGGTTTGTACAATTCATATGGATCAGCTCCTTTTTTACATAGTATTCATTCAAGACAAAATGTTTCCTTAATACAAAATATTTTGTGTAAACTAAATAAAAAAACTGCCCATTTTCCCGGCAATTTCAATATAATAGTGTTCTTTTCATGTTATATATTTGGAGGAAATATCAAAAAACAACCTGATTCCCCCCACATGCCCTACACAGGAATAAAAAAAATGACAGGTTGGGCCCATTAAACATATTGTCTCTCTTGCAACAAGTCGTCATTCAGATTATCGTTGTTTAAAAGATGCGAATAAATTGAAAAAAACTGCATAGTTTCTTCATACTTTTTCGCTAAACTGATTTTATCCTATAAGAAGGTGAATACTCCTGAAAATCTCCTTTAAACTCGGACTATCTATATTTATTTGCATTTTTTTGATGGAAACCGTCTCCATGATTTACTTGCATAATAAAGTGATCCATTCCCGTATCAATCAAGAATTGGAATCACTGAAGGCCCGTAGCAATAGTCATCGTGATGTGTTGGAAATCACGTATTCCGACTCTACCCTTCAGCATATCGGCCTGATGGAATACCATACCGATACAGATGTCGTGATTACGAATACAAGAGGAGATATTCTGATATCTTCCTCAAAGGTAAATGGGGGAATGAACAAAATCTTGGCAAAAAACATCCCCCAAGTACCCCGAAAAGGCATTGTCCTCCAATCGAGTTGGAAGGATGAAAGATATATAGCCACCGTTACGCCATTTATCAGCGATAAAGAAAAAAAAGGCTATGTTTATATGTTCAAAGATACTAGAGATGTTGAGGATTTAATCGCACAATTGAATAGGCATTTCCTTTTTGCGACTGCATTGCTCCTTTTATTCATGCTTATCACCATTTATTTTCTATCAAAAGCTTTGACTAGACCGCTTATTTCGATGAAGGAAGCGACAACCAAACTCAGCAAAGGGAACTTTTCAGTGGCTGTGCCTGTACGATCAAATGATGAACTCGGGGAGCTTGCCCAATCCATTCAAAGCTTGGCTAATGAATTGAACTATTTAAAGAAGGAACGCAATGAATTTTTGGCAAGTATCTCCCATGAACTGCGCACGCCGCTAACTTATATCAAGGGATATGCTGATATAACCCTCCGGAAAGATTTGGATGCATCCGAACGAACAAGATACTTAGAGATCATCCATGATGAATCCGAACGATTAAACAGATTATTGGACGAACTATTCAATATGGCTAGAATGGATGTAAATACATTCACCATATCAAAAGAAACCATCCAGCTCTCTTCATTCCTGCAAAACATTCATGAAAAAGTGTTACCGGCTTTTGCAAATGAAAGAATTCAATTGAATCTGGAATGCAAGGATGAATTATTTATAGATATAGATCCCTCACGGTTTGAGCAAGTCATTCTTAACCTGTTGGATAATGCGCTGAAGTACTCGAACGAATATACAGTCACCACCATCAAAGCCATTGAATGCAATGGCTGGATTTCCATCTCCATAATCGATCAAGGAGTTGGCATTCCACCTGAAGATGTCCCCCATATCTTTGATCGTTTATATCGTGTCGAGAAATCACGCGCCAGAGTTACCGGCGGATTCGGATTGGGGCTCTCCATCGTCAAGCAATTAGTGGAGATACAAGGCGGAACCATTTCGGTTAAAAGCAACTTGGAACAAGGAACGTGCTTCACTATCACAATTAAGGAGATAACAAATGAAGACAGTAATTCTGGTTGATGATGAACAGAGAATGCTTGATCTATTAGAGCTATACATTAAACCTCACGGATATACATGCCTGAAGATGAAATCTGGACTTGAAGCCTTACAGTTCTTAGCGCGTGAACATGCGGACATAGTTCTTCTTGATGTAATGATGCCTGAGATGGATGGGTGGGAAACGTGCGAAAGGATCCGTGCGTTTTCCAGTATTCCCATAATCATGCTCACCGCCCGGGATGCTGCACAAGAAATGGTGAAAGGGTTGAAAAAGGGTGCAGATGATTATATTACGAAACCCTTTCATGAAGATGTTTTACTTGCCAGAATCGAAGCAGTGACGCGGCGGGTGCACAATCAGAATGATTTTTTGACCTTTAGGGGGCTAAAATTAAATGAATCCGCTTATGAAGCACATTATGATACCAAAACAATCCCGCTAACACCGAAAGAGTTCTCACTGCTGTGCCTGTTTTTAAAATCCCCAGATCAAGTGTATTCCAGAGACCACCTGCTTTCGACCATATGGGGATTTAAAACGGATACCGAAGATAGGACAATCGATTCCCATATTCGAAATATTAGAGAGAAATTGCGTCATGCCGGTTTTCCAGCAGATCAACATTTGAAAACGGTCTGGGGCATCGGGTATAAATGGAGTTCTGTGGATTGATATGAATTTCATTTCTGAGGCATTACTATCCAGCGGCCCTTTCTCCATTGCTGTAAGTTTAGTATTCAATATATTGATCAGCGTGCTTGGTTTTATTCCAAGTGTATTCATCACGGCCGCCAATATCAGCGTATTTGGATTTGAAAAGGGATTGATCCTTTCTTACATGGGGGAAATTGCCGGTGCAGCGGTCAGCTTTTGGTTATATCGAAAGGGCTTTCAAACATTCAAACCCAAGTTCATGAAGAACCGGTGGGTCAAGAAACTGCAAAAGTCACAAGGGTTCCATGCATTTTGGATGATCCTGATGCTTAGGCTCCTTCCCTTTATACCATCCGGTGTGATCAACCTTACAGCAGCATTAAGCAGGACGGGAATGATGATTTTCTTCCTCGCGACATCCATCGGAAAACTGCCTGCCCTCCTTGTCGAGGCCTATTCGGTAACACAGGTTTTGAAGGCATCGGACGATATAAGGATTGTTTTGATACTGTTGATTCTCGTAATCTCAGTCGTTTATTATTTTAATAGAAATACGAAAAAAGGAAGGGAGTAAAAATCTTCACTATTTTTTTTGTAAATTGAAACGATCCATTTACCATTTTACAAACTCCTTATTTTTTTCAAGAATCGTTAACCCTTTATCTCCAAGGGTTAACGACCAGATCCAGAAGGCGACGTGTTCACATTTTACTATATCCTTGTGCTGCGAAGCGTATCGCAGCTTTTTTCTGCGCCGCCTTTTCATCAAAACAGCAAAAGAAAGACATCACGCTGGCTGGGTCGAAATGCTTTCCTTTTTGTTCGTTTATGAAAGATAATGCCTGCTCCACTGACCAGGAATCTTTATACGGCCTTCTGCTGGTCAATGCATCAAACACATCCACAATGGCTACGATTCGATCTTCCAATGGGATTTCCTCCCCTTTCAAACGGTGGGGATATCCCGTTCCATCCCAATTTTCATGATGATGGAGGTGATGTGATCAGCCACTTCCAGGCTGCTGATCACATCATTGTTTATTTCCCTTGAAATCTTATTCAAAATATCGGATCCCATTAACGGATGCATCTCGATGATTTTTCGTTCATATGGGGATAACGGTTCAGGTTTGTATAAAATCCACTCAGGAATCTCCGCTTTCCCGATATCATGCACAACATATGATTCATTTATAGTTCCAGCTGGCATCTTCGATTATGAACGATAACAAGCTGCTCGGTCAGGTTTTGAACCCTCAATAAATGCGCTTCATTTTGAACCCAATGATGCTGTCCCTGGAATACCCTGCCAATTCGCATGACAGCCTTGATTTCCCTTTCAAAATCTTCTCCATAATCTGCTGGATTTCCAATTCTGTCTTTTGACATTTTTCTCATTGTCACAGCTCACTCTATTCATGATTTAAAAGATAGGCTAAATGGACTATATCCGGATGACGTTACAAGTTTTATATACAATAGTTACTAAGCATCGTTTTAGTGATAAAGAGATTGATTACAAGTTTCTGATTGCACCAGTTCCTTTTAAGCATATTGCATGACGAAGGGTAAATGGGTTCATTTCCGCGAATGTTACACTTATATAATGAGATGATGCCTATACTATCTTCCTGTTTTCTGGAAAAAAGAATGAATTTATTGTGTTTTAATGGGAAATTCCTTTATAATGCGCATTAGATGATTTTTTAGCATTGAATACGAGAGGAGACGGAAATATGAAGAAACTATTGTACCCATTCATCATTGGATTATTGGCGGTTGTTCTAACGGCTTGTGGTTCGAACGATGAAGCTGATAAGAAAAATGACGAGAAAGAGACTAAAACAACTGAGAAAGAAACGGCTAAAGCAACTGAGGAACAGCAAAAACAGATGGAAGAAATGCAAAAGAAACTAGACAAGCAGAAGGTGGATGAAAAGAAAACGGTAGCCATCGTCAATGACGAAAAAATTTCAGGTGCGGAATATAATACCGTGTTGTCCACCACACAAATGCAGATGCAGCAATTCGGACAAGACCCAACATCCAAGGAGGGCGCCAAACAAATTAAAGAGCAAACGCTCAACTCTTTAGTGGGGCAAACATTGCTGCTTCAAGCAGCTGATAAAAAGGGCTACACCGCTTCCAAGGCTGAAATTGAAAAGCAACTTGCCGAAATCAAGAAGCAATATGAGAGTGAAGAGAAATTCAAGGCGGCATTGAAACAAGCAGGTCTGAATTCGGAAATGCTGAATGCCCAGATCGCAGAGAACATCCCATATACGAAATACGTTGAAAAAGAGATTAAAGTGGAAGAAGCAACTGATGAAGAAATCCAAAAGTATTACGACCAGGTTGCGGAGCAAGCTAAAACAAGCGGACAGAAGGTACAGAAACTCGAAGAAATGAAGCCGCAGATCAAGGAACAACTAGAGCAGCAAAAGAAACAAGAAAAGCTTGTGAAGCATGTCGAAGAACTTCAGAAAAATGCTAAGGTCGATATTAAGATTTAATGATGAAAAGAGCTGCCGAATTTGGCAGCTCTTTCTTCATGGTCTTTGGTCCGCCTGCTAACACCCATGGCTTTCAATTTCATTTATTCACCGGTTTTAGAGAAACGTGCAATTCTTTCACCTATTTCATCACGAACGCGTTGGAAAGTTGCCCATTTCTCTTCATCTGTTCCTACCGCTTTTGCCGGGTCATCAAAGCCCCAATGTTCACGTTTAACATGCGGTGGCGTCATTGGACATTTGTCAGCCGCATCGCCACATAATGTAACGACAAAATCGGCATTATTCAATATATCAGGGTCAATGATATCCGATGTTTGATTGGAGATGTCCAATCCAACTTCATTCATTGCTTTTACAGCTTTGGGATTTAACCCATGTGCTTCGATTCCTGCGCTAAGTACTTGCCATTCATTTCCTAAATATTTCTTCCCCCATGCCTCTGCCATTTGGCTTCTGCAAGAATTACCAGTACATAAAAAGTATAGCGTTTTCTTAGCCATGCGGTTTCTCTCCTTTGTTTGTAAAGTAAGTGTTTAATGAATAATTTGCAGCCATATATATAAGCCGGCCAATGTGATGAACAATGTTGGGATGGTTAAGATGATTCCCGTTTTAAGGTAAGTTCCCCATGAGATTTTCACGCCTTTTAATGATAGGACATGCAGCCACAATAACGTAGCCAAAGAACCGATCGGTGTTATTTTTGGGCCCAAGTCCGAACCGATGACATTTGCATAAATAAGTGCCTCCCTGATTGCTCCAGTCGTATGGGTGTCGGAAATGGCAAGAGCGTCTATCATAACGGTTGGCAGATTATTCATAAGTGAAGACAGAATGGCGGCGATGAAGCCCATCCCAATCGTTGCGGCAAATAATCCTTGATCGGCGGTAACTTGGATTAAATCCGTTAATACATTCGTCAATCCAACATTTCGCAGGCTGTAAACCACTACATACATCCCGATCGAGAAAAAGACGATTGCCCATGGTGCTCCTTTGATAACGGTTTTCGTGTTGACCGCTGGGCTCCTTCTAGCCATCATGAGGAATAAGATGGCCACAATGCCTGCAATGATCGATACAGGAATCCCGATGAATTCACTCGCAAAATAACCAACCAGCAATATTCCTAATACGATCCAGGACAGCCTAAACACCCTTTGGTCTTTAATGGCTTCCGTTGGTTTTTTAAGCTGTGATACATCGTAATTTTTCGGTATGCTTTTTCGGAAAAATAAATATAAAACCAAGATGCTTGCTCCAAGTGCAAAGATGTCAGGTACGATCATTCTTGAAGCAAACTCGGCAAAACTGATATTGAAAAAGTCTGCGGATACAATGTTTACAAGATTACTTACCACTAATGGAAGTGAGGTTGTATCAGCAATGAACCCACTTGCGATGATAAACGGGAAAATCATTTTATCACTAAAATTCAAGGCTCGAACCATTGCTAATACAATTGGTGTAAGGATAAGAGCCGCTCCGTCATTCGCAAAAAAAGCTGCCACTAGAGCCCCAAGGATACTTACATAGACAAACATCCTTACTCCATTTCCCTTGGCGGCTCTCGCCATATGCAGTGCTGCCCATTCAAAAAAACCTATCTCATCCAAAATAAGCGAGATGATGATGATGGCGACGAAGGCGAGTGTCGCGTTCCAGACTATCGCTGTCACGTCCATGACATCAGTAAAGTCCACCACTCCAACAAGTAAGGCCAAAACCGCACCGCCACAGGCTGACCATCCGATCGACAATCCCTTTGGCTGCCAGATTACGAGAATGAGTGTTAATAAAAAGATGATAACTGCCAAAATAACTGATCCCACTGAAGTAGTCCCTCCTAGTTAGTCACAACAAATCCGTTTTCCTTGTGCTGTTAAGTTTTCTAATTTAAAGTTTTGACTTGGCAAATCCTTGATGACCGTCTGAATAAATGTGTAATGGGAAGAAGACGGATTTAACGAGTAAAAAACCCATTGTCCCCTCCTCGCTTCATTAACGATCCCGCCATCTTTCAACTTTCGTAAATGCTGGCTGATAGCTGGCTGGCTCATCTCGAATAGATCCACAAATTCACAGACACAGCACTCATGCTCAGCCATGATCTTAATCATGGTCAAACGGGTTTTATCACCTAGTAACTTAAGAATGTTTGCCGTGGTTTCCAAATCCAACACCTCATTCATAGCTTTTCATCCCTCCTAGCACAAAGTAAATAAGTATATGCTTATGTGATTATTGAACATCATTGTATAAGCATATTCTTATTTAATCAAGCATTAAATATTCCGCATAATATTTCCTTACTTTAATATTCTTAATGGCGCTTCAAAGAAATTATAATAGACCAGCCTGGTTTCAGACTGGTCTTTCTATTTCATTCACAACAGGAATTATTTTTTATTTCCAACCTCACTGGAACAGGACTGCCACAGCAAGAACCATCCTTTGATTTAGTTGCTGGAGCATCAGAATCGCGGCAACTGGATGCGGGATTCACACTGCAAACTCCTGTTTCAGGGAGTTGCAAGCGCACTTCTTTTGCCACCTCGACATCCCCTGTCAGATAAGCCACCACGGAACGGAACGAATGAAGGAGCCCTTCCGTAAATCTTCATGAGACAAAAACAAGAAAACTGCCGAGTGACCGGCAGTTTTTTCAGCTTTATAGATATTTCCGGTGAAGGCCTTTTCCATCATAGGAAAACAGGACTTCTTTTCCTTCTATGACTGATTCCATATGCACGGAGCGGCCCCAAAGCTGATGGATATATGGCATGACTTTTTCTAGATATTTCAGATCCAGTTCAATATCTTCATACCAATGTTTTAGATAAAGTTCCCCATTACGCATGAAGTCCCCATCATTAACT
Source organism: Bacillus sp. ISL-78 (assembly GCF_018613455.1). Classification (NCBI taxonomy): domain Bacteria; kingdom Bacillati; phylum Bacillota; class Bacilli; order Caryophanales; family Bacillaceae; genus Bacillus; species Bacillus sp. ISL-78. Next base: position 509,319 of record NZ_JAGGQC010000003.1, read on the forward strand.
GTGATATAAGGGAAACCTCCGTTAACCCTCATGCTCACGAGTTGATCACGAACATGTTCCCATGCCTTATCGACGATTTTATAATCCTTGCCCTGCTTTTGGAATAAGTACATATCCTCCCGCATGACCAGATCCTTCGTCAAATAATTTCGGAGAAAGGAAATATCCGATTCGATTTCCCTGACTTCGAACATCTTTTCCCGGCCAGATCCTGGCTTGACGCCCAGCCTGATCATTTCTTCGGTCGGATTATCATAGCGTTCTTCAATATCTTCAAGCACTTTCAATCCAAGATAATAAGGATTGATGCTGGTCCGTGATGGCTGCACGACACCTGCGTTCAGTTTCGCGAATTCAATGGCTTCCCCTGAGGATAGATCCAATTCACGGATAATGCGCTGATGCCAGTAGGATGCCCAGCCTTCGTTCATGATTTTCGTTTCCAGCTGCGGCCAGAAATAAAGCATCTCTTCCCTGATCATCGTCATGATATCCCGTTGCCAATCAGTTAAATCCCTGCTGTACTGTTCTATGAAAAGCATAATATCCTTTTCTGGTCTTGGCGGGAATTTTTTTCTTTTTTTAATGTTGGATTTCTGCGGTTTATCCTTATTATCAAGATTCCACAAATCATCGTATTGTGTGGCTGCCGGTTTTATTTCCTCTTCTTCTTCCTCATCTTCCATCGTCCAGGCAAGCTTCGGCCTCATCAGCGACGGATCGATATGTTCTTCAATGGCTAAAAGTGCATCCAGGAAGGTTTCCACTTCCTTTTTGCCATGCAGGATTTCATATTCACGGATTCTTTCTGCCGTTGCCGACATACTTTCTACCATATCCCTCTTGGTATTATTGAAACGTATATTATTCTTAAAGAAGTCACAATGCGCCAAAACGTGGGCAACAATCAATTTATTTTGTACAAGTGAATTGGAGTCCAGCAGAAAAGCGTAACAAGGATCAGAGTTAATGACCAGTTCATAGATTTTACTTAATCCAAAGTCGTACTGCAGCTTCATTTTATGAAATTGCTTTCCAAAGCTCCAATGAGAAAAACGGGTCGGCATCCCATAGGCTCCAAATGTATAAATGATTTCTGAAGGGCAAATTTCATATCGCATCGGGTAAAAATCCAACCCAAACCCCGTTGCTATTTCTGTAATTTCACTAATGGCATATTCCAGAGCCTTTTGCTCCGCTTCATTCATCCGATATCCCCCTTGTCTTCCGCCTTTAAACTAATGTATGAAAAAAAGGAGGAAAAATGCCGTGATCATGAGTAAAGGTCCTCGATAACAGAAAAAAAAACACCTCCATGAAGAAGATGTCAGGTCAAATGTTTCATGCAGTTATGCACTAAATCCCTTTGATATTAATATTTTGCTAATTCCGGATTCACAGCCTCTTTTTTCATTTTTGAACGGATCCAGGAAATGATGAGCGCTGCAATGATGACAAAACCTAAGTATCCTGTGATTGGGTATACCGTCCCAACCAATTTAATAAAGCCAACGAAACTTGCAAGGAAGGCGAGAATCCCGACTATAATCACGGTTAATTTAAATCGTTTCGTTTCCGCAGGCACCAGCCTGGCGGTGAATGCATACAGCATCCCGACAGCTGTATTATAAATCATTCCTAAAAGGATGATTGATAGGATATAACCCAACCACGGAGAAATCTGATTCGCTAAATGAAGGGTAGGCATACCAGAGCCTTCTATGCCCTTCAAGTCGGACATCATCCCCAAATTGATCAAAAATAACAGGATCCCCAATCCGATCCCCCCAAGGATTCCTCCCATTCCAGCCTGTTTCTTATTCTTGAAGGTCCCGCCCATTACGGCCAGCATGGCAATTCCGGCAGTCATATTATATGAAACATATAGTAATGAACCCATCAACCAATTTCCAGTAGCAGCCGCTCCTTTACTTGAAGATGAAATGATTTGATTGAAACTTAGATCGGATGTAAAAAATGAATAACCTGAAATAATGATCATGACAACGAATAAGAACGGTGTGACGGCACTAATGATGGACATTATTTTATTAACATTAAGTAAAAGCGTACCAATCGTGAGCACCGTCATGACGATTGCACCGACCATGCTTGGAATCCCGAATTGTTCCTCAAAAATCGTTCCGGAGCCGGCAATCATGATGCCTGTAACCCCAAACAAGAAAAATGTGATGATAATATCGACCACCCTGCCTATAAAGCGGCCGCAAATATGATCGATGATGCTTTTATGGGAACGTGTCTGGAGGGTGCTTCCCAACTGGGTAACTTGCATGCCCAAAAACGCGAATAAAACTGTCGCCACCACAATTCCCAATACACTGTAGATTCCAAAACTCGTGAAGAACTGTAACACTTCTTGTCCAGAAGCGAAACCTGCTCCAATGATGATTCCAATATAGGCTCCTGCAAGATTTATACTGTTTTTCATATCAAAAACCACCCTAATTATATGATTATTCTGACAATTTAAAGTAAAAGAATATCTTTCCTTTCATCATTATCCTCCCAGCTTCAAGTTAACGGGCAATTGCCCATGAAGCCGGGAGGTCCTTTAATTCCAGCACTTATTTATTTGTATATCTTTTACTATAGGAGGTGAATTCATCGACCGCAGTGTAATCTACTTCATAGCCAATGCCTGCCGCTTTTGGAACGGTTATGACCCCATCATTCACTGTAACCTCTGGTTGGATGATGTCTTTATGCCAATAATTCGCGGATGCTGCCGTATCACCAGGCATCGTGAAGTTATCAAGTGTTGTCAATGCGATATTATGGGCACGCCCCACACCAGATTCCAACATTCCTCCGCACCAAACCGGTACATTCCTTTCTTTACATAATTCATGTATTTTCATTGCTTCCGTTAAACCGCCAACCCTGCCAATCTTAATATTAATGATTTTACAGCTTCCCAATTCAAGGGCTTTTCTAGCATCTTCGACGGAATGTATACTTTCATCCAAGCAAATCGGTGTTTTGATTTCCGCTTGTAGTGTGGCATGATCGACAATATCATCCGATGACAAAGGTTGCTCGATCATCATTAAATCAAATTGATCAAGTTGTTTGAGCAATTCAATGTCTTTCAGCCGGTAAGCGGAGTTTGCATCTGCCATGATCGGGATATCGGGATATCGATTGCGCACTTCCCTGATTACGTCTACATCCCAACCTGGTTGAATTTTCATTTTGATTCTTTTATACCCATCCTTCAATCCAGCTTCTATCTTTGCCAGTAATTCAGGTACCGTTTTTTGGATGCCGATACTGATCCCAACATCAATCTTTTCTTGCTCCCCGCCTAAAGCCATACTTAAAGGGATATTCTTTTCTTTTGCGTATAAATCCCAGATGGCTCCCTCGATTGCCGATTTTGCCATATTATTTTTACGAATATGCGAGAACATATCCGATACATCACGAGGATGCTCTATTTCTTTATCCAATACAAGCGGAATCAGGAAATCCTCCAGCATGGTCCAATTGGTTTTTATCGTTTCTTCGTTATACCAAGGTGCTGAAAATGCCACAGATTCAGCCCAGCCTGAAAGTCCCTCTCCATTTTTCACCTCCACAAGAATGAACTCCTTATCCACAAACGTTCCAAAGCTTGTTGTAAAGGGAGCTACCAAATCCATATTTAAATGACGTAAGCGCACTGCCGTTATTTTCATCCCGATTCCCCTCTTATTCTTGTTTTTTTAATAAATAGTTTTGAATGTTTTCACCTTGTTCCCGTTCGATCCCGGCTGCAACATATCCTTTGGCAAAAAGAACTTTGAATAATTCACCGGTTTTAAACCGCCAATCAATCGCAAGGCGAAGATCAGATTTTTTGATTTGTTGAATATCCGTCGGTATGGGGATGGCGATCACCTCGGCATTGGTTTCGAAATGATAATCCTTGATGTAAGGAAAGCCTTGGTCATTCATTCCTGTCGTTACGATGTGTATGGCCTTATCAGGAAGCGGAGTCTCGTCCTTTGCTTCCTGCCGTATATTCCATTCCACCATGAATCGATCAGTCGAAAGTCCTTCATTGAGGGTATCCTTCATATTCCCATAACAATCTTCCATATATGTAGAACATACAGCTTTTAGCTTACCGATATTCAAGTTTGCATTCACACTTTCCAATGGATCATATGTCCATGTGATCAAGTCGTAGCCCTTTTTGAGTGCTTCCTCTTTTTGTGCAAGTTTAAGTAATCTGCCGTAGCCCTTCTTTTGATGGGCCGGATGGATGGCTAACATATGTGAACAAAGATATCCCCTTCCGTCCTTGAATCCCGGGAAACTGTATTGAAACCCGACTAACTGGCCATTGATATAGCCGCCTAATACAAGCCCGCCGTTTTTGACCGCCGTAATCGTCTGATGGATGGGAACGCAATCCATGCCCCATACAAGGGCTTCCAACCGCTGCACTTCTTGTAAATCCTCTAGTGCGTTTAGGGATTTAATGATGAATTCATCAGTCATGTAAGTGACCCTCCCCTCCATACTTCTCGAAAGTGAGTATGATGGCTTTGGCCAGGATTTCAATTCCCGATAACAAAGCTTCTTTGTTGAATGTCATGTTCGGATGATGGAGCCCTGGTGCCAAATCACAGCCTAATCCAAGCATCGTCGCTTTGAGTTCAGGTCTTTTCAACGTATAAAAATGAAAATCCTCTCCTCCTGTTGTAATGACAGGCGCTACCAAATTTTCTTCCCCAAGCGTATCGGCTATCGCTTCAGACATTATTTCCTGGGCTTGATCGTTCACGGTTGCTGCAGCAACACAGGTTCCCGGTTCGAGTTTCACTTCGACTCCATGGACAATGGCCAAAGATTCTGCAACCTTTTCCACCTTTTTGGTGAGCTCTTTCATCACTGCATTATCCTGTGCCCGTAGATCCAATGAAAAAGTGGCTCTCCCCGGGATGATATTGGAACTTTCGCCGCCAGCAAAAAACTGCGTCATTTTCACGGAATAAGGGATGGACGGATTGAGATGGATTCCATTTAACAAAGTGATGAATGCCGCTCCTATCTCGATGGCATTCTGCCCTTGATGCGGTCTGGCTCCATGCGCATCAGTTCCCGCTATTTCACCTTTAATGAACTGAGCCGCTCCATGCACAATGGCTGGCGCCGCTTGCCCATCCTTCACTTCCTCAACCGGTCTTAAGTGCACTCCATAAAGGAAATCGACATTATCCAATACTTTTTCTTCAATCATCTTCAAGGCGCCCGTACCTTTTTCTTCAGCAGGTTGGAAAATGAATTTCAGCTTGCCTCTTGGACGAAAGCCCATTTCCTTCAATACAAGGAATACTCCAAGTGCCAAGGTCATGTGACCATCGTGACCACAGGAATGATTGGCTTGAAACGTCCCTTGCACCTCCTGCCAAAGCGCATCGATATCCGATCGTAATCCGACCGTGAAATCCCCATCCCCGATTTCGCCAACCACACCTGTACAGTCCTCGAATGTTTTCACCGTACACTGATTCCCCATTAAAATATTCGAAATGAAAGCTGTCGTATTCACCTCATTCCAACTCGTTTCTGGATTTGCGTGTAAATGGTCAAAAATATCGAGTATACGCGGCCTTAATTTTTCGATCGTCTGTGTGATATCCATTTCTGTCTCCCCCTTTTTTCCCGGTTTAATCGGCTTCTATGGAAGTTTATCTCAAAAGAAATAATCGTCTTGATTGAACGCATCATATATAGCTTTTCTTTCTTTGAATCCTTGTTCATCCTTAATCGATACACCAGCTACTAAACTATTCAATAATGAGAATAACACTGGTGCCGTATCGATCGTGGAAGTCCTTGGTGTTGAAATGGGCAATAAAATGTCCGTGTATTCCGCAATCGGAGCCAGTTCTGAATCCGTAATCCCAATTACAAGTGCACCCGCTTTTTTGGCCATTTCAGTTATTTTCACAGTCTCTTTAACATAGCGGTGAAATGAAATGGCGACAAAAACGGAATTTTCAGTCATTTTATTCAACATTAAAAATATATCATCAGTATCAGGCCGATATAAATGAACCTCTTCCCTAACAAGCCTAAGCGTAAAGGTTAACCAATGTGCTGCCGAAAATGATAAACGGTGTCCGGAAATCAAAACATTGTCAGCTGCCGCCAATTTATCGACTGTTTTGGCGAAATCTTCATTTGATAAATTTTTCATGGTCTTTTCGATGCTGATGATATCCTGCCCCATCACTTGAGCCATGAAGTTTGGCTGATTCGCGGCTTCAAGTTTTGAAGAATGATATTCATTCAAACTGCTGCTCTCGTATATCAACTGATTTCGAATAAGGTTTTGAAGCTCTGCATATCCGCTTAACCCCAATGAATAGCAAAAGCGGATGATGGTCGTTTCACTCACCCCAATGTCTTTTCCGAGCTTTTGAGCTGAAGTGACTGCAAATGTATGTGAATGGACCAACAAGTATTTTGCTACCTTTTTTTGACCAGTAGATAAACCAGGGAATACTTCTTTAACTTTTTGCTGTAAATCCATAAAACATCCCCTCTGAAGCAAGATATGAATCCAATACTTTTTATATGACAATATGAAGTTTTAACTTCATTAATGATAGTGAGTATTTTATCACGGCCCTTTAAATAAAACAATAATATTCTGAATTTTTAATAAAAAGGAGGAAATGCTTCAAGCACAAAAAAACCAGAGATCGACTCCATGGTTTCAGTTCGGCGAAATAAGATGGGGTTCGGAGTACGAGGGTGGTTTTCAGTAGGCTAAAAGGGAGCGGATTTCTGAAAGAGGGTATGTGTAATGATTTCCACTCCAGGCACTCGCTTTCCGCGGGCGGTCCTTGCGACTGTGGGGTCTCCCTCGACACGCTTTCCCACAGGAGTCTCTTACCTTCCGTTCCAATCAACTGTAACTTTTTTAAAAGAAATATTGTAGGGAAACTGGCTCTTCTCCAACTCGTCTACAGTCTGGGGGTTCCATCAATTTTTCGACAAAAGGAGTTTCGGATTGTCTCGCCCTGATTCAAGATTTTTAAAAATAAACTTGATTATCTTTCATGTTTTATTACTGCCTAATCTCGTTGGATTGAAGAAATTTGCGACGCTCCTGCCGAATTTACCGGCTAGCCGAGACCCCACAGACGCTTGATTTGATGCGGCTTGGCAAACAATCGGCGGAAAGGGAGCGGATTTCTGCAAACACCTGAATTTTTCTAATAAAAAAACTGCAGACAAACTGATTCATCGAGTTTGTCTGCAGTCTGAAACCAAGAAATGAACTCCGTAGTTTTCCTTCATTTACTTTTTATGACGCTTTGCGTAGCCACATCTTTTACATAATTCTTCCACTGCACATCTTCTTGAGAAACCATCATACATATTTTTAGCGCGTTCACCATTTAAAATGTCTTCAAGTGATGTTTCGAATATATTTCCAAGCGGTATTTTCCCTTCACTATCCAAACAACAAGGTACGACTGTACCATCCACCAAGATACCTAACTGATCTCTAAGAGCATAGCAGAAAATATTTTCATCGATAATGTCACGGTCCAATTCCGGCCACTCGAATTTTTCGGCCATGTTTATATAAACCCGGTCCCTTAACTTAATATTATTCTTTTGCTGAAGAGCTTCACTTAAGCGAATGTCCAATGAAAGCTTCTCCTCCAGCATGCTCAGAATATCATCGTTCAGGCCATTACTCGCTTTTAATTCAGCCGTATCCATATTCCATAAACGAATGGCACAAATCACTTCACTTTTTTCATTTGCTTCATTTATGAAATCGGCAATATTACTGACATAAGAGTCAAGACTATTGGTCGTATCGTTTGCCTCAAAGCTATGAAGTGATATATTCACCTGCCGGAGGGCTTTTTTGGAGAGCAACTTGTCTTTGACCTTTTGAATCAAAGTACCGTTCGTTGTAATATTAACCTTCAGGTCATTTTCAGCACTGATGTCCAGGAATGTACCCAAATTTTTATTTAAAAACGGTTCACCCATCAGATGAAAATAAATATGATCGGTGTGTGGTTTAATTTTCTTGATAACATCCGTAAACCCTTCGGGATCCATGAATTTCAGGGTCCTTTGCAAGCTGGAACTTGGGCAAAAATTACACTTCAAATTACATATATTCGTAATTTCCACATAAACTTTCTTAAACTTTCTCATTTTCTACTACCCCTACAATCAAGCTTATTGTTTCAATCTGATACTAACTATACTGGTTAGCTGCTCATAAATGCAATGAAAACTTCATGGCAGCTGATGGTATTGAAATCACTTTCCTTTAACAACGAATCCGATAACCCCTTTTCCGGACAACTTTTAAAAGAAATCAGAAAAAAACATCTTCTCGAGGTGAAGATGTTCGGTAAGATGCCTACCTGGAATTCCGGTTTGTCATGATCTCACTTTCCTTTTTGCTCCGTGACCTTCAAACTAAGCAATTTTTCATTTTTCAAATCATGTTGTACGGTCACGATGACATTGAACTCCCGACCTTTATCCTCGACCAAAAATCTGAAAGCGTCTTCGACGAGATTTTTCGCTACAGTTTTTCTGCCCTTATATTCGTAGTCGGTAATCTCAACTTCAGGATAATCTGCCTGCACTACCGTAATCGCAATCTTTCCGTATTTCTCATAATCAGGTTTTTGGGCCTGTGCTGAAATGGATCCTGCTTGTATGATCAAAAAAATCCCCATTAGCATTACGATGACTTTTTTCAAAATCTTTTCCTCCTCATACTTTCCGCTTAGTCTTATTATGTAAAAATGTTCAGTTGTTATGCAGATGCTTCGCTTCTTTTACAAGCATGATTCCAACTAATCGATTCCTCTTCCATTCCTCAGGAAACACAGTCAACGGCGGATTGGTTTCATTCACTAAATAACTAAGTTCGATCGTCATTCCCGGGCGGCTGAATTCTGTTATGAACCAATCAGTAAATCCGCTTCCTACCGCTTCTTTCTCCGGAAAGGTCAATTCATACCCCGTCATTTCGGCAGTCCTTTTGGCAATCCCATAATCTCTCGCCATATTTTTCCGTTTATTTTTGTAATGCCAAAAGATTTCCCTTCCTGAGGTATGATAGGAAACAGCAATAAGGGGATCGATCTCCTTCGTGAAATCCGTAAGTGCTTTTACTTCGGCTGCTTCCAGCGGTTGTCCGCCTTTATAAAATTGATACGTCGGTTTTGTTTCATGACTCATGACTTCTTTCCATCCAGCCGGATATTGCCTATTCAAATCAATGCCTTTAGCATTGGCTTTCCACCGGGACCAATTCGTGCTATATTGGTTCATTTTCCATACTGCAGCCTTTTCAAGAACATTTAAATTGGATAAATCTCCTTGCTGGATGCTCACGCCATCTGGGTTCAGCATCGGGATGAACCAGATGCTCACTTCATCCAAAGATTCCGACGGAAATTCTCCAACAGGTTTGCCCGCTCGATAAGCGGCTGCATACTCTTCAAGCATGCGCATTAAAAGTATGGAACTGAGCCATTCCCGTCCATGATGTGATCCCACCAGCAAAATCGTTTTTTTTCCTTTCCCTAACCTGACTGCCTTTATATTTTTCCCCTTTTCAGTTTGTCCGATTATTTGAACGTCCAATTCATACTGCTTTTGGATTCTTTGCAAATCCATTTCCATCTGTTCAGGGGAATACACTTCTGCCGCCAGCGATGGTTCAGGGAAAAAAAGAAGCACCAATATTCCGATTACCATTATTTTTCTCATGTACTCACCTTTTATTTTTATTCAGGTAAAAAGCAACAACCGCGGTCCAAATACATCGCCACTTATTGTAAGGAAATGTTCTGTCAGATCTGAACAAAATACAAATAGCTCCTTATTAAGGGGGAGAAGAACATGAGGATTGCGGATTATGATCAAGCATTGTTTCACACACACCGTTCTGATTGGGACAGCTTGTTAGTATTGATGGTTCGAACGAAAGATCACTTTCTTTCGAAAAAAATAGAACATTTTTTGCACGCTTATAGGTTTGAGCATGATTATCAAATCGTTCAATCCCAGCTGTATGCACTGCTTCGTTATCTGGATCATGCGGCAGAAAAAACAAGTGATTATTTAAGTGAACTTCCAAGCTAAAATCAACTATAGTTTTTGCAAATCGGGAAAATTTATACAAGAGGATTAATTATCGGGGATATAACTTTGGCTGGTGAAACCCTATAAAAACAAGGAAGGGTCAGGTATTCAATACCTGACCCTCATTTCATCATTTTTTCATTGTAGCATATGCAGTTGCATACATTTTAAGCTCTTCGATCATACCTTCAACAAGTACCGCAGACTCTTCAAATAAACCATCATTTTCGTAATCGAAGCAATGCGGATCAAGAACCAATTGTTTTGCGATCACATTTGCATAAAGGCTTCGACCCACTGTCCTCATTGAATTCAAGGCATTGATTCCGCCTTTTCCTCCGCCGGAGACAGCCAATAGAGCGACAGGTTTATGCGTGAATTGTTCACTGCTTAAAAAATCCAAGGCATTTTTCAAGGCTCCGCTCATGGAACCATGATATTCCGGAGTGGTCAGAATTACGCCATCAGCTTCCTCGATGCTTTTCCGGAGACCTTGAATCACTTCCAATTGATATTGCTCACCTTCACCTGAATATAAAGGGATTTCGCTATTGCTTAAATCAATTAGTTCCGCTCCGTATTTCTTGGATATGTAGCGTGAGGCAATCCCCGTACGCCCTTGTTTACGTGGTGAACCATTAATGATTACTAATTTCATGAATTAAACCTCCATTATTCCCGTGTTTTCCGAGATCAGTCGCCAATACAGTATACCAAAACCGAAACGGAAATTCCTAGAATTTTGATTTTTCATTCTACAAAAATCATAAAAAAAACGAAAGACCGAAGAAGTCTTTCGTTTAGCTTTCATACATTTAAACCAATGCTTCAATCTTGCTCATGAAATCTTCCATGACTCCCGATAATTTGGACTCAGCTTCTTGCATTGATTTACCTTGGACACCAAAATAGAATTTAATTTTCGGTTCGGTGCCTGAAGGACGCAGGCAAACCCATGTACCATCCTCAAGGAAATATTTCAATACATTTGATTTCGGAAGCTCGATCAATTCTTCATGATTTGAAAGTAATGTACGCTTCTTGCCGCTTTGGTAATCTTCTTCAATGACTACCGGAATGCCAGCTATTCGGGAAGGAGGATTTTGACGGAATTGATTCAATATGCCTTGAATCTGTTTCGCTCCCTCAATGCCCTTTAAAGTCAATGAACGCAAACCTTCCAAGTAAAAGCCGTACTTTTCAAACACATTCAGCAACCCTTCATATAGTGTCAATCCCTGCTTTTTATAATGGGCACAGACCTCGACAGCAAGCACTGCAGCTTGAATGGCATCCTTATCACGTGCAAAGTCTTTAATCAGATAACCGTAGCTTTCTTCATATCCGAACAAGAAGCTACTTTCCCCGCTTTCATGATACTGATTTATTTTCTCGGCGATGAATTTAAAACCGGTAAGTACATCAACCGTCTTCAAGCCATATGACTCGGCAATCGTCCGCCCGATTTCCGAAGTGACGATGGTTTTTAAGACGACTCCATTTTGGGGAATCTTACCTTTCTCTTTTTTCTGGGACAGTAAATAGTCCAGGAAAAGTGCACCTGTTTGATTTCCAGTCAGGACAACATATTGACCCATCTCGTTTTTAACGGCAATTCCAAGCCGATCGGCATCTGGGTCCGTCGCTATCAATAAGTCCGCCTCCACCTTGTTTCCAAGCTCGATGGCCATTTCAAATGCAGCTGGTTCCTCTGGATTTGGAGACTGAACTGTCGAAAAATCCGGATCCGGCAATTCCTGCTCCTTAACGATATGCAAATTTTGATACCCTAAGCTTCGTAGTGCCCGCCTGACGGATTTATTTGCCGTTCCATGAAGCGGCGTAAAGACGATTGACACATCTATTTCCTCGGCAAGCTGCGGATTCTCAGGAACCGTCAGCAGCTCACGATTATAGGCAGTGTCCAATTCCTCCCCAATCATTTCGATGAGGCCCTGCCCTTTAAGGACTTCAGCTTCTTCAACCTGAATTTCAAGCTCACTTTCAATGGCATTCACATAGCCGATCACCTGATCCGCTGCTTCCGGCGGCAATTGTGCTCCATCTGACCCATAAACCTTGTAACCATTATATTCAGGCGGATTGTGGCTCGCCGTGATGACGATTCCAGCAAAAGCATTCAGCTCGCGAACCGCAAATGACAATTCTGGAGTTGGACGCAATTCATCGAATAAATAAGCCTTCACCCCAAATGTAGCTAGTGTCTTAGCTGCTTCGAGTGCAAATTCCGGGGACTTATGTCTTGAATCATAAGCGATTACAGCCCCTCTTCCTTTTGCTTCTTCCCCAAACGAAGAGACATATTGAGCCAACCCAACCGTTGCCTTCCTTACAGTATAAAGATTCATCCGGTTCGTTCCCGCTCCGATTTCCCCACGCATTCCGCCTGTTCCAAACTCTAAATTTTTATAAAAGGCATCTTCGAGTTGTGCTTCATCCCGCTGCATTTCCTCAAGGAGGACACGTAATTCCCCATTTAAATTCTGGTACCCTGCCCAAGTAGTGTATAAAGATTTCCAATCCATCTCCAACATCTCCTCCCAAACGCCTTATTTGTAATTATTATGTATCTGCCTTACATATACAAAATTATCATATTTATTCCAATAAATGAAGTAAAGGCTCGTAATGAAAAGAACCTAATCCAGTGTTCTTCACATCACGAGCTGTTTTCTTCCTATTTATTTCTCGCCATCTTTGTAATGCAGATGGTAAATATCATGACGGCGATCTTTCAATTGCTTTACAGTACCGGACTGACGCTCCCGCCTTAAGATCTCTAAGTCGACATCGCCAATCAGGACCATCTCAAGGTTCGGGCTGGTTTCCCCGACTATGCCGTCACGTGCAAATTCGAAATCCGAAGGAGAAAAGATTCCCGATTGGGCATATTGGATATCCATATTTTCCGTTTGTGGGAGATTCCCGACCGTTCCGGAAATGACGGTATAAATTTGGTTTTCCACGGCACGGGCCTGGGCACAATAGCGAACTCGCAGGTAGCCTTGCCTGTCTTCTGTACAAAATGGAGTGAATATGATTTTGGCACCCATGTCGGTCGCAATCCGGGCGAGTTCCGGGAACTCAATATCATAACAAATTTGTATGGCGATCTTTCCACAATCCGTATCAAAGACACGAACGCGGTCACCTGCATTAATCCCCCACCATTTTCTTTCATTCGGGGTAATATGAATTTTATATTGCTTTTCAATCGTTCCATCGCGACGGAATAAATAAGCGATATTATAGATATTATCATCATCTTCTTTAACGAAATGCGAACCTCCGATTATATTGACGTTATACCTTACAGCTAAAGTGGTAAACAATTCAATGTACTGCTCCGTGAAATCCGACAGTTTCCTGACAGCCAAGCTTGGTGATCTTTCATTCAAGAAAGACATAAGCTGGGTTGTGAACAATTCCGGGAACACGGCGAAATCCGCATTGGCATCCGAAGCAACGTCGGTGAAATATTCGACTTGGTTAGCGAAGTCATCGAATGAATCGATTTTACGCAGCATGTATTGCACGACGCAAATCCTTACCGGTTCCGATGTTTTATAATAACGTTTTGTTTTCGGCTGATAGTCAACGTTATTCCACTCCATGAGAGTAGCATACTTATTGGATTGCAGATCGTCCGGCAAATAATTCGGATTGATCCTCATAAGCGTGAACCCATTTAAAAGCTGGAACGAAAGAACCGGATCATATATTTTGTGCAATTGAACTTCTTTTACATAATCCCTTGGTAACAGTTCCTCCGCATGTTTATGGTAATTGGGGATCCTGCCCCCGATAATGATGCTTTTTAAATTTAATTGGGCAACAAGTTCTTTCCTTGAATCATATAGTCTTTGACCAATTTTCATCCTGCGGAACTCAGGATGGACCATGACCTCGATTCCATATAAATTATAACCGTCCGGATTATGATTCGTGATGTATCCATTATCTGTTACATCATCCCATGTATGACGATCATCATATTCGTCAAAATTAATAATGAGGCTGGAACATGAGCCAATCACTTTTCCATCATATTCAGCCACAAACTGCCCTTCTGGAAAAATTGCCAGATGGCTCTCAAGCTGTTCTCGCTTCCAGGGAACCATTCCCGGAAAGCAACTCGACTGCAAAGCAATTATTTCATCTATGTCTTCTAGCCTCATATTACGTATTTCCATTATTTTTTCATATTTATGCAGGTCCAAATTCGGCATTTTCCTCAGACTCCTTTAATCTCTTCCATAAGAATTATACCCCTTATTCAAAAATTAAAACAACCGAACCTACCCATTGATTTCAAATAATAACATTCTGAATGTCCGTTAAAAGAATATATATTTTACAGACGCGGTCCTTACATACTATACTTTTCATGAGAGTAAAAAGAGATGGGGAAGAGGAACCATGAACAATACAAAACGCAGTGTGGAAAACTTATTAATTGCAGCCGGGGCTGCGTCCATCATTGCGATGTTTGGAAGCTTATATTTTTCTGAAATTAAGCAATACGAACCTTGTGCACTCTGTTGGTATCAGCGGATCATCATGTATCCTTTTACGATCATATCAGGAATTGCAATCATTCGAAAAGATTATTGGATCAGTTCTTATACCATGATATTATCCGCTATCGGTGCATTCATTTCCACGTACCATTACTTGATACAAAAGGATTCATTCTTTCCCGACCACACCCTTGCATGAGAAGGGTTCCAGGTACAGGACAATATATAAACGTATTGGTTTCATCACCATCACGTTCTAGCCTTGACTGCATTCGTCATTATTTTTACATCGTATGGACAAGATCCAAGGAGGTTGCAGCTTAATGAAGAAAATGGCTATATTTTTAGTGATAATCGTCGCCCTTTTTGTCCTGCTGGGCGTTTTTACAAACTTGAAAAAAGAAGAAAAATCAAAAGGAAATCCATACGGCAAGGATAAGCTTAAACCCGCTACTGTCGATCAGCTGGATGACCCCAATTATCAAAATTTGATTCTTCCTGTAGAGTTGGAGCAGGACCTCCAAGATAGTAAAGACGTGACCGTTTATTTCTATAGTCCTACGAACTCAATCAGTCAAAAAACCACACCAGTCGTGGCACCTTTGGCAGAGAAATTGGGTATTGATCTTGTTCAATTCAATCTTTTGGAGTTTGAACAAGGATGGAGCGACTATGGCATCAAAAAGACCCCGACCATCGTCCACTATAAAAATGGGGAAGAACAAGAACGAATCGTCGGATTTAAAGATGAAGTAACGTTCGAGAAATGGTTCGAGGACCACGATATTAATTAAGGATGAAAAAATAGCCGGCCCTAACGGAAATGCTTCTCCCGTTATAGCCGGCTCATTTTTTTTACCTTATACTAAATATTGATTCGCCACCTGGATGTCCATCATCTGCATATCATTATTCGCTTCGAGGTTTATACTTGAAAAATGGTCATAATAAAAGGGGAAGAATATTCCGCATTCATTCAATAGAGTGATGTTATGTTGGAACAATTCTTCAGACTTAGGTTCCATCACCCTCTTTTGGTTGTCTAATATCGACATAAGGACTTGAAGACATGTCATCACTTGAAATGCGTCTCTTAATGTTGCCAAGTAAGTAACAGAACTTTGATTGGGCTCTAAAACGCCAATCTCACGAAAATGAAGGATTTCACTTTCCGTAAAGTACTTTGGAAATACAGATTCGTAGAAACGAGACACGAGACTCGCTATTTCTTGCTCTTGTTCTTCCGTTGAAGAAAAGACCGTCTTCACTAAAAAAACCACCTTTTTTCAGATCCGTTAGACCTATCTATTATATGTATATTCTAGGACAAGGGATTTCTTTCCCCATAGAATAACATAAATATTGTAAAAAATATGTGGTAATTTCCACCACTGAAAATCTTAGCAATAGGCCCAAGGTTAGTTTTTTACACCTTATCCGTAATTATTATAGATTTTTTTCATTTATGCACAACCAAACGAGTCGAAAGTAGGAGTTAAATTGGAAAATTTCAAAATAACTAACCAACATTTAATAATTGATGTTCTTCAAAGTTGGAATGGATTAACATTGGAAAAGCTTTTCAGGGAGCGTTGGCAGGCCCCGAAAAAATTAGTGCATGAATGGAGGATGAGTAAAGAAGTGACAATGAACGGGAATTACGTCACCTGGTCAACTATCCTCAATGAAGGAGATACGATCAGCATCCCCTTATTGGATCACGCTGAAAATGAAACAGTTCAAGCCGCAGACTTAGGAATTACCATCTTATATGAAGATGATGTGTTGTTGATAGCCAATAAGCCGGCTGGAATGGAAACCCACCCTTCTCAACCGGGTGATGCACACTCCCTCCTCAATGGGGTAGCGCACCATCTTCAAAAAAACCGCCAGAACTGTATGATCAAGCATATTCATAGGCTTGATAAAGATACCACCGGTGCGGTCCTTTTTGCCAAAAACCGCCTCATTGGGTCCATGCTGGATAGAATGTTGGAAGAAAGGGAAATCAAACGGACGTACCTAGCATTAGTCGAAGGAAACATTAAAAAGGATAAAGGCGAAATCAAAGAAAAAATTGGACGTGACCGCCACCATGCCACTAGACGAAGGGTTTCCCCAACTGGCCAGACGGCAGTCACCCATTATCGGGTGATCAACCGTGATTCCAAGAAAAACTTGACCCTCGTCAGCTGCACCCTGGAAAGCGGCCGAACCCACCAGATCAGGGTGCATTTCAGTCATTTGAACCATCCCTTGGCCGGAGACACGTTGTATGGCGGAAAAAAGACATTTCCACGTCAAGCCCTGCATGCAAGGAAAATCGAATTCACCCATCCCATTTCAGAAGAAAAAATGATCGTTGAAGCTCCTTTCATTGATAGACCTGAAATATTCGACCTCAACATTTAAACAGAAATAAAAAACACCGTGCCATTTCGGAAGGTGTTCCTGTGTGTAGACAAATGGGGCTCTATCTAAAAGATAAAACAAAGTTGATTGGAACGGACGGTACGAGACTCCTGCGGGAATACGTGTCCAGGGGAGACACCGCAGGCGCAAAGCGCCGAGGAGGCTTCCCGGACCGCCCGCGGAAAGCGAGTGGCTGGAGAGGAAATTAACATTTCTTTTGCAAAATCAATTAATTCGAATTCAGTCTGAAACACCATTCCGTTTCGGACGGTGTTCTAATTTCCTCATTAATATTAATCCGAAATTGTCGCTTTTATTTTTTTCAGCGTACGGATTTTCTGCATGTTGGTCGGATATTTCACCTCAATGGATTGATTATTCGCAATTCAGGACGAAATCCATTTTGGCATAAAAAATAGCTGGCCACTTGGGCCAGCTTTATTTTTGTTTTTATGAAGCTTTTCTCATGCCTTTTAAGATAAGGCTTAAGATGAAGACAAATACGATTGCACCAATCAACGCTGGAATTATAGCAAAATCTGCCACTGAAGGTCCCCAGTTCCCAAGAATTAATGAACCTAACCATGCACCAACAAAACCAGCGATAATGTTACCGATAATTCCAAATGGTACGTCACGTCCAACAATCATACCTGCTAACCAACCGATGATACCTCCGATAATTAATGACCATAAAAATCCCATAATTTATTTCCTCCTTCAAATTAGTTATTTTTCATTTTCTACAGCAGACTCCAAGAAATTAAATCACTTCCATATTGCCATGCTTTTTTCAGTACTTTTAACCTTTACATTCAAATGGTATGATGCCGATTCGCACAATATCTAATGAATGTGAATGTTTTAGTTATTGGGTAGTGTTAGCTAGCTATAGCCCTTGAGTAACTGATTGAACAATCCTCATGTTAGTGAATTTTTTCTTTTTGTTTGCTGCTGTACTCATTATTTTCCCCGTTTAATTAATCTAAAACCTAATTTTCATTAAAAATATTTGGCAACAAAAACAGGATTATCGGACATTTTAAACGGGTATAACATAGGCTTAACTTTGTCACATAGTTAGTATAAGCAGCATTCGTCTCAATTATGTTCATAAAACAAAAGAAAAAGGGTGCCCCATTATCGGGACACCCTCCTTTCATTTGCTGTATTCTTTTTAGAACATAAGTTCATCGGGATTGCTGCCGAAACGTTCATTTTTGTTCAAGGCATCTATTTGATTCATTTCATTTAAACTCAATGAAAAATCAAATACCTGTGCATTTTCTTTGATACGGGACGGCGTAATCGATTTAGGTATTACAACTAGATCATGTTGCAAATGCCATCTAATCAACACTTGTGCGGGACTTTTCCCGTGCTTCTTTGCTATATGATTAATTGTCGGCTCTTCCAAAAGGTTCCCTCTGCCTAGCGGGCTCCAAGATTCTACCTTTATTTCATGTTTTGCACAGTAATCACGAATTTCGACTTGAGTCAAAAGTGGATGCAATTCAATTTGATTGACGACCGGCTTCACTTCACTGTTTGCAAGTAAATTTTCCAAATGATGAACATGGAAATTACTTACACCGATTGATTTCACCTTTCCATCCTTATAAAGCTTCTCCAAGGCCCTCCAGGTTTCCAGATATTTATCTTTTCCCGGCCAGTGGATCAGGTATAAATCCAAATATTCCAATCCAAGTCGATTTAAACTATCTTCAAATGCCTTGAGCGTCGTATCATATCCTTGCTCGGTATTCCACACTTTGGAGGTTATGAACAATTCTTCACGTGGCACTCCGCATTCCCGAATCGCTTGGCCTACACCTTCTTCATTTTCATAAATGGCCGCTGTATCAATCGCACGATAACCGACTTCGACCGCTTTTTTGACGGACTCAACCGTTTCATTGCCGTTTTTCACTTTAAATACACCGAAACCCAACTGTGGCATTTTAACTCCATTATGTAAGGTGATCGTTTCCCCAATATTCGAAATCATTCCATCATTCCCCCTTACTTTTATTTACCAATTATACATCCCTCCACCTTCTATTTCTAACCATAAGCATCGGGATTTATAAAGTCCCTTGAACGAAAACAACACTCAAATACCATTTATATGTATTAAAGGATACATTTTTCTTTTTAATCATTCATTAAGTTAAATATTTTGTAAAAAAATGACGAAATATCTATCCTAATAGGTATGTAATTCGTTACAATAGTATAGTTCGACTTTAAACCATGTAAAAAAGAAGGTGCCATCTTTTAAGAATAATCAAAACTAAAACTCCCATGCTATATAATGAGGAGTGCAAGCTGTCTTGTGCCCATTCATCGGCCAAAATCTATATACACTTTACATACTTGAAATCAAGGGAGTCCTCCATGTATGAATAGCATTCTCATCTTAACCGCGCTAATTATTATTTTTGCTTTGGTCTTTGACTTTATCAATGGTTTCCATGATACGGCTAACGCCATCGCTACAGCCGTATCAACCAAGGCACTTAAACCACGTCATGCAATCATCATGGCTGCGGTCATGAATTTATTGGGAGCACTGACCTTTACAGGTGTAGCGCATACCATTACAAAGGATATCGTCGATCCTTTCACATTGAATAATGGTTCTTATGTTATTCTTGCTGCACTAATTTCGGCAATAATATGGAATTTAATCACTTGGTATTTTGGCATTCCAAGCAGTTCCTCCCATGCGATCATTGGTTCAATAGCTGGAGCGGCCATCGTGGCCAGTGGATTCGATGCTATTAAATGGAGTGGATTCACTAAAATTGTACAAGCATTGATCCTATCTCCCATCCTTGCCTTTACGCTTGGATTCATTGTTTATAGTATCTTCAAGGTAGTATTCAAAAATAATAATTTAGGAAAAACCAATACACGATTCAGGAGAATACAAATTGTCACGGCGGCCATCCAGTCTTATACACATGGAACGAATGATGCTCAAAAATCCATGGGTATCATCACGATGGCTTTGATCGCTAACGGATATGCCTCTACCTCTGAAGTTCCTTTCTGGGTACAATTATCTTGCGCAATAGCCATGGCGCTTGGTACATCGATCGGAGGTTGGAAGATCATCAAAACCGTTGGCGGTAAAATAATGAAAATCCGCCCGGTTAATGGTGTGGCTGCCGATATGACTGGAGCAGCGATCATTTTCGGTGCAACCTTCATGCATATGCCGGTCAGCACGACTCATGTCATTTCTTCTTCAATACTTGGGGTCGGTTCTGCGCACCGCATTAAAGGGGTAAAATGGGGAACGGCAAAAAACATGTTGGTCACTTGGTTCATTACATTGCCAATTTCCGCTTCCTTAGCTGGTGTCATTTACTATTTGATTGCTTTATTTTTATAGAACCTTTTGCCTTTCCATATCGGAAAGGCTTTTTTTTACAAATACCCCCTTATAAATGCAGGTTTTTCCCTTTTTTTAATTTTCCTTGTTTTTTTATGTAAAGTTTTATTAAGATTTTGTAAATTTTCGTCGAAAAACCTTCCCGGATACTACATGAATTCGTTACAATCAATTTGTTAATACTAAGCGTACGACTAAAGTGCGTAAATTTGCATGACTAATTGGGAGGCTTTAACATGGCTTTTAAATCAAAAAAAGACAAATTCGCTGTAATGCTTTTTAACATCGCTCAAAACCTTAAAGAAGGTGCTGACTATTTCGCGGATTATAAACTCAAGAACATCTCCGATCTAAAAGTATTTTCAGATACGATGAAAGACTATGAGCATAAAGGCGATTCAATGGTTCATAATGTGATCAAAGAGCTGAACAATGCTTTCATCACTCCTATCGAACGGGAGGATATCCTTGAATTAACCATGAGAATGGATGATGTCATAGACGGTTTGGAACACTGTGCGGCATTATTCGAAATGTACTCAATTGTCAATGCAGATGAGTATATGCTTAAGTTTGTGGATGCAATCAAACAGTGTACGTATGAGATTGAAAATGCCGTCGATACACTATCCACTAAAAAATTGCCATTGATACGTGAACATGCAATCAAAATTAAAGATCTTGAATCAGTTTGTGACGGAATCCAACGTCAATCAATCAAAAACTTGTTTACAGTTGAAAAAGACCCAATCAGGATCATTCAATATAAAGAAATTTACGAAAGCCTTGAAGAGATTGCCGATCACTGTCAAGCGGTGGCCAATACACTTGAAACAATCATAATGAAAAACGCCTAAGGAGTACCCCAATAAATGGATACTTTATTAATTATAACAATATTAATCGTTTTCTTTGCTTTAGCATTTGACTTCATCAATGGTTTTCATGATACAGCCAATGCAATAGCGACTGCCGTTTCAACAAAGGCCTTGAAGCCTAGGCATGCCATCATCATGGCAGCGGTCATGAATTTCGTCGGTGCCATGACTTTTACTGGAGTGGCGAAGACCATAACGAAGGATATCGTGGATCCGTTCACGCTTCCGAATGGTTCATATGTAATTATGGCTGCTCTACTTGCCGCTATCATATGGAACCTTCTAACCTGGTATTACGGAATACCAAGCAGTTCCTCCCATGCATTGATCGGTTCGATTGCTGGTGCAGCCATTGCTGCAGCGGGATTCGATGGAATTAAATGGGAAGGGTTCATGAAAATTCTTCAAGCTTTGATCTTCTCCCCGTTAATTGCTTTTGTAATCGGGTTTATCGTATACAGCATCTTTAAAGTTGTCTTTAAAAACAATAACCTGACAAAAACAAACCAAAAATTCCGGACTATACAGATTGCTACTGCTGCACTTCAATCGTATACCCACGGAACGAACGACGCACAAAAAGCGATGGGTATCATCACGATGGCCCTTATTGCAAATGGTTATGCATCAAGTACCGATATCGCCTTCTGGGTTCAGTTCTCCTGTGCGCTTGCAATGGGACTTGGAACTTCCGTCGGCGGATGGAAAATCATTAAGACAGTTGGCGGCAAAATCATGAAAATCCGCCCGGTCAATGGTGTTGCAGCCGATTTAACCGGAGCCTTTATCATTTTCGGCGCGACTGTAATACACATGCCAGTCAGTACAACCCATGTTATTTCGTCTTCAATCCTTGGTGTTGGATCTGCGCATCGTGTTAAAGGCGTAAAATGGGGAACGGCAAAAAGAATGATCATCACTTGGTTCATTACCATTCCCATCTCGGCAACATTAGCTGGTTTGCTTTATCTTTTAATTAACTTCTTATTCTAAAATAAAATCCCTTCCGGTTTCCATCGGTAGGGATTTTCTGTTTTATAAAGGATTTATCTATGCTTATCAATAGGAAATCGTTTAAAATTCAAGGAGAAGGAATTTTTTTAGCGAGGGGCAAAATAAGAATGAAGGAATTCGAAAAAAATAGAGATATTTTTAAAGACCTTTATGGAGATATGATGGAGTTTGCCGATAGAATCAGTTCTGTTTTAGGTTGCCCCATTACAATCGAGGATGGTAACCACCGCTTACTTGCTTATAGCACTCACGATGATACTACGGATCAGGCCCGTATCATGACCATAATCGGAAGACGTGTCCCTGAAAAGGTCATTAACAGTTTATGGAAAGATGGCTTCATCCCTGCGTTATTGAAAGAAGATGTCCCCATTAAAATCGGGGCCATCAATGATGTCGGTCTGGGTAACAGGGTTGCGGTTTCCATCCGGAAAAATAATGAAGTACTTGGATTCATTTGGGCCTTGGAAGTAAATGACCCTTTCACCGAAGAAGATATGAAATTTCTGCAATTCGCTGCCAAGGAGGCAAAGAACCAGTTACAGCAATTGCAATTGAAAAAGAAAAGGAAAGAAGCAGGTCACCAAGAGTTCCTTTGGCGCATGTTGACCGGGCACTACCAAGAAGAATCGGAAATAATTGAAAATTACAAGAAATTCTCAATCCATGTTCCAGTGGTTTTTTCCATATTGGTATTCGAATTTCCTAAAGAGATCAATCGCGAAGTGGAGCGCTACATTTCATACATGTTAACGACCACTCAAAAGATAAACAGTTCCTTATTTGCCATTGACCATAACAAGCTCATTCTTTTCGCGGGAGCCAACCAGGAAAACAGCCCTTCTTTCACTTCATCGATTTATGAGTTCATTCCTTTTTTCATTCTGGAGATGAAACGGCGTTTCGGTGTTGAGCACATCCTTGGAACGGCTGGCAATATGTATAAGAACTTAATGGATGTTAAATCAAGTTACGAAGAAGCTCTATACACCCTAAAAATGAAGAATATATTCCCTGATGACATGGCACTCATTTTACATTATGAAGAACTTGGCATGTTTCAAATGATTGAATCACTCGCGAGCAACAAACAGCGCCGTGTTCATCCTTCCATCCTTAAACTTAAAGCATACGATATGAAGAACCAGACGGAATTGCTGCAAACACTCACCGTCTATCTAGAGAAAGACTGCAACCCAAATGAAGCTTCAAAAAATCTTCATATCCATGTAAATACATTGAATTACCGATTAAAAAGAATCTCTGAAGTGGGAAATATTCGATTAAAAGACCCAATTCAAAAAATGTCCCTCTTTCTTAACATTAAACTTAATCAATATGATGAATTTTCCAAAAAAAATTAATGATATATTCCCAGATATGGAATACTAAAAGAAGTGTGGAAAGGTTGATCATATGAAATTAGAAACAAAAGAAGAACTTGAAAAAGAATTAACAATCATTGAAAAATGGGAGAAAGATCAGAAAGGACTATGGTTTTGGGAACGGATTGGGCGCATCCCCTTCAAGCTATTGGATAAGTTGACACCGGACTTCATTCAAAAAAAATTGGGTGTCATGATTGATGAAATCGGCAGCTATATTCAGAATGGCGGAAAATATTTAACGAAAGAAGCCCATATTCTAAGTCAGCTGCAAGCCAAGGTTCCCGAGTTGAATATTAATGATTTGGAAGATGTTTCAAGCATTCCCCTCCAAATCATGGATAGCGTGAGTCAGGATATTAAAACTTCAGGCAGCAAATTGGCAACGGTTCAAGGTGCCACTACCGGGATTGGCGGAATCTTCACCTTGGCCATCGACATCCCGCTTCTTCTCGGGATGTCCATCAAAACCCTTCAGGATATTGCCATTACATATGGCTTCAATCCCAGGGACCGCCAAGAACGTATATTCATCGTCAAATGTCTGCAATTTACAACATCGGATGTTGTCGGCAAAAAGGCTCTATTAAATGAATTGTCGAAAATGAACCAGACTGATTCCCAATCAAAAAGGGAAATAGCATCCGAACTCCAGGGATGGAAAGAAGTCGTTTATACATACCGCGATCAGTTTGGCTGGAAAAAGCTTTTGCAAATGGTTCCTGTTGCCGGAATAATATTTGGCGCCATTACAAATCGTTCGATGATTGCCGATATCGCCGATACGGGAATCATGCTTTACAAGAAAAGAAGGATTTTAGAGCGCATTCAAGAACCTATTGCAAAGAATTGATTTCAGCTATACAAAGGTCTTGATCCTCGCAAGTCCATGGTTTTTGAAACTGCGTTTGTGGAATTCCACAAATACACCTTTTTCATTTTTCTGATTTCCACATACTAACTGTTTCTTTTTCCAACTATACTTGTGATACAAATAGTAAAACATATTATTGGAGGGATTAAGATGAGAATAGGCATTCCAAAAGAGATTAAAAACAATGAAAATCGTGTAGCTATCACTCCAGCTGGGGTCGTGGCATTAGTCAATGCAGGACATGAAGTATTAATCGAAATGAACGCAGGTCTAGGAAGCAGTTTCACAAATGAAGCATATCAAGAAGCTGGTGCTGTTATAGTCGAGGACGCTGCTAGCGTTTGGGCAAGTACAGAAATGATCATGAAAGTAAAAGAACCTATCTCATCTGAATATAAATATTTCAGAAAAGATTTAATCCTTTTCACATATTTACATCTTGCGGCAGAACCGGCACTAGCTCAGGCACTAAAAGAAAGCGGTGTCTTGGCCATTGCTTATGAAACGGTTGCAGTAAACCGCACACTTCCATTATTGACACCAATGAGTGAAGTTGCAGGCCGCATGGCTGCACAAATCGGTGCTCAGTTCCTTGAAAAAAATAACGGCGGTAAAGGAATACTCTTAAGCGGAGTTCCTGGAGTTAAACGCGGTAAAGTCGCGGTAATCGGCGGAGGAATGGTTGGAACGAATGCTGCTAAAATCGCTATTGGTTTAGGCGCAGATGTTACCATTCTTGACTTAAGTCCTGACCGCCTGCGTCAGCTTGATGATATTTTCGGAAATGAACTGACTACACTCATTTCCAACCCTTATAATATTGCAGAAGCAGTCAAAGATGCCGATTTAGTAATCGGTGCCGTATTGATACCAGGTGCTAAAGCTCCTAAGCTCGTTACTGAAGAAATGGTTAAATCGATGTCTCCAGGTTCAGTCATTGTCGATGTTGCAATCGACCAAGGCGGTATCTTTGAAACGGTCGACCACATAACAACACATGATAACCCTACTTATGTTAAACATGGAGTAGTTCATTATGCAGTGGCGAATATGCCAGGGGCAGTGCCTCAAACTTCTACAGTAGCTTTAACTAACGTAACAGTCCCATTTGCACTTCAAATTGCAAATAAAGGTGCCATCAAAGCGATCCTTGAAAATGACGCTCTTGCAAAAGGCGTCAATGTGGCGAACGGTGAAATCACGTTCGAAGCAGTTGCCACAGACCTTGGCTACAATTACGTAAGTGTTGAAAACGCCTTAAACCCGAATAACATTAACGCTTAATATAAATAAGACTCCAGTATCTTGTCTGGAGTCTTATTTTTTTGGACGAGGGCCTCAATGAAGCTGAGCTTCTTCGTACGTTATCTGGATCAGGCCGGGATATTCCGCACAAGGGTCGAATTATCCTCATATGGGTTGGATTATCTGCTCGGATGGGCGGTTTCTCCAGGATAGTTAAAAAATATTCCACTTCTTGATCAAGTCTGCCCTTTCCCGGTTGATGTTCTTACTAATCATACAAAAATAGTATATTCCTCTTAATCTACGAAAATCTTTCCAGGATTCATTATTCCTTTCGGATCCAAAGCCTGTTTGATCGTTTTCATCACTTCGTAAGCAGCTCCGTGCTCCCTTCGCTGATACTTCGATTTTCCAAGTCCTACCCCATGTTCACCCGTACATGTACCGCCTTTTGTTAATGCATATTCGACGATTTCTTCATTTAACCTCTTCGCTTCTTTAACTTCTTCAGGATTTTTTAAATCAATCATGAACAATACGTGATAATTCCCGTCACCTACATGTCCTACAATCGCCCCCTCCACTTTGGATTGTTCGACTTTCTTCCTTGTATCCAGTATGGCATTCGATAATTCATGTAGAGGCACACTTACGTCGGTCACCATCAGCTTTTTTCCAGGTGCACTGTGAATGAATGCGTACGCGAGATTATGGCGCGCTTCCCATAAGGCGTTCCGTGCTTTTGAATCGGTTTCAAACTGGATATCTCCACAGCCAAAATCACTCACGATTTCCTTGGCAAATTTGACATCCTGTTCCAGTCCGGCAAAATTCCCATGAAACTCGAGGAATAGAGTTGGTTGGACATCATAGGATTTGTCCATGAATTGATTAACTTTTTTTATGGACTCGGCATCCACCAATTCAATTCGTGCAATCGGGATTCCAGCAAGCATGATCCCATTAACCGCAGATACTGCCTGTTCGACGGTTGGAAATGAGGCTCTTCCGGCCATTGTGACTTCAGGGATGCCATATACCTTCAATGTCAGTTCAGTAAATACACCCAGCGTACCTTCAGAGCCGACAAACAAGCCATTCAAATGAATGCCTGAAGATGATTTTGTCGCTAGGCTTCCGGTATGAATCACTTCACCGTTTGCTAAAACCACTTCCAGATCCCTGACTTGATCGCGCATTATCCCATATTTGACCGAGGTCGTCCCACTTGCATTCGTAGCTGCCATCCCACCCAATGTAGCATCGGCGCCAGGATCGACGGAAAAGAACAAACCGTATTTTTTTAATTCTTTATTGAGTTGCGTCCTTGTCAC
This sequence comes from Bacillus sp. ISL-78, assembly GCF_018613455.1. NCBI lineage: Bacteria > Bacillati > Bacillota > Bacilli > Caryophanales > Bacillaceae > Bacillus > Bacillus sp. ISL-78. The sequence continues at coordinate 536,560 of NZ_JAGGQC010000003.1, forward strand.
ACCCGGCTGGACCTTAACAAGGAAATCATTTTCCCTGATTTCCAATAGTTGATTCATCAAGGACAAATCCAGGGAAATACCACCTTTGACTGGAACGACATGCCCCTCCAAACTTGATCCTAACCCAAAAGGAATGACTGGTATTTCATGCTCATTCGCATAACGCATGACTGCACTTACTTCTGCTGTATCCCTTGGATATATGATCATATCGGGTAAATGCGGGGTGTGATATGATTCATCATGGCTGTGCTGTTCCAATAAAGTTTCATTCACCGTTACTTGTTCTTCCGAAAGTATCTTCCTTAATTCTTCTATATAACCTTTCATTATTACAGCCCCCCCCTTTTCTCCAAACATTCCGAAAATATTCCACGAATGAGATTGCCCTAATAGGCAATCCACCTTTCTTCATTTACTGAAACCTTTCGTTTTATCCGTGCAGGCCTTCATTGCTTGCAGAATGCTGGATCTTAGCTGATTCTCTTCTAAAGCCGCAACCGCAGATATCGTTGACCCGCCTGGGGTGCAGACATCATCCTTTAAAGCAGCAGGATGTCTTTCCGTTTCCAGTACCATTTTAGCAGCTCCCATTACAGCTTGTGCTGCCATTCGGTATGCTTGTTTTCGTGGAATGCCATCACGGACCCCTCCATCAGCCAGCGCCTCGATGAACATATAAACATAAGCAGGTGACGAACCGCTGATGGCCGGTACTGCGTCCATCAAATCTTCATGCAGGATTTCCGTTTTACCGAAACTATTCAGCAGTGCAGTCACATTCTCAATATCAGCTTCGGTAATTTCATCATTGATGCACATGGCAGTCATGCCCTCGCCGACAAGCGAAGGAGTGTTTGGCATCGTCCGGACAACCTTCACTCTTTTTTCGAAGCTGTTCTCAACTAGAGATACAGTGATTCCAGCTGCCATAGTAATGATAACGGCGTCTTCTTTAACGTGATTCTTCACTTCTTCAAGCACTAGCTTATGCATGGCAGGTTGGATTCCTAGAAAAAGAAAATCGGCAAAACCGGCAACCTCTTTATTATCCAAAGTACCTTTAACGTTATATTTCGTGGTGATTTTAGTTTTGGTCTCCGCACTCGCGGTACTGACCATGATTCCTTCAGGTGAGATGACCTCTGCAAGCAGCATGCCCTCAAGCATTGCCTCACCCATTTTGCCGCATCCAATAAACCCGATTTTTTTATTCAAATCTTACACTTCCAATCATAAGTTCATCTATGTTCCACTTTATTATATCGGATATGATAAATGGAAACACGTTGGAGATATTAATCAGGAAGGATTTGGTGGTTTCTGGTCGAATTACTTAAAGTGATATGGATGAATCTTTATATTCACCTTTACCCACTATAGTCAAGTAATTGAATTCTTTTGCAAAAAAAAACGTTGACTAATTGGTCATTAGAGATTTATAATTTTGACCTATTAGTCATAAACGATTAAGAAATACAGTTATAGAAATGGAGAAATGCTATGCAAATGGAAAAAAAAGCGGTCAATACCAAGCTTGTCTTAACAGGATTGATCATAGGAATGTTTTTCAGTTCATTGGAACAGACGATCGTCGGTACGGCCATGCCGACAATTATCGGGGCATTGAATGGTTTCACCATCTTTGCATGGGTAACGACTGCCTATTTAATAGCCTCAACGACTGTTGTACCCATTGTTGGAAAGCTATCTGATTTATATGGCAGGCGTTCCCTTTATCTGCTTGGCACAATCATATTTACGATCGGTTCGTTTTTATGTGCCACAGCCACTTCGATGGAGCAATTGATCATCTACAGAGGTCTGCAGGGAATTGGCGGCGGAATGATCATGCCTTTATCCCAAACGATCATCGGCGATATATTCTCTGCGGAACAAAGAGCCAAATGGCAGGGTGTATTCGGAGCCCTTTTTGGATTAAGTTCTGTCATCGGCCCTTTTCTGGGCGGCCTGATCGTTGACCATATCAGCTGGCATTGGATCTTTTTGATCAATGTACCGACGGGCTTACTATCGGCCATATTGATTTATGCAGGATTGAAACATGAAGCGATTAGGAAAACTGTGAAAGTGAATATTGATTATCTAGGGATCTTCACTTTGATTCCTGGTATTGTCCTGTTATTGCTTGGTTTGACTTTCGGTGGTGATAAATTCGAATGGTTATCACTGGAATCTATCTTGATTTTCGGCAGCACCATTGTCTTCATTGTCCTATTCATCATTTTTGAAAGAAGAGCGGTCGAACCGATCCTTGATTTATCCCTTTTTAAAAATAGAGTTTTTTCCACCACGAATATTTTAGGGTTCCTGCTTGGCCTTGGCATGTTTGGGGCAATCATGTTCGTCCCGCTGTTCATGCAAGGCGTTTTGGGAGTTTCACCAACAAAAGCGGGATCGACCATGACTCCGATGATGATCGGTATGATTCTTTCCAGCATCATTGGCGGGCGGTTACTTTTGAAATTCCGTTTTCGTACCGTGCTTACCTTTGGAATGGCCTTTGCGACGCTTGGCTTTTTCCTAATGAGTATGATGGACGGCAGTACGACTATAATCACTGCGTACTCATTCATGGCCATCCTTGGGATAGGTATGGGGCTTGTCATGCCGACATTGATGATTGCCGTTCAAAACGAATTTCCAAAATCGCAGCTAGGGTCGGTTACAGCGGCTTCAACCTTCTTCCGCTCAATAGGTGGAACGATGGGCATCACGATTTTGAATGCTGTCATGAATCATAATCTCCAGCAAAATATGGATGATGCGGTCGTAAGTCAAAAGGACCCTATATTGCATGAGGCACTGAAAGCATTAGCCGATAAAACGGATACGTTATTCAACATCATGCTTTATCCCGAAAACCTAAAAATGCCCGCAGAAGTCAGCAATGTCCTTGTTAAAACGATAGAAAATGCTTGGATCGATGCATTCTCCAGTGTTTTCATCACCGGTATCTTTTTCGTTTCCGCAGGGATATTAGTGGCACTTTCCGTGGGTTCGGGCCGAATCAAAAGAGATCAAGAAACGGAAAAAGAATTAGGCTAAAATAAGCTCGGGACCGGCTGATATAATCAGCCGGCCTTTTTCATCCCTTCAATCCTATGTTTCTTTTTCTTTGATAAGGGCATTTTACCTATATGAGACTAAATGGGGTGATACTATGGACAAGATAAACGATGCAATTTTGCCTGCAGATTTTTATCAGCAGCCCACGCTTGAACTGGCGAAATCCCTTCTTGGCTGCCTGATCGTAAAAGAAACAGCGGAAGGAACCGCTTCTGGATTCATTGTTGAAACAGAGGCCTACATGGGACCTGGGGACAGGGCCGCACATAGTTTTGGAAATAGACGGACAAAACGGACGGAAGTGATGTTCGGAAATTCCGGTTTGATCTATACATACGTCATGCACACACATACACTGGTCAATGTCGTAAGCGGCGGACCTGAAAATCCGGAAGCCATTTTAATTCGTGCGATTGAACCGTATTCAGGGCTCGAGTTAATGCATGAAAGACGCGGAATTGCCGATATTCGTAAATGGACCGATGGACCAGGGAAGCTAACAAAGGCACTAGGCATCACCATGGATGATTATGGCCGATCTTTTACCGATCCCCCGCTTTATCTGGCTGCAGGAAAAAGGCCTGGCCACATATCCAGCGGCCCCCGCGTCGGAATCGACAACTCCGGGGAAGCAAAGGATTACCCTTGGCGTTTCTGGGTTACCGACAATCCATTTATATCCCGTAAGAACTTAATTAAAAAAAGGGGACCAAAATAGTCTCCTGATGTTATCCCCTCTAAGTGAACTGTATAAACTCTGGATGGTTATACAACTTTGAGGGGATTTTGCTTTGTCGGTAAGTATCCCGAAATACATATCAAGTATCGTATATGAACGTATGATGAATATAGCTAATGACAGCCCTAGCCTCAAAAGGAACAAGACTTTAATTGAAGTTTAATTTCTGCCAGAATTATACATTAGATTATTCAAGTCCCCTCAATATCCCATAATTCAATTTCCATAATTTCCTTACCCATTCATCTTCCAGCCTATTTCCCCAGTAATAATAAATTGACTTCCTTCTATTACGAACCTAATATAGTTAAGTCAGCAATATGGAAGGTGGTTTATGATGAACGTTCAGGCCCTTTTGCAAATGAATACAATTTTTATTAGTATCCTAATTGAATCCCTTCCCTTCATTTTACTGGGAGTCCTTATATCTGGAATCATCCAAATTTTTGTGTCGGAAGAGATGATTGCAAAAATCATTCCGAAAAATCCGATCTTATCTGTTCTATCCGCAATAGGTGCAGGAGTCTTTTTTCTTGCCTGCGAGTGCGGGATCGTCCCGATCACCCGCCGTTTGATCGCTAAAGGGGTTCCTCTTTCAGCGGCCATTGCCTTTATGCTTTCTGCACCCATTCTCAATCCGATCGTCCTGTTTTCCACCTATATAGCGTTTGGCAATAGCTGGAGCATGGTTTTCTATCGTGGCGGAATTGCATTCGCGGTCGTCTTGATCATTGCATTCATCCTGTCTTTTCAATTTAAGACAAATCAGCTTAAACAGGAACATATCGAACATATACAAATACATCACCATAAACTTACATTTAAAGACAAAATAACGGGGATGTTCAAACATTCGATTGAAGAGTTCTTTTCTGTTGGAAAATACTTAATCATTGGTGCATTGCTGGCGGCTGCCATTCAAACCTTTTTGAAAACATCCCTATTGCTTGAAATCGGTCAAGGAAAACTATCAGGGAATGCAGTAATGATGGCTTTGTCCTATGTCATGTCCTTGTGTTCCCAAGCGGACGCCTTTGTTGCAAGTTCTTTTAGAAGTACCTTTTCTCCCTCTTCACTAGTTGCTTTTCTTGTATTTGGGGCCATGTTTGATATTAAAAATACGATCATGCTTTTAGGTACCTTCAAAACAAAATTCGTTTTATGTTTGATGGCCTATATATTTATTTCCGTCTTAGGCCTAACTTTATTGTTTATTTCTTAAAGAGGGTGTTTTATATGGGAAGATTATTCATATTACTTGGACTTACTTTTTTATTCATGCACTTACACGCCTCAGGGAATATATCGAAATACATTAATATGGAATATTCATATGTTTCACAGATTGCTATCTATATACTGGCAATATTCACGTTAATGGGATCTTACTTATATTTTAAGGAAGATAATCAAGAAGAAGGTGTTGATTGTCAGTGCGGACATGATCACTCCCGGGAAAATAAGAAATGGAAAAGGAACCTTACTTACTTCCTATACTTCATTCCCATTTTAACCGGTCTTTTTTTGCCTGTTGCCACTATGGACTCCAATATTGTAGAAAAAAAAGGTTTTCATTTCCCTGTATATGAAGACTCGGATGAATATAGCCAGCATCAATTCCTGCAGCCGGATACGAGTCTTTATTATGGCAAGGATGACTATTTAACTTTAATGGATAACTCTCTCAAAGGCTTAGTTGATCGTGATAGTCTCCAATTAACAGATGAAAACTATCTAAACGATTTAGAAGCCATCTATTACTCTCCTGGAAAGTTCACTGGCAAGCAAATAACGTTAACCGGATTTTCGTACAATTCAGATGAGCTAGCCAAAAACCAGGTATTCCTGTTTCGTTTTGGGGTCATTCACTGTGTCGCTGACTCTGGGGTATTCGGTATGTTAATCGAATTTCCTGAAGGAATGCATCCTAAAAATGATGAGTGGTATTCCGTGACAGGTGAATTGGAATCCATTTATTATCAGCCATTCAAGAAAACCATTCCCCTGCTCAAAGTATCATCACATAGTAAAATCGCTGAGCCGGATGATCCCTATGTTTATAGACAATATTAAAAAATGAATCATGCAAAGGTAAGGATATGCCATCCTTACCTTTCTTTTTAATCACCTAAAACCTCCATTTTTATGAAATCTCTTTTTATCCATTTATGCGAAATTACAGTATGGCCCTCTTACACTCCACCTAAATCCCATAAATCCCCATTTCCCTGTAGCAAGATTACCCGAAAAATGACGAAAAAGTTGATTTTTATTTATATGGGCCATGTTTTTTATATTCCATACCTTTATAATATAAATGCTAGATATTTTTTTACCACATCAGGAGGAACTTTCCTAAATGAACAATTCTAAAAACTCTTTCATTCTTGCGGGGACCATTATAGGTACCCTAATCGCCGGCACTTCTGCTTATGCTGGTTCTTATCAAGTTAAATCAGGGGACACCCTAGATAAAATTTCTAAAGCCAATAATACAACTGTCCAGCACTTAAAATCTCAAAACCATTTGACTAGTAACCTCATTTTTCCCGGCCAAGTCTTGAAATTTAATACTCTAAACAACAGTTCAGTTAAAAATAAAGATAAAACCGAAAAATATGTGGTTAAACTTGGGGATTCTTTATCTAAAATTGCCAAAAAATATAATGTATCCGTTAGTGCCCTGCTTAAATTAAACCCTAATATTTCTAATTCCGACCGGATATATATTGGCCAAACCATCCGGGTTTCCGGACAAGCCTCTGGATCGAGCTCTACGGCTAAAAACGGTTCAAATGCTACATATAAAGTCAAATCCGGGGATACACTGGGCAAAATTGCCAGAGTCAATAATATGACTCTACAACAATTAAAGTCTATAAACCATTTGACTAGCACTCTCATTTTTCCCGGCCAGGTCTTGAAGGTTAATGCCAATACCAGCAATCCGGATAAAAGTAAAAATACAACAGACGTGTATGTCGTTAAATTAGGGGATTCCTTATCAACAATCGCTAAAAGATATAACCTTTCCCTTAGTGCCTTACTTAAAATAAACCCAAATATTTCTAATTCAGATCGTATTCGTATCGGCCAAACCATCCGGGTTTCAGGGAAGGCCTCGGGATCTGCAAGTAATAAACCGTCCAAATCCACCAAAGCAGATCAAGTTTTGGCAGCTGGCGCTAAATACATGGGAGCCAAGTATGTTTACGGTGCGAGCACTTCACGCACTGACGTATTTGATTGCTCTTCTTTCACATTAAGGGCATTCCAAAGTGCAGGTATTTCCTTGCCTCGAAATTCAGTGGCACAATCACACGTTGGTACAGCCGTATCATCGAAAGCCCTGCAAAAAGGGGATTTAGTATTTTTCGATACCAATAATGATGGAGTAATCAATCATGTAGGAATTTATGCCGGTAACGGTCAAATGCTGAATGCTTCAACATCTAAAGGTGTTTCCTACGCTAACATTAACAATTCCTACTGGGGACCTAGCTTTGTGAAGGCGGTCCGAGTTCTTAACTAAATGATGATGACAGTGAACTATAAAGAGCAAAAAAGCGTGGTTTGATAAATTTCATACACGCTTTTTTGCGTATCATAATGTGAAATATCCGCCAACTGGTGTTGCGATACAAATGCACTAGCAGGTTCCATATTACAATTTCCTTTGTAATGGAGGAAAACAAGCTTCCATTTCAGATTATCTCCTAAGGAGTCCTTCCATTTTCAGATATCGGTCATATTTTGGATCAAAAATATATATTTTTTCAAGTCTATTAGTCTCTTTAGTAAGTAACATTTTCATCACTTTTGCTGCATTACCTCTGTAGCAGAAACACTTTCAGTGACTATTTATTCTGAGGTATCCTGGCTCCTATCCAACAATTATCATTTATATTAACTGGCGTGACTTCAGAGCAATAACCTTTCCCGAGGCAAAACGAGAGGTAGGGTTAATGGCTCCAAAACTCTCTCAATAATAAATTGATATAATACTCAAAAAATAAAAAACGTTTTACACCTTTACCTACAAATGTTCCCACATCATTATCTTTTTGACTCATTTCTTACGCATTAATCTTTACATCTCCCAATCGCATAAAAGCGTAATAATTCAATTGTGGTTTTTTATTTATAACTGGAAATGTTTTTATTTTTAATTTGTTAATGTATTAAGTCTTTTTTATAATTGATTTTATGATCAAAAATACTCAAAACACTTAAAAGTATTGCAAAACATACAAAATAAACTAAACCTTCACTAGTGCATTTCCACAATCGCATAATTCAGTTGATTACTGATACGTACTTCTTCAAAGCTTGATAATTCCTTTCCTTGGCCCATTTCATCCTTCTTTTTTCTTTGATAGGTTATCGTTTGTTGTAATAACCAAGCCTTTCTTAATAACATTTCCCTCACCTGCATGTTTTGTTAGATGTCTTTTCCGCATTTCAACCTGCTTTCTATGGACTTTTTCTTCTATAAGATCTATGAACATCTGATTATTGTTGAGTTTTTCTTTATTAGACTCTATTAACCGGCCTAATGATACATTTTTACGCATGGACCTCCTTCTCACAGAAATTGCTAGCCGGAAAAAGAATGGTTTTCTCTACTAAGGAAAAATATTTTTCCTATTACATGATATTTTCATAATACTTTTAATTTAAAAATTCTTGGTTTCAATTTTGAAATGACCGTTACCAATATTGGTTTTGTCATTCTGGATATATCCTGTTCACTTTTTCAACTTGCATTCTTGTCCTTGATCGGGCCGTGCAGATATAAGTAAGTACATTATCTACATTTCCAACAAAAAAAGGCCTTCATCACAGAAGACCTTTTCAGAAAGTATACTAAGAGTAAGTTTGCCTGAGCTTTTCAAAAACGTTCCAGTCTATTCCAGAAATCCGCTCCCTTTCCGCCGACTGTCTGCCAAGCCTCCTCGACGTAAACGTCTCCGGGTCTCGACTAGCCAGTTACTCGGCAGGAGTGTCGCAAATTTCTTCCATCCTTTAAGAATTAATGTAAAAAAACTCAAGGATCACCTCGTCTTAAACTTTGTTCGGGATGAGCCTAGACTACGGTTTTTCTTAAATTTGATTTCAGTCGATTACAGAAATCCGCTCCCTTTTCCGCCGTTTTTCTGCCCAGTCACCTCAAGGCAAGCGCCTGTGGCGCCTCGGCTAGCAAGTTATTCGGCAGGAGTATTTCATAATTCTTCAATCTAGTGAGGTTTCATAAACAAAACATTAAAGTATATTCTAGTGTTTAATCAGGGGTTCGAAACTGGAATTACTTTAGTTTCTCTTGCTCTTCAAGGTACTGCCTTATTTTTTTCAAATAATCCGGTGCATCCATTTGATCTTTCACGACCAGTTCTATAAGGCAAAGTTTATCGGCGTTCATATCTTGGGCATTTGTAATGGCTTCATCCAGTTCACCATTCGTCTCGACTCTTGCTGTGAATGCCTCCTGACCAAATGCTTCAGCCAGTTTTGTATAATTCCACTCTGGTATCTCGTTGTATTTCTGTTTTTCTATATCGACCTTTACGTTTAAGAATTTTTCTATCGTATAGCCGTTATTGTTGAGAATAAACACGATGGGCTTACAGCCGTTCTCCAGCATCGAGCTTATTTCCTGTGCTGTCAGCTGTATCGATCCGTCCCCGGTAAACAAAAGAACACGCCGGTTTCTATCCGCTATACAAGCACCGAAAGCTGCAGGTGTCGCATAACCAATGCTTTGCCAGCCTCCCTGGGCTATATAGGTCGCCCCTTTCGGCAATCTGACCTGTGACATGCCATAAGAGAATGTTCCTGTTTCCGTGACCACAATGTCATTTTCCTTCAACATTTGCTGAATTCGAGGATAATAGGAAGTCGCTTTCAGTGGTGCTGTCGGGTCTTCCACCATTGTGTCATACGGAAACGAGATGTTTCCGACAGATTCGTTCTGACGGTAGCCAATGTCCTGGAGCGCATTTAGTATTTCCTCCGCCTTGACATTCATATAACTGGCTTCCCCCACTTTTAATGTGTCAGGTTGAATTTCCACCATTTTCAACGGGTTAAGCTTTGCTGTACTTTTGGAAGTATTGACGTCTGACCAAACAGCACCAACGGCTATGATCAAATCCGCTTCTTCAACAGTCTCAGTTACATCCTTACTTCCAAAAGCTCCGCCGTATACACCAATATACTGGGGATGACTCTCATCAAACCCGCTTTTCCCCTGGATCAATGAAGCAACTGGAACATTTAACCTCTCAGCGAGCTGCAGTACGGGTTTCTGCAAGTTATAACGAAGTGTTTTCACGTCGACCAGCAGAACGGCTTTATTTACATGTTCTAACATGCCTTTTATATGCTTCACTGCTGACTGCAAAGCATCGACATTCGTTTTTGTCATGTTTTCTGATGTCTTACTGTGAGAAAGCAATGGTTTTTCAACGAGATCGATAGCCACAACCAAATAAACGGGCTTTTTCTTTTCTTTCGCGATTTTGATTGCAGCCGGTATCTCCCTAGCTGCGTTTTCTGGTGTAAGTATTGCTGTATAAGCGGTGATATGCTCATAAACCTTACGGAAAACATCAAAATCTCCATTCATTAACGTATGGTGGGCAAGCTCCTTTTCCTGTTGCATCATGGTCTTTGGCGAGCCGACAATATGGATGAGCGGCACATTTTCACTGTACGCTCCAGCGATTGCATTACATGCGCTCATTTCACCGACACCAAAGGTGGTAATCAGTGCCGACATGCCCTTCACCCGGGCATATGCGTCTGCTGCGTATCCAGCATTGAGTTCATTTCGTCCATTAATAAACTCAATCCCATCGTAATCTTCCAAAGTATCTAGCAATGAGAAATTATAATCTCCGGGCACACCAAAAATCTCTGTAATGCCTTCTGCTTTTAAGCAGTCGTATAAATATTGTCCCAAGGTTGTGTTTTCAGCCAAGTCAATCACTCCTTCAATAGATTACTCTCTATTTTATTTATACCCAAACATAAGTAGGTTAACCGTATAAGTATCCATCTACTTTAATGTGGGTGGCGACTCTATTACTCTAGTTTTAGCTTTGATGAATGAAGTGAGTGAGACTATCCCAGGCACTATTCTTATAAAAAACGATTCAATTCCAAATCAAAATATCTGAAAATTCTTGATTTCACTTCTGTTTTTGATTTATATTTGAATCACCGGCACAGTGGATAAGGGGGAAAATGATGAGTGATAACAACGTCAAAAGAGTTTTGGAATGCATCATCAACACATCCAATAATAATATTACCGTGACCGATGAAAAAGGATTCATTTTATTCACGAATCCTAACCATTGGTGGATATATGGAATCGAACCAGAACATTACCTTGGAAAATCCGTTTACCAGCTCGAAACGGAAGGAATCCTTTCACCATCGATTTCCGCCATGGTATTGAAAGAGAAAACGCCTATCCAGATCATGCAGCAAACGAAGACGGGAAAAATCGTCATGTCGACTGCCTATCCCATCTTTGATGATGATGGTGAATTGATTCGAGTCGTCAGCTATGCCCAAGATCAAACTGAAATCAGGAACCTCCAGGATCAGTACGGTCAATTGGAGAAAAAGATTCAAGAATACCAATCGGAGGTCGAGGAACTTAGGGAACAGGAGGATTTGATCTATCGCAGCAAGGAAATGCGGCAAATCGCCAAGACGATAAACCGTGTTTCCAAAACGGATGCGACAGTCATGCTTCTTGGGGAATCCGGTGTGGGAAAGAGCGTATTCGCCCGCCGGCTGCACAATCAGAGTTACCGCAGCAAAGAGCCATTCATCGAAGTCAACTGCAGTACCATCCCAGAAAGTCTCTTTGAATCCGAAATGTTTGGATATGAAGCGGGATCCTTCACCGGAGCGCAGAAGCAGGGGAAGCAAGGGCTGATCGAACAGGCAGATAACGGAACCTTATTTCTGGATGAAATCGGGGAGCTTCCCCTCGATATGCAAGTGAAGTTATTAAATGTCCTGCAAGAGAAGACCTTTAAAAGAGTGGGAGGAAAAAAAGAGCATAAGATTGATTTCCGGCTTGTGACGGCAACCAATCAAAACCTTGAGGAAATGGTGGAGAAGGGAACATTCAGGCTCGATTTGTATTATCGCTTAAATGTGATTCCCATCCAAATACCGCCGTTACGCGAAAGAAAAGAAGACATTGCCATCTTAATCAATCATAATCTCGAAATCATCAATAAGAAATACAAGTCGGATAAGAAATTGCACCCTTCCACTTACGAAATACTGATTCAGCATAAATGGTCAGGAAACGTACGTGAATTGGAAAACCTGATTGAACGGCTTATTTTGACCTCGGAAGACTCCATCATTTTCCCAGGCTTTCTCCCCTCCCATTTCCATGGACAAGAATCTTTGGAGAAAATAAATGATACTCTAATGATCGACAATATGATGGTTGATGATAGTGATCTCAATACCGCCCTCGAACAAGTCGAAAAATGGATGTTGATGAAAGCGAGTAAACAATGCAAGTCCACATATGAAATGGCTAAATTCTTAGGTATCAGCCAGCCTTCCGTCGTCAGGAAAATGAAGAAATATAAAGATCATCTGCCCATTAAATAACAGGGGGGATGGAAGAATGTTTAAATACAGTATCCATTTTTTACCTGTATAAAAAGGAGACCAGCGTATCGAGGTCTCCTTTTTCTTACTTATTTGACACGCCAGCGGATTCAAATGTTGCCATTTCTTTAATGACCAATGTCGCTGCCTTTAGGATGGGGTATGACAGGGCAGCCCCTGTTCCTTCCCCGATTCTCATTCCCAGATCGAGGATCGGTTCCTTGCCAAGCAGTTCTATGGCCGCTCCATGACCAGGTTCTGCTGATCGATGTCCAACAAACATATAATCGGCTGCACTTCCGGAAATCATGTTTGCCAAAACAGCAGCCGTGGTTGTAATGAAACCATCAACTAGAATGGGAATACGGTTATTAGCTGCAGCAAGCATGGCCCCTGCCATACCAGCAATTTCGAATCCACCGATATTCATCAAAATGTTGATTGGATCATCAGGATTAGGATTTCTTAATGAAATCGCTTCTTCAATTATTCTTCGCTTATGTAAAATGCCTTCCGACTTCAATCCTGTTCCCTGCCCCACTAGTGATTCGACGCTTTTCCCGCTTATGATGGAGATGATGGCGGTACTGGAAGTCGTATTTCCGATTCCCATTTCACCAAGAATCAGGCAGTTCACACCACGGGCAATCATTTTCTCTGCACGATCATATCCAATGTCAAGCGCTTGATTTACTTCTTCCTTTGTCATAGCCTCTTCCTTATAAAAGTTTCTAGTTCCATTACGGACTTTTCTGGAAGTTAACCCCGATGCTTCGATATCTGCATCGATCCCTATATCGACAATGTCCAAGTAAGCATCTATCGCACGGCTTAATACATTGATGGCAGCACCGTCATTCAGGAAATTAAGTGCCATTTGTTCCGTCACTTCTTTTGGATAGGCAGAAACCCCTTCTTCCGTAATTCCATGGTCGGCTGCAAAGACGATCACCCCCGGTTTCGAAATGTCCGGAAATGCCTCCCCTGTCATCTTGGCCAGTTCAATTATCCATTCTTCAAGCCGTCCTAAGCTTCCCTGAGGCACCGTCAGCGAATCGACATGTCCTTTAACCTGACGTCCCATTTCTTCATCCAGCATCGGGATGGAAACGGCAGATAAACCATTATTCATATTAATCCCCCACAATCCTAAATAAAAACCTTAACCATAGGAAAAGGTTCTTATCCATCATCTGCTATAAATATAACTTAGTCCATATCATTATCATCTAGGCTTTCACTAGAATTCACCGGGGTCCTTTTACTTCGGCACTCCCATTTCATTTAAAGGGTAGATACGAAATTTCACTTTGCCCACAAGTGATTTTTCAGAAATAAAACCAAATCTTCTTCCATCCCAACTATTCCTTCGATTATCCCCCATGACAAATAAATGACCGACAGGCACCTTGGATTTCCCGAGTAAATCACTTAGGGTGAAATTCTCCGTCAGATTCTCTTCAGGTGGAATTTCTCCTTTTTTCGTATTCAAATATGGTTCTGTATACTTTTTCCCATTGATATATAAGACATCATCTTTCATTTCGACGCTGTCCCCTGGTAAACCGATCACCCTTTTTATATAATTCTCTTCCGCGTCCGGAGCATAAAATACGACCATATCGAAGCGCTCCGGCTTTCCGATTTTAGCAACCACGATCCGGTCATCATTTTCATAAGTCGGCTCCATTGATTCACCTTTTACCGTGACTGGCGTAAATAAAAACTGTTGGCAAATGAACACGATCATTAAAGCGAATAAGATAGCTTTCAACCACGAGAACACTTCACTTTTCATATTCTTCATACGGACTCCCTCCCATCCATTGTCAACGGCTAAACCCACGATAATTGCTGTATTTTGGCTAGCAGGCCAAAAAAATTCATTAGCTTAATTTGCCGGTCGGTGATTTTTAGAGGAGACATTTCAAAGAAATATCTGGAAAAATTGTAACACATTCATTTATCGCTCGCGAGAATAAATGATTTTTCAGAGCCAATCTCAAACCATGAGAAAAAGGATAGCGATTTTAGCTATCCTTTTTCTTAGTTTGTTCCTCAGAATTTATTCCAAGTCAATATAGTATCGAGTGGCAAACGGACTTTTTCAAATCCTGCTTTAGTTCCTTTTCCAAGGGAAATCAACATGACAGGTTTGAAGTTTCCCGGTACATTGAACGCTTCCACAAATTTGGCTTCATCGAACCCTCCCATTGGGACTGTATCGTATCCTTTTGCTTTTGCAGCCAACATGATTTGCATGGAAACCAAGCCACCGTCAATCATGGCTACGCTTAAAGCCTTCTCAGCGGAAAAGTTGCCGTAATTATGCAGAATAGAGGCGACATATGGCTCTTTGATTTCATTCTTCATGATCCCTTTATTGACTAATTCACCATAAATCCGTTCTGCATTTTTGTAACCTTCTATATCGGCTAAAACGGCAATGACAGCAGATGCATCGACGATTTGTTGTTGGTTATTTGCGATGGGTAGCAATTCTTGTTGGGTTTGTTTATCTTGAATCACAAGGAATCTCCACGGCTGTAAGTTGGAAGAAGACGGCGCTTGAGTCGCAATCTCCAGGATTTCACGAATTTCCTCTTCAGTCATCACGTATTCAGCATCGTACTGGCGAACAGATCTCCGTTCTTTTGCTACCGTAATGAAATCCGTATCATTAAGGACTTTCGGCTTTTCAAGCGGTACATTCAATTCTTTCGCTTTATTCAGGTACTCTTCTTTATTCATTATATTTTTTGTCATTGATAATGACCTCCATTTAACTGTAATTATTACAGGAACAGTATATAACGCATACTGTTCCTATGTCAAATACAGTTTAAGAAAAACGAAACCCTGGCAGTTTCGTTTTTCACATCAAGATTTTGATAGTAAATCAGCAATCGTCTTCTGCTCCAAGCCTTGTATAATCCAGCTCTCCATCTCGTTTTTCAAGCCGCATAAAGCTTCGCGGGAAGATGGTTGAAAGCATTTTTTATCATTCACATCAAGAAAGCCTTTTGAAAAAGGTTCGGATTTAATTGCAGAGTATATATCTGCAAGAATGATTTGTTCGGGATTTTTGGCAAGTGAATATCCCCCATCTCTTCCTTCCTTTGCTTGAATCAGCCCTGCCTTCACTAAATTACTTAATATTTTTCTAAGAAAACCTGACTC
Source organism: Bacillus sp. ISL-78 (assembly GCF_018613455.1). Taxonomy (NCBI): domain Bacteria; kingdom Bacillati; phylum Bacillota; class Bacilli; order Caryophanales; family Bacillaceae; genus Bacillus; species Bacillus sp. ISL-78. The sequence goes on from NZ_JAGGQC010000003.1 coordinate 552,218, forward strand.
CGAATCAAGCTTAACGGCCAATTTATTACTATTGCATAATCCATCATGATCAGCAAGAACAAGCAGGGCTTGTACCGCAAGACTAAACCACATTATACTGGAAACCTTTTCTGACATTTCTTTCACCTCTCTCCTCTACTTTAAACTATTTTTCATTGAATATACACCGCTGCATCGAACAATCCTGCCTATAAACCTCCTAATACCATCAATCAGGGAAAGCTTGCAGCCCTTTTGTTTCAAAGCAGTGAAAGTAATAGAAACCAACAGCCCCACTTGGCCTATTTTATATAGTCTTACATTAAATGCATTTCACCATTTCCTAAAAAATAAATTGACAAAGTTATTGTCTTACAAATTATTTGTTTTGGAATATGGTAAACTTACTTAATAGAATGGATGAGGAAGTGGATGAATGATGCTGAAAACAATAAATGAACAACTCGATAAAGTCATGCCTCTCATCACGCCGATAAGCGTGGTTATTGGGGTATTATTGTCCGAACATATAACGGCTTACACCTTTCTTGTTCCATGGATATTTGCCTTCATTACATTTTCCGGAAGTTTAGGCTCTAACTTTAAATCCCTGCAACAGGCAGTCACTCACCCTTTCCCTGTTTTCATCGTATTGATCATCCTTCATATGCTTATGCCTATTTGGGCTTTTGGTCTCGGCCATTTAGTGTTTCATGGTGATGCTTTCACAATTACCGGCCTAGTCCTCGCTGTAGTGATTCCAACCGGTGTCACCAGTATGATTTGGGTATCCATTTATAATGGTAATTCCATACTTGCCCTAACCATCATCTTAATCGACACCCTACTTTCGCCATTCATCGTTCCTTACAGTGTTTCCCTTTTTGGAGGCGGTTCGATCGAAATGGATTTATGGTCGATAGTGAAAGGATTAATCGGAATGGTCGTTCTTCCCTCCATGCTTGCCATGTTCTTGAATCAGGCTACAAAAGGAAAGATACAAAATACACTATCTCCCCGATTAGCTCCATTCTCCAAGATAAGCGTTGGAATCGTAGTCATATTGAACAGTTCAAAAATTGCGCCTTACTTAACCCATTTCGATAAGAAAATAATGATCATGGCCTTCTTGGTTTTGTTCATAGCCGCTTCAGGTTATGCCCTTTCTTGGATGGTCGGTGCATATTTACGATGGGAAAAGGCGGATATCATCACCTTGACATTTACAGGAGGTATGCGAAACATCAGTGCAGGAGCCGTTCTAGCAACCACCTATTTCCCTGCTGCCGTTGCGGTACCCGTCGTACTTGGCATGCTGTTTCAACAAATGCTTGCCTCGTTTTTTGGCTATGTCTTGGATAAGCATTTTCGTCGTGGTTTGATTGAAGGGCCATCCATCGAATGATTATTTCCCAAGCATTCTTTTTCCCTTTCAATTACATTCCAATTATAATAGGTAAGTGAACACATTTACATGATTATCCATAATAAAATCATTGGGGGTATCGGAGATGAAAGTTGTTGCCATAGTGGGAAGTATCCGTAAAGAGTCATACAACCTTAAGCTTGCCAAATATATTCAAACTAGATATCAAGATCGTTTTGATCTCGAAATATTGAACATTCGGGATTTACCTTTTTATGATCAAGATATTGAAAATGATCCTCCATTGGTTGTAAAAGAATTTAAAAGCAAAGTGGCCGAAGCAGATGCAGTCTTGTGGGTAACACCTGAATACAACGGGACGATTCCAGGTGTATTGGGCAATGCAATTGATTGGTTATCACGTGTCGATAAAGTCTTGATCGGCAAACCATCATGGATCATGGGTGCGTCAATGGGGCAATTAGGGACGGTAAAAGCTCAATTGCATTTGCGTGAAATCTTATTTGCAATAGGCATCTCCTCCCCACTCCTTCCTGGGAATGAAGTATATGTCGGTGCAGTGCATGACAAAATCGATAACGAAGGCAGCCTTATTCATGAGTCGACTGTCCAGTTTATCGATACGGTCGTCGATAATTTCATTAGCTGGTATAATCATCATACTCGTTAATGCTTTACACAAGAATCCCAGCAGGCTTTGATCCTGCTGGGATTCTTGGTTACATCAAAATAGAGGAACTAATCAAGCTCATCCTCTACCCGCTTGGAATGAAGGGTATTTTGTCATTCCTCCGTCAGCGAATAGAGTGATGCCCGTTACATAACTGGACTCTGAAGATGCCAGCCATGCAGCAACCGCGGCAATTTCTTCAGGCTTTCCGATATATCCCATCGGAATCATGCTTTCAAGATCCTTTTTCTTTTCGGGATCTTCAAGCTTGTCGGCATTTATTGGGGTGGAGATGGCTCCGGGACCAATGCTGTTCACGCGGATCCCTTTTGGTGCATATTCAAGAGCCAGGGTTTCCGTAAGCAGCTTCACCCCGCCCTTGCTAGCTGCATAGTGAACGAATAAAGGCCAGGGAATCATCTCATGTACACTGGACATGTTAATTACATTCCCTTTAATATCGTTCTCGACAAAATACTTGATAGCTTCGCGGCAACCTAAGAAATTCCCCGTTAAATTAGTATCGATTACCCTATTCCAGTCGCTTAACGGCATCTCGTGAGATGGAACCGGATTTTCAATCCCTGCATTATTGATGAATATATCGAGTTTCCCAAAATTCTTTATCGCTGATTGAACAAGGTTAATAACATCTTCTTCAACGGTGACATCGCCTTTTACTGCAATGGCTTCCCCGCCATTTGTTTTGATTTCTTCCATTACACTATCCGCTTCCTCTGATTTAGTGCGATAATTGACCACGACCTTTGCCTTTTCCTTAGCAAAGCGAATGGCCATCGCTTTTCCTAAACCAGTGGATGATCCAGTTATGACCACGACCTTACCTTCTAAATCTGTATACATGTAATCACCCTCCAATTAACTTTTTGCCAATCCCAGCATAATCCCAGCTATGATGATCAAGATAATTCCAATTACGATTCCAATTAGTTGGCGCTTCGTTTTCTTTTCACGTAAAATGAAGATTCCGCCAAGAGTTGAGATGACTATGCCCATCTGCGAAAGTGAAAAACTAGTGGCCACTCCCACACGTGGCTGGGAAATGAATAAAAACATGTTCCCTGCAGCCCATATCAATCCCGGAATGATATTGCGAATCGTATATTTGTTAAACGGTTTATGCTTAAATGTCAATAACAGACCGCCTATCACCATCCCGATCGCTTGAGGGAACAACGCTGACCATCCATCAACATCAAAAAGACGTGCCACGACCACATAAACCAAATAACCGAATGTCGAGATGAGGAGAATAACAATTCCTTTCTTCAAGTTTCCCGACTTGCCCTCTTTCGATTCTTTATCTTCCAAGGAGGTCAAGACGATTCCTATAATAATGAAGATCAATGCCAAAACGCCTAAAATAATCGCTTTCATTGTAGACCATTCGTTAAAAACTATGACCCCGAACAATGTGGTTGAAATGAGCTGCAATCCAGTTGATATCGGCATTGTTTTAGAAACTCCCATTAAATCAATGCTCTTAAGCTGATTAGCTTGTCCAACGGCCCAAAACAATCCAGATACGACTCCGACTCCAAACACAAGAAGTGAAAGCTTAATATCGGCAAAAATATAAACACCAATTGAAAAAATCAAGGCGCCAATCGTTGTACCTAGTGTTTGACTATAGGGTCCACCCCCGAGTTTCACATTAAATAAAACGATGCTTCCCCAGAATAATGCCGGCAAGAGAGCTAATAATATATCCATTTTCAACCCCCATATATGTAAGTACAAAACTAAGCAGGATATTTCATTTTGTATTCTTTAATATGTTCGCATTATTTGAAATGACCCTTGGTAATTTTATGAAGTGATTCCAAAAAAAATTGTTCAACACAAAAAGGGCTGCTGCTGCAGCCTTTGTGGATGATATTGATATTATTGCAACAGCTACCCGCCATGTTGATGATGTTGCATATCCATTTTCGAATCTCCACCAACCTTGAAATAATCACGTTCCCAAACGGCCGACGTTCCGATAATGATGATGGAGAACAAGAGGGTCAGAAAGAAAGGAGCAAACCCCCTCCCACTTTTTGTCTCTTTTACTTCCTCTCTTTTTATATAAAAAGTCACAAAGAATATACTGGCAAGGTAAATCAGATCCATAGAAACGAGCATGAAAGTTTGTGAATCAAGTGGCAGCATGACCCCAAGCATGGCTCCCATCATTGCCCCCATCAGAGTTGTTGACATAGACTCCATAACCGCTGTTAAACCGAATGGCCTTCCGATGATGAAACCTGCCACTGCACATATTGTGACGGCTAGAACGGTTAAAACCGCCAGCTTGCCGGGCATCAGGAATGACAGCATTAAACTTAAGGTTATACTTGTCGTCATGCTTAACATCATTACCATGCATTTACCAAGGCCAACACCAACATGATCTTTTTTCAGATGGGCTTTTTTAGAAAAGTAAATTGTATAAGCCACGACTATCATAAAACTGGTCAGCAGCAGCATTCGATTCGTTTCCCCCTTTTCGATCAATAGTAGTGAAACGACTGATTTTAATGACAGGAAGAATGACCGTCCATCTGGCAAGCTGAATTTTTTGATTTTGATGGAGGCACGTCAAGAGCTGGATTCCGATTGAAAAATCCCGTCGGTTTTAAAATGAAGCTAATATAGGCGGTCGGCATGACTGGCCAATCTTCAGGTCGTGTTATATGATGGTGTCCCATGTTATACCAGACCACAACATCTTCATTTTCAATCGAGCGATCGGCTTTAACCCAATCTTCCAACCCTTCTCCCCCTGCATGTTGGTTTGGGTATCGCCCTGAAGCAAACTGTTCTTCAGGATCGAAAGGCGTCACCCAAAAATGGTGTTTTAAAAATCCAGCCCGTTTTAATAAAGGCGAATCATCATGGGCGAACGGGAAACAATTCTCCCCAGCAAACAATTTATAACCAACCGGTTCCCCCAATATATTCGTTTTTGAGTGATTGACGATCTTCCAGAAGCGCGCAGTACGCAAATCAAGGTCCCGGACAGCCTCGGATTCCTTTTTAAGCAAAGTCGAAACCGGATAGAAACCATTTCCATATGGGTTGTCCGGTCCCCTTTCCATGCTTTTTGTATTGACTTCATAAACTGAATTATTCATTCCATCAACCATCATATCAAGCCTCATATTAAAGAAATGCTGATGATGTGCAGCAAATAATTGAGGTGCGACGAGATTGCCATGCGGGTGCTTCCGGTCAGGTTCGATGGCTTGTGTATGCAATATGCCTGTCAATTTCACTTCAAATTGTATCGTCCCATCCTGAAAGAAATACCAATAAAATCCGTATTCGTAATTTCCCACTGTCGAAATGCTCGATAAGACCAATCTTCTTGAACGGCGGACTTCAACATGACCTGTCCTCCAATCCGTATGTTTCCACCCAATTCCAAAATCCTCCTCATGCAGACATATTGCATTTTTAATTTGAATTACATTCCCTTTACTATCCACCAGGTTCGCGTCAAAGTACTTGATCTCACCTAGGCAGTCACACCCAAGTTCAAGTGAATTCGCCAACATGCCAATGCCGTATTCCCCTGCATCAAAAGCATTGTTCCTGTTAACCGGATCAGTCGGATCACCATAAGGCACCACCATCTCGGATAAAGAAGCTCTATACAGGATTGGCCGCTCCACTCCATCTTCATTGTAACGGACCGTATGAAGGACAAGGCCCTCACGGGAGTTGAAACCAAAGCGGATATTCCATTTTTGCCAATCGATCACATGTCCTTCCGTCGTGAAACTTGGTCCTTTTGGCTGAACTATTTCCAAAGGCTTAACATCCTGCCTCATGTTACCTACTTGATCGGGTGTATAATTTCCATCAAGCGGCGGTAATGGTATGACACCTTTATCCACAATCTTGATGACTTCCATCTTATTTAAATCGACAAGGACATATAATCCTGAAATGGGACGTGCATACCCATTATCATATAATGATGTACGGTAATAACATAAAGCCCTGACGATACGTACATCCACTTCCTCTTCAATTCCAAAATTCCCTGCCGACCATGGATCGACCATGATATTATCCATATTCGTAAGCCCTCTTTTGGCAAAGGCTTTTATCATCTCAGGGTGGCTTTTCACGACTTCCTGACACTCCATGAATTCATCAGCCATTATGGATGGCTGCACTCCAGGAATCAGTTTCCATGACGTTATGCTTCCTTCCGTTAAGGAAACAACAGCCTCATATGTTTTTCCCTCTTTATTATGAAGAATGATACAGAATGCTTCTCTATTGATTTGCACTTCATCACGATAATCCAGAACAATGGATTTTGCAGGTTCCAGTAAGCTGATGTTAGCGAAGCGGTAATGGTCATCCAATCCTTTATCACGTTTTAAAATCTGGACCGTAAGTTTAAGTTCTTCTGCCGTTAATGGATCAAGCGGGTGCTTTTCCCTCGTTACTTTCACACTTGATGTTTTTTCCATCTTAACCTCTCCCTTATAGGTAATATATCATTCTATCCATTAAGTAAACTTCCCCTCGAAGTGCCTCGTGCATAAAGTGCAAAATTTTATTTGCCTACCTACCCAACAATATTCAATATGATAAAGATAGCCAATATCAGAAAACACATCCCACTCATACCGATTTATCAAGCGGATAGCTGGAAATCCAACTCAATCAAGCTGCCCATGAGGACGCGTCCCTGCCCTTAAACTCCATACCAGTTCAAGCCCTGCTCATTCAAATCGATCCACACATTTTTTGTTTCTGTGTACATATCCATCGCTTGGATACCCAGTTCCCTTCCGAAACCGCTTTGCTTCCTTCCGCCAAAAGGTGCTGCACTATCAAGCATGCTAAACGTATTCACATACACCGTCCCCGCTTTTAACCCCCTTACCATCCGGTGCGCCCGTTTTAAATCATTGGTCCATAAACCTGAAGCCAATCCATACAAGCTATCATTTGCCTTGTTCAATGCATCCTCTTCATCTTTGAACTTGATAACCGACAAAACCGGCCCAAAAATTTCTTCGCGGGCAATTGTCATTTCATTGGTAACGTTCTCAAAAACAGTGGGCGTGAAGAAATAGCCATTTCCAGCCTCCGTATTTCTTTCTCCTCCCATGACAAGATTAGCTCCCTGTTCCAGACCGGCCGCTACGTATTGTTGAATTTTGTCAAGTTGCTGCAAGGAAACCTGTGGTCCCATTTGGGTCTTATGGTCTAAAGGATTCCCTACACGGATGGATCGTGCTTTCTTCACGAATGATTCCATGAATCGATCATATATGCTTTCCTGCACAAAAAGTCTTGTACCCGAAGCGCATACTTGCCCTTGTGCAAAGAAGATACCAAACATGGATCCATTCACTGCATTCTCAATGGAAGCATCATCAAAAACTATATTTGGTGATTTCCCCCCTAATTCAAGGCTAATTGGTTTTAAGTTCTTACTTGCTGCCTGCATGATTAGGCGTCCAGTATTCGTTGAACCCGTAAAAGCGATTTTATCGACGTCAGGATGTGAGGAGAGGGCATCACCCGCTATCTTCCCGTATCCAGGAATAACATTGATGACTCCATCTGGAATTCCGACTTCTTGAAAGATTTTAACCAATTCGAGAATGCTTACAGGAGTTTGCTCAGCTGGTTTTACCACAATCGTATTGCCTGCCGCCAAAGCAGGGGCAAGCTTCCACATCGTCAGCATAAGCGGAAAGTTCCAAGGCACTATGGCCCCTATGACACCGATTGGCTCCTTCAAGGTATAATTGAACCGGTTATTGGGAGAGGCAAGGGTACTTCCCTGGACTTTATTGGCTAATCCCGCATAAAATTCGAGTACATCTATCATGGCTGGCATCGCAATGAATTTAGTTTCATTGATTGGCAGCCCGTTATCTTGTGATTCGACTTCGGCAAGCATATCGGCTTTCTCCCACAGTGCCTGTGCCACTTTATTCAGTAACCTCCCTCTATCCCCCGGTGCCATTTCAGCCCACGGGCCAGATTCAAACGCCCTTCGTGCAGCTTTTACCGCTAAATCAACATCTTCCGGACCTGCCTCGGCAACTACAGCGTTCACTTCATCAGTTGCAGGATTAAGTGATTCAAATGTCCTTCCAGATATTGAATCAACCCATCTCCCATCAATGAACAATCGATAGTTTTTCCCCATCATCGTTTCCCCTTTCTCTTGGACATTCAAAACAACAATCACATATCTATTAACACAATAAGGCCGCACACCATTTTTTTATTGTAAAAAACGGAACATTCATAATATTTTTATATGCATTAAAACCAAACAAAAAAGATCCTCGTCAATGAACGGGATCCTTCAAATGTTATCACTATATAATAAGAACATTATATGGGGTTTTAAAATTTCTTTGAAACGGCATCGATGAATTCAGTAGGAGTCAGATAACCAAATTTCTTAAATTCATTAATCAAATGTGATTGATCAAAATACCCATTCTCATTAATCACATCCCAAACTGTAAAGGCCTTTTTATTCAATAACATATGCAGGGAGTTTTGGAACCTCACTATTTGGCTGAATAATTTGGGCGGCATCCCTACATGGGCATCGAATTGCTTTCGCAAGTATCTTGTTGAGTATCCGGTCTCGGCAGCTAATTGATTCATGTTTACATTTCCTTTAGAAGAATATATTTTGTTCAAGGAATATTCTATAATTGCCGGCAAACCGTTACACGTAAAAATATTAATCCCTATTTCTTCTTTGAACAGCTTTATTCTTCTATGAAAATCCCGTTCAGTTATTAACCTTTCCATAACGGTAGGTTCAATTTTTAACATATCAGCTAAAGGGATTTGGCGATCGATTACCTCCTTCATGGAATATTTAAAATGCTGGGTTTCCTGCTTAGGCATAAACCTCACACCGAAATATTCACAATTAGCCTGAAAGTTTATCGTTTTGTACTTGAGGACAGTCCCGTACACATCTGCAGTGGGTCTTTCGGGATCGCAATAAAATAATATGTCGATGCACCCATCCGGAATGACGGACATTGGATTGATTAAATCCCGATTGATTTTAAATTGATAAAACAATGTAGTGGAATGGTCAGAATTTCTTTGTTTATATTCTTTATAATAATCTGATAGAATCTCGAATTCAGGTTGAAATGGAAAATAGTCGAAGTTATTGAAACTCTGAATGGTGCTCAGCTACCATCACGCTCCTTTTATATTACACTGTCACCAAAGCCTTTTTACCACTGCAATAAGCTTGTATTGCCCTAATTACTACAGTAATCGTTTGGGCTGTGTGGTCATGCGCATCACTACACGGGTCAGGGGAGCCGTTCATCATTCTTCCCCCCCTGGCCATTATCAATATGAGCGTTGTTTTTATAATTTTCGACAAGTATTTCCAAATCCCTTTTGACTGAAAGATTTAAAACAATATACAACTTACAGAACACTTGGGTTCTCTTTTTATATATTGGTCAGTACCACTGAAATATATGGTAAAATATTCTAGTTAAATCCAGTTTTTAGCCTCTATGTTACGAAAGGAATGTATATATTGGTTTACTTATATGTAATTTTATTTTTCATTTTTGGCTATAGTTTTATATTTACCTTAATTAAAGCTATAAAAGATGAAGTATCCCACATCTTACTGCAATCCTTTTTCTTGTATGGGCTTCTTCAGCAATGATAGTTTTTGCGAATTTAATGAGTTTTTAATTAATGTTCTTCTTCAACCATCAGGGACGCTTGTTGAAAGACCGATGTCTTTTTAATTCTAAGATTATTAAAAAGCAAACCTTATGAAGGCTTGCTCCTCCAGCTTGAGACAAAAGGGGTTCGGTAAACGCAGCTCTCATCAAATGATGCTCCCAAAATCCTCAAGTATGGTTTCTAACTAAATCCTATAACAAAGCTGATTGGAGCGGAAGGTACGAGACTCCTGCGGGAAAAGCGCGTCTTGGGAGACCCCGCAGGCGTAAGACGAGGAGGCTCGCCGACCGCCCGCGGAAAGCGAGTGCCTGTAGTGGAAATCAGCGTCCAATTGTATAAGCCAAAAAAAAAAACGTAGGCCCAATCATGTAAACCGGGACCCACATTTGTAGACGGAAAACTTATCTTTCATCAAATGATGGTCCCAAACCAACACAACTTCAACTCCTCAAGTATAGTTCCTTACTACATGCTATAACAAGGTTGAGTGGAGCGGGTGTACGAAACACCTGCGGAAAAGCGCGTCTTGGGAGACCCCGCGGGCGCAAGCCTAGGAGGCTCGCCGACCGCCCGCGGATAGCGAGCTTCTTGAGCGGAAATCCACGTCCTAATTGTACAAGCCATTAAAAATGTAGGCCCAATCATGTAAACCGGGACCCACAGTTTGTAGGCGGAAAACTTATCTTTCATCAAATGATGTTCCCAGGTTAACACCTTCAACTCCTCAAGTATGGTGTCTAACTAGATGCCATAACACAGCTGATTGGAGCGGAAGGTGCGAGACTCCTGCGGGAAAAGCGCGTCTTGGGAGACCCCGCAGGCGCAAGCCGAGGAGGCTCGCGGACGCCCGCGGAAAGCGAGTGCCTGGAGCGAATCAACGTCCTAATACACAGGCCATAAAAAACACCCCGTAAATGTTAGTTTGGTGTCTAACATTTACGGGGCAGTTCAAATTTGTCTACAGTCTGCTTCTATATTTCTTAGATATGGAACTTACTTCTTTAAATGATATGGCACTGTCGTAACAACCACATTTCTTCTATAAAGCAAGTAGGCCTTAATCAGTAAACTTGATTGGTTATGAAGAATATTGTGCCAGCCTTTCTTCGGAATAAATTGGGGGATTATTACCGTAACTTTATAGTTGGATTCCCTCGCTTTATGTTCAACTGTATCCACAAATTTAGTTAATGGCTGTATGATACTCCTGTAATAAGAGTTTAGAGTCACAAGTCTAACATCTGGTTGCCACTTCTTCCATTTTTCTTCGAATTTCTTTTCATCTTCTCTTTCAAAAGCGACATAAACGGCAATGACCTGATGTGCAGATAGAGATTTTGCATAATTTAAAGAGTTCTCAACCACATGAGTTATACCGGCCACAGGTACGATAATGATATTTCCTTCAATTGGCAAGATCGGCTCACAAGTTGTAATCCTTAATTGGTCACCAACTGCTTCATAATGCTTTCTGATTCGATGAAAAATTAACAGGATAATAGGTATAAAAATCAAAACAGGCCAAACCTGAGTAAACTTGGTCAAGAAGAATATCATCGTGACGATAAAGCTAATAATGGCACCAATTGAATTAATGGTTAATTTCATCATCCAGCCTTTTGGCTTTTCGCGAATCCATTTAACAATCATCCCGGTCTGGGACAGAGTAAATGGAATGAATACCCCTACGGCATAAAGCGGAATGAGATTTTCTGTATGTCCTTCAAATGAGACTATTAAGATGATGGATGCAAGTCCCAGTATGATTATTCCATTGGAATATCCTAATCGGTCCCCTCTAATTGTAAACGCCCTTGGTATGAATTTATCTTTTGCAAGATTCACCGCAAGCAAGGGGAAAGCGGAATAGCCAGTATTTGCTGCAAGTATCAAGATCAATGCAGTCGTACCTTGAATGAAGAAATACATGAAATTCCGGCCAAAGATCTCTTCAGCAATCTGCGAGACGACCGTTACCTCTGCGCTAGGAACAATGCTTAAATAGTAGGCTAAGAATACGATTCCCGTAAATAATACTGCCAGTAAGGAACCCATAGCTATTAATGTTTTTGCAGCATTATTCGGTGCTGGATCTTTAAAGTTCGGGATTGCATTGGAAATCGCTTCGACTCCTGTCAATGCGGAGCTTCCTGATGCAAATGCTCTTAGCAGTATAAATAAACTGATGCCGGCTACCGGAGTCCCGATTGACGTATGCAATTCCGGTGAGACCCCTCCCGTCAGAATCTTGTATATTCCAACACCGATCAAGATGAACAAGGCTAAAACGAATAGGTACACCGGATAGGCCAAGACAGATGCCGATTCCGTTACCCCCCTAAGGTTCAAGATAGTAAGTAGGATGACGAAAATAATGGCTATGAGGACATTATAATCATGCAGGCCGGGAAAAGCGGACGTGATGGCATCCGTACCAGCAGAAACACTTACCGCGACAGTTAATATATAATCGACCAATAAGGATCCTCCAGCTATCAACCCTGGATTGACACCTAAATTGTTTTTTGAAACCACATAGGCTCCCCCGCCATGTGGATAAGCGAAAATGATTTGTCTGTAGGACAAAATCAAAGCGGTTAACAGGATCAATACTCCAATTGCGATGGGGATTGAATACCAGAATGCCGCAGCACCGACCGTGATCAGGACAATCAATATTTGCTCCGGTCCATATGCAACCGAAGACAAAGCATCGGAAGATAATATCGCCAACGCCTTTGTTTTATTAAGCTTTTGTTCACCAAGTGCATTTGATTTTAAAGGTCTCCCGATCAAGAACCTCTTTATAGAAGATAACATCAAGAATTCACCACCAATTTATTTTATAAGTTTATGTTTCCCAGCTGTAGCAAAAAACGAGACAGAACACAAAAATGCCTACAAGTCATAGCTAAATAGACCTGCAGACATCAATTTTTTGTCTAACAAGCTCCACCTTCCTTCTCATATAACGCTTACGAGGTTAGCTGTCGGATTCGGACCTAAGAGTAGCCCTACCTTTTAAAGGATTCACCCCTTGGATTGTAAAGATAATCCCAATAACGGGTCCCCCGCACCATAAGGTTTAAGCGATTTAGAAATATGAAACTGTTGATTATCATACTCCCGTGAAATGGAAAAGTAAATGAAAATTTTGCATCGAAATAGAATTATTATTTATAAACGAGGTTTTATTCTTGACTTATATAACAAAAGTCATGCAAACACATGATTCGAAGGTAGGAAAGAGGGAAATTAACCGTCTAAAAGGAAGATATTCAAGAAAACAATGAACAAAAGATAGATACCCCAAAAGGAAAAATGATCACCACTTTGAAAACTTGAAGAATCAAGTAAAACAGATTTGCCCCAGCTTGGATAGTCATTAAATCAGAATTGCGCTTTCTGTTTCCATTTTTAATTCCCTTCCAATTGGGGGCATTATTCCACTTAGTTCCTTCCTTCTTGAATTGGCCTCAAATTGCTCTTTTTAAAGACAAAGTATTTCTGGCCAAGATAATTAAGCACTGTATAAAAGATTGTTCCTATCAGAACAGCCAAATTTTGTTGTATGGATAAATGAACGGTTCCTTCCAGTGATTCTGCAATGGCTTGGCCTATAGAATAAGCGGCGGAATAACAAATCAGGATGACGCAAAAGAAACGGGCAACTCCTCGCCGCCATTCTATATCGCTTTTAAAGGTAAAAGTCCTGTTCAAAAGAAAACTCGTTACAGCTCCCGTACCATTGCCGATAAAAGTGGAGATCCAGTAAGATAATTCAAGAACATTCAATAGAAAAAGCATGATGGAAAGTCCAACCGCTGTATTGACTATTCCAACCAATAAAAAGCGGATAAAGGAGTTAGTTTGTTTTAGATAGTTTTTCAATACTGTTCCGTTCATTGTCTAGTTGCTCCCGTTTTTTTAAATCGAGCGGATTAAATAGATCAAGATCAACAATATATTTAGGCCGGCGTTTGGATTCATTATAGATTTTTCCGATATACTCCCCAATCAAGCCGACAGCAATCAACTGTAGTCCACCGATCAACCATATGGAGGTGATCAATGAGGTCCAGCCAGTTTCGGTCTGCCCATAAAATTTCAACCATAAAAAGTAAGACCCAAAGAGTAAGCTAATGAAAAAGGAAAGACATCCTAGCCATAATACAAGCCGGATCGGTGTAACTGAAAAGGAAGTAATGCCATCAAGGGCAAAAGCAACCATCTTCTTAAATGGATATTTCGTTTCCCCGGCCAATCTTTCTTTACGGTCATAATAAACAGAGTCCGTCTTAAACCCAATGAGCGGTACAATCCCCCGTAAAAAAAGATTCGTTTCATCAAAGCGTTCCAACTCCATGATCGCCCTTTTGCTCATTAACCGGAAATCGGCATGATTATAGACAAGGTTAACCCCCATCTTGTTCATCAATTTATAAAAACCTGTTGCAGATGTTCGTTTAAAGAATGAATCAAGGTCCCTTTTCTGGCGGACACCATATACGATTTCACATCCTTCATTGAATTTCCGAATGAATTCCGGGATGACTTCAATATCATCCTGTAAATCTGCATCAATGGAAATCACACAATCCGAGGCTTCCTTGGCTGTAAACAAACCTGCCAGAAGTGCATTTTGATGTCCAGCATTCCTGGAAAGCTTTAGCCCGCGAACATATTCATTATTAATCGTTTCTTTATAAATGATCTTCCAAGTTTGATCCTTGCTCCCATCATCGACAAACAAAATTTTACTTTGACCGGAAACAACGTTTTCATCGACCAACCCCCTCATCAATCCACAAAGTTGGGAAATGGTTTCCTGCAAAACGCTTTCTTCGTTATAACAAGGTACAACAATCGTTACAATCGGTGAATTCATTCGATTCCCCCCTTTTCACATGACTCTGTATAAATGAATTTTCCATACGCTTCCTTTTTTTGTGAAAACCCTATCCAGCACCAATCCGTTTTCCTTCGCGTTGTTGATTGGGATGGCAGAAAATATATACGTGCCGCCTAATCCTTTAAACGCATCGATGTTCAGGTCCAAATTATCCAGCTCTTTCTTCGAGCCTTTCTTGAACATATAATGCTTCCCAAGCTCATCGGTAAACAGGTAACAACGTCCTCCCCATTCATCAAAGTAGATTCTTATGTTTTTATTCTTAGCCAATTCGTTTTCAATTATTTGACGAAATTGATGTTTGTAAGAAAGCGGATAAAAATTGTTATAGCTATCGAGCGTGTAAAATCCATTATATTGAGCGATTGCGGGATGCAGCCCAATGCTGGCAACACGATACTCTTCTTGTGGACGGTCTATATGATCTTTTATTTCCTGAAAAAGGCTTTCTGAATAGAACTCTTTAAAAGAGGGTTTTTTATTGTGAGTGATCTCTTCATTGAAACCGATTAAAATCAGAATTTGAATGGCGATGAAAATAGAAAGGGTTTTCTTAGCATAGTCGCTGTGTTCCCAAATGATTTTTATCGCGAGGGCAAACCCCAAGTATATTACCATCGGCCTTAAAAAGTGAAATCTGGCAAAATTAAAGGTATCCAGGGTATGGAACCTTTCCGTTAAAGGCAGCCAGCCTTTATAAAACCAAAATGCGTACCACGCTGAGAGCATAAAATTCAAGCCGAATAAAAAAACATATACCTTCTCCTGTCTCCACAGTTTTTTTGACAGAATAATATAAAGGGCAAAGACTGTAATCGGCAGGATGATAAGCGCATGTACAGTCATGACATGCGTATGTCCAAGAACGAAATTTTTGAAAGTAAGCTTAACGACCCAATCGAGCGGCAGCCTTGCGTGAAAATATTCATCCCTGCTGTTTGGTTCCGAATCAAAAATGAATGAAGCCACCAAACGATACTCCACCAAACCAAAAATGACGGTCATATAAACGATCGAAAGAAGAAACGTTATATTCCACCCTTTTCCCCTGATTACATCCGTTAGCCAAAGAAAGCCCATTGCAACAAGGAAAAAGAAAAAGCCAAGCACGATGCTTGAATAAAGTGGTAAAAGTGTAAGGACCAAATAATTCTTCCAAGAATGATCCTTGCTGCGGATATTCAAAAAAGCCCAAAGGGCTAAAGGCATCCCAAGTGTACTGAGCATTCCCGATGGCCAAAACGGGGTAAGGGCAAAGGCTAAGGATGTTCCAACCCTAATCCATGATGATCTTCTTCCTGTAACCAAATGTTTGCTTAATAAGATATACATACCAAAGAATGCAATAAACCTTGTTAATGCCTGGCTTATTGCATAAGCAACCATTGTCGGAAAAAGAGCATGAAGCCACACGATAATACTGAACTCACTGCCAAAAGCATTCCGGGGCAGCCCATTCATAATCTGTGGAATTCTGGCGTCAATTGCACCGAATAACTCACCGCTTTCTGAAAGGACTTTATACCAGGCAAGGTTGGAATCCAAATTATCATGTACGCGAATATGCGCATTTTCTCCAAGGATGATTAAGGGGGAAAGATATAAAACAATGACGAGTAAGGCAAAAAGGATTTGTTTTCTCTCTTGATTTTCAATTGGCAAAATATTCACCTCTTGATTAAATTCATATATCCATAATATTTGGCTTCGAAGGTAAATCTATTCTTTTTAAGGGATTTATTTTAACCTATTTTGATATAGGTCAACCAATGACCACATAAAATGCAATAAGCATATAAAAGAACCTTAAAAAGGGGCTGGGCTATGATAAGGAAAGCGGTGATTCCAGCAGCCGGTTTAGGAACACGATTTTTGCCTGCTACGAAAGCTCAACCAAAGGAAATGCTGCCGATTGTCGATAAGCCGACCATTCAATATATTATCGAAGAAGCGGTACAATCAGGGATTACGGATATTATCATCGTTACGGGTAAAAACAAACGTGCCATCGAAGATCATTTCGATAAATCGATTGAGCTTGAAATGCTTCTGCAAATGAAAGGTCAAAATGATCTGCTTAATATCGTGGAGAACATTTCCAACATGGTGGATATCCACTATGTAAGGCAAAAGGAACCTTTAGGTTTGGGTCATGCAGTTTTATGTGCCAAAACTTTTATCGGTGACGAACCTTTTGCCGTCCTGTTAGGGGATGATATCGTGGATAGCCAGGTTCCAGCTTTGAAGCAGTTAATGGAACGGCATAACAAGGTTCGAGCGAGCATTATCGGATGTAAGGAAGTGTCACCAGCCGATGTCTCCAAGTATGGGATCGTAAACTTCCAAGAACGATATGAGGATTTATTTCTGGTAAGAAACTTAGTGGAAAAACCAAAAGTGGAGGATGCACCATCAACACAGGCGATTATTGGCCGATATATTTTATCACCTGCGATTTTTGAAATCCTTGAAAACGTACAGCCTGATCGTAAGGGGGAGATCCAGCTTACCGAAGCTTTAGACCTTTTGTTAGAAAAGGAACCATTATATTCGTATATCATCGAGGGAAATCGTTATGACGTAGGCGATAAATTCGGCTTCCTCCAAGCATCAATAGATTTCGCCATGAAACGACCTGAACTTCGTGATCAGCTAATAAAATATTTAAGGCAGTTGTTTCCTTAATGAAGTTATATGGCCATGCCCAATTACCAAAAAGAGGTGATTGGGCTATTTCCACATCGGATTGACCCCTTTTTATGCTTCCGTAAAAATGTTACAGCAGAAAAAGTTGAACAGAGCAAGAATAGTTTTCTATAAGTGAGGTTATGTTGATAACGTATCCTTCATGAATGTTCCAAAACACGATATCAAGAAAGGATTGTAGAGAAACACATGCACAATAAAACCAATAATCAAATAATATCTGATGAATTTTTAGATCAAGTGGTTAAGGAAATCAATGCACAATTTGGCGGGCCCATCAATGAAAAAAATGATCGTTTTCAACATAGGGGCGATGATGAAAGAAGTTGAAATGAATCACATTCATTAATCTAAAGCTCTCATGAAAAACTCTGGCTATATCCATCCAGAGTTTTTTCGCTGTAACTTTATTTCCTCAATAGAATTATCCGCCCTTTATTTAACGACTTGTCCAAACCGATTTAGCTTATCCTCATACAATGATTACATGTAAGTATTTTAAAGAAAGGGGAAAAAACTTCATTGAGCCATGCTGATGATGTCTTCCGCACTTCTCAAATGGTTCCAAATGGAAGGCTGGTTTCCGGACATACAAAAGAGTTTCAAACAGATCCGATTGGGTTTCTGACCCGATTGTCCAAGGAATATGGGGAAGTCGCTAAATTCCGTTTAGGACCGTTCCAAAATGTTTATCATGTTTTAAATCCTGATTTAATCAAACAAATACTCGTAACAAAACAACAATCTTTCGTCAAATCCAAGGACTTCAATCTTTTAAAACCGCTTATCGGTGAAGGTCTGCTTACAAGCGAAAAAGACTTTCATATGCGACAGAGAAGGCTTATCCAACCCTCTTTCAAAAAGACTCATATTAGCCAATACGCCAAGGATATGATTGATATCACAATGGACTATATATCAACTTGGCAACATGATGATGAACGGATTATAACGAAGGATATGATGGACATCACTCTCGGGATAATCAGCAAGACCATGTTCAGCATGGAATTCAAGGATGGATATGAGATCGTTGGGAAACCTCTGGAAACTGCATTGAGAATAACAGTCAAAAGGATGAGAAAGATTTTCCGTATGCCATTATGGGTACCGACTAAAATTAACCGTGAATATAAAAAGGCGATACAAAGGCTTGATAAAGTGATTTACGGCATTATTGAAAAACGGAAGAACGACACAGTAATATATGAAGACATGCTAGGGATCTTGATGGACGCCCGTGATGCCGAAGACGGGTTAGGCATGACAAGCCATCAGGTCCGTGATGAATTAATGACTATTTTTCTTGCCGGTCATGAAACGACAGCAAATGCTCTTTCCTGGGCACTGTATGAAATTTCGAAGCATCCGGAAATTCAAGCTAAGCTTTTCAATGAAGTCAATAGCATAATCGGTCAACGGACACCCAAGCCTGAAGATTTCATGAAATTACAATACACTCAAAATATCATTCAAGAAACACTTCGCTTTTACCCGCCACTGTATATCTTATCCCGTGATGTGACGGAGGATGTCACAATCGGAGGATATCGCTTTAAAAAAGGCGATATGATACTAATAAGTTCTTATGTGATGCAGCATAATCCAGAGTATTTTGATCAACCGGAATCATTTATCCCTGAGAGATTTGAAAGTAGCTTTATGAAAAGCCTGCCTGCGTTCGCTTACTTTCCATTTGGCGGGGGGCCGCGGGTTTGTATTGGCAATCACTTTGCCATGATGGAAGCGGTGTTTGTCCTGGCCTGCATTGCAAAGCGATATAGGATAAAACTTGCACCTGACCATCATGAAGTAACTCCCCTTCCCTCCCTTACACTCAGACCCAAGAATGGACTGCGCATGGTGTTAGAAGAAAGAGCTTCAGAAGCCTTTGAACCTGGTGCATCCCATTTTTAGTAGTAGGGGTTTTTTTTCAATAAATATCGTTGTAATAACTGGCCTATCCTTTTAGAAAGGAGGGATGTAAAAATGTATTTGCTCCATTCACCACGAAAGGGAATCATCCACACTGAATTGCACTATTTAGGAATGGCCTCACAGGTATATACCGGTTATCTGCAATTTTTAAGCGAAATTGAACCGAAACATGAAACCGAATACCTACAGGCGCCGCCCCCCATTTCATATGGGAACGGATAGTTTCCCGCTTCGTACCTTATATTAAAGAAAAACCGACCTTGAAAGGTCGGTTTTTTGTTATTCTGCAGTATGTTCCATAACCCTGGCCCCCGCTGCTCCCAACAATCCTGATAGGATAAACAAAGCGACTACGACTATTAAGGACTGAAACTGATCCCATTAACTTATTTACTGCCAAACAAATGCCAGTAATAATGCAATTAAATAGAATTGTTTTTCTCTCTTTTCAATATGTATTTTATCGAATGAAGAATTACCAATTCATCCCTAAAAAATCACCTAGCAGTTTTTTGATTTGATTCATTTCATAAAATCCAATATTTTTAGATAGCCTTCTTCGCCGGTTGGAAATCCATTCCCGTTCAGGCCTAAATTGACTTTTTTCCGATTCATGATATATTAATATAGTACTTTAGTACGTGAAAGCGTTCAATAATAGAAGACTTTTAATTTTTACTGATAGACTATTTTATTAAAATTGTGAAAGAAAGGCATGAATATAATGGAGAAGACTCATCAAGATCTAAAAAAAGGCCTATTGCCGAGGCATGTCCAGTTCATTGCTTTAGCCGGAATAATAGGAACGGGGATTTTTAAGGGGAGTTCCGATACACTAAATATGGCAGGCCCAAGTGTTGTAATAGCCTATTTAATAGGGGGGCTATTGTTATTCATTGTAATGGCCGCATTAGGGGAGATGGCAACCGCTTTTCCTAATATGAACGTCCAACATCTCATTAATAAAGCTTTTGGGTTTCAACTATCCTTCATTGTCGGATGGCTCTATTGGTTCAATTGGATTATCGTAATCATTGTAGAAATAGTCGCAGCCGGCAGTTTTCTACAATATTGGTTTCCTACAGTACCATTATGGCTGTTAAGCATACTTTGCGCTTCAGTAATAATAGGAATTAATTTGTTTCAAGTAAAATACTATGGAGAACTCGAATTTTGGTTCGCAGGAATTAAAATAATAACCTTAATTGCTTTTATCATTTTAGGAGCTTTGATCATGCTAGGACTCTTTCCTAGTTCGGCTTCATTTTCTAATTACACGGAACATGGTGGTTTTTTCCCCCAAGGAATTGACGGAATGTTAAGTGCACTTTTAGTGGTAATGTTTTCATATGGGGGTGCAGAATTAATTGGTGTAGCCGTCACGGAAACAAAAGATAGTCAGCGAGTCATACCAAAAATCGTAAAAGGAACAGTATGGCGGGTGATTCTTTTCTATGTCTTGCCGATACTTATCATTTGCGGAGTAATACCTTGGAACCAAGTAAGCACTGAAGTAAGTCCTTTCGTTCAGGTTTTCAGCTTATCTGGTCTTCCCGGAGCCGCCGATATCATGAATTTCGTTCTTTTAACCGCTGTCTTATCAGCTGCAAATTCAGGTATATACGCTACCTCAAGGACACTGTTCACTCTTTCCCAGAACGGGGAAGCGCCCAAGGCATTTTTAAAAACAACGAAAAAGGGTATCCCGCTAAATGGTATATTTTTAACTACATTATGCATATTGGCTGGTGTGTTTTTATCCTATTTGTATCCCGACCTGATTTTAAGCTACCTTATGGCCATTCCTGGATTCACGGTTTTATTATTGTGGATCAGTATTTGTTCCGCGCAATTGAAACTGCGTAAGCAATACACTGGCAAACCAGGATTCCGGGTAAAATGGTACCCATATACAACTATATTAGCCATCACGGCCTTAAGCATTATCTTTTTGGCATTTCTCTTTAATAAGCAAAACTTCATCGGGACTACAGTATGTCTTGTCACGTTAGTGATATTCATCCTTCTCTCATTTATTGTCAAACAAAAAAAATAGAAATATTATCCCCCCTAAAATTTATTAGGGATTTCAGACTGAAAGCAAACTCGATGAAAGTCGGGTTTGCCTTCAGTCTTTTTAGTGCCATTGGACGTCGATTTCCACTCAAGAAACTCGCTTTCCGCAGGCGGTCCGGGAGTCTCCCCGGACTCGCTTTTCCCGCAGGAGTCTCGAACACCCGCTCCAATCAACTTTGTTTTAAAAGAAATAACACCTTTTGTCTACAAACTAATAATAAAGGAGAATCGGAATACTCTAACACCGAAGATGAAAAGGGAACGGATTTCTGAAATCAACTGCAATTTTTTCAAAGAAGTACTAAGAAAAACTAAGAATTGGTCTCATCCCGAAGCATGTTTAAGATTGGTTTATCCTCTCATGCTTTTTCCTGTAATCCTTATTGGATTGAAGAAATTTGCGACACTCCTGCCGAATAACTGGCTAGCCGAGACCCCGCAGGCGCTTGCGCCGAGGAGGCTTGGCAGACAGTCGGCGGAAAGGGAGCGGATTTCTGAAATCAACTGCAATTTTTTCTGAAGAAAAAAAGGGAAACAAATTTGGATTTAAAATGCTCCTTATACCCATTTCAACATACATATGTTAAAATAACCAATGAACCAATCATCCTACAAATTTGAGGTGTATATCTTGACCATATCCAAAACAAATCGCTTATCACTTGTAGAGCAGGTGGTTTCCCAAATCGAATCTTTAATCGAATCAGGTGAATGGAAAATAGGAAATCAAATTCCCCCTGAAATGGATTTGATTCAACAGTTCGATGTAAGCAGAAATACATTAAGGGAAGCTGTACGATCACTTGTTTATGCAGGGCTTTTAGTAACGAAACAAGGAAAGGGGACATTCGTAAGGTCATCAAGTGCCTTGGGGGCAGCATTTGAAAGAAGGATCCAGCAGTCAAGTATATTAGAAACGTTAGAGGTCCGTCATGCCCTTGAAAGAGAAGGAGCTCAGTTGGCGGCATTAAGACGTAATCAAGAAGATATAGAACAATTGCGGTTTCATATATCAGCCTGCAGTAGAGCTGCCGAAGCAAAGGATATCAAGGCCTACGAAGAAGCGGATATACAGTTACATAAATCGATTATGGTTTCATCACATAATGATTTATTGATTGATTTGTACGAACATATGGAACACTCCCTGCATGAATCCATCCATCAGATAGTCGAGATGAGTTCTGATGTGAACTTTCATTTGAACATTCATTGCAAACTTGTAGATGCCATCATCGAACAAGATGTGAACCGGGCAATCGAAACAGTGAATGAATACATTGCACAATTCAAAAAATCTTTAGAGTAAGTAAGGAGGAGAAAATGGGCATTCATCAAGCGGCAAATCAACTAGAACAAAGAAAAATGGATATTAAACCCAGATTAGGACTGCTTATCATCGGAATCATTCTTCTTGGGGCAAATCTGCGGGCTCCTTTAACATCGGTTGGACCCCTTGTCACTTCGATCCGTGATAACTTGGGGATTTCCAATACATTATCAGGTTCATTAACGACATTGCCTTTGCTTTCCTTCGCTTTATTATCACCGTTTGCACCCAGGATAGCACGGCGTTTTGGAATGGAGCTCACACTTTTCCTTTCCTTGGTATTATTAACGATTGGAATTGGGATACGCTCAGTTGGCGGAGTGCCGACATTGTTCATAGGGACCATTTTAATCGGGTTAGCCATTGCAATAGGCAATGTTTTGTTACCCAGTCTGATTAAACATAACTTTGCCAGGAACATCGGTTTGATGACAGGAACCTATGCTGTTTCCATGAATTTATGCGGCGCAATAGGTTCTGGGATCAGCATTCCCCTTGCTTCTTCATCCGGATTGGGATGGACTGGTGCCCTTGGATGTTGGGGGATTTTATCACTTATTACAGTTTTCTTATGGATGCCGCAATTAAAACGGCCATTCAACTCAGGTAAGGATGTACAAACGGCGCAAAAAGATAAAAAGATTAACTTATGGCGTTCTGGTTTAGCCTGGCAGATTACATTCTTCATGGGTTTGCAATCGTTTATTTTCTATACAGTAATTACCTGGATGCCTGAAATCCTGGAGCAAAAAGGCCTGAATGCTGATGAAGCTGGCTGGATGCTTTCCATCATGCAGCTTGCAGTCATTCCCATAACATTCCTTGTGCCAATTTTAGCTGGGCGCTTACAAAGTCAGCGTCTGTTAGTGGTCCCGCCTGTCATCTTCCTTATATTAGGGATATTCGGAATATTATTCGGAAGCACTCTCTTCATCCCAGTATGCATGATATTGATTGGGATTGGGGTCGGAACCATATTCAGTTTATCGATGATGTTCTTTAGTCTTCGAACACAAAGCACCCATGAAGCGACGGAATTATCAGGAATGGCACAATCATTCGGGTACCTTTTAGCTGCCATTGGACCGGTATTATTCGGATTGCTTCATGACATTACACACAGCTGGACTCTTCCCTTACTGATGTTGGCCGCTATATCGGCACTTATTTTCATTGTTGGAATGCGTGCAGGAAATAATGAATATGTAACGACTCAATAAAGCCAGTAAAGGTATAAAAGGTTAAACGGCAATGGCCCCGGTATTGTACCGGGGCCATTTACATACCAGCCACTGATAGAATTTCGAATAAGTAGAGAGTGGTCTTCGGTTTAAAGCCTTTGGTTTAAATAGAGAAGGAATATGTGGCGTTCACGCTTCTCGCTTCGGTCATTTCGCGGCTCCCTTATCTTTAGTAATAATTATCAACCTCAAACTCAGTCAGATAAGAAAGTTTCACCTTCTCCAATTGGAGAAAAAGAAATGACCTAGGCTTAGAGGAGGTAAGTTTATTTGCTGCATATTACGGTTCATTATCATTGGGTAGTACAAAGTGATTCCGATAACTCATTTACATTCTTTGGACCCTCGCTCAATATCCGAATGATGTGCATGCGAAAAAGCCATTGCTTAATGTTGAGCAATGGCATTTGTGTATTTCCTTAATGAGAAATAAAACTGAATATTCCGAAAAGCAGATGTAAACTGTACGCCTTTTTACCTTCAACTATATTGAATTGAAAAAAAATCACCTTCCACTTTTCCTATTTTAAGCATACTTCTTACTTTCCTCATCTTTAAAAAAGCTCTTCATTGCATGGAAAACATCAGCCTTTTGCTTAAGGATATAGTACCTGAATTTTTCATTATCGATGTTCTTATAAGCTGTCATCAATGTCGAATGGCGATTGTATTGATTGACTTCCCCGTATCCGAACATATTGGAAACCTTCATGAGTTCTTCAACAAGCTTAACGCATCGGACGTTATCGGATGTTAGGTTATCACCATCGGAAAAGTGAAACGGATAGATATTAAACTTCGCAGGGTCATATTTATGATCAATAAGTTCTAATGCTTTTCGGTATACGGACGAACAAATCGTACCGCCGCTTTCCCCTTTTGAAAAGAAATCCTCTTCCGGAACGACTTTCGCTTCTGTATGATGGGCAATGAACTCGATTTCCACGGTTTCATATTTTGTCCGCAAGAAACGGTTCATCCAAAAGAAAAAGCTTCGCGCCATATATTTTTCCCATAACCCCATACTTCCGGAAGTATCCATCATTGCCAGTACAACTGCTTTGGAATCAGGTTTCTGAACCTCATTCCAGGTTTTGAATTTAAAATCTTCCTTATAAATAGGGTGAAAACCGGGGTGCCCCCTTAAGGCGTTCCGTTTGAAAGCGGATATCATCGTTTTCTTTTTATCGATATTTCCCATTAGGCCTGTCTTGCGGATGTCGTTGAATTCAATATGTTCAAGAGCGTGCTCCGCATGTTCTTTCTTCTGAAGATTAGGGAGTTCCAGTTGACTGAACAGGGCTTCCTCCAATTCCATCATCGACACTTCGGCTTCATAATAATCCTCGCCGGCCTTGTCACCTGCACCTTGACCCTTACCGGCTCCGGCATCGGACGGTGAGCCATCCCTTGCGACTACATCCCCCACTTTACTGTCTCCATCGCCTTGCCCTACATGTTTGTTCTTATCATAGTTATAACGAATTTTGTATTCATCCAAGGAGCGAATGGGGATCTTGATGACATCCCGGCCATTGGACATTACGATGCTTTCTTCTGAAATTAGATCAGGCAAATTATTCTTGATCGCTTCCTGCACCTTTTCCTGATGACGTTGTTGATCATCATAGCCTTTCCGATGGAGGGTCCAATTTTCCTGTGAGATTACATACTGTTGATTACTCTCTTCCGACATTCTCTTCCCCCCTTAAAAATGTTTGCACGCTTTTCATCATTCCTTCATATAATAAGTTAGTGTGGGAATGCCCACATCATTCCGGTTTTCCATTGAAAAATACAGTGCGAAAAAACGGATGAAAAGAAAAGTATTACTCTATCTTATGCAGCGACGCAGGATAATTTACAACAAAATTAATAATGGATGTTTGCCCATGAACTAGACAAGTCCTGACAGGGGCGTTAGAGGTCCTTTAAGGTTATTTCTAAAAAAGGAATATAACAAAACGTAAAGACCTGATGATTGTCAGGTCTTTACGTTTTTTCATTCATTGAATATAGGATCGCTTTAACCCAGAAGTAATAGCTCTCCAAAAAGTTTCCAAGGACATTTTAAAAAAGCAATGGAACAAAACAAAAAGGGTGTCCCAGCAGTTTTTCTGGACACCCCTTTTACACAGATAGAATGATTCTGGTTATGGTATTCGTCAATCCTTCTCTTCCTCTATTTCATGTTGAACTGTACCTGGGCGTTTATCCCACTCTTTCAATTCTTCATTCGTCCTTTGATTTTCCATCTGCTTTCCAAGTTCTTTCATCTCTTCATAATCCTTAGCCATGGAGCTATTTTCCGGTACATGTTCTTTTTTCAGTTCCTCTTTGCTCATTTGCCATCACCTCTACTTATTGATACCCAATATTACCAAATCCGAAACGTAACATATCTAATGGAAATATGGGGTATAGATAAAACTTATGAGCAAATGTAAGGAGGTGCAAGATCTATTGCAAACAACTACCCTTTATGTAAAGGAAGCAACGTCAGAAGGCCCTATTTTAAATCTGGAGTCCATACTTTTGAAAACGGAAGGTGTGGAACGTGCGATCATCGATGTTGATGATGGGGAAATTAAGATTGATCATAGCGAAGAAAAACTATCACCGAATCAACTTATTACACTTATTGAACAGTATGGCTTGAATGTAACTAAATAGAAATCAATAGCACCGTGTTTCCTTCATTCAGAAGGGCCCGGTGCTTTGTTGAGTTATAATCTCCCATGCCCACTATAATACCGTTTTAAAAAGATTCATGATTTCAATAGAAATTCTGGATTTCCTCAATCCACCTTTCATTCATCCAACCTTCCGTAAACGGTAATAAACCCCTGCCCGATTGGGGGCAGGAGCAAAAAACTATGGTTTACCGATTTAACAAGCTGCCCACATAGCGCAGCAAATCATTGGCTGAAGTCGAATTATATCCGTGCTCGTCTATAAGTCTCGTGATGACCTCGTTCACTTTCTTCAGTTGCCTTTCGTCTGGTGTCTTCGTTGAAGTAGTGATCTTAACGACATCCTTCAAATCAGCGAATAGTTTTTTCTGGATCGCTTCCCGTAAACGATCATGGGAATTATAATCAAATCGCTTCCCTTTACGGGCATATGCTGAAATTCGAATCAATATTTCTTCGCGGAATGCTTTTTTTGCATTCTCGGAAATTCCAATTTGCTCCTCTATCGAGCGCATCAATTTTTCATCTGGGTTGATTTCTTCTCCAGTCAATGGATCGCGCAGCCTTGATTTATTGCAGTATGCTTCGACATTATCCAGATAATTATCCATGAGGATTTTCGCCGACTCTTCATATGAATATACAAAAGCTTTTTGCACTTCATTTTTTGCAATGGCATCGTATTCTTTACGTGCCAGTGAAATGAAATTCAAATACCGCTCCCGGAGTTCATTCGTAATGGACGGATGCTGGTCAAGACCTGCTTTTAATGACATAAGTACATCCAATGCATTAATGGACGGATTCTCCTTACGAATGATCGTAGAGGAAATCCGGTTAATTACGTAACGCGGGTCGATTCCGCTCATGCCTTCGTCTTGATATTCTTTTTTCAATTCATTGATGTCTGCGGAATTAAATCCTTCAACATTTTCCCCATCATAAAGCCTCATCTTTTTCACTAAATCGATATCGCCCTTTTTGGGATCTTTCAGGCGGGTCATGATGCTGAAGATTGCCGCCACCCTTAATGTATGCGGGGCTATATGAACATCCGAGACATCACTTTCACGAATCATTTTTTCATAAATCTTCTCTTCCTCGGTAACCTTCAAATTATATGGAATAGGCATGACAATGATACGGGAATGCAATGCTTCATTTTTCTTGTTGGAAATGAACGCTTTATACTCCGTTTCATTCGTATGAGCCACAATGAGTTCATCTGCACTGATCAATGCAAAACGGCCAGCTTTAAAATTCCCCTCTTGTGTCAATGATAGCAAATGCCATAAGAATTTCTCATCACATTTCAGCATCTCCTGGAACTCCATCATCCCGCGGTTCGCCTTGTTCAGCTCGCCATCAAAGCGATAGGCTCGCGGATCTGATTCAGAACCGTATTCGGCAATGGTCGAAAAATCGATGCTGCCCGTCAAATCAGCAATATCCTGTGACTTAGGATCAGAAGGACTGAATGTTCCAATTCCAACACGCTTATCCTCCGAAAGGAAAATACGTTCGACCATGACATCTTCAATCCTGTTTCCATACTCCTGTTCTAACCTCATTACATTCAGCGGCGAAAGATTTCCTTCAATCCTGATGCCATATTCTTCAAAGAAATCATTCCGTAAATACTGCGGAATGAGATGCAGTGGATCTTCATGCATCGGGCATCCTTTTATTGCATAAATCGCACCAGTGTCTTTTAACGAATAATTTTCAAGTCCACGCTTCAGTAAAGAAACGAGTGTGGACTTCCCACCTGACACCGGACCCATGAGAAGCAATATCCGCTTACGGACATCCAGCCGCTTTGCTGCCGGATGGAAATATTCCTCGATGAGCCTTTCCAGTGAATCTTCAAGGCCAAATAACTGACCGCTGAAAAAATTGTATTTCTTTGTCCCATTTACTTCTTCTATCCCTGCATCTCTGATCATGTTGTATACACGTGAATGAGCTGATTGAGCAACTAAAGGCGTTTCTTTCAATATTTCTAAGTACTCTGCGAAGGTGCCTTCCCACTTCAGCTTCTGTTCATCTTCTCTAAATTTTTCGATTTTCTTTAAAATATCCATTAAGGAACCTCCCCCTGTCACTTTCAGAGAATACTTAAATCTATGCTCCAAGTCTGACAAACATGTCAGACTTTAAAAAGTGGACGGGCATTGTTTCGAATCCCCTTGACTCTCCATGAAGCGAAAAGGGCTTAATCATTGAGAATTGATGACAAATATGCTGACAAGAAAATTTGTGTGCACTCCTGCTAAAAATTAGGGTATACTAAGCCTATACTTAAGTGGGACAATATGGGTAAAGGGAGGTCACAACATGGGCACAGTTATTATCGTTGGAGTTGCTGTAACATTTTTAGCCGCTATCTTCACTGCCGGGTATGACGATAAACCAGGTGTGAAATAAAAAATAACAGCCTTTTCTAAAACTCCTAAAAAAGGGACGGCAAATTAAATTTGCCGTCCCTTTTTTTAATCCTCATCTATATATAAATATAGAAGCACTTTCGAAGTCATTCACGAATGGCTTATTGAGCATGCCAATCGAATAGGCTTCATCATTTATACAGCGTCCTTTTTATCAGTTTGAGCTGAAACGTTGTTCTCCAACGATCTCAAGTCTTCATTTACTTTTTGTCCTTGTTCCAAATATTCCGTTTGGAAACCACTCTTTATTGCCCAACTATAAAACATTAGTGATAAACATGTAATGATGACCATATCCAAACCAAATGGGATTATGTTTAGTCCACCAAACTTTTCACTGCCTAAGTATGAAATGGTCATCATACAGAGTAAGTAAACAACCATCCAAAGCCCTGCTGAAAAGTTTTGGCGGAATCCCTTCCATTTTATTTTTGATTGATAATAGAAATAAACGGGAAGACCAGCCATAATGATAAATAATACTTGACCTGTAAGCGGCCATCTTGCCCAATATAGAACTAAAGAAGCAAAAACAAAGCCCAGTGGTGCAATGATGCTTAATCCTTTTAAACGTAATGGTCTGTACAAGTTCTGACCTGTGCGTCTTAATGTCATGACAGTAACTGGACCTGTAATATAAGAAACTAAAGTCGCGACTGAAATAACCTCTGCCAATACGCCCCAGCCTCTAAACATGAATAAAAATAAGAAAGATACGCCTAGATTGAAAAACATGGCTTGACGCGGAATACCATAAAGAGGATGCAGTTTTCCAAACACGCTTGGTAAATATTTATTCTTTTCCATTCCATAAAGCATTCGTGACGTGGTCGCCGTGTATGTTATTCCTGTCCCCGAAGGAGAAATAAAAGCATCTACGTATAGTAAAATAACCAACCAGTTTATGCCTAAAACAATTGCTAAGTCAGCAAACGGTGAATTGAAATTCAAATGTTGCCATCCATTCACAATCATGGACGGGTCAACCGCTCCAATAAACGCAACCTGTAATAAAACGTAGATGACCGTTGCAATTAAAATGGAGCCAATTACTGCAATTGGGATCGAACGTCCAGGATTCTTTGCCTCACCTGCCATGTTAATTGGACTTTGAAAACCGTTAAATGCAAAGATGATACCAGAAGTTGCTACAGCAGTAAGAACACTTGCCCAACCATTCGGAGCGATACTTCCTGCAGATGTAAAATTGGATGCATGAAACCCGGCAAATAAAAGTGAGCCAATCGTAAGTCCAGGAATAATAATCTTAAAGACTGTAATAAATGAATTAGCTTTTGAAAACAAGCTGACTGTCCAGTAATTTAATAAAAAGTAGACGATCAGCAATACAGAGGCAATTGCCAAGCCTCCCCCAGTGAGACTTCCATTTTCTACTAAACCATGTGTCCACCGTGCCCATTCCCATGGCCATGAGCTCATATATTGAACAGAAGCAATCGCTTCAACTGGAATTACGGAAACGATTGCAATCCAGTTTGCCCAGCCTGCAATAAACCCTAAAAAAGAACCATGAGAGTACTGTGTGTATTTTACCATTCCCCCAGCTTCAGGAAACATAGACCCTAATTCACTGTAAGATAGTGCGATAAATAAAATAACAACCATCCCGATAATCCAAGAGATAATGGCAGCGGGTCCAGCAATCTGTGCCGCTCTCCAAGCCCCGAATAACCAACCTGAGCCAATAATTGACCCAAGTCCTACCATCATTAACGAAAATGTTCCCATCTTTCGCTGCATATTATTCATATATTTTTCACCATGCTTTCCAAAATTATTGCTTACGTTTAAAAGTAACTGGATTAATGATTGTTCTAATGCGTCCAATTACACCTTAAAGTAAGTGCTGCATTTACTTCATCTCTTGTAAAAGTTTGAAAATTTATGAGAAAATCTTAAGGATGTCCACTTATTGCTTCTATTAATTACTCCGGAACCAAATTTTTCTGCATTTCAGAAAATGCTTAAATCCCATTCTTGTGCCATTTGTTTCAATAACAAACTACCTGCTACGCTATTCCCATATTCATCGATGGCTGGTCCATAAATTCCAATGCCACATCCATCTTGAAAAGGCATTCCGCTTCTGGCACTTGGAGGAACTAGTGCCATAATCCCGCCAGATACTCCACTTTTGGCCGGCACCCCAATAAAAGCCGCAAATTTCCCCGAAGCATTGTACATACCGCAAGTAAGCATTAATGCTTTGGCCAACTTAGCCACTTTTTTAGGGATTACTTGTTCTTTACGAACGGGATGGTAACCATCTTGAGCAAGAATCAGTCCAAGCAAGGCTATGTCTTCTGTGGTCACTACTATGGAACATTGCATGAGGTAAACCTCTAAGGCTTCCTCTACTTCCGATTCCAAATAATTGGTCTCTTTCAAATAGTGGGCCAAAGCTCTATTTCTATGAGAGGTTAGCCACTCAGATTGATACACTTCCTCATTGATTATCGGGCGCTTCCCTAACAAATTTTCAAATAGCTCATAGAGAAATGCCAATTTCTTTTGTGAAGAATCCCCTGGGAGAAGCGAAGCTACTGTAATCGCCCCGGCATTTATCATAGGATTAAACGGCTTTCCCGGCTTATGCATTTCTAAACGAATAATTGAATTGAAAGCATCCCCAGTCGGTTCCACATCGACCCTCTCTAACACATAAGAAATTCCGCGACCCAAGCATGCAGCTATAAAGCTGAGTACTTTTGAAATACTTTGCAGCGTGAAAGGAACTTCC
This sequence comes from Bacillus sp. ISL-78, assembly GCF_018613455.1. NCBI lineage: Bacteria > Bacillati > Bacillota > Bacilli > Caryophanales > Bacillaceae > Bacillus > Bacillus sp. ISL-78. Next base: position 584,092 of record NZ_JAGGQC010000003.1, read on the forward strand.
CAATCCCCTGACTTGATCATTGTTCCGCCCGGCTCCAGTATGGTAATGCCCAATTGCGATAAATGTGCATTTCTCAATGCCGGTATATAATTAGCGGTTTGTCCTTCAATAGCAAAGGATCTGTAATGTGCTACCCATTCATCCAAGTCGGATTTTCTTTGACTATTAACGTGAATGTCATACTCTTGCGACAATTCTTCAATCACATTCTTCCACCTCTTCAATTGTTGTATCATTATATTTTCAATATGAGCGTTTTACCGAATGCCATCAAGCTAGCATGTAATAGATTCGATGAAAAAATAATGAATATTCTAAAAATTGTTAAGCGCTTTCAAAATTTTCTTTCTGCATTAATTTTAAATTAGGAACTACATAATCATACGAAAACCTACAAAATCTAAAAAATAAAAATCCACTAAAAAAACGAGATCATCTCACATGCCCCGTTACCATTTTTTGTGGATAGAAAAACAGATTGGTTTTGCCATAATTGATTATAAGCCGTTCTATTCAGGAACAAAGTAAGCGTTGTATTGAAGCCGATGAAACTGTATACTGATTTTTTAAACAAATAAGGAGGTGACGACTTGTATCTCAGTACGTTAATGAAAAAAGAGGTCTATGTCCTTGCTTTGATGTTGTTAACTGTTCCATTAGCAGGCGAATTGAGTTTTTATCCTTTCAATGAAACGTTTCGGGTAAGTTTTGGTGTGCCTGCATTTTTCTTCTTTTTACTATTATTACAAAAAATACCTGCCATATTTTCGGGCATCTTGACAGGAACAATGGTTGTGATATTTCGCATTCTAATCGACTTTTTCATGCAGGATAATTTCTCCTGGATTTCCGCTTTTTACGCTCATTATCCTAGTTTTTTCTTTTATTTTACCTATTCCGTTCTATTCTATTTTGCGAAAATCAACCGCTTTCAAAATCGAACTTTGATGATTGGATTTATTGGACTCATTATCGAAATATTGTCCGACTCCGTAGAATTAATCTTTCAATATATTGTGTTGGAAACAACGATTACGTTTGGCTCACTAAATGAGATGTTCGTTATCGCATTCGGCCACAGTTTTATCGTTTTGAGCTTTTTTAATATGATGAAACTTTATGAAGCACAATCAAGGGAGAGGCAAATCAGAAAACAAAATGAACATATGCTGATGCTCATTTCCAATTTATACGAGGAAACGATTCATTTAAAAAAAACATTAAAAAATGCTGAGAATATTACTAAGAAATCATATGATTTGTATCGCGAATTAAAAGCACTGGAAAAAAGACGGGAAAATCAACTTCATGATCTTACAGAGCCATATAGTCAAAAAGCATTACGCATCGCGGGTGAAATGCATGAAGTCAAGAAAGATAATCAACGGATTTTTGCTGGTCTCTCCAAATTAATCTCTAATGAGAGTTTTAAAGATTATATGAATGCTGCTGAACTTTTTCATTTAATTATCCGAATTAATGAAAAATATGCCTTATCATTAGGAAAGGACATTCAATTCGAATACTCATTGGAAGGAAAAAACGATTCACCTTATCATGTATATACCGTTTTATCCCTTTTCAATAATTTAGTAGCCAATGCAGTGGAAGCAATTAATGAAAAGGGAATCGTCCGTTTAAGTTTGTTTGAAATTAGCGACAATGTAGAATTTAAAGTTGCTGATACCGGACCTGGAATTCCTCAAAAATACCAGACTGTCATATTCAAACCTGGTTTCACATCAAAGTATGATCAGTTCGGGACACCTTCAACAGGGATTGGACTCTCATATGTTAAAGAGGTCGTAAAAGAACTGGGTGGAGATATCCTATTTGAGAATAGTTTTAATGGCGCCATTTTTTCCATAAGATTACCCATTCATAAGTTGGTCCAGAAAGGATGATTCCATGCGTTTTTTTATAACAGATGATGATTGTGCCATACGTTCAAATTTAAGCCAAATTATAGAAAACGAAGATTTAGGAGAAGTAGTGGAGGAAGCCGAGGATGGAAGTCTATTAGAAGGGCATATTTTGAATTTAAAACAAATTGATATTTTATTTATTGATTTATTAATGCCCATCAGGGATGGCATTGAGACACTTCGTCATATAAAAAATACATTTAACGGGAAAATAATAATGATTTCGCAGGTTGAATCAAAGGAGCTGATTGGTGAGGCATATTCACTTGGAATCGATTATTATATTACTAAACCAATCAATCGGATTGAGATATTGACAGTTATCCGAAAAGTTATGGAACGTATTCATTTAGAAAGATCAATCACAAATATCCAAGCTTCTTTAAATGGTGTATTGAACTTTGAGCAGCCAAAAGTTGATAATTCCAATAGTTTTAATGAAAAAAGTATAAGGGAGGTGGGTGAATTCCTTTTATCGGAATTAGGGGTCGTTGGAGAAAATGGCGCAAAAGATTTAATCGAAATGCTTCAGTATTTATTTATGTATGAACGGACTTTTACTTTTGGAAAGCAATTCCCCACCCTTAAAGAAATCTTTGTAGAAATCACCAAAAAAAAGCTCGGCACGGCAGCTTTGCAGGTAGATATCAATCGGGAAATAAAAGCTGCCGAACAGCGAATTCGCAGAACGATTAACCATTCGTTAAATCATTTCGCTTCGCTCGGTTTAACGGATTTTTCAAATCCTAAGTTTGAAAATTACGCTTCCAAATTTTTTGATTTCACAGTCGTTCGCCAAAAGATGAAAGAACTGCAAAATGATTCAACAGTAGTTCTTACACCTACCCGGGTAAATACAAAAAGGTTTATTCAAGTATTTTATTTCGAAGCGAAACGATTGAATCCTGATGAAATCATTAGATATAGATAATCCTAATTAAAACAAAATACTGCATAAGCACTCAAAAAACATAAAATCCCCTGAGGATTTCAGGGGATTTTGGCCAGTTCTTATTTTTTCAACAATAAATACATGAAATAAGGAGCACCGATCAATGCAACCATGATACCTGCAGGAATCCCCTCGGGTTCAATTATATTACGGCCGATCGTATCGGCAAGCAGCAATAGCCATCCACCGATTAAAATGGCAACCGGAATGAATAGTTGATTTCGAGGTCCTACCAAGGATTTTGCTATATGCGGGGACATAAGTCCAATGAATGCAATTCCGCCTGTAACAGAAACGGCAGCCGCTGCCAATGCTACAGCCGTGATCAGCAGTACGATCCGCTCCTTTTCAATCGATACACCGACCCCAATTGCGACCGGTTCACTTAAACCAAGCAGATTCAAACGATTTGCTTTATATAAAGTGAATGGAATGAGGATGATTAACCATGGAATGATTGCCCAAATGAAAGGCCAATCCGTGCCCCATATATTTCCTGCCAACCATTTTGCGATGAAATCGACCTTAGCTCGTTCCGCTGACGAAATGAGGACAATCATCAGGCCTGAAAGCGCCATTGAAAAACCTACGCCAATCAGCACTAACCGGACGGGTTCAAGTCCACTCTTCCTCTTGTATGAGAGGATGTATATTAAACAGGCCGTCAGTAACGCTCCGATAAAACCAACAAGCGGAACCATATAAACAAAAGAACCAGCGTCAAGCGGGAAAAACAGAAAGAATGCGGCAATGGCAACACCTGCTCCTGAGTTGATCCCGATGATTCCGGGATCGGCTAAATCATTACGTGTGATCCCTTGTAGTATGGCTCCCGACAGTGCAAGGGCCATGCCAGCTAAAAGGGTGATGATGATACGCGGTAAGCGGACGGAAAATAATATGAATTCCTCTTTGAACGTCCCTTGCCCGAAGAGCGTTGGAAACAGTCGTCCTATAGAAAGATTGGAATAGCCCGAGCACGTCCCTATAATGATCGTAATGATGATGAGTGCACTCAATGCACCTATTATCCAACGCTGTTTTTTGACTAAAGCTGACTGGATCATGAAAATGCTTTACCTCCTTTACGCACGATTAGGAGGAAGAAAGGTAAACCTATCATCGCAACAACCGCTACCACAGGTGTTTCATATGGAGAATTGATCGTACGGCCGATCGTATCGGCAAGCAGCATGAAAGTGGCTCCCAAAATCGCAGACATAGGGAGGATGAATCGATAATCCGTACCCACGATAGCCCGAACGATATGTGGGACCATTAACCCGATGAACACCATATTTCCGACAAGCGCAACGGCAGCCCCTGCCAGGAGTATGATGACCACGAAGAGAACCGCCTTTATCTGTGTTGTCTTTTGCCCTAAACCTACTGCCACTTCTTCACTTAAGCTAAGTATGGTGAGCTGTCTGGAAAAGATAAGGGAGATGAGGATGCCCATTAAAATGAACGGAACGATTACACGAAGCTGCTCCCATGAAGTTCCGATATTCCCGCCAGCTGTCCACATCGATACATCTTTTGATACCTTGAAATATATGCCGACCCCTTGCGAAACGGCAAATAGGAATGCAGAGACTGCAGCACCAGCCAATACGATCCGCAAAGGTGAAAATCCTCCCTTTTTCATCGCACCGATTCCGAAAACCATGGTTGCCCCGACAGCGGAACCTATAAAACACGCAATCATGATCCCTAGATTATTAGCATTTGGAATGAATGCCAAAGTGATGGCGAGACCTGCATTGGCTCCTGCCGTCAATCCAAGCAATCCGGGATCGGCAAGTGGATTTCTGGTCATTCCCTGCATTATGGCCCCAGAAACGGCAAGGGCTGCACCCACAAAGATTGCCCCCACTTCACGAGGGAAGCGGATTTCCCGAATGATTGAAATCTTTTCACCGACAGCATTTGATGTCAGTGCTTGCCAGACGTCTTTAACGGTAACATCAGCCGCACCAAATGCCATTGAAATAATGAACATGCCTATAAAGGCGACGATCGCTATGATCAGTTTACTTATAAATGGGATGAAACGTTGATTTTCATTAGTCATCTGTCTCTCTCATTTCTTTTTTTATAGAATAAAAGGAGAGGAATTGGAATCCCTCTCCCTCGCTGTATTATTTTCCTAGAAAACTTTTGGAAAAGAAGTCTAATTGGTAATCTAATGTGATTGGATCATTGAAGAAGAATTTTTTTGCATCAGCTTCATACAGTTTATTGTTTTTAACGGCAGGTATGTTTTTAAACGTGTCAGTTTGTTGGAATGAATTGTCCTGATCTTTGTTATTGCTCAAAATCACATAATCACCTGCATAGTCTTTAAGGACTTCTAATGATAAGGCAAAGTAACCATCTTTCAGCGCCACTTCTTTTACCTTTTCAGGCATACCCAATTTCATTTCTTGATAAAGGATTTCCGTTCCACGTCCCCAATTATCACCGTATACATAGAACTGTTTGTCAAACTTTTCGAAAACGGAAACGGTAGCATCTTCTCCAATTTTGGCTTTAATTTCATCACCAGTTGTTTTTGCCCGTTGTTTGAAATCATCCACCCATGCTTGAGCTTCTTTTTCTTTATTCAAAAGTTTACCGATTTCTACATGTTGTGTTAAATAGTCAACTTTTCCGTATGTATATGTTACGGTTGGAGCAATTTCCTTTAATTTATCGACATTTTTAATCGTGGATAAACCAATGATTAAATCCGGGTTCAACTCGATGATCTTTTCCAGGTTTTCGTCCGTCACTTCTTCCACATCTTTTAACTCTTTAAAATTCGGGTTCATTTTAGACCAGGAATCAACCCCTACAAGATTAACATCCAAAGCCATTACGTTACCTGCGAAAGATGATAGTACTAAAACACGCTGAGGATCAGCCGGAACTTCAACAGGACCATTTTCAGATTGATAGGTGATGGTACCTGATTTTTCCTTTTTGGAAGCGGAGCTTTTTTCTTTTTCGGCTGACTCGTTACCACAAGCGCTAATAATTAACACTAACAGCAGTATAAATGGAAACATTATCTTTTTCATTTGTTGTCAAATCTCCTTTTAGTAAGTTGTATGTGCTGCACATTGGTTTATTCGTTCGTTGATCTCGTCCGATTACCGCATCAATATGGAATACTTCCTTAAGAACTTCATGAGTGATGACTTCTTCACAATCACCTGCTTTGACTATTTCCCCGTCCTTTAAGGCAATAATATAGTCGGCGAAGCGAGCAGCTTGGTTCAAATCATGAAGAACCATGACAATTGTACGTCCCTGTTCTACATTCAGCCTCTGTAATAATTCCAGAACCTCCAGCTGATGCGCCATATCCAAATAGGTGGTCGGCTCATCAAGGAAGATGATTTCCGTTTCCTGGGCAAGGGCCATCGCAATCCAAACACGCTGGCGCTGACCTCCTGAAAGAGCATCCACGGGACGGAACTTGAAGTCTTTCGTGCCGGTCACTTCAAGTGCCCAATCAATCACATCATAGTCTTTCTGGGTCAGGCGCCCAAAACCTTTTTGATAGGGAAAGCGCCCATATGATACGAGCTCCCCAACCGTCAAACCGCTTGCACTCTCGGGTGTCTGAGGAAGTATGGCCATTTTTCTGGCGAGGATCTTAGTGCTTTCTTTTGAGATATTAACCCCATCTAAAACAACCGTACCTGATTGATTTGGAATAATTCTGGTGATCGCTTTCAAAAGTGTCGATTTCCCACATCCATTTGAACCGATGATCGTTGTGATTTTTTTATCTGGAATTTCCACACTGAGATCTTTTACAATTAAACGTTCACCATAACCAATATTCAAATTCTCTGTATATAGGCGAACCATTTTTTAACCTCCATTTACTGAAAAAAATAGGTAAGTAAAAACTCAAATGAAAATGATTATCATTATCCACTACTTAATTACTATAATTCTATCTAAATATATTGTCAATGGTAATTTCATGGTCATATAAGAAGAATTTCTGACAGGATTTTTGGGGCCGGTCCGTATTACCGACTGACAATGAAAACAATAAAGATCCCGGAGACGTTCCCGGGATCTTTACTGTTTGGCTCATACTCAGCACTTTGGCAAGAATATTCCTAATAGGCCGTATTCATTAATCAATGTTTCTTAAATCCTTGCTTCTCAACATAATCCTTCATGTACAGCCTGCTTTTCTTTCCAAGCATTCCTGCCATTTGCCCGGTCCAGGTGTCTTTTCGTTTACCTTTAGTCCGAAGCTCATAATAACTGGAAATCGTTTCATTATACTCTTCAAGTTGTCCGATGAACTCTTGCTTATCCTCCTGATATCCATTTTCATGATAAATGTTGGACAACGGCAAACGCGGCTTTTTATCCGAACGGTTTTTCGGATATCCGACCGCTAGAGCAAATAATGGTATAACACGATGCGGTATATTCAAAATCGCTGACACTTCCGGGAGATTATTGCGGATCCCGCCTATATAGCAAATGCCTAGATCCATCGATTCTGCCGCCAATGCTGCATTTTGGGCCGCTAGAGCCGCGTCAATACAGGCAACCATGAATTTCTCGGTACTTTCAATCGATTCGGACAGGTCCGTGTTTTCCATTTCGGAAACCATATCCTGACGATATAAATCGGCGCAAAAGAGGAATAGATGTCCATTCTTCTCTACATATGACTGTGGTCCGGCAAGTTCGGCAAGCTTGGCTTTCTTTTCCGGGTCGGTTACCCCTATGATTGAATATGCTTGAATATAACTTGAAGTAGATGCAGCTTGGGCACATTCCACAATCGTATTGATTTGCTCCCCAGACAATAACTTGTCCTCAAAGGAACGAATGGAACGGTGATCTAAAATCTTCTCAATAATGTTATTCAATGCTCCCACCCCTAAAGAATATGTAAAGTATTCATCATCGGGGCTGAAATGCCCCCGATGACAGTATTGATGAAACTCAACCTTTTGTTTTCAAATCCAATTCACGGTAATTTTGCTGTCTAAGTGCTTCATAAACCAAGATGGCTGCCGTGTTCGACAGATTAAGGGAACGGACTTTATCCGTCATTGGAATCCGCAGGCACCGATCCATATTTTCTTGGATCAGATCTTTCGGGAGACCCGTCGTTTCACGGCCAAAAATGAAGAATATCTCACTGTCTTGATCACTGTAATCGAAGCTGGAATGCGGCTGCTCCCCGAATTTCGTCAAGTAATAAAATTCACCTCCGGCATTTCTTTCAAAAAACTCTTCTAACGAATCATAATAATGGATCTTTACATTCTCCCAGTAATCGAGCCCGGCCCGTTTGAGCTGTTTGTCATCCGTCGAGAAACCGAGCGGGCGAATGAGATGTAAAGACGTATCCGTCCCTGCACATGTTCTTGCGATATTTCCTGTATTTGCTGGAATCTGTGGTTGATATAAAACTACATGTATTGACACTTCATTTTCACCTCTAGTTTGAACTTCACCTTAATTATAGCATTAAACAAAAGAGACTAAAAACCTATCACCCTCCATCCAAAATCACAAAGAATTTATAAACGATGTTCGGTGTATATCTGGTTGAATCCTCATACGTCCAATATCGGTGACGGCTGTTCATCGTATGTGCATTCACAAGCGGCATCCCGTCCTGATCCTTCGCCGTTACAATCAAGTTATGGTCAAACCGTCCGTCCCCTTCGAAATCTATGCAGAGGATATCGCCCAAATTCAATTCCTTGGCCGACTCCACCTGCTTTGTCCTGATGGCATTCCCGGCTTTAAGCAGATGATATAAAGAATGGGCTGTCGTCCATGTATAACTCCAGCTTTTCCCCCTTATCCACCAGCCCTTATTTTTATTTGGCGCCCCCCACATCGGTATTCCTCCTGCATGTAAACATTGTGAAATGTAATTCGTACAATCATCGGTGAATTTATAATAAGCCGGATTGAATTCATTCCACCAACGCTCGGCATATTGAACGGCCTTCATTCGATCATACCTATATGCGAGACGATCTGCGCCTGGATCACATTTTGGCAGTGCCTCTTCGGTTTCAAAGCTGGGAATCAACTCATTTTCATCCACTATATACCCATTTCGAAACCGTGCCTCTCTTTCTTCCATTTCTTCTTCTATATAAAATGAATCTTCCTGTTTCAATAAATATTGCAGATGGACATGATAGGTCAGGACTGTATCCCGGTCTTCCTTTCTCTTCGAATGTATCTTGCCTGCCGCATTCACCCGAACAATTTCGGCAGCGCGGTTCCTCATCATTTTCTTCTTCAAATGTAACTTCCTTTCACCCCGTTCCAGATCATCTGAAGTATAAAACTCCACTCTTTCTTGTAAAAGGCGTTGCAATTGTTCCCTCAAGTTCATGCCCTCCTTCTTACCATCTATGCTAATGTGTATGTACGAGGGCATGGACAAAAACACAACTTCATAGATATGGGAGTTTTCAATCCTTAACCATAATGAAACTTTTTATAAAGATTTTCCTTGAAGCTTCCGAAATATCTTAAGCAAAAAAGCCGCCCCGTTATATTTACGAGGCAGCTGCATTTTAAATGTTATTTTGTTTCCAAGGTAAACTGCAGTCCTTTCTCAATTTCCGCCAATACCTCTTCATCCTTTTCCTTCGTTCGTGCTTCTTCCAATGCGGAAACAGCCTGCTCCCGGCCAATTTTCCCAACTGCCCAGGCCGCCGTCCCCCTGATGACGGGTCGCGGATCATTCTTCATGACCTGTATCAATAGAGGCAATGCCGTTTCATCTTTGAAATGGGCCAATGCTAAAATGGCATTTCGTTGGATTGGTTTTTTACCGCGCCAAGAGCCAGATACATGGCCGTATGTCTCTTTGAAGTCCCGATTTGAAATTGTAAGCAGGGGTTTTAACAGCGGTTTCGCCAGCTCGGGATCGGGTTCCATCTCCTCATGAAAATGAAAATCCATTCCTTTGTTTTTCGGACAAACGGTCTGGCATGTATCACATCCATACAAACGATTTCCTATTTTCGTCCTGAACTCATCCGGAAGGAATCCTTTTGTCTGTGTCAAGAACGCAATGCAACGCTTGGAATTTAGCTGCCCGCCCTGAACGAGTGCTCCAGTCGGGCAAACATCGACACATTTATTGCATGTCCCGCATTGATCTTCCATCGGTTGATCCGGTTCAAATGGCAGGTTGGTTATCATATCTCCCAAGTATACATAAGACCCGAATTCCGGTGTGATGATCATACTGTTTTTTGCACTCCAGCCAATACCTGCACGCTCAGCCACTGCCCTATCTGATAACTCACCCGTATCAACCATGGATTTCATCATTGCCCCTGGCACTTTATCTTTAATGAAATTCTCAAGTAACTGCAATTTATTACGGAGAACGGTATGATAATCCGTCCCCCAAGACGCCCGGCAAAAGATCCCGCGGCGTTCACTTTTTGTACTTTGCGGAGCATCCTTCAATTTCGAAGGATAAGCAAGAGCAATCGAAATGATGGATTGCGGTTTATCGAATATCAATTCAGGCCTTACCCTTTTTTCTATATCGGCTTCTTCAAACCCTGACTGGTAATCCAGTTCCTGTTGACGTATCAGCCGACCTTTCAGTTCGGTGAAAGCCGTAGCCGATGTAAAGCCGATTTTATCGATGCCGATTTCCTTACTATATAAAATCACTTCTTGCTTGAATGAGTTCATATCCATATTAATCACCTACGTTCATTCAGTATTCCCATTGAAGCTTGAATCCATTTCAAACCATTGCTTTCTATGATAAACTAATTGCAATCATTTTTGGAGGTGAAACGGTTGGAAATTACCGTATCAGCTAATATTAGCAGTAAAATCCCTGAATTCAAAGTCGGGGTCATTACATATGAAAACATCGAAGTCGGTCCCTCCCCGCAAATGGTGAAGGGAAGACTTCAACTATTTCAGGAAGCTCTTTTCTTCGACCTTGAAGAAAAGGAATTGACCGACTTTTCCGGCATTAAAGTGTGGCGGGAAATTTTCAAGGCTACAGGAACAAACCCGTCACGGTATCGTCCCTCCGTGGAAGCCCTTTACCGCCGCGTAAAAAAACAGAATTACTTGACACCCATCCATTCGGCCATCGATTTGAATAACTTCTTCTCGCTGTTATATGAAGTTCCGATCGGCATTTATGATGCTGGAAAATTAACAGGAGACATCTCGATTAAGATTGGCGAGGGGTCAGATGGGTATGACGGTTTGAACGGCCGCTTCAATTCCATGGAAAATATGATTACCTCAGCCGATCATGCTGGCGCATTCGGAAGTCCTTACGTTGATTCAGAACGCACCAAAGTCACTGAAGAAACGAAAAAAGCCATCCAAATCATTTATTTACAACCCAATACTTCAACCACGGAAGCAAATCAGCTAACGAAATCCTTGATGGACATGTTTCTTGAAATCCACGGTGGTGAAGGAACTTACTCGATTATAGAAGGATAATTAAAATTGAACGGAAATAAACCCTTTCCACAATCGGAAGGGGTCTTTTCATTATTGTTCCACTTATAAAACCAGTCCGCTAGTATCCTTTTATTCAACCGATCGATACCCTGAAAAAGGTTCTTAAATTTCATTTCAGTCGATTCCAGAAACCCGCTCCCTTTCCGCCGACTGTCTGCCAAGCCTCCTCGACGTAAACGTCTCCAGGGTCTCGGCTAGCCAGTTACTCGGCAAGAGTGTCGCAAATTTCTTCCATCCTTTAAGGATTAATGTAAAAAACCTCAAGGATTACTTCGTCTTAAACTTGGTTCGGGATAGCCTACGGTTTTTTCTTAATATTTCATTCCAGTCGATTCCAGAAACCCGCTCCCTTTGCACCGACTGTCTGCGAAGCCTCATCAAAGCAAACGTTTCCGGGGTCCCGGCTAGCCAGTTCCTCGGCAGGAGTGTCGCAAATTTCTTCCATCCTTTAAGGATTAATGTAAAAAACCTCAAGGATTACTTCGTCTTAAACTTTGTTCGGGATGAGTCTAGCCTGCGGTTTTTATTTAAAAGAACGTTCCAGTTGATTGGAACGTAAGGTACGAGACTCCTGCGGGAAAAGCGTGGCCAAGGGAGACACCGAAGGCGAGAGCCAAGGAGGCTCCCGGACCGCCCGCGGAAAGCGAGTGCCTGTAGTGGAAATCAACGATCAGATTTGCTAACCCTCAAAAACACTTTCCGTTTTACCCCAGAAATTCATTACCTTCCCTCCGACTGTCTGCGAAGCCTCATCAAAGCAAACGTCTCCGGGGTCCCGGCTAGCCGGTTTACAATGGTTACTTTTTGCCTTTCGATTGATAACCATCGATGCTACATAAGCCTGGCACGCCTTTCTCTTCCCCATTAACAAAAAAAGCACAAACTTATTCAAACGGATTCTACTAACGTAGTTAATCATATTGACTAAGTTCATGCTGCATTTAAATCCCCACACTCCCAGATGAAGGATAATCAAAAATTTTTTGGGTATGACATACTGTGTTACCGCTTCTATGAAATGCAGGCAATTTGGACAATAAAAAAAATCCCACTGTAAACAGTAGAATTCTTGTTATAATATTTAAACGCAAAGCTTCGTTCTCCAGGTAACGAAACCCTACGTTATGAGTATGTATTGGAGCGGGTGAAGGGAATCGAACCCTCATCATCAGCTTGGAAGGCTGAGGTTTTACCACTAAACTACACCCGCATATTCTTGTAGAAGTTTGTCGAATTACCAATCAACAAAATTAATTATATAGTTTAATGTGAAAAAATGCAATAGTTCTTTTAAAAAAAATTAATAATTAGCGTATTGTAACGTTAATATATTCATTCACTCTAGTAAGTATGTTAAAAAGTCCTCTGATTCAGAGAACTTTTTTCATCCTATATGATGATTTAAGACCAAATGACTTCCATTAAACGCGGATAAACCTGCTGTGCCGTTTCAAGCAGCATGATTAACTTCCTGAACGCCAAATCCGGTACGATATCCCCCTCAATGGAGTATGAATAACGAATGGAAATGGTCCCATTTTCTTCATACAGCTTGGAATACCTGAAATTAGCATTAAATTCATTCAACAGTGAATGTACATCCTGTTTCTTTTCAGGATTCTTCAACTCGGCGACATTAAAGCAAAATAAGTCCGCCACATTTTCATCTTGATTGAAAGCAAATACTAAAAGGACCTTCCACCCGTCCTTTAACTTTTGCTCGGCTCTAAAAAAGGTGGTGCCATCTTCATTCAACTCATTCATATAGATTTTCTCACTAGTTAAAAAATCACGAAATTTAGCAACGTTTGACATGGTTCATCACCTTTCTGTTTATAAGTCCATTTTATAATGAAAACCAGTATTTTTACAGACTTTTCTAACAGCCTGCCAATTTCCTCCTATTAACAGGGGCGACATAAAGGAAGGGAGTCAAGTATGAACTCCCTTCCTAGATTGATTAGCAGGTTGCTTCTCCGCAAAATTGAAGCGCTACTTGCAGGTCCAAAATTCCCTGGCGGATTTTTGAGTATCCTTCCATTTCAGGAACTTCTTTATTCGTAAGTGGTCGACCTTTATCTGCCGCTATCGCCATGGTTTATCCTTCAAATGGTTTAAGAGAGATACCACTAATATATTTTAATTGAAAAGAAACGGCTTTTTCCCGATTCAATATCGAAAAAAGGCCGCTTTTGTTATAAGCTGCTTAAAAATCACAACGAAAACCTTCCTCAGCTTTATTTCCATAAAACTTATAGTTGAGCGAATTCGGGTTCCGCAACTTTTACAAGCTGTTTTCCGAGGTTCGTTCCTTTAAACAGACCTAAAAATGCATCCGGTGTGTTTTCGAACCCTTCAATAATCGTTTCTTCATACTTCAGCTTTCCTTCTTGAAGCCACTTACCTAATTCCGTAGCTCCCTCCTGGAATCTAGAGGCATAATTTCCAACTGTGAAACCTTTCATTAGTGCACTTGTTTTGATCATTGCCGATTGCAGACGCGGTCCTAGATCTTTTCCTTCCGCGTTATATGAGGAAATCGCCCCGCATAATGGAATTCGGGCATTTGCATTCAAAAGTGTAAAAACAGCATCGGACACCTCGCCGCCCACATTATCGAAATAAACATCGACTCCATCAGGAACAGCATTGGCTAAATCTGTCGCAAAACTATCACTTTTATAATTTACGGCTCCATCAAACCCGAGCTCTTTCGTTAAGTACTCAATTTTTTCATCCGAACCAGCGATGCCAACAACCTTCGCACCTTTAATCTTAGCAATTTGTCCGACTACTGAACCAACCGCTCCAGCCGCTCCTGAAACGACTACCGTTTCACCTTCTTGAGGTCTACCAATATCGAGCAAACCAAAATAAGCAGTTAGACCTGTCATTCCAAGAATCCCTAAATGAGTTGTGACCGGAGCCACCTTGGGATCAATCACACGGATATCCTTTTCAGTGACAACTGTGTATTCCGCCCAGTCGATATTCCCAACAACGACATCCCCTTGTTTGAACGAATTCGATTTCGACTCAACAACTTCAGCAACAACGCCGCCCGTGATGACCTTATTCAATTCAAATGGAGCTATATATGATTTGGTATCTTGCATTCTGCCACGCATGTATGGATCGACAGATAAATATAATGTACGTACTAAGATCTCATTATCCTTCGGTGTAGGAACTTCACTCTCAACAAAGTTAAAATCTCCTTTCGAAGGCATACCTTTCGGGCGATTTGCCAGGGTGATTATTTGTTGTTTGGTTTGTGTCATCATTGTTCCTCCTTCGTTTGAATACGTAATTTCGAAAAGAAGCGTATCACTGATGAAGTTCATAGGTCAAAAAATATGATTGGCTATTGCTTCCATAACACTATTTATGTAGCCTTTCCTGAAAACCTCAAACTTGCTATAACCTATTATGTCCAATGTTTTCATTTCGATAAACTGTTCGCTCTCCAGAAAAATTTAACGGCCTTTCCCCGATTGAATACCGGGAAAAGGCCGCAGCTTAAATACTCTATTTTTATTGTCTGCTTGGCAGGGCTCCTGCCCCTTCTTCATATTAACCAGTTTAATGAACTGATTCGTGAATATTCTACATCAATTTTGAAATGAACATCGTAGCAATTCCAAAGTAAATTAGTAACGAGAGTATATCATTCAGTGTTGTAATTAGCGGACCAGAAGCAACTGCGGGATCGATGTTGAATTTATATAATATCAAAGGAATAATGGTTCCAGCTAAAGTCCCGATAATCAGGGTCATCACCAATGAACTTCCAACCACTAATCCCAGAACGGGATTTCCCTGCCAAACATAAGCTATGATGGAAATTAATATTCCGCAGGTGATGCCTATTATCAAGCCAACTTTCAGTTCCCGTATAATGAGTCTGGTCACGACTCCTTTATCCGTATCACTAGTGATTAGGCCTCTTACAACAACAGCTAAAGATTGAGTACCTGTATTTCCAGTCATCCCTGCGATCATCGGCATAAAGAAGGCCAGTGCAACAACTTTGGACAAGGTTTCTTCAAAACCGCTTATAATGGTTCCAGACACTAATCCGATGAATAAAAGTAATATAAGCCAGGGCAGCCGACGATATGCGGCCACATGCGCCTTCGTGTCAAAGTCTATAGCTTTACCGGATGCCGATAATTTTTCAATATCTTCATTCGCTTCCTTAATGACAACATCAATAATATCATCGACGGTTACAATTCCTACTAACTCATTATTTTTTTCCACTACTGGAATTGCTAAAAAATCATATCGCTCAATAACACGAGCTACCTCTTCTTGGTCTTCATATGCAGATACGGAGATAACTCGGCTGTACATAATATCTTGAATTTTTTCAGATTCATCATTTATTATTAAATCCCGATACGAGACAACACCTACTAATTTTTTATCATTATCTATTACATAAAGATAGTTGATCGTTTCCGAAAACTCCGCAAAGATTTTCAGTTTTTCAACTGATTCACGCACCGAATAATGTTGGGGGATCCATACAAAACGGTTTGTCATGATTCGCCCTGCCGTTTCAGGGGGATAATTCATGATATTTTGAACGATTTTTGATTCTTCTTGTTTCATGCCAGAAAGGAGTTCTTCGATTTTTCCAGGGGATAGGTCCTCTAACAATGAAGCTAGATCATCATTATCCATTAAGTCCATTACATGGCCGGATTTCTCTATTCCCAATTTACTAAGAATTTTTAATTGATGGGCCTTCTCAACTTCTTGAATCAGTTCAGCGATTTGTTCTGAATCGAGTAACAACAAGAAGCGTGTATGGTGTTTTTCTGGGAGCCCTTCAAAAATTCGCGCAATGTCATATGGTTGGAGTTCTTCCAATATCGCTTGAAATTCTTTCTTTTTTCCTTCTTTTAATGCCTTTATGATTTGTAAAGTCATTTGATTTTCCATCTTGTCTCTCACTCCTTTTTAGGGGAGCCAAAAAATATTTCCCTTATATATTAAGAGTAAAAAAAATATTATTATTCCCCTTCCAAAATCTTGTTTCCATTCACGAAAAAGTCGTCGTGAATAGTTGTCCAAATCCCTCACCTCCAGGAAAAAAATAAAAACACCTCCATTACAAATGAAGGTGTTAAATAGGTATATATGCGTACATTGTCTGGTTGACAAATACAAACAGCCGTATATGATTGAATGACAAATACAAGCATAAATCCAGTTCCTCCATTCGTAGAGCTTTAGCACTGTGTGGCATAGGACAAAGCCAGCTACATTAAAAACCACCTTATGTCGATGGTTTCTGTTGACCCATTGGCGTCTTTCGACATTTTTGGGCAGTAGCGTATCTCCTACACAGGAGCCTCACCTAACGAGGATATTTAATTTACACATTCACTCTAAAAGAGTTTCTTTTAGATGTCAATGTTTAATTCAAATAATTCTAATTTCGACCTGATTTCCCTACCTTTAATGGAAACAACACCAACTTTTGCGCCCGGATTAAAATGGTGATTGAATGTCCCTTCGATATTTTTTAAGAATTCCCTCTTAACAGCCACGATTTCCACCCTATTTAAAAGGATACAACGGAGAAATAATGCGACTACAAGGGAAAATATTGGAATTTTATATGGAAACTTACTTATAATGAAAACGGATATCCAATGACTGAGTCTAATTATTTCAAGAAAGGAACTGGCTCAAATGAAAAAAATTTTGTGGATTATATGTATTATCGTAAGTGCTGCTTTCTTAATGGCAGGTTGCAGAACCAAGGACGATGTACAGGTGGAGGAGAAATCGAAGGAAGTGAGCTCATTGAATGCTATTGAAGGCAGATGGGAAGGGAATATTAAGATCCCAAATCACCCGCTTCCAATCATTGTTCATTTTACGAAGAAGGATGGAACGATAAGTATTCCTGTACAAGGGTTGAACGAGTTCCCCTTAACAAGTGTAAGGTTAAGTGAATCAGACTTGTTTTTTGATATGAAAATCCAAAATCAGCAAATTACGTTTGATGGGAAAGTAAATCAGGATAAGATTTCAGGAACATTTGTTCAAAAAGGGCAAGCCTTCCCCTTTGAATTGCTCAAGAAATCCGATCAGGCAGTTGAAGAAAAAGAATCAGGTGAAATCGTGCAGGCCGACTTAAAGAACGGAACCATTAAAGGCCTTTTAGAAACACCAAAACATGAAGGGCCTTTTCCTGTGATGATTATAATTGCGGGTTCCGGGCCGACCGATAAAGATGGTAACACCATTGCAAATCCCGGAAAAAATAATAGTTTGAAAATGTTAGCCGAAAGTCTTGCTGAAAAAGGGATTGCAAGCATCAGGTATGATAAGCGCGGAATTGGTGAAAATATGCAATTGGCAGGAAAAGAAGAGGACCTGAGATTTGAACAGTATATTGATGATGCAGCTGCCTGGGTCCAATTTGCCAAAAAGGATGGCCGTTTTTCCAAAGTCGGCATCATCGGCCATAGCGAAGGCTCGTTAATTGGAATGGCAGCCGCAAAGAAAACAGAAACGGACATATTCATTTCATTGGCGGGTGCAGGCGAACCTATTGACCAAGTTCTAATCAAACAGCTTGAAGAGCAGCTTACACCGGCGTTATTAACGGAATCCAAAGATATACTGGCAAAGCTAAAACAAGGAAAACAAGTCGAGACTGTCAGTGCTGATCTGCAAAGTGTATTCCGCCCCTCTGTTCAGCCTTACATGATTTCTTGGATTCAATATAACCCGCTAGAATCAGTAAAGGAACTGAATATCCCTGTTCTGATCGTCAACGGCAATAGAGACATTCAAGTGCCGGCAACTAATGCAAAAGCGTTACATGAGGAAAAAGGCGATTCAGAATTACTTATAATCGAAAAGATGAATCATGTATTGAAAGAAGCCCCTGCAGATCGAGCAGGAAATTTAGCAACCTATACAAATCCTGAACTGCCATTATCCTCTGGATTGGTGAGTGGAATCATTGAATTTTTAAACAAAAATGACATCACCAGAAATTGAGAATTGTTTCTCCCCCGGGTTTGCAAAGATCACTCAAATGATTCTTGGTGCCTACAATATTAAGGTAAATAAGGAGATCAAAATTGAAGATTATCGCTTTAAAATTACCAAAAGATTTGAATGAAAACACTTATGAAGAAATGCTCAATTTATGTCCTCGACAAAGACAATTGAGCATACACAAATTACAAAAGATAGAGGATAAATACCGTTCTTTATTTGGGGAGCTATTAGCTAAGTGGTTCATAAGTGACAGTTTAAAAGATCCATTTCAAAATATCCAATTTGTCTTAGGTGAAAATGGGAAACCCCATCTAGCAGGAGGAAGAATTCACTTTAATATTTCCCATTCAGGTGATTGGGTTGTTGTTGGCATTCATAATGATTCCATAGGCGTTGATATAGAAGAGGTCAAAGATTTCAACATCTATGAAATTGCCAACAGTACTTTTAGCAGTGACGAACTAATGTATTTAATTAAATCACCCAAAGCTAATCAAATCGAAATTTTCTTTAAAATGTGGACGCTGAAGGAAAGCTGGTTAAAATGTATAGGTTCAGGTTTTTTGGTTCCCCCAAATACTTTTTCAATCTTGAATAGAAGGAATCGTTATAGTTTAGAAATACCAACTGAGGAATTTTCAAAAATAAAATCACTAGGTTTAAAAATTGGAAATACGTCTGACTATCGTTTTAAGTTGTATCATCTTGGATCTGGGTATCCCATAAGTGTTTGTGCTAATAACGGAAATGAAAATCATTTCGAATTCCCTGATAATATCGATATTATAGAATTGAATAGTTTAATGAATGAGTTGAAAACACTTTAAATAACTTTATATTACTATATAGAAGTTTTAAAGTGTCGTTCATGATTTTCCCTGAAGCTGAGAAATGAGGCACACTATCATGGAAACCATTGCCTAAGAACAAATGGTAAGTCCTATTTGTTTTCAACTTCTTCAATTGTTTACGCCTCGCTGAATGGAATCATATTAATAAAGCATCGTCTTTACCTCAAGCTTTATTCATTCTATTTAAAAAAATGAAGACTTTAGGAAATTCTATCTAAATGGTAAAACAATGTTGAGTGGAACGTAAGGTGCGAGACGCCTGCGGGAAAAGCGAGTGCCTGGAGTGGAAATCAATGTCCAAAATGTACAGACCGAAAAAAAATGTAGACAAACTCGAATTTCATCGAGTTTGTCTACATTCCGAAGGCAGAATATTTCTGCCTTTTTTTATATTTTCTCCGATATACTCTGTCCAACTTTTGAATTATAAGCTAATATACTTTTTTGAAAGAGCATGAAAAATAGGAAAGCGCTTATTAAGGAAGAAAAAGCAGCGACCAGAAAAGCTCCCTCATGCCGAATTAATGGTACAAATGCTAGTAACTGTGGAGCAAATATTCGACTTATTGAATAGCGTATATTTGCCGCAGCAAAGTACTGTGCTTTTTGGTTAGCAGGCGCAATGCCAGCAATGTAAGAATCCTGTGTACTAACAACAAGTAATTCAGCTACTGTAAGGATTAAGACTCCTATAAAAAAACCTATATAGTTTTGAGAAAAACCAAAGATAACCATGGAGAAAGCATACAAAATACTGGAACCTACAAACCCAAAACGGGTGCTATACTTTGAAGAAAGCCTAGCCGCCATGCTGCCTAAAATAATTACCAAAATCCCATTTGTCATTAACAAAGAAGCATAGTTTTGAGAAGCATTAATTGTAAAACCGAATATTGATGTACTTTCAGATAATCGATCTAGTAAAGTTGACGGAAGCAATATTTCTAACTGCATGAAAGCTTGAGCTGCAAATACACTGGCAACAACAAAAAGTAAAAGACGTTTATCTTTTCCTATAAGCACTACTGCTTTTGTAAACTTACCATTTGCATTCATTCTTTCTTCATTACCTAATTTTCTATCAACCTGAAATTCCGGAGTTTTCCATAGTGATATATATACTAAAGTCAGTACAGATACCAAGGATGTTCCGATAAACCAAATAGGCATGGAATCAAATATAAAACTTCCTATAAGTGGACCAAGCGTCACCGCAACATTAAATATCTGGTAGGTGAATACATATGCTTTTTTTTGTTCCTTTTCATCGAGCCAATCAGATATATAAGCTCTTCCTGCAGGTATATATGAAGAATAAGCTATACTCATTAAACCGAAGCTGCCAAATACCATTATATTGCTTCCAGCTATTCTTCCAATGATAAATAATATAGTCGCAACCAGAAAACCTATACTTGAAGATATCATCATAGGTTTTCTTCCTATCCTATCTGCAAAGATCCCACCCCAAATACCTGATATTACACCCAATACTGAAATTATGGCTAAAGCAAAAGATGCTAGGTAAGGGTTCCAGGCATCGTTTAAATATAAAACAATAAATGGAAATAGCATATAAAATAAAGTGTTTTGAATACCCTCAGCAAAAAATCTCCAACGCATATGATTTTTTTTCATACTATAAACCCTTTTTCCTTAAATTTATACATACCTTATAGATGCAACTTGTTCCATAATAATCTTAGCAACATTTTCAGCATTTGGAGATTTATAGATCGTAAAATGTTGAGCTGGAACTGAACGCACTGTTAGTTCCCCAGCCAAGTAATTTTCCCAACCTACAGTGGTATCATGCTCATTTTCTTCAGCTCGTATAAACAGAACTTTTCCGTAAAAAGCTCCTGATATATTGTAACGATGAATAGCGACATTATTTGCTTCCCAAATTCCCAAGCCGCTCTTAACATCCTCAACTTCTGCGTCCATATGGAGATGACCGCCATCTTTTCCTAAATTCAAGAGGAATTCCAATAGTTCTCCTTTGTCCATGAGGGTTAACTCATCCGGATCAAACTTATCATTAGCTCCATTCGTAAACTTTAATGCATATGATTTTACAAACTCCATTTTGTCGAAATCACGTGCTTTACTGAAATGACAGTCTAATAATGTTAATAAACCAACGTCTCTTCCTTCAGCCTCAAAGGAACGAGCTATTTCATAAGCCACATTACCACCGAACGAATAGCCCGTAATATAATAAGGCCCTTCAGGTTGAACAGATAGAATATAAGAAGCATATCGTTTAGCCATATTTAATAAATCATCTTCATATTTATCACTTTCAGGAATCTCCGCACTTTCAATTCCCCAGACGTCAAACATTTCATTTAATTCCGCAGCCATTTCTTTATAACACCAAAGTGCTCCGCCAGCGGGGTGAATAAACCATATTTTTTGACGGTTCTCAGCTGGTGAGACATGTACTACGCCATTAGGTTTAATGGAGTTTGTTATAACATGAGCTATTCCTTGTACAGTGGGATAATCAAATACAATAGATACTGGCAAAGTTAGCTCGAATTTCTTATTTAGTAGAGCAATAAATCTCATGGCTAATAACGAATGGCCACCTATTTCAAAAAAGTTACTATTTAAATTGTCGTCTGAGTTTCTGAAGATATCCTTCCATATGTTTTGAACTTTCATTATTGTTTCTTTATCCGCATGATAGTTCTTGTCATTTTTCAATGTTGTGGCTTCCATACTATTTTCCTGGATTTCAAATTTAGTGGTTTCATCAGCTATTCTTTGCATTTGAGAGATCCATTCTTGCTTCACTTCCGAGATTACATGATCCGTAAACAAATCGTTACAGTATTCTATTGTGAATGTTGAATTCTCTCCATCATGTTCTATGATGAAACTAAGATCGCATTTGGAAGTATCACTTAAAACCGATTCCATTTTAAATTGAGTATAGGGTTGTTTTTTCAAAAATCTATTATATACAAACATAACTTGAAATAGTGGCCGATAGTCACTATTTCTACTCTTCAGAACAGCAGGAATAATTTTTTCAATGGGAATATGCTCGTACTTTATTATCTCGGCATAATCCTGTGCAATCTTTTCGGAAATACTTTTTAATGTAGCATCCTCAGTAAAGTTAATTCTAAACGGAACTACATTAACATAATTCCCAATTGCTTCAAAATCCTGTTCGTAGGTTCTATTTGCTACTGGTACCCCCATGCAAATATCCCGTTGTCCACTCATTCTGGCAAGGACATAAGCTGCCATTGCTAGATGAATGGAGAATTCTGTAATTGATGTATTCTGACAAAAAGAAAGTATCTTTTGCTCCAGTTCTTTTGGCAGCGAAAACTTTATATGATTACCATTTATTGTTTGGGTACTCCCCTTCATCATACTTGTTGAGAATCTTGATTGATTTGGAATCTGTTCTAGATACTCCTTCCAAAATTCAAGACCCCCACTAAAGTCCATTGAGTTTTGATGATGTGCAAATTGGAAGAATGCAGCATTCATTTCCGTATTTTCCACAAGATCGGTTTCAATAAGTTCATGCAACTCATCCACAAATAACTGAGATGACCAACCATCAACTATTAGATGATGGAAAGTTAATAATAAATATTCCGCCTTGTCAGTACTAAATAATGAGGCGCGAAATCCACCCTTATTTAATTCAAACTTCCTTTCTGCTTCAGTTTGAATTACTTCTCTTAAACCTGCTTCCTTAACTGAACGTTCACTTATTTCGGAATTCAGCGTACTATCATATTTCTGTATATATTCACCATTGTTAGTTAATATAATTCGTGATGATAAAATCGGATGTCTTCTTCGTAAATAGGAAATTGCTTTTTTAATTTTTGTAGTTTTACCTTTTTCAAAGTTTAACAGAAACGCTATATGATATTGAGATGCTTCCTTTTCTTGTTCAAAGAATAGTATACCTTGTTGTCCCAACGATAATGGAGCTTCAAGATTGGCATCAAATTTTTGGTTTACCTTTTCCAATTTCTTAGGTTCTACAGTTTTCTTGCCATTCTTTGAAATATTCTTTTTCAGATATTCTGCTTGTTTTCGAATTGTTGGATACAAGAATACAAATCCATGTGTTAACGATATTTGAAACTCAGCGGAAAGGAGGTTTGCGAGTCGAATTGCCAGTAAAGAATGCCCTCCTGCTGAGGCAAATGCAGTTGTAGCAGAATGAACTTTTTCTCCTAAGACTTCTTCCCAAATATTCGCAATGACTTGCTCCCATTTATCATGAATTCCGCCAAAAACATTATTACTTCTAAAAGGTATTAAAGATAATTCCCGTCGATTCATTTTCCCATTCTCTAAATAAGGGAAACTATCCATCTGGACAAAAAAATTAGGAATCATATAGGAAGGCAAACGTTTTTCAATATAGCTTCTCAACCCAATCTCATCCCAAGACTTTGTATCACAACGTATATAAGCTACAAGCCATTGTTCTTCGACTTCTTCACGAACCTCTACAACTATGTCTTTAACGAAAGATAATTCTCGTATGGTTTCTTCAATTTCACCAAGTTCAATTCGAAGTCCTCTTAACTTTATTTGTAAATCTTTACGTCCTCGAAATTCGTAATGACCATCTTCTCTAATATAAACAAGATCTCCAGAGAGGTAAGACAATTGACCTGTAGAAGGACATATAACAAACTTTTCTTTTGTGGCATCGGGAAGACCAAAATAACCCAAAGCTAGACCCTCGCCGGAAATCAGTAGTTCCCCTTCGCAACCAGTACCTAATAAATTCAACTCTTCATCCACAACATGTACTGAAGCATTATCGATTGGCTGTCCCAAATCGATTTCTCTAAAAAGATGATTTTCACCCGGCAAACAAACTCTATAAGTAGTATCAATAGCTGCTTCAGTAGGGCCATATAGATTTATAATCGGTATTGGTAAATTCTTTTGGATTTTATTAACTAACGATGTTTGCAATGACTCACCACCGCAAAACAAAAGGCGCAAGGATGTGAAATTGGATAATGATCCCTGTTCCGACAATAATTTAAGTACAGTTGGTACAAACTGTACAACTGTTACTTTATGCCTTTTGATATCAGTCGCAATATCAAATGGGTTGGATGAACCGATAACCATAGTACCACCAGATGATAGTGGTGCAAATATCTCCCAAACAGAAGCATCGAATCCCGATGCAGTTTTTTGTAAAAATACATCATCTTCAGTCCAAGAAAATTCTTTTTGCATCCATTGCATATGATTGACAATGGCACGATGCGGAATAACTACACCTTTTGGTCGTCCTGTAGAGCCAGATGTGAAAATGATATAGGCAGGTGTTTCATTATTAATCAGAACCATTGGAGGATCTTCAGCCCTAATTTTAGAATGCTCTCTTAAATCTATGGAATTCCGATTAAAGGCTAAATCCGGAACGGAACCGTCAGTCATTAATACATTGACTTCTGCTTTTTCAATACAATACCTCAGTCTGTCTAATGGATAAGAAGGGTCAAGTGGCACGTAAGCAGCACCCGCTTTTAGCGTTGCTAGCATGGCAGCTATTGATGAAATGGATCTTTCTGCTGCAATGGCGACCCGGTCTCCTTCGTTAATGCCCTTCTTTACAAGCAAATGGGCGAGAGCATTTGCCCAACTATCCAATTCCTTATATGTTATAACCTTATCTTTATCTTTTATTGCAATATTATTGGGATATATAGTTACCATAAGTTCAAAAGCATTTTGAAGAAAGCTATTATTCATAATAATTTAGCGTATTGGAAAATCAATAACGCTGTCCTCCTTTGGGCAACTTAGTATGTATTATAAAATTCAAAGCTATTAGAGGAAACAAACCTGTCGGGAGCTAACTCCCGACAGAATTATTATTTATCCGTTTACAATGCAATCCGTACCCTCTACATAGTGCTCTTTATGTTCTTCTAAACTCCACAAATTAACGGTTTTCATTATCCAACGAGTCCTTTGCTTTTCCACATCCGTGATTTCTTCAACATCCTTACCATGAATAGAATGATTGTTTGACAAGGAAATGAATTCACCCGCTTTTAGTAGGTGCGGAGCCTTTAATTCATGTAGTAAAACTTTTATTTTATCTACAACTCCCTGGGCTTCTTCTGTAAGACCCACTGTCCGATTTTCAAAATATGCAATATCAAATTCTTCTTCATTCAATAGGATGGCGTGGTTTTTTGCACGCCCTAGTTCAGTACGATTACCATATGTCGATAAATCATCAAAAGGTGTATAGAAGAGTTCTTGACGCATCAAATTTAAATCAGAAGGATCTAGTTTCTGAATTAAATCAATATTTTTGACGAATGTTGTAAAGATTTGATTTCCTTCATAAGCCCTCATTGATAACATGTTCACAAAATCAGGCCGAACGAAATGATTTGCTAAATCTTTATGGAATCCTAAAGCCACCAGTGCTTTTTGTGATTGTGTTTCTGATAAAGATTTCATAGGATAGATATCTTGAAAGACATCGCCATCATTTACATTTATATATCCAATAGCTGGCATTTCCATGACTTGAGCATAGAATTGAAGAAAGCCTTCCCCAACATATGTTTTTTTAAGCTCTCTTTTTGATTGAACTGGTGATTCATGGTCAAAAATAGGAACATCTTTATCTATAGGGCAGTTTTGTAGGTATAAGTAAGGTTCTTCCTTCCAAATCCTATTGCCGGCAGCTTTTATTTTTTCCACAATATCTTTTATTTCAACATCGTTTTCGACAATGTTTTCGATTTCTGAACGAAAGGAAGTGTAATCTTCATAAGGATTACATTTTAACTCCAAAAATTTATTTGTAAGAAGTTGATTCTCTGCATCTGTAAACACATAATCAACTTTTAATTTATTCTTCGTACTTGCATTAGTATCTACACCCATTAACTTAGCTCCAATCTATTGATTTTATTTTTACGCAGTAAATCACTAAAGTCTAGATGTAAAAAATCTAGCAATCTTCTGAATAATAGGGCCCTATTAATATGTAAATACGTATATGATTGCTGGTGCTACCAAATTTTAACACGATAGTTTTCAGAATTCAATGAATCTTAAAAAAATAAAACTTCTTGCTCATTACCACTCACATTAGGGCTTTTATTTCTAATATGGCAATGTCATGTTTCGTCATTTTCTGATCACCTGGCATGGCAGTGTTACACGAGATCAAAAGGAGGATTTCGGTGTTTTATAACCTGATTTATGGTGATGGACTGCCTGGTTGATAACAGGTAAATCTTGAGAAATACAAGAAAATGCTTAGCGTATATGTCATTAATTCAGGTCATCTAAATCAACCGGGAATCGAATTTTTCTACATTTTTTGAATATTGTAGAGTAATGAAGAGTACAGCATTCCTCTATTGACCTGATCGAGTAATGATCCTAAAACCCGAGAACAGAAAAGCAACGTTGCGACTTTCTACCTGGTTTGATCAACGTAAATGGAACAGGAACTTATGGACTGTAATTTTGAGTGGATAAAAGTAATCACCTAAGTACATATCCTCCTTAGGTTAAAGCTTGATCCCCTTAACAAAATAGCACGTGAAATATATTCTATTGAGACAATTATTGAAAATATTGTCCACTTAAAATAGCCCTCCTTCGTATACATGGCTTCAGTTGGCCATGGTGAACGATCTTTTTCAATAAAATCGTACATTCAGAAAAACAATGGCAGGTAATCTAACAAAGAGGAAGATTTTGTATAAATCCATTAGTATAATTGATGAAATTACAATAAGAAAGGAAAGATCACTCATGCATGCTTTAAAAAAGAATGCCACATGTTTCCTTGAAATCAGTTATCTGTATATACTGTTCTTTTTTTCAGAGCTACAAACTACTACCGCAAGCTTTTTAAAAATAAAGTAAAAAATATGTAATTAAAACCTCTTGAATGAACTATGTTAAAAGATCCTCAAGTTTTCGAACATTCCCTTACGATTATTTTATCTTCATAATTAGCACTTTCAACCGTCATAACAGCCAATTTGTACGCCTTGTCTGGGCAAGATCCCTCAAAGGCGAAATGGCAATTCCCCTACGGTTCCAGATTGATAAACTGGATGCCCGACAAGCGTTTTAAGACATTAACTCAGTCCTCTGTAACTCCATAGGGCTGAGCTTTTTTCAATAGGTAATGATTATTCTACTATCCTCCCTACTGAGCTACCTCACTAGCCGTGAATGAAAAATATTACAAAGTTGTTCCTTTCAAGTGAGAAACATAAGTTCTCCAAAAAAGGACAAACTGTATTTGAAAAAAGAAAGGAGATGTGAGACATGACAAAAAAATTCAATAAAGGCAGCCGTAACCAAAATTCGCCGCAATTACACGGACAAACCCCTATTAGTGGGGACAACAGCAAAGGAAATAAAAGAAATAAAGATCAGAGCTCTAAATCAGAGTAACTAATGAAACAAACCGGTCATATTCAGACCGGTTTGTTTCAATTGCAGGCACTCTTCATTGTTAAATAGAACAATTCTCAAAGGTCCCCTTCTAGCGATCATTGAATTATCCTGTGTACACTGGACCAACTTTGATTCCAAAAAGCCCAAGCGTTCCAAACTGTAAATGGAGTGCTGCAAAACTGACCCCAGGAAAGTTTTAATTGAAAGGAATTCGTTTTACATATTTAAACCGGATTTGAATGTGGGAAATTATGTTGAGTTAGCTATTTTATTCTTTTTGCATTAGATCTTCTGCTCTAGTGTTGATGTCTCCAAATCGTCAGTATCTTGATGAGTATAAGTAAAGTTTTTTGTCATCAAACTGACCACCACTAAGACAACAATGTTAACAAATAGGGCGATAATACCTACATTCAGGTCTTTTATTGCTTGAGGAAGATAGGGAAACAGTTGACCAATTTTTATATTCCCCAGTTCCATGATGGAAACTAGCACTCCTCCTGTTATAATCCCGGCAAATGCTCCATGTTTTGTTACAAAATTATTTCTCATCAAACTGGCGAAAAAGGCAGGAGCAAGTTGTGTGATGAAATTATAGGCGATTAACGCGAGACTAAAGAGGGTATTTCCCCCCTGAAAGGTCAAGTATATTCCAAAAAGAGAAATAAGCGGAACCATGTATTTTACCAGTTTTGCAATCTGTTTTTCCGTTGCTGATGGAGTGAATACGCTATATATATTTTTCGAAAGCAACGTTGATATAGACATCAACAGCATGGAACATGGCACTAAAGCGGCTAAAACTCCAGTTCCACCAATTAAGCCCACAAACCATGGATCAAACTCCCGTTTAGAAAGCTGCAGCAAGATTTGATCGGCATCGCCGCCTTTTAATTCAGGCATCTGTAAGATAGCGGCGAATCCAACAAAAAAGGCAAACAGTAAAATCAATTGGTACAATGGCATTAGGATTGCATTTTTTCTTAAGGCTTTCTCGCTAGAGGCAGCATAAATAGGAGAAAACCCGTGCGGCCACATATAAAATCCAATAGAGCTTAACACAACGGTCGATATATACCACGATACGCCCATTCCTTGATCTGGGAGTATGGTAAAGTTCGGCTTTGCCTGTTCAATGGCCTCATACATAGGCTGGAGCCCGCCATAATAATGCATGGGGAAATAAACCCCTAGAAATACGATGATGCCCAGAATCAGAATATCCTTCAAAATAGCTGTCCTGGCTGAGCCATGAATACCGGAAACCATTACAAAAATGGTAACACCTATTGCTCCGACCCAAATGGCAGCTGTAGAAGAGATTGCCCCATATGATGTTGCAAACACAATATATCCTAATCCCTTCAATTGCAGGACCAAGTAGCAAGTACAAGCTATGACACCTATAACCGCAACAAGTACTCCAAGATATGGACTTTGATATTTTTTCACAAAAAAATCAGATTGGGAAACTAATTGGTGCTTCTTTGCATACCTCCAGATTGCTGGAAATGTCCAATAGGAGATGACCGTGGCCAGGCAGCCATATGTGACGATACTAAAGATGGAACCACCTTCCCCATAAGCCGATCCACTTGCACCTAAAAAGGTGAAGGTGGTATACATTTCACCTGCGGATAAAAGGAAAATCAAAAGGGCTCCCATTCCGCGGCCTCCAACCGACCATTGTTCCAAGTTCATTTCTTTCCCTTTTTTAGCCTGGATACCGATCAAAACGGAAATGACGAAAAAAAACAGGATGAAAAGAACGGCAATATTCATCTTGAATCTCCCTTCTGATTAGCAGGATCCAGTAGATAAATAACCCACATTATACCTGTGGTCAGCACAGACCAGAGTACTATCCAAAAATGAAAAAATGGCATTCCCAGAACATAGGGAGTCACTTTATTTGTAAACAAGGCGCCTACGATAAAACCAAGAAACGGGATAATTCCGAGCCAATATATTTTTTTCATTCTCTTAGCCTCCTATTATGTTAGATTTAACATTTTTAAAGTCCCATGAACATATAATTTGACCCCATTTTGTAAAGCCTGTTCATCGAAAGTGAATTTTGGATGATGGTGAGGATATATAATCCCTTTTTCTTCATTACGAGCTCCTATTCCAATATAAGTTCCTGGAACTACTTCTTGAAAAGCAGAGAAGTCTTCACTTCCCATGATTGGCTTTAAAATCTCTCGACTTACTTCACCAAATACTTCACAAACCGATTGGTCCATCAATCGGGTAACTTCTTCATCATTTATGGTAGGAGCATAACCAAACAGATAATCGAATTCATAAGTAGCTCCATGCGCTTCCGTAATTCCTTTTACTATGCGCTCGATAAAATTCGGGATTTCTACCTGCAGTTGTGGATTAAAGCTTCGAACTGATCCACCAATGCTTACCTTACTTGGAATAACATTAATCGCACTGCCCCCATGGAACTGGGTCACTGAAATCACAAGGGCTTCCTTAGCATCCCGATACCGCGAAACAATGTGCTGGAGATTCGATACAACCTGTGTTCCAATTGCAATTGGATCGACGGTAAGCTCAGGTTGTGAGGCGTGCCCCCCTTTACCCACCAAGGTGATGTTAAAAGTATCGGCCCCAGCCATTATCGGACCGTAGCCCAAACCAATTTTCCCTAAAGGAAGAGTCGACAAGAGATGGGAACCAACGATCATATCCACTCCATCAAGCACACCCGCTTTCACCATTTCTTGAGCTCCACCTGGGGGCAGTTCCTCAGCATGTTGAAATAAAAAGCGCACCTCCCCTTTAATTTGCTCCTTTAACTGTGTAAGGATTTTTGCTGTTCCGAGCAGCATCGCCGTATGCCCATCATGTCCGCAAGCATGCATGACTCCTGAATTCCGTGACACAAAGTCAAAATCATTTTCTTCTTCAATTGGAAGCGCATCCATATCTGCCCGAAGTGCAATGACCTTCCCAGGCTGCTGACCGATCAAACGAGCCATTATACTCGTTTTTGTCGGACGTGAAATTTCCAATTCACCAAAAGTTTGCAGCTTTTCATAAACAAATTGTGCTGTTTTTTCCTCCTGAAAAGACAGCTCCGGATACTTATGTAAATATCTTCTCCAAGCAATCACTTCATCTTTAACAGCCTCGATCAAATCATGAATCATTATGGTTTGAGACATACGCTACAACCCCTTTTCGTTTGATTTTACACAGCAACCCTTAATTTAGGTTAGTTTAAGGAAAAAATTCCTTAAATAGAGTATAATCTCATACAGTCTTCATTACAATATTTTTCGAAAATTCAAAAACGTTTTTCTCACACTAAAAAAGCACCCAAATTATGGGTGCCTGTAATTCATAATAATTGATAAATCTTACTCGGCCTTCCTCGGGTGGCATTAGCCTCTTCACCAACGCATTGTGCCAAATCAACTTCGCACATATCCGCAACGATTCGCCGTACATTGCGCTCTGTCATCTCTAGATGTGTCGCTAAGTCCTTTGTAGTAAAATCACTCCAGCCCATTCTTTGAACAAGCGCAGATATCTTCTTATACGTCTTAACACTGATATTTCCGTTTTTCAACTTTTCTATAAGGGGTTTATTATGGGTACGGGTATCATATTGCAGTTCTTTCTTTTTGCCTGGTGATTCGATTATTTTGCCATCATCTTGAATAATCACAATTTCTCGCTTCTTCATCTCTTTTGAACGTTGAATGGCACGAAAAGCATTGATTTCCGCCGAATAGGCAGTCTCGCCGAAGCCAATTCCAACTGCAACGGTTGTATCTGCTTCAAAAGCCAATTTTTCAATCGTTTCTTCGAGCGTAATGATTTCTCGTTCAATTGCGCCGCGAGAACTGAAAATCATGTACCTTCCATTCCCTTTCTCTGAAAAGGAACCATTTATTTTTTCACCAAGTTGAATCAACATTTCTTTTAGCCGAAGCTCCAAGTACTGTAAATGATATGGAGTTTTCATTTCCTCTGCAACTTTATTAAAATATTCAACTTCAATGATTTCGACTCCTATTTGTGTATCCTTAAAGTAGGATGCCTTTACTTTTTCAGAAAGAATTCGAAGAGTTTGCCTCACTTCCATCTTACTCATCGACATACGGTAGGCTGGAATGCCCAATTCCCTTAAAGCTTCACACACGGACGGAAAACAAGAAAAAGCGCCTTCTGTCTTTCCCGTATTCCATAAATCCAAATGAAAATGTACCAATTCATCCGTATCAACATCTGTCTCAAACACTTTCGTATATATCTTTTGGGTTTTTATATTCAACTGTGATAAAGCTTCTTCGCTAATATTATTTGAGGACATGGTATCGATACTTAGATGCTCAATGATTTTTCCTTGTTCATAGATCATCTCTAAAAAGGATTTATAAAAACCAGATTCCGTAGCTGGGACATGGACCATTATTTTATCTGTACGTAGTGTTTTTCCCGCAATTTCATAGGGAAGCGGACCAGAAAAAAGCCATGCATGTACATGTGAATCATGTTCCTTTACAATATTCTCTACCTCTTCGGTCCTTACATAGGGCAAAGAGATGAATTCCAACTCATGTTTATATTCTTCTGCCGCGGCTAAAATTTGTTCTATAGAAGTTTTTAGACCGACAAGTCCGATTTTATACATCCAGTAATCGACTTCCTTTACCATCTGTAATAGATTCATTGTTATTTGTAGAATATCCTGGTTTAATCCAAGTCATGATATCGTATTCCTAATTCTTCTGCTGTCTAACTATTGTTCAATTTATATGAGCCTTGTTTTTTTTAGTTACCTCTTGATCATATCAGCAGCCAAAAGAAAAATGTGGTAGCCAATGCTATAATATATAGTTTTATTCATACCCACGCCAAATTTTTTCTCGTATGTATCATTTTATCATGCAACATGAAGGAAAAATACGTTGTATACGTTATTCATCTATAATCACTGCACGGATAAATATAGTTAATGATTCACACTACTCTATGTACTCAAAGTAGGATAAAAAAGTTATTTAATAGTTTAATTATGTTTTTTTAAATAGGTGTTATGAAGTAATATTGTTGCTTTATTTTATAGACGCTTCTCTGGGGTGCCCATTCAAACTCATTAAATAGCATATATTTTTAGGCTAGGGAGAGCTATATAAACCCCTAATATTAATGCAAAACAAAGAAGGGGATAGGGCCGCCTTCCAGTCACATCATCTCCTTAAGTATATTATTTTGTTAACAACTTTTTTTCGGAACATCTCCTCCTAGGTACGATTATAATGTCCGCCCATAACAATAAAAAAGCTGCCTCAATGACAGCTTCTCATTTCTGGAATCCTCTACGAATGACCCGATCCAGCCATACTTATCACTGGTCACAATTTGACAATAAAACATCTCCTTATTTGTTTTAAGGAGGAATTAAATAAATGGGTTCCTTTGCTTTATGTTCTAATTGGGATATTGGCACAATAATCTCACCGGAAACCGAATTTCATTTACGTGAATACGAAGAACGTCGAGGTATTACTTTTTTAACATATAAATTTTACGAGGTCTTCCCCGAGGTGATTGAAGTTCTTCTCCTTTGTACTCCACTAAACCGCTTTCACTCAAACCACTCATGATTCTCTGGGCATTTCGAACGGTCATGGATAAATGGGATGCTAAGTCCGAGGAAGTGAAGCCGTCCCAGCCCATGCGATCAATCAATGCTTCTATCTTTTTATACGTTTTTACACTAATGTTAGCCTGATTCAATTTATCCAGCAGTTCTTTATCATTAGAACGGAAGGTGTATGCCAATTGTTCTTCTTGACCTACGGATTCGATCATTACACCATCTTCCTGAATAACAACAATTCCAGAACTTTCTTTCTTTTTTGAATGACGAATCGCCTTGCGAGCATTGATTTCTGCCGATGCAGCCGTTTCACCAAAACCAATGCCGACTGCAACAGAAACATCCATCTCAAGGGCCAGTTGTTGAACAGTACTTCGCAAGCTGCCAATTTCCCGTTCAATGGCCTTTCGTGAACTAAATATTTGATAGCGTCCGTTTCCATTTTCGATGAGGGATCCATCTAATTTTTCGCAAAATGTAAGTAATGTTTGTTTAATCTTAAGCTCCAAATGCTGCAGATGGTAACGAATATTTACCTCGTCAACAAATTGATCAAACTGATCAATTTCAATGATTTCGACACCTATCTGGCTATCTTTGAAATAAGTACTTTTTGCTTTTTCAATTAAAATCTTGACCGCTTGCCGAATTTCCATTTTGGTCATATTAATTTTGTAGACAGGCACACTTTCCTTCTTCAAGGCCTCATAAACAGATTGTAAAACGGTAAGGACCCCATGTACCTCCCCTTCCCTCCACAACTGAAGATGAAATTGGACAATTTCTTGATAATCATATTGTTCATCAAATGTTTTTACATAAATATGTTCGGTGGAAATCCCCAGCTCTTGCAGCGACTCATGCAAAAAAAAGTCTTCCAATCGAATCATATCGATGGATAATTTATCGAAAAAATGTTTTTGATCTGCTGACATTTGTAATAAACATCGATATAAACTAGATCCTACAGGAGGACAATATGCAATATTGGCTTCTGAATCCAACATTCCTTTTGCTATTCTATAAGGTACCGGTCCAGAGAAAAACCAACCATTTACTGCACTTTGGTTATTTTTTATGATGTCAGTAACCTCACGTGCATCTTCATATGGAAAATCAATAAAATCAATTTCATGTTCAAATTCATTCGTAACATCCCGAATTTTCTCTATAGATGAAAGTGGACCTACAACCCCAATTTTATACAAGTTTTTTTCACCCCTACATCATACTATTCGTTTTATTATATCAAAATAACCCACCCTAACAGGGAATAAAAATGATATCCAAATATACAAGCAAGTAAAGCACCGTTTGTCATGAATAAACGGTGCTGCTTAATATGGTTTACTTATCTTTCGTAAGTTGAAGAATGGCAGGATTTAATCATTCAATGATTTCGCATTCCATTGCTTACTTCACAACAATTACCAAAAAATATTTTCCCTTTATTCAGAAAATTTTATTGAAATAGATTATTCTTAATTATATAATACATTTAACGAAAATAGCGTTAAATATTCGTTAAATAAAAATCGTATATTTCGAAGAGGATGTAAAGGATGAAAGACGCTAATTTGAGTTTAGGGCATGCTTAGAGAAAAGTTTATTAATGGAATGCTGCAAAACGCAACTACAAATGGAAGAAGGTTTAGGAGGAGAATGTAATGGAACAAAAAGTAATCAAAGATACAACTAATCTTCAAAATCAGAAAACGGGTGGTTTTTTCAATAGAGTAGAGCGAATAGGCAACAAAATCCCCCACCCCTTTATCTTATTTATTTATATGATTGCCTTTTTATTTGTTGTAACCGCTCTCTTATCCGTTTTCCATGTTTCGGCATCGGACCCCATTAGTGGAGAGAAAGTGGAAGTTCAAAACCTTTTAAGCCGTGAAGGCATCCAATGGATTTTGCCGAATATGATTAAAAACTTTTCAGGGTTTTTACCATTGGGATCTATTTTAGCCTTAATGCTGGGAGTGGGACTCGCTGAAAAGGTCGGATTGTTAGAAGTTTTGATTCGGAAAATGTCGTTAAAAGTCTCAGGGAAATACGCAAGTTATTTAGTTGTATTTGTTGCCTTCTTCAGTCATGTTTCTTCTGATGCTGCGCTTGTCATCATGCCTCCCCTTGGAGCTTTGATTTTCCTGGCTGTGGGACGGCACCCTGTTGCAGGGTTGCTCGCTGCCATTGCTGGGGTTGGTTCAGGTTTCACTGCCAACTTATTAATCGTCACAACGGATGTCTTGCTTTCAGGAATCAGTTCGGAAGTAGCGAAAGGCATGAATGCAAATTTGACCGTTAATGTTACGGATAACTGGTTCTTTATGGCGACTTCCGTTCTCGTACTCACGGTCGTTATATCCTTGATTACAGATAAGTTTGTTGAGCCGCGTTTAGGAAAGTATGAAGGTGGCGGTAAGCATAAAAAATTGGAGCAATTAACGAAGCAACAAAACAAAGCACTCCTGGCTACAGGTATTTCAGCAGTGATTTTTATAGCTGTTATGGCCATTCTAGTCGTTCCAGATGGAGCTCTATTACGAAATCCAGATACCGGATCCATCCTCCCTTCTCCATTCATGTCCGGAATTGTCTCAATCATCTTACTCTTCTTTTTTACAGTTTCCATTACTTATGGAGTTAAGGTGGGAGCAATCAAGAAACAAAATGACATTCCGGAATTATTGGTAGACCCAATTAAAGGCATGGCCGGATTCATTATTATGGTTTTCCCGCTTTCCCAGTTTGTCGCTTGCTTTAACTGGAGTAATATGGGTAAGTTTTTGGCTTTATCCATCACAGATCTGTTGGAACAGCTAAACATAGAAGGTGCACCTGTCCTAATAGGGCTAATGTTCTTATCTGGACTTCTTTCCATGTTCATTGCCAGCGGATCGGCAATATGGTCTATATTGGCACCTGTATCTCCATTTGTCCCACTATTCTTAAGTTTCTTACAAGAGTATCGAAAAGATGCAAAACTAGGAACTTATTATTCTCTTATTTTGCCTTATCCGATTATCATCTTTATCATTTGGACATTATTGGTTGTGGTTTGGTATTTCCTTGGCCTCCCAATTGGTCCCGGAGTATATCCGAATTTACCGTAATTTGAAAAGTCCCAAGCGCCCCGTATGTCCCTTAAGCGACTTGAGGGGCTGGGCCGCTTCATATAGACACTAAATCGTATGATATGAATTATCATCAAATAAAATTAGGAGTGAAACGAATTGGATATTATTTCTTTAAGACGTGATCTTCATCAACACCCGGAAGTTGGCTTTACGGAATTTCGTACTGCTTCAAAGGTAGTGGAAGCATTAACATCCCTGAAATATAACGTGATATTTGGAAAAGACGCTTTAGATGGTGATTCTCGCCGTGGAGTCCCCCCTATCGAAGTATTAGAGGAAACATTTAATAGAGCATTAAAAGATGGTGCCAATCCAAAGATCCTCCAAGAAATGGAGGGTGGATATACTGCCGTCATTGGTGTATTAAAAGGAAAAATGGCTGGCCCAACCGTTGCTTTCCGCTTTGATATGGATGCATTGCCTGTTACGGAAAGTGCTGATTCTGACCACTTCCCGCAAATAAACGGTTTTCGTTCAAAATATGAAGGGAATATGCATGCCTGTGCACACGATGGCCATACAGCCATTGGCTTAGGACTTGCTGAAAAATTAGCGGATGGGAATTTTTCAGGAACGGTAAAGCTTATTTTTCAACCTGCTGAAGAGGGAGTACGCGGTGCCTATTCAATTGTACAAAAAGGAATTTTGGATGATGTGGATCATATATATTGTCTGCACCTTGGCACAGATGTCCCACTAGGAGAATTTCACGGTGGATCTTCCGGATTTTTAGCAAGTACGAAAATGGCTGCACATTTTCATGGGGTATCTTCTCATGCAGGTGCTTCTCCTGAAAAAGGTAAAAATGCATTATTGGGAGCAGCCACCGCATTATTAAATATTCATGCCATTCCTAGATTCAGTTCAGGCTCGACCCGTGTGAACGTAGGTGTTCTTAATGGAGGAACAGCCGCTAATATTATTCCAGCGCATGCAAAAATGATCATTGAAACCCGATCTGTAACCGAAGAAGCAAATGCTGAAATGGAGAAACGTGTTCGAAATATCGTGGCTCATAGTGCAGGTATGCATGAGCTTGAACATGAAATTGAAATTATAGGACAAGCAATTACGATTCGCTGTGATCAAGAACTTGTCGAACTGGCCATGGAAGAAGCCAGGAATGTAGATGGTTTTTCAACAATCGAAGCATGCAGGAAATCCGGTTCCGCTGGAAGCGAAGATGCAAGTTTCATGATTCGAAGAGTACAGGATAATGGCGGGAAAGGGACATATATGATTATTGGGACTGATATTCCTGCACCACATCACCACCCTAAATTTGATATTCAAGAAGAGGTTTTACCAAGGAGTGTAGAACTTTTGAATCTTATTGCTAGACGTCTTTTAAAATGATTTTTCAGTATATGTATATATAGGAAGGAAAGAGTGAAAAATGACATATGTAAATAGACTATCGGAAATCATTGAACAAAAAAAAGAAAAATTCATTGAAGTCAGTGACTGTATATGGAATTTTGCAGAAACACGTTTTGAAGAATATCAATCTGCTGAATTGCTATGCAAAACATTAGAAAGCGAAGGATTTTCTGTTAAAAAAGGTGTTGGAAACATAGAAACAGCATTCATCGGCAGCTTTGGAACCGGTAAACCTGTTGTGGCAATCATGGGAGAGTTCGATGCATTGTCAGGTATGAGTCAAAAAGCGGCTACGGCTAAACAGGAGCCACTAGTACAAGGTGAAAATGGCCATGGCTGCGGTCACAATTTACTTGGTACGGGATCTTTAGCTGCAGCTGTTGCAGTGAAGGATTATATGGAAGAGAATCATATAAATGGGACAGTTCGTTATTATGGATGTCCTGGAGAAGAAGGCGGATCAGGCAAAACCTTCATGGTCAGAGAAGGTTTGTTCGATGACGTTGATTTTGCATTTTGTTGGCATCCACTGGATGTTAACGGCGTCATGTCGATGGATTCACTTTCCAATTTCCAAGTGTATTATAAGTTTAAAGGCAAAAGCTCCCATGCAGCAGCATCACCACATTTGGGACGGA
The DNA here is from genome assembly GCF_018613455.1 of Bacillus sp. ISL-78. Lineage (NCBI taxonomy): Bacteria > Bacillati > Bacillota > Bacilli > Caryophanales > Bacillaceae > Bacillus > Bacillus sp. ISL-78. The sequence continues at coordinate 622,610 of NZ_JAGGQC010000003.1, forward strand.
GTGCTTTAGATGCCGTAGAACTTATGAATGTTGGCGTGAACTATTTAAGAGAGCATATTATCCAGGAAGCAAGGGTCCATTATGCAATAACGAATTCAGGTGGATTATCTCCTAATGTTGTCCAACAAGATGCTGAAGTTCTTTATTTATTACGAGCTCCAGAAGTTTCACAAGTTCAAGATATTTACTTAAGAGTTTGTAATATTGCTAAAGGCGCTGCCCTGATGACAGGAACTGAATTGGAAATCGTTTTTGACAAAGCCTGTTCCAATGTTATCCAAAACACTGTGTTAGATTCCGTCATGTATAAGAATTTTCAAGAATTAGGCATTCCACAACACGATGATGATGAAAAACAGCTTGCCAAAGAAATCCGCGCCACCTTAACCGAACAAGAAAGGAACAGTACAATCAATCCATTTAAAGATAATCAAGATGATGCACTGGCAAATTGGTTAGAACCCATTGAGGGCCTCCAAGCGCCATTAACAGGTTCATCAGATGTAGGAGATGTTAGCTGGATCGTTCCTACTGCCCAATGCACAACGGCTTGTTTTGTTCTTGGGTCACCTTTGCATAGCTGGCAGTGGGTTACACTGGGATCAACATCCATTGCCCATAAAGGAATGCTTCATGCTGGCAAGGTTATTGCGGCAACTGCAGTAGAAGTACTTCAAAATCCGGAATTAATTGAAAAGGCAAAAACAGAACTAAAAGAACGATTACAAGGAAAAAGCTATATCTCCCCTATTCCGCAAGATGTAAAGCCTTTAGTTAAAAGATGATAGACTAAATTAGTGGGTTGTTGTAATCGTAAATTGTTCGCAGCCCAACTCGACTTCTACGAATTTGGCTAAAGTCTCAGGGATCTTCGAGTGGAAGATCCCTTTCCCTTTTTGCTAATTAGCTCGTTGTTAAGAGCAGGAAAGGCCCAGTTTCCAAAATCCCTATGTGTCATAAAAATTAATGGTAAGAAGCTTATCCCTTCATATTCAACAGATATCCTTCAATATCGTGCTTGCTTTTTAATATAACTATTAGCTTTTCAGGGTCACTCTTTTGAAGATCTGCCAATATGATTTTCATTTCTTTCTTGCGAGGAAAGTAAGTGGATATGATAAATTTGATAAACTGCCAGTCTAGTTTTTCATTACAGCCTTTAGCCATATCAGGCCTTGTTTTACCTAGATTGGACAACCAGCGTTTTATCACACGGTAAAGGCAAATACCGAGAGGAAGTTCTAAATAAATAATCGTATCGGCTAGCTCCGAACGTAGGCTAAAAGAATGACTATAATTGCCTTCCATGATCCACTTGTCATGACTCAATACTTCCTTCTGAGCAGAAATAAACTCCTCTAAAGTAGCTTCAACCCAGCCAGGTTTCCAGTAGAATGTATCCAAATGATATACTTCGATATTCAAATGATCTCCAAGCCTTCTTGCAAAAGTAGATTTTCCGACACCCGCGGACACTCCGATTACCATGATACGTTCCATTGATATACCATCCACTCTCCCCTTTTATGTTCATAAGAAAAGGCGACCCTTCTTGAAGAAGAATCGCATCAGTTTTAGAAAATGAAGTTTGGTTGCTGTAGTGTCCTAACAAAGAACAAGCCAGCCTTATTTTTATCTCTATTAAATCAGATGCCCTAAATGTTTCTTTGCGTCGTAATCAACAAGTTTTTCATCTTTCTTAATTCGTGCCAGATAATCCGGGTTGGCGATAAGCGGACGGCCAATCGCCGCAACGTCAATGATGCCTTTTTCCAGTGCTGCTTCCGCTGTTTCAGGCTCAAGCCCGCCCACACCGACTATGATTCCATCCCAGTGGCTGCGTACCAATTCATGCATGGTCAATCCTCTTGCAATCGGTTTGGTAAATTCCATCGTGGATGGGTGAATCATTTTAACTCCTGTTTCATTGAACGCTTCAATAAATGTTTGGATCGCTTTTTCAGGGTCTTCCCACATATAAGACGGCTGGTCAATTTTCAAAGCAGAGAAACGAATAAGGGTACGTTCCGCTCCAACCGCATCAATAACTGCTTTTAGCACTTCCTTCATAAATGTCAGACGCTGTTTTAAATCACCACCGTACCGATCGGTCCTTTTATTGGAAGTGTCGGAATTGAACTGGTCAATTAAGTATCCGTGTGCACCATGAATTTCTACGCCGTCAAAGCCAGCATCCATAGCATTCTTTGCAGCTTGTTTATATTGGTTCACAACTTCAGCAATATCCGTCTCTGTCATTTCTTCAGGAATGCCAAAAGGTTTGCCGAATCGTGAAACCTTACCTTCCGCAGCGATAGGTGACGGAGCCTGCGGAGGAAGTCCTCCTGCAATTTCATGGTGGCTTGCACGGCCCACATGCCAGATTTGCGCAATAATTGTTCCGCCTTCTGCGTGCACTGCTTCCGTTACTTTTTTCCACCCGTCGATTTGCTCTTGAGTATATATTCCGGGAACTCCAGGATTGCCCTTTGCTCTTGGTGAAATCACTACACCTTCAGTAATGATGAGCCCGATTCCATCTTGTGCCCGTTTTCGGTAATATTCTACGGTCAGGTCATTCACAACACCCGTTTCGTTATCGGCAAACGCCCTTGTCATAGGAGCCATTGCCGTTCTTGTTTTTAAGTTCCATGCACCTATTGTTACAGGTTCAAACATTTTGGTTTTCATTGTTTTCATTTGAGTTCCTCCTGTTAACCGCTTTACCTGGGCTGAATTTTAGTAACTTTCATTGTGTAAGATTATCCGATAAGTGGTTAATTTTCAAATAATTCACTCTGGTTTTATCGCTTTTGATGAAATATGGTAATAAAGACCAGTAAAAAAGCCAGACAGAGAAACTCCATTCCCTGCTGGCTAATTTATCTTATTAGTCTCGTGCTGTTTTGATAAAAAACGATACAATCAAACCAATGATTGCGAGGACAAGGCCGAAAATAAAGGCATCTTGAACGCCTGCAGTCAATGAACCGCTAATGGCAGATGGATCGAACGGATCTTCTGCATTTGCCATATAATTTTTTTGGGATGCTGACATGATTGTAATGGCAACGGTTGTACCGATGGCCCCTGATACTTGTTGCAATGTATTCATTAGAGCCGTTCCATCCGGATAAAGTTTTTTCGGCAGTTGATTCAGGCCATTTGTCTGGGCCGGCATCATGACCATTGAAACACCAACCATAAGGAGGGAATGCATGACGATTACCATTATGATCGTCGTTTCAGTCGTTACGTTCGTCAAGGTCCATAACATGACAATCATGATAATGAAGCCTGGAACCACTAACCCTCTTGGACCGAACTTATCAAAAATGCGCCCCGTAACCGGAGACATGATACCATTAAGCACTCCACCCGGTAATAGTACCAGCCCAGCAGAAAACGCAGCTAATGCAAGCCCGGTTTGCAGGTATAACGGTAAGAGAATCATGGATGACATGATGATCATGAAGGTGATGAAGACGGTTATTAACCCTAACGTGAACATCGGGTATTTAAAAACGCGCAAGTCAATCATCGGTTTATCCATATTGAATTGCCTCACAGCAAACAGGAATAACGCTATAAGTCCAACAATGATCGAGGATAAAACGATTGCATTGCTCCATCCTTGCTCTCCGACAATACTAAATCCATAAACAATTCCCCCAAAACCAATGGTCGATAAAATAATGGAAGGTCCATCGATTTTAGGTTTGGTGATTATTGAAACGTTTTGCATATACTTGAGACCGAATAGTAAAGCGATCACAAAGAACGGCAAAGACACCCAGAAAATGTAATTCCATTTTAGATTTTCAATAATCAACCCGGAAACTGTCGGTCCGATGGCTGGGGCAAACATGATCACCAGCCCCATCAATCCCATCGTCGCTCCCCTTTTATGAATAGGGAAAATCAATAAAATGGTATTGAACATGAGGGGCAATAAAAGACCCGTTCCGATTGCCTGGATGACACGGGCTAGCATCAAGATGCCGAACCCGGGTGCAATTGCTGCAATGAGCGTCCCAATGATGGAGAACACCATTGAGGCAATGAATAATTGACGAGTATTGAACCACTGAATCAAGAGTCCCGAAACGGGAACCAATATTCCCAATGTCAATAGGTAACCCGTTGTTAGCCATTGCACGGTTGAAGGACTGACATTGAATTCTTGAATTAAATCCCCCAGCGCCATGTTTAATGCCGTCTCGCTGAATAACCCGATGAACCCTGCAATTAAAAATGCAATTAATATAGGGGTCGTCCTAATGACTGGATTTTGTTGCTGTGTTGCATCTGCTGACATAAAATAATTCCTCCAATTACTAACTGTTCGACCTAAGCTTAAGATAATTTTTCCGCATGACCTATTTATTTATCAGCAATAATGGTATCTGTTCCGCAATCGTTTGGAGAGGTTCCCCGTTTTTCGCCGTTAAGGATAAAAGGATACCGCCTTCAATCAAAGCATTAATTACGATACTCAATTCTTTTGCCCGTTTCTCACTGAAGTCCGCTTCGAGTAATTTCTTCACATAAATGGATTGCCAATCTTCCATCGCTTCTTGACAGGCCATTCTTATTTGCTCGCTCGTCGTATATGTTTCCGCCGCAATCGTCCCGATTGGCAGTCCTAATAGATTTGCACTATCACCAAAAACTTCGGATAAATGAAAAATATGAGACTGAATGGCTTTAATAGGGTCTTCAATTTCATCAAATCCCCGTTTAATTTCATCTATCACGAATTCTTTTGTATGAATAATCGCCTCGATCGCCAATTCTTCTTTGCCTTTCGGAAAATAATGATACAGCGAACCTTTTGGGATACCACTTTCCTCAATAATGTCCTTAAGCCCCACACCGAAATATCCACGTATACGAAAAAGTCTTGAAGCAGCTTCAATAAGAATGTCTTTCGAGTTTCGTTTCTCTGCCATAGCTGGATCACTCCTTGAATTTATATCAACCGGTCTATTAGAAACTATACTTGTATATCATTGTTATGTCAAAGATGATACTTATTATGCATGGAATATCGTATTAAAACTCATTGGAAACAAAAAAGAACTCCTCCTAATGGTGTTCGGATTCCGAATAGTAAGGTGAAGGTCGAAAACGCCGAATACTTGTGGTGAACGGCTGAGTAAAGTGCGGGTAAGTCGATAAATTGCTTCATCGGCCCAAGACAGTGCAACGGATCGAATAAAGAGCCCCCTTCTTTAGAGTTTTTTTACTGTAATCCTCATTGGATTGAAGAAATTTGCGACACTCCTGCCGAAAAACTGGCTAGCCAAGACACCACAGGCGCTTGCGCCGAGGAGGCTTGGCAGGCAGTCGGCGGAAAGGGAGCGGATTTCTGAAATCAACTAAACTTTTCAAAGAAAAAACTGCAGGCACACTGATTTTTCATCGAGTTTGTCTACAATCTAAAGAACTCCTCCTAATGGTGTTCTCTGCAAGTTTAAAAAATCGAGAAAATCAATACCTTCTTTAAACAACCCGGAATTTTTTAAAACGCTTCCATTATTAATCAAACATAGCGGCCTGCCTCAATATCTTCAAGGATTCTTGTCATGATTTTTGAAATCAAGAATAGCAATTACAAACATGCCAAAGCTTAGCATAAGGGAAATAACTTCGAAAGTACCCATTCATACATCGCCTCCTTATATCCAGCTTTTCCTGATCAGAGATTGTCCTATACAAGAAAAGGATGAAGCAGTGGCTTTTAAACAAAAATAAGCAAACCCAATCAGGGTCTGCCCTTGTACTCCATCCGAATTTCTTTTCAAAAGACGGATTGCTGTTAATAACCAAGTTTTTTTTCTACAACGTTCATTAGGGGTTTACCGTCAGAAAAAAGTTTTAAATTTCTCAGGAATAATTCCATCACACGATCTAGGTGCTTGGAAGAGTTGTAAGCGTTATGTGGGGAAACCATGACATTTTCCAGCTGCCAGAAAGGGTGGTCCTTAGGTAAAGGTTCTACTTCGAACACATCCAGAGCCGCTCCCGCTATGTGCCCATTGCTCAAGGAGTGAATTAAATCTTCATCAACAATCGTATTACCTCGGCCGACATTAATTACATAGCTGCCTTTTTTCATTTTATTTAAGCGTTCTTTATTTAAAAAATATGAAGTATCTTTTGTAAACGGAAGGGCCAAGACAACAAAGTCGGACCTGGAAAGGACATCATCCACTTGCTCCAATCCCATTATCAAATCAGCAGGTTCATATTCTGTGTTCCTCTTGGAGGGGTTCCGACGGCACCCAATAACGGTCATACCCAGTGCTTTACATCTCTTGGCTATCTCATAGCCAATATCACCATACCCAATTATCCCCACTGTCGCATTTTCAAGATCTTTCACTGGAATTTCAACCCACGTTTTGTTTATTTGATTTCTGATCATTGTCGGTACGCCTCTTGCTAACGAAGATAGCATCGCAATTGTATGCTCGGCTATCGGGACAGATGTACAGCCTTTGACATTGGTGATGATGACATCGCTGTTTTGTATATCTTCCTTCAGCATGGCCTCCACTCCAGCACTGTCTGAATGGACCCATTTAATCTTTGGAGCTTTTTTTATAATGTTAAGATTATCATGAAGCCCTAGCGTATATAGGATATCAAACTTTGTTAAATCAACCGTTGGCTGTGGTTCTGGTTCGCCGAATTCCCATGGCTCGACAACAACTTCTGAACAAATCTCCTTAAACTGATTGATGTATTTTTCCGGTATATCGACCCTGATATAAAGTGAAGGTGCTGTTTTCTTAGAAGCGGACATTATAAAACCTCCTCAGAAACCTACGATTCCTTTTTCCCTCTTTTACGGAAGGCAATCCGTTGGGATTATACCATGCCGTGTTTCATGGTCACTTCAAGAAATCTGGTTGCTCTTTTCTGATCCTTTCCCACAGAGGCTGGAAACTCAGCCATCCCTCATATTCCGTTCCCGTTTGTTCTGCAGTCAATTTTGCATACTCTTCTTCTATAAAAATCGGCTTACCTACAGATTCAGCCATTATCTGTGCTTGACATGAACGTTCCATCGTTATGAACCACCAAGCAGCTGAATCTACAGATTGGCCGACCGTTAACAATCCATGATTGCGGAGGATGACGGCTTTGTATTGACCTATAGCCTTAGCAATGCGACTACCTTCTTCGGATGCATAAACGACACCAGTAAAATCATCAAATAATGCATGATCATTGTAAAATTGGCAGGCATCTTGCGTAATCGGATCTAACAGTCTCCCTAAGGAAGACCATGTCTTTCCATAGACCGAATGAGCATGTGCCGCTGCAATCGCATCCGGCCGCGCTTTATGAATTTCAGAATGAATGGCAAAGGCAGCACCATTAACAGAATGTTCACCCTCCACAATATCACCTTTATGATTGACCAATATAAGATCCGAAACGGAAATTTGACTAAAATGCATCCCAAACGGATTGACCCAGAAATGGTCTGTATATTTAGGATCACGGACCGTAATATGGCCTGCTATCCCTTCATCGAAACCAAACTTTGAAAAAAGCCGGAATGAAGCTGCCAAACGTTCCTTCCGGTGATTGCGTTCTTCTTCCATTGTATTGAATGTTGCCGGTTGCAAGGAAATTGTCTTTGTCATATTTCGTTCCTCCTCGAATCTTTTTCCGTCTTTTTTCTGAAACATCAATTAGCCATGGTATCAGCTTTACCCTTTATCTCTTGCTTTACTTCACTTTCGTTTTTATGATCATTATTGGAACTTAAGAGAGTGATCGTAGTAATGACGACAAAACTAGTAGCGAGCCCGTACAGAATTGGTTGAGTGGAGGAAGGTCCATTAATCACCAATCCGACAATGATAACGATCATGCTAGCGAGAATCGAGTAAAATGCCGCTGTAGCCGTGACCCTTTTCCAAAAGAAACCAAGGATGATCGGAAAGAACACCGCACCGGATAAAATTGCGTAAGCTACATCCAATGCAACTAAAATATCTTGAATCCATATCGAAACGATTATGGTCATTACACCTATCGTTAAAGTTGTAATTCGGGATGTTTTTAAAAATTGCCGTTCACTCATTTTTGGACCAATATACTTTTTAATGATGTCATTGACAACTAAAGTGGACGAAGCAAGCAAAGTACCTGAAGCTGTGGACATAAGGGCAGATACCACACTCGCAATGACAACCCCCAATAGACCAGCAGGTAAAGTTACCATCGCTATACTGGTAAATGCATTTTGTGGATCGCCTAAATCAGGAAGGATAATAAAAGCGCACATTCCAATGATACTGATTGCAATCGCATAAAAAACACTATATAACCCCGCTCCAATCGTTCCGCCACGAGAAACAGCTTTGGTTCGTGCGGTGAATAGACGCTGCCAAATATCTTGGCCAACAACTACCCCGAGGGTAAATAATAGGAAATATTGAAAAATCGTCTCTCCGCCAATATTCCCTAACTCGAAATGTGATGCTGGGAGATTTTCTTTAAGCGAGCCCCACCCTCCTGCCTTAGAGATGCTCGTCGGAAGCATGATAAAGAAAATACCGATCGTCATGATGACGAATTGCACGACATCAGTCATTGTGACTGACCACATACCTCCTAATATTGTATAAAATAAAACGATCCCACCCCCGACTATCATGGAAACCGTTAAATTCCAACCAGCCAAAACATGTAAAATTGTCCCCATCCCTATCACTTGCGTTACAGTCAACATGAATGTATAGATAACAGAGACAAGGGCACTGATCAATCTTGTCTGAGAATTATAGCGTTTCTCAAGCATTTCACTGATCGTCAATACTTTTAAATTAAATATCTTATTTGTTAAAAACAGCCCAATAGCGATAATGCCGAGCCCGATCATCACCACTAGCCAAATACCGGATATCCCAAACTGATAACCTAACTTTGCTGTTCCTAGAGTGGAAGCCCCCCCTAATATCACAGCAGCTAAACAGGATAAATACATAAAATGACCAAGATTGCGTCCTGCGACAATGAAATCATCTGCTGTTTTTGCCCGTTTGGATCCGATTACTCCCACAATGATTAAAACAGAAAAATATAGAATCATGATCGATATATCCAAAATATGCATGTACACATCTCCTTTTGGGCTTGTAATGTTCTTATCGTTTTGTAAAGAGGGAAGAAAGGACTTTACCGCGTCCTTCCTTCTCTACAGTAATGAGGAAACTAATTATTAAGCTGCGTTTCCAAATCTCCGACTCTCTCTTTCTTTTCCATTTCCCCTTTTTTTGCGAGTGCGATGAGTGTGATGAATTCATAGACAATATTAGCAGCTGCGGCAGCCGTGATTTGTCCGTGATCGTATGATGGTAAAACCTCAACAAGATCGAATCCAACAAAATCTATATTCGTCAATCCTCTCACCAATGCTAAAGCATCATCAATGCTGGCACCGGAAACTTCTGGCGTCCCCGTCCCCGGAGCATAAACCGGATCTAAAAAATCAATGTCAAAAGATAAAAACACCGGACCATTCGCAACACGCTCATGAATGACCCTTAGCATCTTTTCGACCCCGATACGTTTATAATCGTTTGTCGTGTAAACTTCCAAACCTAAATCCCGGGCATCCTGAAGATCTTCCGGTCCGTACAGACCGCCCCTCATACCAATTTGAAGAGATCGCGATACATCGATGAGACCCTCTTCTATTGCACGGCGAAAAACGGTTCCGTGATTATACTTTTGGTCAAAATAACTATCCCAAGTATCAGAGTGAGCATCGAATTGAAGCAAGGCGACAGGTCCATGTTTTTTTACGATCGCACGTAACTCCCCTAATGTAATGGAATGATCGCCTCCCAATGAAATGGGAATGATCCCTTTTTCAATGACGGGGGTAAGCTCTTCTTCAATCTTTTTATATGTTTCAGAAATATACCCCGGGATGATCGGAACATCCCCATAATCAATTCCTGATATATAGTCAAAAATATTAATATCTTGTTCTGGATTATAAGGACGTAAAAGGATTGAAAAATCGCGAATGGCCTCTGGTCCGAATCTCGCACCCGTTCTAAATGATTGCCCGGAATCAAAAGGAATCCCCGTAATGACAAAATCCATATGTTCATCTACCCGTTCAACAAATGGGAGCCGCATAAACGTACGCACACCACAAAAACGGGGTGATTTGAATGAGTCTTTCGGTTGATACTTCATCATGTAACATCCTCCTAAATTCTAATTCTACTATTATTTTATTCACTCCACTGCAATTGCAGCTGTCCTACAAACTTCCATCTTTTCTAATAGAATGGCTATGGAAATTCTCTTCTTATCTATTACATAAGCAAGATTCAGGCCAACTATTTCGCTGTGGTATATGGGGCTTTTCATAATTTTTTTTCATTCACTTGATTAAAAACTTAATCATTTACTCGTTTATTGATTTAATTTTTGATTATTTCGACTTTTTGATTTATATTTTAATTAAACAGCATCCCAAAACCCAAAGGAGCGTAATGTATGTACGATGATATGCTGGAGGAAGAACTAAATAAGATTATTGAAACATCGAATAATAACATTCTCATTACCGATCAAGATGGAATCATCTTATATTCCAACCCAAAGCTTTGGGAGATTTATGGTATGAAAAGTGACTCTTATATCGGTACCTCCGTCTATCAATTAGAAAGCGAAGGTCTTCTCACACCTTCCATCAATGCGATTGTTTTAAAAGAAAAGAAAGCGAAGCGCATAATGCAAGAAACGAAAACGGGGCATGTTGTCATGTCGACTGGCTATCCCATTTTTAATAAGGAAGGACTTCTCGTTAGGGTAATCAGCTATGGTCAGGATCAAACAGAGATCCTGCAATTGCAGGATCAATTTGAACAATTACAACGAAAAGTTAAAGGCTATCAAACGGAAGTAGAGGATTTAAGAGAAAAAGAACTGGATAACCATTATATGATTGCCAGAAGTAATGAAACGAAGCATATCTTAAAAACGATCCATAATGTTTCAAAAACCGATGCCACGATTCTCTTATTAGGACCTTCCGGCGTAGGGAAAAGCACTTTTGCCCGTGCTGTTCATGACCAAAGCAACCGAAAGAAAGAACCCTTTATCGAAGTGAATTGCAGTACGATACCTGAAAGTTTGTTTGAATCAGAAATATTCGGCTATGAGCCAGGATCATTTACAGGGGCAAATAAGCAAGGTAGCCAAGGCCTTATCGAGCAGGCTGACAGCGGAACTCTTTTCTTGGATGAAATTGGGGAACTCCCACTTGCCATGCAAGCTAAATTACTGAAAGTACTACAGGAGAAAAAGATAAAGCGCATCGGTGGAAAAAAAGAAAACCATATTAACTTCCGCTTAGTTGCAGCAACTAATCAAGATTTGAAGGAGATGGTAAGTCAAGGTAAGTTTAGATTGGACTTATTTTATCGTTTGAATGTGATTCCCATCCAAATTCCTGCATTGCATGAACGTAAAGAAGATATCCCTCTCTTAATTCAACATTATTTAGAAAAAACCAATGATAAATACCAGAAATTCAAAAAAGTCCATCCATCGACTTATGAAGTTTTGACCCATTACCATTGGCCCGGAAATATACGGGAATTAGAAAACTTAATTGAACGGTTAATCCTGACCATCGAAGAGCCAATTATATTTCCCGAACACCTTCCACAATCCATAACAGGGCAGGTGGAACCCCCAGAAGATTCCACCTTCCTTGCAATCGAACAGGAATGTGAAGAGAATTTCGATTTAAAGAAGACATTGGAAAAGGTTGAAAGGCAACTGATTGCAAAAGCATGGAAAAAATGTAAAACCACATACGAAATGGCAGAACATTTGGGCATCAGCCAGCCAACAGTCATCTATAAATTAAAGAAATACAAAAAGTATTTGTAAATTCATCTGGACTGAAATCCCCTGTAATCCATGAATGGTCCTTAGCCTTTAGCCATAGATGCTATTCAAGCTAAGGGCGCATTTGAAACCTTATTTGACAGCAGTTCGAAGTGAAAACTATGGGGATTATCGACCATAATTCCAATAAAAAGGCCATCAAAAAAATCCACATTCCAGTTGATGGGATTCACATTATCACGTTTCCATTTTTTAATGTTACAGCTTACATTAATTCAAACGGATGATTGTCAGTGAAGCTCCTGCCTCACTGTATATGATCCAAATTTTGGATTCCCGGCCCTGTAGATCCGGTTGCTCCAAAAATTGCGGATGAACAAAACATCTTGCAGAACGAATTTTTCTTCTCATGGTTCCGCCTTTCATTACGACCCTGGATGGATCGACTTCATGTACTTTATAAGGAAATCCCGATATCAATTTTTCCCCCAGCAATGATATTTTACTATATCAATAGACTTGGAATTACATAACCTATCCCGAGATTTCATCAACAAAAAGAGGCACCCATAATGGGAGCCTGAATTTTAGTGAAGGTAAGCTATTATATGTGAACGGTAACCATTCCGTATCCTTATGCTAACAAGATGTTTGAGAAATGGGATATTACACCCAGTTACTTATTTGTCCGGAATTTAAAACAGGCTGGTTTAAGGTCAGTCATTTCACTGCCTTTTTAATAGCCTTCACTTCATATAATGATCCTTCAGAACTGACGATATATTCAGGCTTTGGTTTTCCTAGGTTTGCTTTATGGCCTGCGATATGGGCTTCACTCTTTTCCCACTGCTTCCAATGCGCCTCCGACTCCCAATTGATCATAATGATGACCTCATCATCCCCGCGTCGCACTTTTTTCACCATTACACTTAAATCGATGAACCCTTCCTGCTTTTCTATGATCCCTTCCCCACTGAACCGTTTTACTGCTTGTTCTGCATTACCTTCCTTTACCACCATTTTTCTCATCTGAACGAACAATATGAACAACTCCAATCGATATACTAATATTGAATCATTTTATTCGATAACGATTCTCATTGTCAATTAATGAGACTTTTACTTACGTGCACTACTTAAGACTCTGATTCCCAAAATAAAATAAAAAATGGATCAGGAAGTTTTGCATATCTTCCTGATCCATTTTATTGTCACTCACCTTTTATCTTTAAGACTTTTGGGAACATAGTCATTCAGTTTGTTAAATAAAGAAGTAATATAGGAGCTGAGTTCGAATCGATCCTCCTGAACAAATTCAACCAAAGACACTCCATTCTTTTTCATAACTTTTCCCCCTTTTAGTTTTTATCCCGGTGCATGAACTTTTCAGCCACCAATACCCTGCGAATCCCGCCATTAGCGCACTTACACTCTTCTCTCCATGGTTTCTTTATTTGATTATATAAGAAAGCGCTTACAATGTAAAATATTATAATACTATAGATTGCTATTTACTTAGTATGTTCCAGGTAAATGAAGTTTCTCTTCAGCATATTTATGGTTATCAGCTGTGCTGGCTTTTCAGTATACATTCCATATCATAACTACTTGTCTTGTTCACAGAGAATATTCAGGAAATGCCCTTCAATATTTCAGTTAAACGTAGGAACTCTTCCTTATCACGATTTCTTAATGACTCATCGATTTCTTTCTCGATTTGTGCTTTCCGGTAATCACTAAGGGCCTTTTTTAATACCATTTCAGCCATCTCTTCAGGTTCAAGCGATGTTCCTGGCAATTGCTTCTCCATACGAAACCAACTCCTTAACCTTTTTTCTATTATACTAAATAACTTGGAGATTATTATTATTTATTGAAATCTTATCCTTTCCTCTTTTTCATTTCCTTATCCACATGATTTCCACTTTGCCACTCTTCTATACACAAATATTTCTAAATATTCGGATTTCCAATCGGTAACACATTTTCTTTTTATCCACTTAGTCATTTTACCCGGGAAGATTGGATCGTTAATTTCCATTACTTTAGAATTAATTATATTCCATTACAGGTGAAGGAAGCTAAGTTATTTGCATCATTTTTTCAGAAAAGTCAGAAATATATTGACCGGCATGGATAAGCCCTCTAAAATAATCTAAATAATCCAGTTTATTACATATATTCATTTACCATCATTTTTGTTCATTTCGTCTTTATTTATCGTTGAAAACAATTTTGATGAAAAACTTAGCATTAAAGGAGCATTTATCATGAGAAAAAGTCGAGTTCTTTTCGCTAGTTTAGCGGGTTCCGTTATTGAGTGGTACGATTTCTATTTATACGGGACAGCAACGGGCCTGGTTTTTACAACGCTATTCTTTCCCAATCATGATCCAGCGATTTCACTTCTTCTCGCCTTTGTCACATTCGGGGCTGGTTACGCGGCCCGTCCAATCGGCAGCATCCTGTTCGGACATATGGGCGATCGCATCGGACGGAAGGCAGCACTCATGTTCACCCTTATTGGTATGGGAGGGAGTTCAATGCTAATCGGTGTTCTGCCCACTTATGCCCAGGTTGGGTTGGCCGCCCCCGCCATCTTGGTGGTGCTGAGGTTGATTCAAGGAATTTCCTTGGGTGGTGAATGGGGCGGAGCCATCCTATTGGCAACGGAATCTGCTCCTAAAGGTGTCCGTGGGTTATATGGATCCATTCCCCAACTAGGGGTCCCCATCGGCTTGGTTGCCGGTTCGTTCAGCCTTACCCTCATCAGTTCCTTGACAACCGATGCCCAATTTTTATCTTGGGGTTGGCGGATTCCATTCCTTTTAAGCGGTGTACTGATCGGATTGGCAATTTGGGTAAGGAGTGGCATTGAAGAAACGCCGGAATTTAAAGCGCAGAAAGATAGCGGCGATCTCGCGAAAGTTCCCATTATTGAAACGTTGAAACACGATTGGAGAAGTGTGCTGCAGGTGATCGGACTAAAAATTGGGGACGGCTTCTTCAATGTATTCATCATGTCCTATGTTCTCGTCTTCACTACACTGTATTTTGGTTATTCCCAAGATTCAGCTCTTACCGGTTTAACGATTGGCTGCGCTACAATGCTGATCACCATTCCTGTCATTGGTTATATTTCAGATTTCATCGATCGAAAAATCATCTATTTTGGGGGCCTGACTCTCCTTTTCGTCTTGGCCATCCCATATTTTACAATGATTGGGCGTGGGGTTGGCTGGTTCTACATGATGCAGGCAGTTGTACTCGGCATCATCTGGGGAGCCATATTTTCTACACAAGGGACATTATTCTCGGAGCTCTTTCCAGCCAAGGTCCGCTATACAGGATTATCTGTCGGTTATCAGGTCGCGGCGGCCATTGCAGGTTTCGGTCCGCTCATTTGGACCGCCATGGCGGAATCATATGGCCCATCCCCTTTGGTATTTGGCGGATTCATGATGGCAGGTCTCGCGATTTCCCTGGCGCTTTGTATATTATCCCCGCATTTCAGCAGAAGGAAAGAAAAGGATCAAACACTCAAACCACATGAGCTGGATTTGAACTGATTCTAAAATCTCGGGCATGAGTAATAACAGAGGCTGTGTGTCCTCTCACTCGGACAAGCGGCCTCTGTTTTTTAGAAGGCATATACCACCCTATACTTGTTTATTTCCTACAATCTCCAAAAGATCAGTGAGCGTACGGATTTCATATGTGGGCTTGATTCCCAGATCATTATCCTTTTGATGGGGATTGTACCAGCATGTATCCATTCCATAATTCAAGCCGCCCTGTATATCTGAAGTCAAGGAGTCACCCACTATCAACGCTTTCGATTTACCCGTGATCTTTAACTTGGAAAAAGCATAATCAAAAATTCCTCTATCAGGCTTCTGAAACCCAGCCTCTTGGGAAACTATCAAGGTCTCAAATCTAGTGCAAAGGGCTGAACCACCGATTCTTGCTGTCTGCACTGCCGTGAAGCCATTTGTTATAATAGCAAGCCGGCATCCTCCAAGCTTCTCGCAAACTTCTATAGCCCCGGGAAGAAGATGTATTTCCTTTCCCAAATGTCCCAGGTACGCACGGCTGAACTCATCCGCATCCATATCAAGCCCATACTTCAGGAACAACCGCTTGAACCTTTCCACTCCCAGAATGGTTAAATCTATCTGCCCCTGTTCCAAATCCCTCCATAATACCTTACTGATTTCTTGGTAACATTCCGCATAATCCTCCGCCCCTGTTGGCAAACCGAACTCTAAAAAAGCTTCATGCAGTGCATTCTTTTCCGATATTCCAAAGTCCAGCAAAGTATCATCAACATCAAATAAAATAATTTCGTATTTCATCGCTGCCCCCATAATCATTTTAGTCCAACTTAACACATTTCCTTTATTTACGTATCGAAAATATATACTGAAAGCTTGGAAAACTACAAAAAGGATAGCCCAAAGTTAAATTTAGATAATAAATCATAGGATAGTTAGTCCAGTATGAGGGCTAACTATCCTTTTTCATTTACATAATTGACTTGAAAAATAAAGATTGAATATATGGTTTTATATGTATAAAATGGAATTAAGGGACAGAACGTTAGTACGGTTTTTAGATAGAGGACATAGCCTCGGTGCGAGGACAGCACTCCGCAGAAACGATAGTTTCGAGGACCTTAACAAAACAACAACGGGAGTCTCTATGGGTAGAACTACTATCAAAAATAATAATTAACGGGAGAGTGTACTCATGAGAGTGGAGGAGATATCTGTTAACAATGGAAAATATTATCTTCTACTGGATACATATGGTTTGCCTGTTGAATCTGTTGCAAAGTATATGAAGTACCTCCATAACAAGGAAAGTAGCAGCAACACTTTAAAGACTTACTGTACAGCTTTGAAATTTCACTTTACATACTTAAAACAAACAGGTATTGATTATCAGCAGGTGAACTTTGAGAATTTATCTAACTTCGTTGCTTGGCTTAGGAATCCATATGAAAGCAATAAAGTTATACCACACAAAACAGTACCAGCTAAACGCAGTGAATGAACGGTAAACAACTACCTTACGGTAGTTACATCATTTTATGATTACCTATACCGAAACGAATTAATTGATTCTGATATTGTTGAAAAACTAATGAAAAAGGTGTTTGTAGGTGCTGGCGGAAACCGATACAAAGGATTCTTACATCATGTAAATGAGGGCAGATCACTTTCTAAAAATGTTCTTAAATTAACTGAACCAAAAGAAAAAGCAAAGGTACAATATGTGCTTTAGTTTTCAATCTATCAAAATCACCTTCTGTTCCTATATGTACATCTTTATCACCGACTTTTAACCAAAATCCTCCTCGTCCTTTAAGAGATTCGGGTTTTTCGATTTCTTGTAAACCTAAAATACCACAATAGAAATTTTTAGCCTTTTCTTCAGTCTCCTTTGGAATAGTTATCTGAACGTGATGTAATTTTTTAATCATTTTATCACCCCTGTGAATTCAAATTTTTCCCAAAACTTCCCCTTTAACAAAAGGATACTAAACTTCCAAAGTAAATAAAATTTTATATTATTTATAAAAATACATAAGAATCTCTTACGGTTAATGTTTTATATTTATAGTTACATCTTCAATTAACCTGCCCCGATAATTGCATAAAGATAAAGCTACCCTAAAGACAGCTCTGATCTTCAGCTAACGCACATGTAGTTCAACAAGGATATTTATTTACCTAATTGTTGATTAAAGATATTTACTGAATAGAAACTTTTATTAACTAGACTATTTCCTATTTGTTTTATAACACCTGCATCACGAAGTTCTTCATTATCAAAGTTCACGAGGTCAGACATATTTACCCATTTAAAGTCTATAATTTCATCTTCTTTAATATCTAATGATCCTCCAGTAACTTCTCCAGTAAAATGAAAAAGAACAACTTGATTACCAGCACTACTGATAAAGTTATAAATACCAGTAGTGGTAGTAAGTTCCACATAAAACCCTGTTTCCTCTTTTACTTCCCTTCGGGCTGCATAGAGAATGTCTTCACCAGACTCAATTCGTCCACTAGGAAAATTCCACTTATTCATTGCACTGGGTTTATTTTCTTTTATCATTAAAACTTCTCCATCTTTGAATAATGATACACTAACTACTAAAACAATCCCATTTTGAGCCATTTTTTTCTCCTCAGCATTAATATTTAAATACTCCTCACTACTTTTTCTCTTCTAAATAAACATTTTCCTTGTTGAACTATCCTGCCCCGATAGTTCCATAAGAAAAGGAGCTGCTGATCAGCTCCTGGTAATGAAGTAAAGCACCCGTTAGCCATCCATGA